>DASZNR010000040.1:0-15960 GCA_035551175.1 Amycolatopsis sp. | reverse complement strand
AGGCGGACGCTCGTACCAACTGAGCTACCTGGCCGGGAACGCCGGCTAGGAGCCGAACGATCTTGCGACCCTGACGGGACTCGAACCCGCGACCTTCGCCGTGACAGGGCGACGCGCTAACCAACTGCGCCACAGGGCCTTGCTTGGTACTGCGTACTCCCAACGGGATTCGAACCCGCGTTGCCGCCTTGAAAGGGCGGAGTCCTAGGCCACTGAACGATGGGAGCCCAGTCGGTTTCGGCGAACCGACCGACCGCGCTCTCAGGTTCCCCCGGGAGCGATTACAAGCATAGGGCACGCCGCACCGACCCCGCACCGGGGGGTGACTAACACCGGCACCCGGGTCAGGACCTGCGACGACGCCGACATCACGCCCTCGTCGCGCCAACTTCGGCGCTTCGACCGGCGCGGGCTGGACACTGCCTGCGTGCGTCGCTCGGCCGGGAACGCCGCACCCGGCCTGACGGGTCCCGTCAGCGTTGGACGGGCGCCTGGCCGTTGTCGTCGACGTCGAGGCCCAGCATTTCGAGCAGCTGGGCACAGTCGTCGACATCGAGGGCGCCGTGGGCGACGGCGAGGCGCGCGCGGCGCACCTGGTCGTCGGAGACACGCTGCGCGTCGCTGGACCCACCGCGCTGCGCCGGCACGCCGCCCGTCGCAACGCCTCCGTCGGCCCCTTCATAACGAAGGAGGAACTGTCGAACTTCCACAGACCCGCCCATGGCCCCTCCTCCCGATTCGGAACAACTGGCCGCGAGGCTAACCAGAGCCGAGCGCAACAGGCAGCCCCCCGGAGAGTGAACCTGGGAACACTCTCCGCACAACTCTCGGGAATCCCGGGCACCATTCAGGAGATCTCGAACGCGAAGCGGAGTGTGGATTTCTCACGGTTCCACTCGCCCAAGGCGGGAACTCGTGCAACAATCGGTGGTGCTGACACACCCCCGGTCAGCGCCTGTGGAGATCCCCTCCGACCCCCGCGTTCCTCCCCCTGGCGCGGGGGTCTCTCCATTTCTGTGGTTTTTCATCGTGACCTGGTGATCGGTCCACCGGCACAGTTTGATCATCGTGATCAACGGACAGTCATAGAACGCGCTTTAGCCACTGGGCTGAACAGGCGATCGAATCGCCTCAATGGGCAGCAATTTGCCTTGTGTCGTGGCTCACAGTGGTTTGTTTGCCGAGACCGAACCGTTATCGTGTCCGGGTGCCTCTTCCCTCACTCGGCCGCCTCGGCAGCCGTACGAACCTCAAGGCCGTCTCGCCCGGACGACACCGCAACCCCGCCAAGCCGGCGGTCGACGAAGTCGTCGAGGACTCGGAGCTCACCAGTTACCTGGCGGCCCTCGCCCCGGACGCCGACCCCGAAAGCACCGGAACGGGCAAGCGTTTCGGTGAAGCGCAGGTCTACCAGGTGCGGATGAACCTCATCGCCTCCCAGCAGCTCAAGGAACTCGCCGCCGAGCGCGACATCTCCCCCCAGGCCCTCGCCATGGAGTGGATCCTCGAGCGGTTGTCCTGGGAGAGCCAGGCGTCCTCCGCCCAGGGCCAGCGCGAATCCAACGCCCTCACCGACGAATACACCTTCCCCAAGGGTGCCTTCGACGGACCGCTGCTGCCTCGCTGACCCCGTTTTCCGGGGGCTTCACCCCCACCCCGCAGCGGGCCCCCGCTCGATCCCCGCACCTTCGACGGCCCTCGGCTACCTGCCGGGGGCCGTTTCGCGTCCGAAGCCGGATCACGCCCAGTCCGAAAACTCCACCCACAGTAGAGTCCGCGGCCCGAAAAGTTCCACAAAAACAAAACGTCCCACAACAAAGACAAGGAACCCCCGGCAAGTACTCGCCGGGGGTCCCCTATCAGGCCTGAGAAAGCGCTAGGCCCGTGTCAGATCGCGCGAACCTTCTGGGCCTGCGGCCCCTTCTGACCCTGGCCGACCTCGAACTCCACTCGCTGGTTCTCCTCGAGGGTGCGGAAGCCGCGGCCCTCGATCTCTGAGTAGTGAACGAACACGTCGCCTTCGCCGCCGTCCTGCGCGATGAAGCCGAAGCCCTTCTCCGCGTTGAACCACTTCACAGTGCCTTGCGCCACCGCTGTACTCCTCGTAAAACATCCGCTTCGAATGCCACCGAAGCGGCACCCCGGCCATCCCGGGCGGTTCCAACGGGAGAAGCGAAGAGCGAAGCGCCCCACCACTCGCGTCAGAAGTTCCGCGAGTGTGAAGCCACGAACACGCAAAACGACGGCCTGCGCAGCAGCCTACCGGGATCTGGCCAAATCTGAAGCCCGTGATCTCTTCGATCGGTTCACAGACCCGCGCGTCACCGGAATGTCGTATCGCTGCCTACGCACCGCTGTCGGTGGTGCCGTTTAGGCTTACCGACAACGGCTGGACCGAAGCCAGACCGAGTACGCAAGGAAGTCGCGCGTCCGCCGAGTGTCACCATCCCACCGACGATGTGACGTTGGTCACGACCCGATCGATCAACGTGCAGCTGCTTCAGCACGTCTGGGTGGTTGGGCTTGTCAAGGGGTGGCAAGGGAGAGGGGATCCGTGTGACTATCCGAAACTTCGCGCGCCGCCGGGCCGGCGTCGCGGTGCTGGGGGTCGTGGCCGCGCTGACGCTCGGGGCGTGCAGCAGCGATCCGGGAACCGTGAGTGCGAGCGGCACCGCCGGCGGCGGGCCCACGCAGGCGGCGCCCGTCGCGAAGCCGGCGAGCTTTGTGCTCACACCGGCCGCGGGAACGCAGGACGTGTCGCCCAACGATCCCGTGGAGGTGAGCGTCGAAGACGGCACGCTCGGCACCGTCAACCTCACGAACCCCGACGGCAAGCAGGTGCAGGGCGCGCCGTCGGCGGACAAGAAGAGCTGGCGCACGACCGAGGACCTCGGCTTCGGCAAGACGTACACGTGGTCGGGTCAGGCGACCGGCAGCGACGGCAAGACGGTGCAGCTCACCGGCGCGTTCACCACCGTGAAACCACGGCGGCAAATGGCCGGACACCTGAATGTCAGCGATGGCCAGACGTACGGCATCGCGATGCCGATCGCCCTGACGTTCCCCAGCGCCGTGAAGGACAAGGCGTCCGTGGAGAAGGCGTTGTCCGTGGCAACGATGCCGAAGACCGAAGGATCGTGGGCCTGGCTGGACGGCGACACTTCCGTGCACTGGCGTCCGAAGGAGTACTTCCAACCGGGCACGACCGTGAAGGTCAACGCGAACATCTACGGCGTCTCCATGGGCAACGGCACGTACGGGCGCCAGGACGTCTCCGCAAGCTTCACGATCGGGCGTTCACAGATCGTCAAGGGCAACACCCAGGAACACCGCATGCAGGTGATCCGCGACGGCAAGCAGGTCATGGACTTCCCGGTCAGCTACGGCCTCGACTCCGACCCGGGGCGCGTCACCCACAGCGGTGTGCACGTGGTGATGTCGAAGCACGCGACGTACTCGATGAGCAACCCGCGCTACGGCTACACCGACGTCAACGTGCCGTGGGCCGTCCGCATCTCCAACAACGGTGAGTTCATCCACGGCCTCGCCGGCTCCGTGTGGGCGCAGGGCAAGAAGAACATTTCGCACGGCTGCCTGAACCTTTCGCCGGCGAACGCGAAGATCTACTACGACAGCGTGCTCCCCGGTGACCCAGTGGAGATCACGGGCAGCACACAGACGTTGAGTTCCAAGGACGGCGACTACAGCGACTGGACGTACGACTGGGCGTCGTGGAGCAAGCTCTCGGCGCTGGCCTGACAGACCGTCGGCAGCTGGGCGAAAAACTCGGTGCAACCCGGCGGGCGGGGCAGGGCATGTCTACGGGCAGAAGGGGCGCCGGGGGGTGCCTGCCCGAGTTCGAGGAGATGACGTGCGTATTCGTTTCGCGATGAGTGTGGGTGCGGTGTTGCTGGCCGCGGGGGCCGTGACGGGTGGAGCGGTGGCGTTCGCCGACCAGGCTGCGCCCGCCGGCCCGGCGCCGGCTGCCCCTCAGACGCCCACTGCCCGCCCGTCCGACCCGGCACCGGCCACCCCGCGACCGACGGAGACGTCGGCGCCGGGCCAACACCTGGAGCCGACGCCGACGCTGCCCAGCCAGCGTCCGGGTGAGCCGCCACGGGCCGGGCAGCCGGTGCCGACGCAGGCGCCCGGCCAAGTCCGCGTACCGACCGCGATTCCCGCCGGCCCGACCGGCGATCAGCGACTGCCGTCGATCTGGGGTTGATCGCGCCGGTGGTTTCGCGCTCCCGTCCGACGTCCGGGCCGGGCTCGCTGTGGGACGGCGAGTTCGCCCGGTACTTCGGCGAGCGCGCGCACCAGCTCCGGGCCACGGCGTTCCTGCTGTGCGGCGACTGGCACCGCGCCGAAGACCTCACCCAGACGGCGTTGGTGAAGCTCTATGTCGCGTGGCCGCGTCTGTCGCGCCACGACAGCCTGGACGCGTATGCGCGCAAAGTCGTGCTTCGCACGTTCCTCGCCGAGAACCGCCGCAGCCGATGGAAACGCGAGCGGCTCACCGACGTGCCACCAGACGTCCCGGCTGCCTCGCCGACTTCCGACGACCTGGTGGTCCAGCGCGCGCTGGCGGTGCTGGGGCCTCGGCAGCGGGCCGTGCTCGTGCTGCGGTACTTCGAGGACCTGTCCGTCGAGGAAACCGCCGCCGCCCTCGGCTGCAGCACCGGCACGGTGAAAAGCCAGGCAGCGCGCGGGCTCGCGACGTTGCGAGCCAAGCTGGGACCGCACTTCGCGGCCATGCCGATCACGGGAGGGAGGTGAGCCCGGTGGACGAAGACGACGTGCGCACCCTGTTCGCCGACACCCCCGCCGGTCCGCCCCTCTCGCTCACCGCCCCCGGCGTCATCGCCCACGGCGCCCGGATCCGACGGCGCCGCAAGCGTTGGGCCGTCGCCGGGAGCTCCTTGGGGACCGTGGCGGTTCTCGCGCTGGCCGGCGTCGCGGTCGGGCATCGGGGGCCCGCCGAGCCGTCGCCCATCGAGCCCGCCGGGCCGGGCCTGTCGACGATCGCGCCGTCCGGATCGCCGTCGCCCACCCCGTCCCCGCCGACTGCGGTTCCGACCGGCGGCCGTCCGAGTCACGTACTGCCGGACCAAGCACCGAACGAGCCTCCCCTCGCCGATTCCGCGACCCCCACTTTCACCCCCGCCACCCCGACCAGGGGCCCGCGCTCGGCAACCCGGTCGCCGTCGGTGCCGGTCCCGGGTGCGCCCTCCGGGTCAGCTCTGCCCACGACCACCCGCCGCTGACCCCCACACCGTCGCCGCGAGCGGTCGTTCAACGCGAGCCGACCACCCGCGGATGGGGTCGGCTCGCGATTGGTCCAGTCGTGCGTGAAGAGGGGCGAGTGGACCAATTCCGCGCGGCACGCGGACTGGCCGCCGAGGACGAAGCCGCGTGAGACGGGCGCGAGCCCATGTCGCGCATGGGCGCATGAACCGGACCCGCGAAATCGGACGACTAGACCAATACACCTCTACGCGACGCGACGAACGGTCGTGAACCGGAGCCGGAACGCACCCCTCGCAGAATTGGTCCAGACCTCAATCGAGCCTGAGGCAAACCCGCAGTTCAGACGGTGTTTCCCGACCCTTCGAAGAGTGGTCGACGTCACCCTCGAGAGGTGGGTTTCCGGCGAAATATCCGAGCCCCTTGTGGCGATATGCCGTGTGGAGGTCGTTGGGACCGCCACAAGTCCGTTGCTCAGCCGGCGCCGCCGGCCCGAGAACTCGAGGAGGAAGCAAATGGTGTTCGCGGCACTGATCATGGAAACCGTAGTAGCTGTTGTGGTCGCCGGTGGGCTGGCTGTCTGGTCGCGGAAGCGCTTCGCTCCCCGTCCGGCCGAGGTTGCCCCCGAGGCGCACTGACCCGCAGCGAACTGAAGGTCCACAAAGGAACGGCCCGTCCCCGAGCAAAAGGGGGACGGGCCGTTTTCGGTTTCGGACGAAGGTCAGCGAGCGGTGCCGGCCAGCTTGCCGCCGGCACCGGCCCTGTCGATCTGCTCGATGGGCACCTTCGCGGTCTCCGGGATCTTGATGATCGGCACCAGCGCGATCACGGCGGCGACCATCAGGTAGTACGCCGGCCAGTCCTTGTTGCCGGTGCTGCCGATCAGGGCCGTCACGACGACCCCACAGGTCCCACCGAACAGCGACGTCGACACGTTGTAGCCGATGGCGAACGAGCCGTACCGCACGCGCGTCGGGAACATCGCAGGGAACGTCGAGCCGATCACGGCGAGCATCAGCACCAGCAGGATCGCGACGATGCCGAAGCCGACGACGAGCCACAGCAGGCTGCCCGATTGCATCAGCTTGATGCACGGCCAGCTCAGCACGAGGAACCCGATCGCCGCCGTCAGCAGCAGCGGCTTCCGGCCGATCCGGTCCGACAGCCCGCCCAGCGGCAGGATGATCGCCATCTGCACGATCTCGACGCCGATGATGATCAGCGTTGACGTGTTGTCGTTGATGTGCAGCGTGTCGGTGAAGTACGTCGGCATCGTCGTGAGCAGCATGTAGTCCGCGATGTTCAGGAGCAGCACGATGCCGATGAGGTTGAGGATCATCCGCCAGTTGCGGGTGAGCGTCTCCTTCAGCGGCGCCTTCTCCGACTTCTGGCCCGAAGCTTCGAGGCGCTTGAACTCCGGCGTGTCCTCGAGCTTCGACCGCAGGTACAGACCGACGAGGCCCAACGGCAGCGCGACGTAGAACGGGATCCGCCAGCCCCACGCCTCGACCTGCTCCGACGACAGCGACAGCGTGACCGCCAGCACGACGACGTTGCCGAGCACGTAGCCGCTCAGCGTCCCGAACTCGAGGAAGGAGCCGAAGAATCCACGGCGTTTCGTGGGCGCGTATTCCGCGATGAATGTCGCCGCGCCGCCGTACTCACCACCCGTGGAGAATCCCTGGACCAGGCGTAGCAACAGGATCAGGATCGGCGCCCCGAGGCCGATGCTGTAGCTGCCGGAGTACGTCGGGAGCACGCCCACCAGGAAGGTGCAGCCCGACATCAGCAGGATCGTGATCGCGAGGACCCTCTGCCGCCCCAGTTTGTCACCCAGTGGGCCGAAGAAGGCGCCGCCGAACGGCCGCACGATGAACCCGACCGCCACCAGTGCCAGCGACTTCAGCACCGCGTTGCCTTCGCCCGGGAAGAAAACCGTGCCGATGCTCGTGGCGATCGCACCCGAGGTGAAGACTCCGTAGTCGTACCACTCGGTCGCGTTACCCATCGCCGAAGCCCACACGGCCCGCTTGACGGTTCTCGGATCCACCTCGGGTTTCTTCGCCGTTTCCTCACTCATCCCCGCGACGACCTCCTCGGACGAGACCGCTAGCTCCGATACAACTCATTTCCCGAGTCTCGTACGGTCCCGATTGATCGGCAGCGTGAGTTGCCAAATATCTACCGTCCGGAATTTTCCGACTACTGTGCGCCGAGGAAACTCCCGTCGCAGATCAGGCCGCGTACTTCGAACGGCTACCCGCGGGTTAACGTCACCGCATGAGCCGTGTTTCCCCTCCGTGGCCGCCGGTGCCGGTCGAGCCGCCCGTCATACACCCGAAAGCCCCCGTCGCCGGCACCGAGCTGGGCGTGCACTTCGACGAGTGCTTCGGCTGCGGCGACGAGATCGACGCCGGCCTTCGTCTGCGCTCCGTAGTCGGCGAGGGGCACACGGTGCTCTCGAAGTTCACCGTCACTCCCGCACACCAGGGTGCGCCCGGCCTGGCCCACGGCGGACTGCTGGCGTGTGCATTCGACGAGGCCCTCGGCTCGGTGGTCGGCAACCTGCTGCGTCGCCCGGCCGTGACGGGCAAGCTCGAGACCGACTTCCGCCGCCCCGTCCCGGTCGGCTCGACGCTGTACATCGAGGCCCACCTGGACGGCACAGCAGGCCGCAAGATCTACGTCAGCGCCGACGGACGACTCGACGCGCCGGACGGCCCCCTCGCCGTGACCGCCCGCGCCCTGTTCGTCGCGGTCGGGTTCGACCACTTCACGACCCACGGCGACCCGGAAGCCCTCAAGAAGCTCGCGGAGGCCCGCGAACGGCAAGAGCGGCGGCAGGGTCAGGAGTGGGAAATCAACCCCTGATCACGTGAGTGTGCGGGGTCGGATCGAGTTGGCGCGATCGACCAGGCTGATGCGGTCCTCGGCGGAGCCGGCCAACCGGGCGAGGGACCGGTAGCAGCGTTCGAGACCGAACCGGACGTCGCGTTCTTCGAGCGCGTAGCCGAGGACCTTGGTCGAGTCCGAGGGCTTCGACGAGTCCGCGCGAAGCCAGTCGTATGCGGCTTCGAGGACTTCGGCCGAGAGGCGGGTGTGGCGCTCGACGTCGAGGTTCAGCCGTTCGAGGCGGCCGGACGCGTCGACGAGGTCCCGTTCGGAAATCCGCGTCTCCTCGTCGTTGCCGCCCTGTGTCTTGATCTTGATGGCGGCGACCTGCGCGTCGACGTAGTGGGTCGACGTCGCGGGCACGGCCTCCAGTACCTCGACGGCGCTGGCCCGCGCGCCCTGCGCCAGGTACACGCGGGCGAGGCCGAACGCGGCGCTCACGTACGTGCGGTCGGTGCGCCACACGAGCTCGTAGTAGCGGGCGGCGCCGAAGTAGTCGCCGACGCCCTCGGCGCTGACGGCGAGCGCGAGCTTCGGCGCGATCTCACCGGGCAGATCGTCGTAAACGGCGTCGAAGGCGACGTGGGCGACCCGCGGCCGTGCGCCGGCCAGCTCGATGAGGCCGCGGTACCAGTCGATGCGCCAGTCGTGGGGGAAACCGTTGCGGATGGCCAGATACTGGGCCGCCTGCAGCTGTCGCTGGGCCTCGACGAACTCGCCGAGCTCGATGCGCGCGCGGACGATCCTCAGCCGCACCTCGATCGACTCGCGCGGCGCGCCCGCGAGGGCCTCGATGGCTTCGTTGGGGTCGAGCGCTGTGGTCGTCGCGAGGACACCGGCGGCCGGGTCGTCGGTGTCGACCTGTGGGATCGGCAGACCGGCTACGACCTCGGCGGGCTCCGGCAGCGGCACCTTATTGCCTGCTTCGGGCACGACCAGGTGAACGCCGAACGTGCGGCTTTCCGGCCCGAACACCGTCGACGCAGCCGGGCGCGGCTTGTTCGTGCCCAGCGCCATGATCTCGCGCAGCACGCCCGTGAGCTGGTCGGACATGTCCTCGGCGGCGAGGAAACGGCGGTCGGGATCGCTGTGCGTCGCGCGCTTGAGGAACCTGTAGTACGAACCGAAAAGCGCGAACAGCGGCACCTGGTCCGGACCGGGCAGCGTCGTCTTGAACTTCGAGGTGTAGCCCTGGAACTCGAAGCTCAGCACGGCCAGCGTGCGGCCGACGGTGTAGAGGTCGGAGGAGATCGACGCGCCGTGGGTCGCCAGCTCGGGCGCGCTGTAGCCGGTGGTGAAGAAGAGCGGGCTCTCGTAGTCGTCGATGCGCCGGACGGCACCGAGGTCGATCAACTTGAGCTGCTCGTGGGTCTGGATCACGTTGTCGGGCTTGAGGTCGCAGTAGAGCAGTCCTTGACCGTGGAGATAGCCGAGCGCGGGGAGGATCTCCAGGCCGTATGCGATGACCTGGCCGATCGGCAACGGCTCCGGCCGCTGGCTCTCGCGGTGGTGCTGCAGGGCGAGCTGCCGCAACGACTGTCCGCCGACGTACTCCATCACGATGTAACCCACGGAGGTGCCGGTCTGCGCGTCCGGGTGCTGCACGAAGTTGTGGATCTTGACGATGTTCGGGTGCTCGACCTCGGCCAGGAACCGCATCTCGTTGGCGGCGGCGGCCATGGCGGTGGCGTCGCCGGTGTCGATCAGGCCTTTGAGGACGACCCAACGGTCGGAGACGTTGTGGTCCTGCGCGAGGTAGATCCAGCCGAGTCCGCCGTAGGCGAGAGCGCCGAGTACTTCGTACTGACCGCCCACGAGTTCGTGGGGCTGCAGCTTCGGGAGGAACGAGAAGGCCGTGCCGCAGTTGGCGCACGTTCCTTCGGGGTTGCCGGGTTTGCCACCCTTCGCGCGGCCGACTTTGGCGCCGCAGTTGCCGCAGAAGCGTTTTTCCTCGGAGACCACCGGGTTCTGCAGGACGGCCGTCGACGGGTCGCGGTACGGCACCGGCGGAACCTCGATAAGTCCGGCGCCGAGCCGGCCGCGCCGGGACCGTCGCGTCGACGTGCGGCTGCCGGTGCGGCGGGACGTGCCGGGGAACGCGCCGGTGCCCTGTGAGCCCTGTGAACCCGTGCCGGTTCCGGTGCCTTGGCTACCACGTTCGCTGTTTTCGCGGCCCTCGCTGCCGGCCGCGGCGACGACGCTGTCCGTGCCGGGGTCCGGCAGGTCTTCCTTCGGCTGCACGCGCGGAGACGGCGGCATGATGCTCTGGGTGCCGGGGTTGTTCGGGTTGGCGAGCACGCTGGTGGGCATCGGTGCTGCCGGATCGACGGGGGCCGCCGGCTGCCGGGACTGCGGAAGAACGACGGGTGCGAGGTCACGCGGGGAACGAGCGGGGTCTTCGGTGCCGGGGAGATTTCTGGCCTCGGCTGGCTCGTTCGTGCCTGGTTCATTGGTGGCGGGTTCGTGCGTGGCGGTGCTGTTCCTGGCGGTGCTGTTCCTGGCGGTGCTGTTCCCGGCGGTGCTGTTTCCGGCGGTGCTGTTCGCCGGTTCGGAGTCCGCGGCGGCGGGACTGGCCGCGAGCTGTTCGGGCCGTGCAGCGCTGGGCCGTGCGGTGTCGGGCCGTGCGGTGTCGGGCCCTGCCCGGCGAGAGGCGGAGTCCGTCCTGGACTGGCGCGCGGCAGGGTCCTCGGCGGTGCCGGCCGGATTGGATTCCGGTCCCTGCGCCGCGGAACGCGACGGCTGGCCCGTGCGCTGTGGCGCCTCGGCGCGGTTACCGGGTCCGGAGAATTGCGGCGGTTGGCCGGGGTTGCGCTGCTGGCCGGTGTGGGACGCAGGCGGGTACCCAGGGTTCTGCGGGTATGCCCGGGCTTGCGACTGCGGGTGCTGCCGTCCGGGCGCGGGTCGGTTACCGGTGCCCGGAGCCGAGGGATAACCACCTTGGGTGCCGGTGGCGGGTCCTTGTGCCGGGAAGGGTTGCGACGGCGTGCCGGGACCGGGTTGGCGGCCGGTGCCCGGAGCCGACGGGTAACCGCCCGGCACCGGCTGACCTGGCTGAGCCCACGGCGGCTGCGGCGAGCCCTGCGGAGGAGGCGTCGGCCGGTAGACCGGGGTGTTGATCGCGGTCGGTGACTCCGGGTCCGCCGGACGTGCGGCCGGGTCGAGTTGACCCGAGACCGACGATTCCGGCGTGTCCCACCGGACGGGCGGCGGCGGCGTCCACGAAGGCGGCTCGCCGCCCGCGGCCTCGTCCGGCGCGGCGTGCCGAGGACGGCGCGGCTCCTCCGACACAACTACCTCCCGGGCTGGCTGAAAGTCCGTGAATGATCCTAGACGGGCATCACGATCGTGGGGTTCGGACGGCGAAGTCCACCAGGAGGAAACCCCGAAAGAACCACGGCGACCCCGCCCCGACCTGCACGATGACGCCAGCGGCCCGTTCGCGTCCGACGCATTTCGGCGGTACGAAAGGTCCCCTCGCCCCGCGCGCAAGCCCGACGACCGGTCGGCCAGGACCATGCGAGCACCCGCAAGCCTCGCCCGACCCGCGCTCCGCTACGGCCTACGCCGGTCAAGAGCGACAGAGGTTCACTTGTAGTTCGGCTGCGGAGGAGAAGCCGGACCGAGCCGGGCACCGACCCACTTCTGGTAGCTGGATTGCCAGGCGCCGTTGCCGCGGACGGTGTCGAGGACGCTGTTGACGAATCGGACCAGGTCCGGTTCGTCCTTGGGGATTCCGACGCCGTAGTTCTCGGTGGTCATGGCGTCGCCGGCGACCTTGACGGTGGGGTCCTGGGCAGCCATGCCGGCGAGGATGGTGTCGTCGGTGGAGACGGCGTCGACCTGATGTTGTTGCAGCATGATCAGGCAGTCGGACCAGTTGTCGACGGAGACGGCGATGGGGTGGGCGGGGTCGGTGGCGATTTTGGCGAGCGAGGTGGACTGCTTGGTGGCGCAGACGCGTTGGCCCCTGAGGTCGGCGAGCGACCGAGCGTTGGACGCCTTGGGCACGAGGATTTTCTGGCCCGCGACGTAGTACACCGTCGAGAAGGCCACGTCGCGAAGCCGCGCGCACGTGATCGAGTACGTGCGCACGACGACGTCGACCTGGTGATCCTTCAGCACCTGCTCTCGCTGCGACGACGGAATCGCCCGGTACTGCACGTGGCCCTCGGCGGTGCCGAAGATGGCGGCGGCGATCTGGTTGACGAGGTCGATGTCGAAGCCCTCGAGGTTGCCCGTCTTGGGATTGCGGAAGCCGAACAGGTAGGTGGTCTGGTCGACGCCCGCGATCAGCTTGCCCCGCGCCTTGATCTTCGCGACCGACGGCGAGCTCGTCGACGCGCCGTCGGGCGACAGGCTCGCGGTCGGGTCACAGCTGTCGTCGGCGGAGCCGCCGGCGGAGGCGTCGGGGCCGCCGACGTCGGCCGGCATCGGCCAGGCCGCGTCACTCACCGGGGCCGGATCGACCGGCTGAAGCCCTGCGCCGCAGGCGGATGCTGAAAGCACGACCACCGCCAGCGCAGCCGCCCGGAACAAGTGACGCGACCGAATCACCGGTACTCCCCAAGTCTTCTTCGCACGGCTCCGACCACGAACCCACGGATCACCGATACTCCCGCAGCCGTTCCCGGACCCCGACGGTCACGCCACCCGCGGCCAGCACAGCCAGCACCGCGACGCCCGGCGCCAACGCCGTCAACGCTCGATCGCCCGACTGCGTGTCGCTGAGGAACTCCTGCCGGCACACCTCGATCGCGTCCTGCAGGTTCGCGTCGAGCCGCGCGAAGGCGGCGGCCGCGCTGCCCTGGCTCACGCTCGTCGCGAAGTCGACAGCCTGCTGGTACTGCCCGCTGTCGTCCAGCTTCCGCACCTGCAGGTGCGCCAGCGACCACTCGCGCGCCGCCTGCTCGGCGGCCTCGATCTTCTGCTGTCCCGGCGTGCCCTGCGCGAGGTCCCGCGCTTTGCCGATGAGCCCGCCCTGGCCGTCGGCGCCGACCAGCTGCTCCGCCAGCTTGATGAACTGCTGGTCGTACGACTGCCCGTCACCCCGGGCGACCAGGGTCAAGGTCTCGTCGGCCCGCGCCTGCAGGGCCGCGATGCGCGCGCGGACCAGCACGTCGACCTGCGACGTACCGTCGTCCTTGCCCGCGCCGATCAGACTGCCCTGCACGACCAGCGCCACGGCACCCCACAGCATCGACACGATCACGCACGCCGTCGCGACCAGCAGCCCGATGTTCAGCACCCGGTTCGTCTTACGCGTCAGATAGATCTGCGTGACGATCAGCGCCGCCAGCAACACCATGAGCAGCACGACGGCCGCCCACGGCACGTCGGAACTGCCGTCCTGTTCGTCGAACTGCTTCTGCGTGTGGTCGTTGTACAACGCCTGCGCCGCGGGCAGGATCGTCGACCGCATCAGCGCCGACGCTTCCCGCAGGTACGAAGCCCCCGAGGGGAATCCCTGCCGGTTGTTCGCGCGTGCCGTCTCGACGATCCCCGTGTACACCGGGATCTTCTGGTTCAGAATGTCTACCTGGTGGGCGGCGTCCCCGACGTCAGTGGTGTCCGAAGCGGCCATCGCCAGCGCCGAGCCGGCCTGCGCGATGTCCTGCTCGTACTTCTTCCGCAGCTCCGGCGGCTCGGTGCCGACGGACAGGAACGTGGTCGCCGCCGTCGCATCCGCGTCGGACAGGGAACGGAACACCTGCTGCGCCGCGACGGCCAGCGGCTCCCGGTGGTCGATCAAGCCCGAGATCGTGTCGTCCTTGTTCTGCACGGACAGTGTCGAGATCAGCCCCGACACCAACGCCAGCAACACCACGCCGACGGCGATCACCGACAGCCGGCCCGGCGTCGTCCTCGCCGATCTCACGACGGCGCGCACCGCCTGGCCGGGCAGCTCCAGGAGCCCCCCGATCCCGCTGCGGCCCTGCGGCTCCTCCGGTGGGGGCGCGTCAGCACCCCCGGCGGCCGCAGACGTCTCCGGCCGCGTCACCGTGCTGGTCATCCCCGTTCCTCCCCGTACGCCACCCGCAGAAGGTAGCCGGTCACGAAGATGCGGGCGAACCTCACCCGGAAGGTGTCACCAGCACGTGATCTCCCTCAGCACGTGACAGCCGTGGTGAACGAGGTCCACGCTTCAGCCGAAACGGTGAGGTGACCAGCCGGTCGCTTGTCACGACGGCATGTCTTCAGTGGCATGTCTTCAGTGGCATGTCTTCAGGGGCAGGGAAGATCACTCACGCCAATGATCGGTTGCCCGTACGCGGGGCACCCCGCGTACGGGCTCCGTCACCCGCGAGCACAACGCGAGCGGACCCCCGCATACAGCCGGAGCCGCTGAACCCCGGAACCCGAGACCGATCAGGATGAGCCGGGAGGTGGGTCGTGGGCGGTGTTGCGAAGGGGTTTGCGTTCGGGATCCAGAAGGGCGGGCGGGATCCAGTGGACGGTGCCGCCGATGATGGTGATGTCCCAGCCACTGTGGTGCAGGTAGCGGTGGTGACGGGTGCAGCTCAGGCCGCAGTTGCCCGGGTCGGTGGCGCCGCCGTCGGCCCAGTGCCGGACGTGGTGCACTTCAGTCCACTGTGGACCTAAATGGCAGCCGGGGAAGGTGCAGCCGCGGTCCCTGAGGATCAGGGCGCGCCTGAGCGCGGGTGGAGCGGTGCGGGCGGAGCGGCCGAGGTCCAGGACCTGCCCCGCGCCACCCAGAACTGCAGGATAGATCTTTGCGTCACACAGCATTCGCCGCATGGCTGAGATGGGCTGGGTGGTTCCGTCATCGAGCACCAGAGTCCTGGTGGTGGCGGCATCTTGCAGGTCCTCAAGGCTGATCGTGATCGTGGCGACGGCACGTTCGCCCGCTTTCTCGGGAAGATACTGGGATCGGGCGGCGAGTTCGACGATCGCGGCGAAGCCGTCTCCCCTGCGCTCCGCGGCTGTGCGCCGATCCGGATTGCCGGCGGCGTCGGCCGGGTCAGGTGCGGCCAGGGGCACCATCAGTTGTTCCAGCAAGGAACCGGTCTCGGCGTCGAGGTCGCCGCTGAAGCGGAGTCGCCGGCCCCGGGTCCAGCTGAACCGGAATTCGCGCCGGGGTGACGCCGTATCGTGCTCACGGTCGTCGGGGTCGCGACCCTCGGTTTCCCAGTAGGCCTTCACGCGGCGCCCGATCTTGCGCAGGGTAGGCAGAGAAGCCTGCGCAGCGGCGGTCACGAGCGCCTCCTCGGTGGCGGTGTAGATCGGGGCAGTCAGCCAGTCGGGTGCCTGGGCCAGCAACCGGGCGATCTCCGTGAAATGCGAGTGCGAGATGTCGCCGCCGGCCAACGCCTTGCGCGCCAACGGCAGCTCCTGCCGCGCCTGCGCGATCCGCTCCCGCGCTTCTCCCGGCGTCAAGTTCAACGCGGACGTGAGAAACGCCGCCGTCGAAGGGAATCCGTCCGGCCCACCGCGGGCGTCGAGTTCGGCGATCGAATCCAGCTGGGCCGCATAGTCGGAGGACATGCGGGCCTGCCGGGCCAGCACGTCACCAGCCACGTCTGACAGCCGCAGCTGCCACCGCGGTCTGGTGGCCAGTAAGTTGCTCATACCCCCATTGTCCGAACAAACGTTCGACGACGCATCACTCGATCCGGTGCACCTCGACAGCACCGCAGCACCACCCGCGCTCGTGAGCGGCAAAGCCGGTTCTAATACTCCAGTTGTAGTTCGTGATCGGGTGCTGGTTGTCGGTGTCGTCGCTGGTAGTGGCATTGTCGGGCGCGGTGTTGGTGGTGTCGGCGCCAGGTTGACCAGCCCGCGATGTCGATGACGGTGCGGGTTGGT
>DASZNR010000039.1:0-27685 GCA_035551175.1 Amycolatopsis sp. | reverse complement strand
CCCGGCCCGAACACTCACGAGACCTACAGGGCTTTGGCCGCGCGGTCGGCCACGAGTTTGAGGAACCGGCTCGGATCGGCCAGCTCGCCGCCTTCGGCCAGCAACGCCATGCCGTGCAGCAGCTCCGCCGTCTCGGGCAGCGTGGGGTCCGCCGGGTTCTCCGCGAACGCCCTGCGCAAGCCGGAGACGAGCGGGTGCTCCGGGTTGAGCTCCAGCACGCGCTTGATCTGCGGCAGCTCCTGCCCCATCGCGCGGTACATCTTCTCCAGCGTCGGCGTCATGTCGCCCGAGTCGCCGACGATGCAGGACGGCGACGTGGTCAGCCGCGACGAAAGGCGGACCTCCTTGACGGTGTCCTCCAGCGTCGCCGACATCCACGTGAGCAGGTCGGCGTACTCGGCCTTCTGCTCGTCGGAGGTCTCGTCGCCGAGGTCGGCTTCACCCTTGGCGACGGACTGGAAGGTCTTGCCGTCGAAGCCCGAAACGCCCTCGACCCACATCTCATCGACCGGGTCGGTGAGGAAGAGGACCTCGTAACCCTTGGCGCGGAAGGCTTCCAGATGCGGCGAGTTCTCCAGCGTGGTCCGCGATTCGCCGGTGACGTAGTAGATGTGTTCCTGGCCGTCCTTCATGCGCTCGAGGTACTCGCGCAGCCGCGTCGGCTTCTCGGCGTGGTTCGTCGAAGCGAACGACGAGATCTCCAGGATCTGCTCACGGTTCTCCGGGTCCTCGAGCAGGCCTTCCTTCACCGCACGCCCGAGCTCGCGCCAGAAGGTGGCGTACTTCTCCGCGTCCATCCCCTTGATCGTGGAGAGGATCTTCTTCTCCAGCCGGCGCCGGATCGCGCGGATCTGGCGGTCCTGCTGCAGGATCTCGCGGGACACGTTGAGCGAGAGGTCCTGCGCGTCGACGACACCCTTCACGAAGCGCAGGTAGTTCGGCATCAGCGCTTCGCAGTCGTCCATGATGAACACGCGCTTCACGTACAGCTGCACGCCACGCTTCGCGTCGCGCATGAACAGGTCGATCGGCGCGCGCGACGGGATGAACAGCAGCGCCTGGTATTCGAACGTGCCCTCCGCCTGCATGCGGACGGTTTCGAGCGCGTCGGTCCAGTCGTGGCTGATGTGCTTGTAGAACTCCTGGTACTCCTCGTCGGACACCTCGGAGGTGGGCCGCGCCCACAACGCCTTCTGCGAGTTGAGGGTCTCCGCTTCGCCCTCGCCACCGGCCATGCGGACGGGCCAGGTGATGAAGTCGGAGTACTTCTTGACGATCTCGCGGACCTTCCACTCCGACGCGTAGTCGAAGAGGTTGTCCTCGTCGTCGGCCGGCTTGAGGTGCAGCGTGACGGCCGTGCCCTGCGGCAGGTCGGCAACGGACTCGATCGTGTAGGTGCCCTCGCCCTCGGACTCCCAGCGCACACCTTCCGCGGTACCGGCCTTGCGAGTGGTGAGCGTGACCTTGTCGGCGACCATGAAGCTCGAGTAGAAGCCCACCCCGAACTGGCCGATGAGGTCCTGACCCTCCTGGGTTTCCCGGGCTTTGGCCGCCTCTTTCATCTTGCGCAGGAACTCGGCGGTGCCGGACTTCGCGATCGTCCCGATCAGGTTCACGACGTCGTCGCGGTCCATCCCGATGCCGTTGTCGGTGACGGTGAGCGTGCGCGCGTCCTTGTCGATCGCGATCTCGACGTGGAGGTCGGTGGTGTCGGCCTCCAAGTCCTTGTCGCGGTAGGTCTCGAGCCGCAGCTTGTCGAGCGCGTCCGACGCGTTGGAGATCAGTTCGCGCAGGAAGATGTCCTTGTTCGAGTAGATCGAGTGGATCATCAGCTGCAGCAGCTGGCGCGCCTCAGACTGGAACTCCAGTGTTTCGACGGCTTCTTCGGCCATGGAGTCGTGTTCCTTCCACCCTGCACCAGAAAGACGGCCAAAAGCTTACCCGCGCATTCCGAACGGGCCGTGGGGTGTTCAGCCGAGGCGCTGGGCGTAGCGGTTCAGTGTGGGGACATCGAACGGAAGCTCCGCTTCGTCGAGTGCGCCGCAGTGGAAGCCGCCCAGCAGGTAGCGGGCGAGTGCCTCCGCGGTCGCGGGTTCGTCGAGCACGCCCGACGACGTCTGCGAGGCGTAGTCGCGCAAGCGGGCTGCGGCGGCGGGCAAGCCTTCACGGTAGAAGGCGTACGTGGCGGCGAACCGCGTCGGCAGCTGGTGCGGGTGCAGGTCCCAGCCCTGGTACAGACCGTGTTCCAGGCTGCGCCGCACCAGTCGCAGGTGCTCCGCCCACGCGCCCGGCAGGTCGTCACCGACCGGCAGGCGGTTGGTGGAGCCGTCGGACAACCGGACGCCGGTACCGGCCGCCGCGATCTGCATGAGGTTCTTGGCGAAGTCCGCGGCCGGGTGGTCCATGCTCTGGTGGGCGGCGCTGATGCCGAGGCCGGCGCTGTAGTCGTAAGTGCCGTAGTGCAGCCCCGAACAACGGCCGGCCGCGGCTTGGACGATGCGCGCCACCGCGACCGTGCCGTCGGAGGCCAGGATCGACTGGGCCGTCTCGATCTGTACCTCGAACCGCAGCGTGCCTTCCGCGAGGCCGTATGCGGATTCCAGGCGGGCCAGCACGTCGGCGGCGACCGAAACCTGCTCGACGGCCGTGACCTTCGGCAGCGTCACGACGAACCCCGCGGGCAACGGGCCGGAGCCAAGTAGCCCGGACAGGAACACGTCGAGCGTCCGGATACCACGCCGGCGGGTGGCGGCCTCGAAGCTCTTGAACCGGATACCGACGAACGGGGTACCGTTGGTCGTCGCGAGGGTGCGGCCGGCGGCAAGTGCGGCGGCGTCCTCTTCAGCGTCGCCGGGGTGGCCGTAGCCGTCTTCGAAGTCGATGCGCAGATCTTCGATCGGCTCGGTCAGCAGCTTGGCCCGCACGCGCTCGGCGACGTCCGGGGCCAGGTCCAGCTGCTCACCGTGCTCCACGAACACGCGCATCGCCTGCTTGCCCCAGTCGGCCACCAGCCGCGTGCGATACGCCGACGCCGGCACGTACACGGTGTGCACGGGCCGGCGACCGGCCGGCTCACCCGGATAGGTCGCCGCGACGCGCGCGTCGGCCTCGGCGAGGCGCGCGTCGGCGGCGGCGTAGACGTCCTCGGTGAGCCGGCCGTCCGTCACTGGATGTGCTCGTAGGCCGGCAGGGTGAGGAAGTCCGGGAACTCGTCGGCCAGTGCGACCTGCTCGAACAGCTCGGCGGCCAGCGCCAGCTGCTCCTCCTTGTACTCCGCGGCCAGCTCACCGCGAACGTCGGCCAGCACCCCCCGCACCAGCTGCGCGGTCACGGGCTCGCCGTTGTCCAGCACGGTGCCGTTCTTGACCCACTGCCACACCTGCGACCGGGAGATCTCGGCCGTCGCCGCGTCTTCCATGAGGTTGTGGATGGCCGCGGCGCCGTTTCCGCCGAGCCACGACGCGAGGTACCGGACGCCGACGTCGACCGCCGCGCGCAGGCCGGCCGCGGTGGCGCTGCCCGGCGTCGACGCGACGTCGAGCAGCTGGTCGGCGGTCACGCTCACCTCGTCGCGGGTGCGCTCGAGCTGGTTCGGCTTGTCGCCGAGGACCTTGTCGAATTCTTCCTTGCACAGTGCGACCATGCCGGGGTGCGCGACCCACGAACCGTCGAAGCCGTCGCCGGCCTCGCGCGCCTTGTCGGCGTGGACCTTCTCGAACGCGCCCTCGTTGACCTTCGGGTCCTTGCTCGGGATGAACGCGGCCATGCCACCGATCGCGAACGCGCCGCGCTTGTGGCAGGTGCGCACCAGCAGTTCGGTGTACGCGCGCATGAACGGCGCCGTCATCGTCACCGAGTTGCGGTCCGGCAGCACGAACTTCTCGCCCGCGTCGCGGAAGTACTTGATCACGCTGAACAGGTAGTCCCAGCGGCCCGCGTTGAGGCCCGACGCGTGGTCGCGCAGCTCGTAGAGGATCTCCTCCATCTCGAACGCGGCCGGGATGGTCTCGATCAGCACGGTCGCGCGAACGGTGCCGTGCTCGACGCCCAGCTCCTTCTCCGCGTGGGTGAACACGTCGTTCCACAGCCGCGCTTCGAGGTGGCTTTCCATCTTCGGCAGGTAGAAGTAAGGGCCCTTGCCGCGGTTGATCAGTTCGTGGGCGTTGTGGAAGAAGAACAGGCCGAAGTCCACGAGCGCGCCGACGCCCTTGCGCCCGCCGAAGGTGAGGTTGCGCTCGTCGAGGTGCCAGCCGCGCGGGCGGACGACGATGGTGGCGTGCTCGATGTCGTCCTTGAGCGCGTAGCTCTTGCCGCCGCTCTCCAGGGTGATGTCACCGCGGATGGCGTCGCGCAGGTTGACCTGACCGCCGACGACGTTGGCCCAGTGCGGGGTGTTGGCGTCCTCCAAGTCGGCGAGCCACACCTTGGCGCCGGAGTTGAGGGCGTTGATCGTCATCTTGCGGTCGGTGGGACCGGTGATCTCCACGCGCCGGTCACGCAGGGCCACGGGCGCTTCGGCGACCTGCCAGTCGCCCTCGCGGATTTCCTTCGTCTCCGGGAGAAAGTCGAGCCGTCCGGTGGTGCGGGCCTGCTCGCGGCGCTTGCCGCGGGCCTGGAGCAGCTCGTCCCGGCGCGCCGCGAACGCGTCGTGGATGCCCGCCACGAAGGCGAGGGCTTCCGGGGTCAGGATCTCGTCGCCGCGGTCGACTGCCCCGCCGAGCACCTGGACTTCAGACATGCAAAACACCCCGAGTTCTTGGATACCGTCCCTACGGTTTTTACCTGACGGACTATAGTTTCTGCATAGCGGAACCTCAAACGCTAGTGTGGTGAGGATTTGTGAGGAGGACCACCGGTGGTGGCTGAGAAGACCGCACGGGACGGCGGCGTCCAGTCCCTTCAGCGCGCGTTCGACCTGCTGGAGCATCTGGCCGACACCGGTGGGGAGGCCAGCCTGTCGGAGCTGGCGACCCTTTCGGGCCTGCCGATGCCGACGATCCACCGGCTGATCCGCACGCTCGTGGATCTCGGCTACGTCCGGCAGAACACCAACCGCCGCTACGCGCTCGGCGCGCGGCTCATCCGCCTCGGCGAAAACGCCAGCATGCAGTTCGGCTCGTGGGCGCGGCCGCTGCTCGTGGAGCTCGTCGAGGAGACCGGCGAGACGGCCAACCTCGCGGTGCTGGAACGCGACGAAGTCGTGTACGTCGCCCAGGTGCCGTCCAAGCACTCCATGCGCATGTTCACCGAAGTCGGCCGTCGCCTCCTGCCCCACGGCACGGGCGTCGGCAAGGCCATGCTCGCCCAGCTGCCCGCCGACGACGTCTCGGCCCTGCTCACGCGCACCGGCATGCCCGCCTACACCGAACACACCTTCACCGACCCGGCTGCGCTGGCCGACGAGCTCGTCCGCATCACCGAGCAGGGTTACGCCCTCGACGAGGCCGAGCAGGAACTCGGGGTCCGCTGCATCGCCGTGGCCGTCCCCGGAATGCCCGTCCCCGCGGCGGTCTCCGTCTCCGGCCCGTCCGGCCGCCTCACCACCGACGCCGTGACGACCATGGCGCCGGTGGTGCAGAAGATCGCGAACCGGCTTTCCCAGCAGCTGCCGGTCACCTGAGCTCGCCGTCGAGGAGATCCATCAGCAGGCCGTCGCGGAAGGTGCCGTCGGGGCCGCGTTCGTAGCGGCGCAGGATGCCGACGGGTCGGAAGCCGAGGCTCGTGTAGACGCGCACGGCCGTTTCGTTGGCGGCAGCCGGATCGATCGTCAGCCGGTGGTGGCCCGTGGCGAAGAGGTGGCGGGCGAGCGCGCGGATCGCGTCCGTGCCGATGCCGCGGCCGTGGTGTGCCGGGTCTATCGCGATGTCGATACCGGCGTGGCGATACTGCGGGTCGAGCTCCTCGCAGCTCTGGATGATGCCGACGGTCTCACCGCCGACCTCCACGGCGTAGACCGCATATCCGGGTTCTTCGTCGTACAGCGACTCCGTCTGTACCCGCGGATCTCCCCACCACCGGGCGACTTCGGGCGTCGACAGGATCTCCCGCGCGCGGCCCCGGTCGGCCTCGGTGAGGGGACGGAGCGTCGCCCGAGCGCCGTGGATGGTCATGGCCAGGCGTCCTCCCGTTGCGGAAAAGAAGACGCGGAAAAGAAGACGCGGTGCCGAGGACGTGACGCTCCCCGGTTCACGCCTGCGGTCACCGACCACAGCCCAGCACCATCAGGCGGCGGAGGGAAGCCTCGCCGTCAACCGAGCAGAGCGTCGACGAACGCGCCGGGTTCGAAGGGGGCCAGGTCGTCCGGGCCTTCGCCGAGCCCGACGAGCTTGACGGGCACGCCGAGTTCCCGCTGGACCTGGAAGACGATGCCGCCCTTGGCGGTGCCGTCGAGTTTCGTGAGCACGATGCCCGTGATGTCGACGACGTCGGCGAAGACGCGGGCCTGGGCGAGGCCGTTCTGGCCCGTGGTGGCGTCGAGGACGAGCAGCACCTCGTCGACCTTGGCCTGCTTTTCGACGACGCGCTTGACCTTCCCGAGCTCGTCCATGAGGCCGGTCTTGGTGTGGAGGCGCCCGGCGGTGTCCACGAGCACGGCGTCGGCGCCTTCGTCGATGCCGCGTTTGACCGCGTCGAACGCCACGGCGGCGGGGTCGCCGCCTTCCTTGCCACGCACGACCGACGCACCGACGCGTTCGGCCCAGGTCTGGAGCTGGTCGGCCGCCGCGGCGCGGAAGGTGTCGGCCGCACCGAGCACCACGGTCGAGCCCTGCGCGACGAGCACCCGCGCCAGTTTGCCGGTGGTCGTCGTCTTGCCGGTGCCGTTCACGCCCGCGACGAGCACGACGGCGGGCTGCTTCTGACCGTCGACGTCGTGGGGCAGCGCCCGCACGGCCCTGATCCCGTCCGTCGACAGCGCGGCCGTAAGCACCTCGCGCAGCGCCTCCCGGGCTTCGCCGGACGTCCGCACGGCCCGGCGCGACAACTCGTCCCGCAGCCGCTCGACGATCTGGGTCGTGGTGGCCGCGCCCAGATCCGCGACGAGCAGCGTGTCCTCGACGTCCTGCCACGAGTCCTCGTCGAGGTCGCCGGCACCGAGCAGGCCCAGCAGGCTCTGCCCGAACATCGACCGAGATTTCGACAGCCGCCCGCGCAGCCGTTCGAGCCGGCCGGAGGCGGGCTCGATCTCCTCGGCCGCCGCCACCGCGGGAACCTCGGGTTCGGGCTCGGGTTCGGGTTCGGGTTCGGGAAGCTTGACGTCCCGCATCGTCCGCTGGTCGGAATCCCGCGGCACCGCCGCGTCGTCACCGACCGCGGGCTGGCCGTCGACCTCCGGACGGTCTTCGACGGGGTGCACCACCGCCTCTTCGACGACCGCACCGCCGCTCGCGGGCTCTTCAACGGCCGGCCGTTCGACTGCGGGCTCCTCGACGGGGGCCGGCTCTTCGACAGCCGGTTCGGCGGGGGCCGCGGAACCGCCCGGCGCCAAGGTGATGCCCCCGGACGCGGTGTACCCGCCGCCCTTCGGCTTCGCCTCGACCCTTCGGGTCTCCTCCAGGCTGATCCGGCGCCGGCGTGCGATGAGCAGCCCGGACACCAGCACGGCGACCAGGACGACGACGGCGACGACAACGATCCAGAACCAGGTGCTCGACACACCACCATCCTGTCATCCGCACCGCGGTGACCGGGACACCCCACCGCACGGCCAATGTCTCACAACCTCAGTTCCGATTCGGGAAAGACTTCACCGCGCGGCTTGCGTCACGCGGTCCGCCCCGCTAAACCACTCCGGATGACCACCCACCGGTTCCGTGTGCTCGGCCTGCTGTCGGGGACCTCGGTCGACAGCATCGACGTCGCCGTCGCCGAACTTCGCGCCGAAAACGGCACGGTGGTCCTCACCCCGCTCGGCGAGCTCGACGTCCCTTTCGCCGACGACGTTCGCGAAGCCGTCCTCAACGCGCTCCCGCCGAACCCGAGCAGCGCCGAGCAGCTGACGATCATCGACACGCGCCTCGGCCAGGCCTTCGCCGAAGCGGCCGCCAGCGGCATCGCCGCCTACGGGCCCGTCGACGTGATCGCGTCGCTCGGCCAGACCGTGTTCCACTGGGTCGCCGGCGGCGTCGTGCGCGGCACGCTGCAGCTCGGCCAGCCGGCGTGGATCGCGGAACGCACCGGCACACCGGTGGTCGCCGACCTGCGCATCCGCGACGTCACCGCCGGCGGCCAGGGTGCGCCGCTCGCGGGCACGCTCGACGCGCTGTGGCTGCGCGGCCTCGCCGAGCAGACCGGGAAACCCGTTGCCGCGCTGAATCTCGGCGGCATGGCCAACATCACCGTGGTCGGTGAAGGCCCGCTACTGGCCTACGACACCGGTCCCGCCAACGCGCTGCTCGACCTCGCCGCCGCTCGTGCGACCGGCGGCGCGCAGCACGCCGACGTCGACGGCCGCCTCGCGCTGGCCGGCACCGTGCGCCCGGACCTGCTCGACCGGCTGCTGGCCGACCCGTACTTCGCGGCAGCACCACCGAAATCCACCGGCAAGGAGCATTTCCACCGCACCTACCTGGACGACGCACTCGCCGGCCTGCCGCCGTTGTCGGCCGAGGATCTCCTGGCGACGCTCACCGAGCTCACCGCGGCGACCGTAGCGGCCGAATGCCGGCGCCACCAAGTGGCCACGGTGGTGGGTTCCGGCGGCGGCATGCGCAACCCGGCCGTGGTGGCGGCCCTACGCACCGATCTGGCGGGCGCCACGCTGCTCACGAGCGACGACCTCGGCCTGCCGAGTGCGGGCAAGGAGGCGTACCTGACCGCGCTGCTGGGCTGGCTGAGTTGGTGTGGTGCGCCGGCCACCGTACCGTCCGCCACGGGTGCGCGAGGCCCGCGGTTGCTCGGCGCGCTGACGCCGGGCGCCGACCCCCTGAACCTTCCCGCCCCGCTGGGGGTCACCGTGAGCAGCTTGCGGGTGGCGGAAGTCGGAGCACGACGGTAGGAGAACTCCATGAACCCAGTCGATCTGGTGATCGTCATCGTGTACCTGGTGGCGATGCCGGTGATCGGTGTGCTGGTCGGCCGCAGGCAGAAGTCCGCGAACGACTACTTCGTCGGCGAACGCAGCATGCCGTGGTGGGCCGTCACGCTTTCCGTGGTGGCGACCGAGACGTCCACCCTCACCGTGATCTCGACGCCGGGTCTGGTGTTCGGCAGCGAATTTCTCTTCCTCGAAGTGGCGTTCGGGTACATCCTGGGCCGCATCGTGGCGGCGTTCGTGCTGCTGCCGCGCTACTTCCGCGGCAACTACGTGAGCGCCTACGAGTTCCTCGGCCGCCGTTTCGGGCGGGGGTTGCAGGGCACGGCGTCGGTGACGTTCGTGATCACGCGGCTGCTCGCCGAAGGCCTGCGGCTGTTCGCCGGCGCCATCCCGATCAAGGCGATCCTCGACCACTACGGCATCCACACGGCCTACTGGCACATCGTGGTGTTGCTGACCGCGCTCACGCTGATCTACGCCTTCGTCGGCGGCATCAAGTCCGTGATCTGGGTCGACGTCGTCCAGTGGTCGCTCTACGTCCTCGGCGCGATCGGCGCGGTGATCTTCCTGTCGACGAAACTGCCGGACGGCTGGACGTCGATCGCCGCGAACCAGGGTCGCTTCCAGCTCACCGACTTCACGTCGAACGTCCTCACCAGCCCGTACGCCTTCCTCGGCGCTGTCGTCGGCGGCGCGTTCCTGTCGATGGCTTCGCACGGCGCCGACCAGTTGATCGTCGGGCGCCTGCTCTCGACGAAGAGCCTGCGCGACGGCCAGCGCGCGCTCATCGGCTCCTCGATCGTGGTGTTCATCCAGTTCGGGCTGTTCCTGCTGGTCGGCGCGATGCTGTGGGTGTTCACGGGCGGCAAGACGGGCGCGACCGCCACCGCCGTCGCGGCCGGGAAGATGTCACCGGACGACGTGTTCTCCAACTTCATCGTCAACGACCTGCCCGTCGGTCTCGCGGGCCTGCTGATCGCCGGCATCCTCGCGTCCACGATGGGCGCGCTCGCCTCGGCGCTCAACGCGCTGTCCACTTCGACCATCGCGGATCTGTACCAGCGCGTCACGCACAAGTCCGTCGAGGATTCGAAGCTGCTCCGCCGCGGTCGCATGTGGACACTCATCTGGGCCGTGGTGTTCGCGGTCTTCGCGTCGCTGTTCACGAACTCGAAGGACCCGGTGATCCAGCAGGGTCTCGGCATCGTCGGGTACACCTACGGCGCGCTGCTCGGGTCGTTCTTCCTCGGGCTGATCGTGAAGAAGGCGCGCCAGTCCGACGCGGTCGTCGCGTTCGCGTGCTCGGTGGTGGGCATGGCGTTCCTGATCCTGTTCGTGAAATTCGACAAGGCGACCGCGGCCGTGCACATCCAGTTCGGCGCCGCGACGAAGACGCTCGTGCCACTCGCCACGTATTGGTACACGTTCGTCGGCGTGGTGATCTCGCTGGTCGTCGGCGGCCTGCTGGCGCTGCGCCACCGCTCGGCCGATCCGAACGCGACGGACGTCGACCGGCCGAAGGAAGAGCTGCCCGCCTCGTGAGTGACGAGACCGGTTCTAACCGGCAGAACACTCACGAGTCGGTGTGGGGCCGCGGTCAGGAAGCGGGGACGGGTTCCTCTTCGTCGGTGCGCAGGCGCTGCGAGATCACCTTCGTGATGCCGTCGCCCTGCATGCTGACGCCGTAGAGCGCGTCGGCGATCTCCATGGTCGGCTTCTGGTGGGTGATGATGATGAGCTGCGAGGAGTCGCGCAGCTGTTCCAGCAGCCCGATCAGGCGGCGCATGTTGGTGTCGTCGAGCGCGGCCTCCACCTCGTCCATCACATAGAAGGGCGAGGGACGAGCGCGGAAGATCGCGACGAGCATGCCCACCGCCACCAGCGACTTCTCGCCACCGGAGAGCAGCGAGAGGCGCTTGACCTTCTTGCCCGGCGGGCGCGCCTCCACGTCGACGCCGGTGCTGAGCAGGTCGTCGGGCTCGGTGAGGACCATGCGACCCTCGCCGCCAGGGAAGAGCACGCCGAACACGGTTTCGAACTCGCGGGCCACATCGGCGTACGCCGAGGCGAAGACCTCCAAGATCTTCTCGTCGACCTGCCGGATCACGGCTTCCAGGTCTTTGCGCGTGTCCTTGAGGTCCTCGAGCTGGGTCGAGAGGAATTTGTAGCGTTCCTCCAGCGCCGCGAATTCTTCCAGCGCCAGTGGGTTCACCTTGCCCAGCAGTGTGAGGTCCTTCTCGGCGCGGCGCGCGCGGCGCGTCTGTGTGTCGCGGTCGTACGGCATCGGCGGGGGCGGGGTGACGTTCTCGCCGCGTTCCTTCGCCGCCTCGTACTCGGCCATCTCGCCGGCGCTCGGCGGCACCGGGACTTCGGGGCCGTATTCACGAACCAGGTCTTCGAGCCCGATGCCGAAGTCCTCGGCGATCTTGCCTTCGAGCGTCTCCAGCCTCAGCCGCTGCTCGGCGCGTAGCACCTCGTCGCGGTGCACGGCGTCGGTGAGCTTTTCGAGTTCGCCGGACAGTTCACGGACCTTCGCGCGCACCGACGTCAGCGCGGTTTCCCGCGTCTGGCGCTCGGCCTGCGCCTGGTCTCGTTCGGCGGCCGCGCGCTGCACCGAGTGCTCGATGCGTTCCAGCGCGAACTCGCCCGCGTTGACCACGGCGTTGGCGATTTCCGCGCCACGCTCACGCGCCGCCCGGGCCTTCGCCGCGCGTTCGCGGGCTTCCTGCTCCGCGCGGGCCGCCCGGCGCAGCGAATCAGCGCGCCCGGCGATGCTGCGGGCACGCTCCTCGGCCGTGCGCTGCGCGAGCCTGGCCTCTACCTCTTCCTGACGGACGCGGGTCAGCAACTCCACGGCCTCGTCGCGCTCGGCCGTGTCCGGGTCGTCCTCCACCGGCTGTTCGGCCACGGCCGCGAGCCGCTCCTCCAACTCGGCCAGCTGTGCGAGCGCCTGTTCGCGGCTCTGCTCCACTTTCGCGCGTTGCACGGTGAGCCGCTCGACTTCCGCCTGTGCCGAGCGCGCCGCCTGCTGCAGCCGGTTGAGCCGCTCCGAAGAGCGCGCCTTGCGGACCTTCGCGTCGCCGAGCGCGTCCTTGGCCTGGCCGACCTCCTCGCGCCGCGCCTGCTGTTCGGCGCGGGCGCCTTCCAGTTCTGCCGAGTGGCGCTCCAGCGCCCGCTCGGCCGTGCGCAGCCGCTCGCCGGCTTCGTCGACGGCGGCCTGGACCTCGATCACGCTCTCGCGCGCCGCGGAACCACCGGCGACCCACCGGGCGCCGAACACGTCGCCTTCGACCGTCACCGCGCGCACGTCGGGGTGGTTCGCCACCAGCTGCCGGGCGGCGTCGAGACCGTCGACGAGCGCCAGCTTGTCGAGTGCGTGCTCAACCGCAGGGCGCAGCTGCTCCGGCGCCGTCACGACCTCGCGGGCCCACCGTGCGCCGTAGGGCAGCGACGGCCACGTCGAGGTGTCCACGCTCGGAGAATCCACAGTGGACCCGTGCGCACCGAGAACGATGTCGGCCCGGCCGGAATCGGTGTCCTTCAAGTACTTCAGCGCGGTCAGCGCCTGCTCGCCCCCGGCGACCGCGACGGCGTCGGCCACGGGGCCGAGCGCGGCGGCCAGCGCGACCTCGTGCCCCGGCTCCACGGTCAGCAGCGCCGCCACGGACCCCAGCAGCCCCGGTAGCTCGTGCGACGCACCCAGCAGCGCGCCGGCGCCGTCCTTGCGCTTGAGCCCCATCGACAGCGCCTCGACGCGGGCCCGTTCCGAAGCGATCTCCCGCTCGGCGGCCCGTTCGGCCTTCACCAGCTCTTCGACGCGGGCCTTGGCCGCGGTGTTGGCCTCGACGGCACGGTCGTGGCGCTGCAGCAGCTCGGCGTCGTCCGATTCCTCGGCCCCGCCTTCGGCCTTGGCCTCTTCGAGCTCCTCGGCCGCGATCTCCGCGCGCTCGGCCGACTCCTGCAGCGAGACCGAGAGGCGGTCGATCTCCTCCTCGGTGGCGCCGGTCTTGCTGCGCAGCGCATCGACCTGCCCGGTCAGCTTCGCCAGGCCCTCGCGGCGGTCGGCGATGGCCCGCACGGCGGCCCAGTGAGCGCGTTCGGCCGCCTGCACGCGCTGTTCGAGTTCCTCGCGCCGCAGCACGGTCTCCGCGAGCAGCTCACGGGCCTCCATGACGGCTTCGGTGAGCTCCTGTTCCCGTTCGGCGACCTGCTCGGCCTCGGCCAGCAGCTCCTCGGGGTCGCGGCCGCCCGCCGGCGCCGACACGTCGGCCGACAGGTGCCGCTGGCGCTCCACGGCCAGCCGCACGGTGCCGCGCAACCGCTCGGCCAGCGCGGACAGCTTGTACCAGGTCTCCTGCGCGGTCTGCAGTTTCGGCGCGTCCTCGGCCAGCGACGCCTCGAGCTCGGTCTCCTCCGCCGCCACGACCTCCAGCGCCTGCTCCACCTCGGCACGGCGCCGGCGGGCGGTCTGTTCGTCCGCCTCCTCCTTCGCGATGGCCTCGCGCTGGGTCACGAGCTCGTCGGCGAGCAGGCGCAGCCGCGCGTCGCGCAGCTCCGACTGCACGGACTGGGCCTTGCGCGCGATTTCGGCCTGCTTGCCCAGCGGCTTGAGCTGGCGGCGCAGCTCCGTGGTGAGGTCGCCGAGCCGGTCGAGGTTGCCCTGCATGTTGGTGAGCTTGCGCAGGGTCTGTTCCTTGCGCTTGCGATGCTTGAGGACGCCGGCGGCCTCCTCGATGAACGCGCGGCGCTCCTCGGGCTTCGACTCCAGGATCGCCGAGAGCTGGCCCTGCCCGACGATCACGTGCATCTCGCGGCCGATACCGGAGTCCGACAGCAGCTCCTGCACGTCCATGAGACGGCAGCGGTCGCCGTTGATCTCGTACTCGCTGGCGCCGTCGCGGAACATGCGGCGCGTGATCGAGACCTCGGTGTACTCGATGGGCAGGGCGCCGTCGGAGTTGTCGATGGTGAGCGTGACCTCGGCGCGGCCCAGCGGGGCGCGGCCCGCCGTTCCGGCGAAGATGACGTCCTCCATCTTCCCGCCGCGCAGGTCCTTCGCGCCCTGCGTGCCCATGACCCAGCGGAGGGCGTCGAGCACGTTGGACTTACCCGATCCGTTCGGGCCGACCACGCACGTGATCCCGGGTTCGAACCGCAGCGTGGTGGCCGAGGCGAAGGACTTGAATCCCTTCAGCGTCAAGCTTTTCAGGTGCACTTGGTGCTGACCCCTCTGGCCGCCGGTACTGGCTCTTCAGTCGGTAAAGGCTACCTGGAGACCGGCCGTGAACGTGGGAGGCCGTCACCGCGCGGCGCACCTAGCACAGGTTCGCACACCCCGGCAACCCCTCGCGCCCAGTCGTCACACGAGTCACTCGGGCGGCCGAGCCGACATCAGCGCTCCAGGAAGCCGGTGAGCCCGCCCTTCGCCGGGCTCCAGCGCTCGATCACCCGGTCCACACTTCCGGGTGATTCTCCCGACCGCAGTGCCGCCAGCAACCGCTCACAGTGGTCTCGTCCACCCTCCGCGACCACCTCGACCCGACCATCGGGCAGATTGCGCGCGAAGCCCACCAGTCCGAGCGCCAGCGCACGGCTACGGGTCCACCAGCGAAAACCGACTCCCTGCACATGCCCGTGCACCCACGCCGCCAGCCGCACCGGCTGCTCTTCCTCTCTCACGCGTCCATCCTGCCCCACCCGACCCACTGCGGACGGTGACCACCCCATGGCTGTACTCGCGCGAATGGGTCAGTCACGGTGATAACCTCCTGGTCAGGGTCCACGTCCGGCACCCCCAGTCCCCGAGCGAGTCTGGGGAGCCGGACCGAAAGACACCACCACGCCTTCCGGGAACCGCACCCAGATGCGGCGCCCGGTGCCCGCGAAACCGCGTCCACGACCAGCGTCGATCCCCGGTCGGCCTGTATGTGAGGAGCCTGCATGTCCCGTCCCGACGGGCCGGATCCGAGCGCACGCGTCACCGTCGCGCCACCCAAGGCCGCCGGTGGCCTCATGAACCGCGCCGGTTACGCCATCCTCGGCGTGAGTGGCCTCGTGGTGGCCACGGCGTTCGCCGCGATCGCCGAGCTGGCGGGCCCGAGCACGGCCGCCGACTCCACCTCTCTTTCCGGCGGCGGCCAGGGCACCCTGCCGGGCAGCTCGCAGGTCGTACCGGGCAACGCAGTGCCGGGCGTGCCGATGACGGTGTCCGGCCAACCGACGCCCGGTGCCCCCTCGTCGGCACCCGCCACCCCGACGACCGTGGTCACCACGGGCGCCGACGGCGTGCCGACGACCACGGTGGTCGTGCCGCCACCGGCCAACCCGGGCCAGCCCGGCAACCCACCGCCCGGGAACCTCAGCCAGCCGACGGATGGCAACCCGGTCACCCCGCCTTCGTCGCGCAGCGACGACCCGCCGCCGGTTTCGACTGATTCGCCACCGCCGCCGGACTCCTCCAGCTCGACGCCGCCCGATTCCAGTTCCCCGCCGACGACCACGACCACCAACAGCAGCGGAGGTGGGTCGAGCACCAGCGGCGAGCCACCGAGCTCCTCGTCGGATCCGGTGTCTCCGTCCTCTTCGGACGTTCAGACCACCACCGCACCCAGCAGCTGACCCCGGTGACCGGGCCGTCCATTCGGGACGGCCCGGTCACTCGTCTCACGCCTCGAAGCGGTACCCCATGCCGGGTTCGGTCAGCAGGTGCCGCGGGCGCGAGGGCTCCGGTTCGAGCTTTCGCCGCAGCTGCGCGAGATACACGCGCAGGTAATGGGATTCCGTTTCGTACGACGGGCCCCACACCTCGTGCAGCAGCTGCTTCTGTGCCACCAGCCGGCCGCGATTGCGCACCAGGAGCTCGAGCACACCCCACTCCGTTTTGGTCAGGTGCACCTCTTTGCCGTCGCGGCGCACCTTCTTCGCCGCGAGGTCGATCGTGAACGAACCGGTTTCCACCACGGCTTCCGCGCCGTCGGTCCCGGTGACCGCCGAGCGCCGCACCGCGGCGCGAAGCCGCGCGAGCAGCTCGTCCATGCCGAAGGGTTTGGTCACGTAGTCGTCGGCGCCGGCGTCGAGGGCCTGGACCTTGTCGGCCGAGTCACCGCGCGCGGACAGCACGATGATGGGCACCGTCGTCCAGCCCCGAAGGCCGGCGATCACCTCGGTGCCATCGAGGTCGGGCAGGCCGAGGTCGAGCACGACCACGTCGGGTTTAGTCTCGGCGACGGCCTTGAGCGCGGCGGTGCCGTCGTGCGCCGTGATCACCTTGTACCCACGGGCAGTGAGGTTGATCCGCAGCGCTCGCACAATCTGGGGCTCGTCGTCGACCACCAGCACGGTGGGCGCCCTGTCGGGACTCACGTTCCTGCTCCCTCCACGGCGGCGTCGGCGGCGTCGCGATTGGCACTGTCCTCGTCGATCTTGAGGAGGTCCTTGTCCGGATTCTGCCCGGTGTAGGCCGGCACGGAGATCACCACGGTCAGTCCGCCGCCCGGTGTGTCTTCAGCCCGGATGGCGCCGCCCATGGCTTCGAGGAACCCCTTGGCGACCGAAAGACCGAGCCCCACCCCCGGAGCCGAGTCACGGTCGCCGCCGAGGCGCTGGAACGGCGCGAACGCCGAGTCGGCCGTGCCCTTTCCGAGCCCACGCCCGTGGTCGACGATCCGTAGCTCCACCTGCTCGGAGTGCGTGCTCGCCCGCGCCGAGACCCGGCCGCCGCCGTGGCGCAGCGCGTTGTCGAGCACGTTCGCGATCACGCGTTCCAGTAGGCCAGGGTCGGCGAGGACCGAGGGCAGGCGCGCGTCCACGGCGACCTCGACCTCACCCGAGTTGTCCACGGTGGACAGTGCGTGGGCCAGCACCTCGTCGTAGCCAACCGGGCGCAGGTGCGGCTTCACCGCGCCCGTGGCCAGCCGCGACGAATCGAGCAGGTTGTCGATGAGGCCGGCCAGCCGATCCGCCGACAGCTCGATCGCCTCCAGCAGCTCCGCGGTGTCCTCATCGGACAGCGAGAGGTCCGGTGCGCGCAGGCTGCCGATCGCCGCCTTGATCGACGTGAGCGGCGTCCGCAGGTCGTGGCCGACGGCCGAAAGCAGCGTCGTGCGCAGCTCCGTCGCCTCGGCCTTGCGCTCGGCGGCGGCCGCGGCGGCCGCCATCCGCTGCTGGCGCAGCGCGAGCAGCGCCTGCCCGGCCACGGCTTCCAGCACCCGCCGGTCGGCCGCGGGCAGTGCGCGTCCGCGCAACGTCAGGTGCACGTCGGCCGTCACGGCGATGTCCGCATCGGCCTCGTCGGGGTCGGCGCACGGGAACTGCCCGGCGAGCGCGACGTTGCGCCACTGGCCGCTCTTCTTCTCCAGCAACGTCACCGACGTCAGCCCGAAGTTCTCCCGCACCTTCTCCAGTAGCCGCTCGATCGGGTTCGGGTTGGTCAGCACGGTGCGCGCGTACGACGCCAGCAGCGCGGCTTCCGTTCGCGCTCGCGCCGCCTGCGTCGCCCGCCGCGCCGCGGCCGCGACGACCAGCGCCACCAGCACGGCGACCACGATCATCGCGACGAGCGTGACCACGTTCTGCGGGCTGTGCACGTTGAGCGTGTACAGCGGCGGCGTGAAGAAGAAGTTCAGCAGGCCCGCGCCGAACACCGCCGCGATCACCGCGGGACCGAGCCCGCCGACGAGCGCGACGACCACGGTCGCGAGCACGTAGAGGATCACGTCGGTGGAGAACTCGACGGTGTCGCGCAACAGCACCCCGAGCCCCGTCGCGAGCACTGGCAGCAGCAGGCTCAGTCCCCAGCCGAGCACGAGCCGCGACGGTGCGAACGGGCTCACGCCCAGCCGCGTCCGCAGCCGCCCACCGGCGTAGGAGTGCGTGACCATGTGCACGTCGATCGAGCCCGACTGCTGCACCACGGCCGCGCCGATGCCTTCGTCGAACAGCCGCGCCACCCGCGAGCGCCGCGAGGTGCCGATCACCAGTTGCGTGGCGTTGACCCCGCGGGCGAAGTCCAGCAACGCCGTGGGCACGTCGTCGCCGACGACGGCGTGGAACGTCGCGCCGACCTCCTCGGCGAGCGTGCGGCTGCGCGCCATGGCCGTGGGGCCGAGACCGGACAGGCCGTCCCCACGCAGGATGTGCACGACCTGCAGCTCGGCGCCCGCGCGCGTCGCGATGCGGCTCGCACGCCGGATGAGCGTCTCGCTCTCCGGCCCGCCCGTCACGGCGACGACCACACGTTCACGCGCCTCCCACGTGTCGGTGATCTTCTGCTCGGCCCGGTAGCGCTGGAGCGCGACGTCGACCTGATCGGCGACCCACAGCAGCGCCAGCTCGCGCAGCGCGGTGAGGTTGCCGGGCCGGAAGTAGTTGCCGAGCGCGGCGTCGATGCGCTCGGCCGGGTACACGTTGCCGTGCGCGAGCCGCCGCCGCAGTGCCTCGGGCGTGATGTCGACGAGCTCCAGCTGCTCCGCGCGCCGCACCACCTCGTCGGGCACGGTTTCCTGCTGCGCGACCCCGGTGATGCGCTCGACGACGTCGTTGAGGCTCTGCAGGTGCTGCACGTTTACCGTGGACAGCACGTCGATGCCAGCTTCGAGCAGTTCGTCGACGTCCTGCCAACGCTTGTCGTGGCGGCCGCCGGGCACGTTGGTGTGCGCCAGCTCGTCGACCACGACGACCTCGGGCGCGCGGGCCAGGACCGCTTCGAGGTCCAGCTCGGCGAACTCGTGCCCGCGATGGCGCACGGTGCGCCGCGGCACTATTTCGAGGCCGTCGAGCAGATCGGCGGTCTTCTGCCTGCCGTGGGTTTCCACGAGGCCGACGACCACGTCCGTCCCGCGCTCCAGCCGGCGGCGCGCTTCCCCCAGCATCGCGAAGGTCTTGCCGACGCCCGGAGCCGCGCCGAGGTAGATCCGCAGTTCTCCTCGGCGCGGCTTCGGAATCGGATCCGGTGTGCTCACAGTGTCAGTGTGCCCCGGTCAGTGTGCCCCCGGCGCGGCGGAGCGCACGGCCAAGTTGAGCAGCAGCACGTTCACGCCCGGCACGCCGATCCCGTCGCCCGTGGTGTTCGCCCGGACCAGCTGCCGCACCCGAGCCACGGGCAGCCCGGTGGTCCTCGCGACCCGTGCCACTTGCAGATCCGCGTACGCGACGCTGATCGACGGATCGAGCCCGGACCCCGAGGCCGTCACGGCGTCGGGCGGCACCTGTGCCGGGCTCACGCCTTCCCGCTTCGCGATGGCGTCCTTGCGTTCGATGATGGTCTTCACGAGGTCGGGGTTGAACGGCCCCTTGTTCGAGGCACCCGACGTCGAGGGGTCACCGGGGCCGAGCGCGTCCTTCGCCGTCGCCGAGGGCCGGGTGTGGAACCACGGGTCGTGCGCCGGATCGGCCGCGACCGGGTCGATACCGATCAGCGACGAACCGACGGCCTGCCCGTTCTGCGTGACGACCGAGCCCTCGGCGTGCGCCGACAGGCCGGGGATCCGGGCGACCGTCCACACCGCCAGCGGGTAGCAGATGCCGAGGACGATCGTCAGCGCGATCAGCATGCGCAGGCCCGCCCAGGTCTGCTTCACGATTACCTTCACCGAATTCACCCGATTCCAGGAATGTGCCGCACGATCAGGTCGATGAGCCAGATCCCGAGGAACGGGCTCACGATGCCGCCGAGGCCGTACACGAGCAGGTTCCGGCGCAGCAGCGCGGAAGCCGACGAGGGCTTGTAGCGCACGCCGCGCAGGGCGAGCGGAATCAGGAACACGATGATCAGCGCGTTGAAAATGACGGCCGAAAGGATCGCCGACCGCGGAGTCGCCAGGTGCATGATGTTCAGCGCGCCCAGCTGGGCGAAGATGGACGTGAACATCGCGGGCAGGATGGCGAAGTACTTGGCGAGGTCGTTCGCGACGCTGAACGTGGTGAGCGCCCCGCGCGTGATGAGCAGCTGTTTGCCGATCTCCACGATCTCGATGAGCTTCGTCGGGTCGGAGTCGAGGTCGACCATGTTGCCGGCTTCCTTCGCGGCCGACGTGCCCGTGTTCATCGCGACGCCGACATCGGACTGCGCCAGTGCCGGAGCGTCGTTCGTGCCGTCGCCGGTCATCGCGACCAGCCGCCCGCCCTCCTGTTCCTTTTTGATGAGCGCCATCTTGTCCTCGGGCTTGGCTTCGGCGAGGTAGTCGTCGACACCCGCGTCTTCGGCGATGGCCTTGGCGGTGAGCGGGTTGTCACCGGTGATCATCACCGTTTTGATGCCCATCGCCCGCAGTTGGGTGAAGCGTTCCTTCATGCCCGGCTTCACGACATCCGACAGCCGGATGACTCCCCGGACGAACGCCAGCCCGTCGGTGTTCTCCGCGACCACGAGCGGTGTGCCGCCCAGTCGGCTGATCTCGTCGACGATCCGCTCGGTCTCGCCGGGCATCTCGCCGCCGCGTTCGCGCACCCACGCCCGCACAGCCGACGTCGCGCCCTTGCGGACCGCACGGTCGCCGAGGTCGGCTCCGCTCATCCGGGTCTGCGCGGTGAAGGGCACGAACTCGGCGAACTTCTCGTCGTCGCCGGCCCGGCCGGACAGGCCGTGGTTCTTCGTGATCAGCTCGACGATGCTGCGGCCTTCGGGCGTGGCGTCGGCGAGGCTGGCCAGCCGCGCCGCACGCGCCAGCTCGTCTACTGTGGACTCCCCGACGGGGATGAGCTCGGTCGCCCTGCGGTTGCCGAAGGTGATCGTGCCGGTCTTGTCGAGCAGCAGCGTCGACACGTCGCCCGCCGCTTCCACCGCGCGCCCGGACGTGGCGAGCACGTTGCGCTGCACCAGCCGGTCCATGCCCGCGATGCCGATGGCGCTCAGCAGCGCACCGATCGTCGTCGGGATGAGACAGACGAGCAGGGCGGTCAGCACGACCACCGACTGTTGCGCGCCCGAGTAACCTGCCATCGGCTGCAACGCCACGACAGCGAGCAGGAAGATGATCGTGAGCGTGGACAGCAGGATCGTCAGCGCGATCTCGTTCGGCGTCTTCTGCCGCGAGGCACCTTCGACCAAAGAGATCATGCGATCCACGAAGGACTCACCGGGCTTGGTCGTGATCCGCACGACGATCCGGTCCGACAGCACCGTGGTGCCACCGGTCACGGCCGAGCGGTCGCCGCCCGACTCGCGGATCACCGGCGCCGACTCACCCGTGATGGCCGATTCGTCGACCGTCGCGATGCCTTCGACGACATCGCCGTCACCCGGGATCACCTGCCCGGCCTCCACGACCACCCGGTCACCGACCCGCAGATCGACACCGGGCACGCTCTCCTCGGAGCCGTCCGCGGCCAGCCGCCGCGCGACGGTCTCCTTCTTGGCCCGGCGCAAGGATTCCGCCTGTGCCTTGCCCCGGCCCTCGGCGACGGCTTCCGCGAGGTTCGCGAACACCACCGTGAACCACAACCAGACCGTGACGAGGATCGTGAACACACTCGGGTCGACGATCGCGAAGACCGTCGTGAGTGCCGAACCGACCCACACCACGAACATCACGGGGTTCTTCAGCTGATGCCGGGGGTTGAGCTTGCGCAGCGCCTCGGGCATCGACGCCCACAGCTGGCGCGCGCTGAAGGCGCCCGCGCCGACCCGCCCGGCCGGTTCCGCGGGACGCGCCTCCAACGGACTTCGAGGGGTTTCGGTGACGGTCATGCCAACGCCTCCAGTGCTTTGCGGGACACCCGCACCCGACCGGCGCCGCGAGCAAGCTGACGCGATGGTGTGCTCACAGCGCCTCCGAAATCGGTCCCAGCGCGAGGGCCGGGACGAAAGTGAGAGCCGCGACGAGCACGACGGTGCCGGTGAGCATCGTGGCGAACAACGGCCCGGTGGTGGGCAGGGTGCCCGGGGTCTCGGGAACCTTCTTCTGGGCGGCCAGCGAACCGGCCAGGCACAGCACGGCAAGGATCGGGATGAACCGGCCCAGCAGCATCACGACACCGAACGACGACTGGAACCAGTTGCTCGCCGCCGTGAGGCCGCCGAACGCGCTGCCGTTGTTGTTGGCGGTCGAGGCGTAGCCGTAGAGGATCTCCGACAGGCCGTGCGCGCCGGAGTTGCCCAGCGCGTCGCGGGTGGAGGGCAACACCAGCGAGATCCCCGAGCCGAGGAGCACCAGCGTGGGCATCGCGAGCATCGAGATCGCGGCGGCGGTGACTTCGCGCTTGCCGAGCTTCTTGCCGAGGTACTCCGGCGTGCGCCCGACCATGAGGCCGGCGAGGAACATCGCGATCACGGCCATCACGAGGATGCCGTAGAGCCCGGTGCCGACGCCGCCCGGAGAGATCTCGCCGAACAGCATGTTGAGCAGCGCGCCCCCACCGCCCAGCCCGGACAGGCTGTCGTGGGCGCCGTTGACCGCGCCCGTCGACGTGCCGGTGGTGGTGTCGGCGAAGATCGACGTGAGGCTCAGGCCGAAGCGTTGTTCCTTGCCTTCCAGGTTCGCACCGGCGGCGAGCGCGGCCGGGCTGTTCGTGAGCGACTCCGAACTCCAGATCAGCGCCAGCATCGCGCCCCAGATGGCACCCATGACCGAAAGCAGCACGTAACCCTGCTTCTTGTTGCCCACGAGCTTGCCGAACGTGCGGGTGAGACTCACCGGGATCACGAGGATCAGGAACAGCTCGATGAGGTCGGTCCACGCGTTGGGGTTTTCGAACGGGTGCGCGGAGTTCGCGTTGAGGATGCCGCCGCCGTTGGTGCCGAGCTCCTTGATCGCCTCCTGGCTCGCCACCGGCGCCAGCGCGATGGTGCTGCGGCTGCCGTCGGGATTCGTGACCGTGACGCCCGAGTGCAGGCTCTGGATCACGCCGAGCGCCACCAGCACGATCGCGAACACGAACGCGATCGGCAGCAGCACGCGGATCGAGCCACGGACCAGATCCACCCAGAAGTTGCCGAGCCGTCCGGTCTTCGAACGGACGAACCCGCGCGTCACCGCCATCGCGACGGCCAGCCCGACGGCGGCCGACACGAAGTTCTGCACGGTGAGCCCGGCCATCTGCACGAAGTGACCCATGGTCGTCTCGGGGACGTAGGACTGCCAGTTGGTGTTGGCCACGAAGCTCGCGGCCGTGTTGAACGCGACCGACGGCGACACCGCGCCGCGGCCGAAGTTCCACGGCAGCACCGACTGCAGCCGCTGCAGCAGGTACAGCAGGATCACCGACGCGAAGGAAAACCCGAGTACCCCCGAAGCGTAGGTCTTCCAGTGCTGCTCGGAATCCGGGTTCACGCGGACGATCCGGTAGAGGCCCGTTTCCACGCGCCAGTGCTTCTCACTCGAGAAGACCCGCGCCAGGTAGTCGCCGAGCGGCTTGTGGACCACCGCGAGGGCGAGCAGGAGGAGGCCGACCTGGATCAGGCCGGCGCCGACGTCGCTCATCAGAACTTCTCCGGCCGGACCAGCGCGAGGAACAGGTAACCGAGCAGGCCCAGCGCCAGCAGGCCGCCGACGATGTCGGCGACGGTTCCGGTGCCGTTCACAGCCGCTCCAATCCGCGCAGCGTCAACGCCAGCGCCACGAACACGGCGAGGATGAGCACCACGTACAGCAAGTCCGCCACAAGGCACCTCTCAAGACGGGTCACCCGGGGCGGGTGACCGCTGGACGAGGCAACTGTGCGGTCGTCGCGTTGCGTGCTCGAGCTCGTCTGACAACTCCTTGACGGACCCGCACAGGCCGTTTACGCGTTCTTGATGGCGGGTGACGGCCGCCACCGCCGTTCGCCTGTTTCTCGGTGACTTTCGGTTGATCTTTTGTGATCACTGAAAGTAGTTGGTTAGTGACTCACGACACAATACGTAGTGGATCTACGACGGAGCGTGCAATTCGGGCAGACACACCTACCTCGGCTGTGTTACACCGGTGTTGCCGATAGTTGTATTACCTAAGCAAAACTTGGAGACTGACGGATGTGCGGTATCGCCGGCTGGGTGGCCTACGACGCTGACCTCACCCAACAGCGGGAACTCGTCGACGCGATGACGGAGACGATGGCCTGCCGTGGCCCCGACGACCGGGGCACCTGGGTGCGCCGCAACGTCGCACTGGGCCACCGCAGGCTCGCGATCATCGACCTCGAAGGCGGCCGGCAGCCGATGAGCGTGTCCACGCCCAGCGGTGACGTCGCCATGGTCTACAGCGGGGAGGCGTACAACTTCACCGAGCTGCGTGAAGAACTCACGAAGCTCGGCCACGCGTGGCGGACCGACAGCGACACCGAGGTCGTGCTCCACGGGTACCTGCAGTGGGGCACGGACCTGGTGGACCACCTCAACGGCATGTACGCCTTCGCGATCTGGGACGACCGCGACCAGAAGCTCGTGATGATCCGCGACCGCATGGGGATCAAGCCGTTCTACTACTACCCGACGCGCGACGGCGTGCTGTTCGGCTCGGAGCCGAAGGCGATCCTGGCCAACCCGATGGTGCCTCGCGTCGTCGACACCGACGGCCTGCGCGAACTCATGGGCTTCACCAAGCGGCCCGGGTGGTCGCTGTGGAAGGGCATGAGCGAGGTCGAGCCCGGCACTGTCGTCACGGTGGCGAAGGACGGGATCAGCACCCGCACGTACTGGAAGCTCGACGCCAAGCAGCACACGGACGACCAGGAGACCACCGTCGCCCGCGTGCGTGAGCTGATGACGGACATCGTGAACCGGCAGCTGGTCTCGGACGTGCCGCGCTGCGTGCTGCTGTCCGGCGGGCTCGATTCGAGCGCCGTCACGGGTCTCGCGGCCGCGCGGCTGGCCGAGCAGGGCGAGCAGCTGCGCACGTTCTCGGTCGACTTCCTCGGCCAGGAGGAGAACTTCAAACCCGACGAGATGCGGGACACGCCGGACTCACCGTTCATCCGCGACGTCGCGAAGCTCGTCGGCTCGGCACACCAGGACGTGGTGCTCAACCCGGCCGAGCTGTCCGACCCGGACGTGCGCCGCAAGGTGCTGCGGTCCCGCGACATCCCGACCGGCCTCGGCGACATGGACACGTCGCTGTACCTACTTTTCAAGGCGATCCGCGGCGAGTCCACCGTGGCGCTTTCCGGCGAGTCGGCCGACGAGGTGTTCGGCGGCTACCGCTGGTTCCACGACGATTCGGTGTACGCCGACACATTCCCGTGGCTGGCCTTCCGCTCGAGTCTGATGTCACAGCGGGAAGCGTTGCTGCGCCCCGAGGTCGGCAAGAAGCTGAACCTCGAGGACTACGTGGCCGACCAGTACCGCACGGCCGTCGCGAAGGTCGAGCACCTCGACGGCGAATCGGAGCACGAGGCACGCATGCGCACCGTTTCGAACCTGCACCTGAGCCGGTTCGTGCGGATGCTGCTCGACCGCAAGGACCGCGCGTCGATGGCGGTCGGCCTCGAGGTGCGCGTGCCGTTCTGCGATCACCGGCTCGTGGAGTACGTCTACAACGCACCGTGGTCGCTGAAGACGTTCGACGGCCGAGAGAAGAGCCTGCTGCGGCACGCGACCGCGCACGTGCTGCCGGACTCGGTTCGCGACCGCGTGAAGAGCCCCTATCCGTCCACTCAGGACCCGGGCTACCCGGCCGCGCTGCAGCAGCAGGTGAAGGAAGTGCTGGCCGACCGGGACAACGCGGTGTTCCAGCTCGTGGACCGCGAGTGGCTCACAAAGGTGTCCGAAGTGGACCCAACGACGATCGAAGGATCACAGCGGACGGGTATGGACCGCGTGCTGGACCTGTACCACTGGTTCGACATGTACTCCCCGCAACTGCAGCTCGACTGAGCACCTTGGCTCGTGGGTGCCGGCGTCCGGCACCCACGAGCCCGCTCACCGTTCCAGGGACCGCCTCGCCTTCGCTGCCGTGCACGTCGCCCTCGGCGCCCCCGACCGGTTCACGAGGCGGCGAGCGTGTCCGTACTCCCCGCCCGCGGCCGCTTCACGACCCCTGCGCGCGTGAGTCAGTAGGCTCGGGTACGGAAGGTTTTCCGTCCATCAGAACAGGAGCGGCATTCGATGGAGTACGTCCGGCTGGGCTCGAGCGGCTTGCAGGTTTCGCGCGTGATTCTCGGGTGCATGAGCTACGGCGCCCCGGACCGTGGTCGGCACGAGTGGGTGCTGGGCCTCGACGAGGCACGTCCGTTCTTCCGGGAGGCGGTGGAGGCCGGGATCACCACGTTCGACACGGCCAACGCCTACTCGGACGGCACGAGCGAGGAGATCACGGGCAAACTGCTGAAAGAGTTCACCCGGCGCGAGGACACCGTGATCGCCACGAAGGTCTACAACCGGATGGGCCCCGGCCCCAACGGTTTCGGCCTCTCGCGTGGCGCCATCATGACCCAGATCGACGCGAGCCTGCGCCGACTCGGCACGGATTACGTGGACCTGTACCAGATCCACCGCTACGACGTGAACACACCGATCGAGGAAACCATGGAGGCGCTGCACGACCTCGTGCGCGCCGGCAAAGTGCGCTACCTCGGCGCTTCGTCGATGTGGGCGTGGCAGTTCGCGCAGGCCCAATACGTCGCCGACCTCGGCGGCTGGACCCGGTTCGTGTCCATGCAGGACCAGTACAACCTCATCCAGCGTGAGGAGGAACGGGAAATGCACCCGTTCTGCCTCGACCAGGGTGTCGGCGTCCTGCCCTGGAGCCCGCTCGCCCGCGGCAAGCTGACGCGCGACTGGGATGAAACCACCAAGCGCAGCGAAACCGACCACTTCGGCCAGACGCTGTATGTCCAGGCCGAGGAGTCAGACCGCCGCGTCTCGGCGGCCGTCGCCGAAGTCGCCACGGCTCGCGGGGTTTCGCGCGCGCAGGTCGCGCTGGCCTGGATGCTGCACAAGCCTGCGGTCACGGCGCCTATTTTCGGCGCCACGAAGCCGGGCCACGTCGCCGACGCGGTCGCGGCCGTGGAGCTGGAGCTGAGCGACAAGGAGCTGGCCCAGTTGGAGGAGCACTACGCACCGCACGTGCCGGCCGGGTTTTAGCGGGAAGACTCGTGTGTCGTGGGGCGTGGGTTGCGGGATGTCTGCGCCTCGAAGCGCATGTGTGGCTGGCGGGGTGTGCGTCGCGGGGCGGGATGTGCGTCGCGGGGCGGGGTGTGCGTCGCGGGGCGGGATCCTGGCCGCGGGGCGGGTTCCTCGCCGCGAACCGTCGCGGGGCGGGTTCCGGACCGCGGGGCGTCGCAGGAACCGGCAGCGCTGCGGGCCGTCGCAGGGCGGGTTCGCCGTCGCAGGGCGGGTTCCTCGCCGCGAACCGTCGCAGGGCGGGTTCCTCGCCGCGGGCCGTCGCGGAGGCGAGTCGCGATCTGTGTGCACCCCGAAGCGGAAGTGTGACTACGGACGCTGAGCGTCTGTCAAGGCGGGAAAGCGTGCCTTGACAGACGCTCGGCGGCCGTGTGAGGGGTGCGGGGCGAGTGTGGGTGAAGCTCAGCTCGGGCAGCCCGATCGTTTGTCTATAGTGGACAGACATCGGGGCTTCTCTGCACCCGTTCGTGTGATACGTGTTCGAACCTGTGTTCGATATCATTGTCGGTATGAGAGGTGCGTTGGACCCCGGGCCGAGATGGCAGCTCGGTTCCCGGGAACTGGCCGGGGACCTGGCCGCGCAACGCGTGCGTGCCGCACAGGGCTATGCCGCGTTG
>DASZNR010000038.1:0-44485 GCA_035551175.1 Amycolatopsis sp. | reverse complement strand
TCGAGGCGGCCGTGAACAACGCCATACCGGCGACGAACATCCGTCGGTAGCCGTATCGATCGCCCAGCCTGGCCGAGATGAGCAGCGAGCAGGCGTAGGTGAGGGTGTAGCCGGCAAGGACGAGTTGGCACGCGCCGTCGCCCGCGTCGAGGTCACGCTGGACGTCGACCACTGCGACCTGCATGACCGTCACGCTGAACAGCTGGACGAAGGTGCCGGACAGGATGATCGGCAGGAGAAGCCGTCGCGCCGTCATCGCAGCGCGACGGTGGCGAGCAGCGTCGCCAGCTCCGACGGCCGGGTCACGAATGGAGAGTGACCGCCCGGCAGGGTGTGCACGTTCATCGGCAGGTCCGGTGTTATCTGGTCGGCCTCGGAGATCATCAGGTCCTGCGTGGTGAGCGGCAGCGCGAGGTCGTCGGTCAGGCGGATGAACGTGCGGTTGATCCGCCCCCAGCGTTCGCGTGAGACGGGTACCGGAGTGGTGAAGTTCGCGTACGGGTGATCGGGATGCAGGCTCTGCCGCCACGTCTGCGGCGCGTCCGGTGGGAGGTCGTTCAGGAATGCCTGGCGGAGCAGGTCGATCTCGGCCGGGTCGGGGGAGAGCGGGTTGATCCGGAAGGCACCCAGGTGGGCCGGGTCACCGAGCATTGGAATGCGGACCGCGTCGGCGTTTTCCTCGGTTTCGACGTAGTCGGCGAACCGCGGTCGGCCCGCGGGGACGAACGCGGAGAGATACACCAAATGGTCGAGAAGGTCAGGAGCCTGTTCAGCGGCGGCTGAGCAGGGGCCACCGCCAGCGCTGTGGCCGACTAGTACGACGTTGCGGTACAGGGTGCGGGCATCGACCAGCGCGCGCAGTACGACATCGGCGGTGTGCTGCGTGGTGACCTCGCGCAATGCCGACTTCTCACTTGCGAGTCCGGGTTGCCCGGGCTGGAGGTAGCCGGTCGGGGTCGGGGCGTCGAACCCGCTGCCGGGAAGGTTGATGGCGACGCTGGCGATGCCGTGGCGGACGAGGGCGCGTTGCGTTGCCGCCCAGTGCGCCGCGGAGTGCCAGGCGCCGTGGACGAACAGGACAACGGTTTCGGCCGGGGATAGACGGGTCACGGGTGGCCTTTCGGTAGGTGATCGACGACGTGTTCAGGTCACACCCATGCCCAGGCGTTATCCACCGCGATATCTGACAGGAGGCGTCGTGATACTCCGGGCGTATCGTGGTGCTGTGGAAGTTCGACACCTGCGCTACGCACTCGCGCTGGCCGAGCACCAGCATTTCGGCCGCGCCGCCGCATCGCTGGGCATTGCCCAGCCGCCGTTGTCGACCCAGATCGCCGCGCTGGAGCGGGAAATCGGTGAGCGGCTTTTCGACCGCACCTCACATGGTGTTTTCCCGACAGCAGCAGGCGAAGCGTTCCTTGTCAGGGCGCGTACGGCGCTGTCGGAGATGAGCCTCGCCGGGATTGACGCGGGCAGGGCGGCGCGCGGGGAGACCGGGCGGTTGCGGATCGGGTTCATCGGTTCCGCGTTGCTCGAACCGCTGCCGGGGGTGCTCGGCCGGTTCCGCCGAACTCGCCCAGAGGTACGGCTGTCCTTGGAGGAACTCGACAGCAGCGCCGGGGCGGCCGCTTTGCTGGCGGGCGAGCTGGATGTCGCCGTGGGGCGGGGAAGCCCGCGGGGTGCGGGGGCGGAGGAACTGGTCGTCGTGCCGATCGGCGTGGACCACCTGGTGGCCGTGGTCTCGGTCGCGCATCCGTTCGCTGAGCTGTCGTCCGTGAACATCGAGCAGTTGGTACGAGAGCCGCTGGTGCTCAGCGCGGACGCGGCGAGTTCGTACCTCGGGCCGTTGTTCGGGCCGGACCGCGCGGCACTCGACGGTGCCGCGATCGCGCGTGACATCCACACGATCGCCGGGCTCGCCGCGTGCTGTGCCGGGGTCGGTCTCGGTCCGAGCCGGATGCGGTTGATCGCCCGCGACGACATCCGGTTCTGCGACGTCGCGCCCCGGTTCCGGCTGCCGGATCTGCAAATGTCCTTCCGTGCCAACGATCCTTCGCCGGTTCTCGCGGCTTTCCTCGCCGTGGTGCGCGCCAACTGTGCGGAGGTGGGGACCCGGCTCGACGCGCTGCTCGCCCGGCATCCGGCTGTCACTGAGCGGCAACCGGTGCTTGGTGCTTCGTGAGCGGCACGTCCACTGTGGACTCGGAACCGTCCGATTCCGCAGGGGAGAGCCACGTCTTGGGACGCGCTGCCGGCCAGGGTGACGCCGCTCCACCGGGATGAAGTCGCGGTCGGCCAGCGCTCGTGCCTTCTGGCGGATCGATCCCCGGCCCGACGGACGGCCTGCCCCCGACGGACCCGTGGTCGATGGGGTCGAGGACAAGATCGAACTCGTCGCGAGCAACCTGGCGGTCTCCATCGCGCCGGCCAGTTTGCGCAGCACCGAGCTGCGCTCGGACATCACGACCATCCCGATCGAGGACGCGCCACCGGGGCAGGTCGTCATCGCCACCCGGCAGGACGACCACAGCGCCTCGTCGAGGCGTTCCACCGGATTTCCGAGTCGTACCTGACCGATCGGAACCACCTCCGGCGCAACCGACGGAGTTCCATCGCCGCCGGCCGGACAGCGTCGGGAACATGACCGGGCGGACGCCGACCGACCGCGAGTTGTTGCTCGATCTCCTCGGACACCGAGTTGCCGTGCACGGCCAGGTTCATCCCGCTTGATCGACGCAGGCTCGGGCCGATCGCGACGGGGAAGGCTCTTCCTGAAGCGCTTCCAAGGCCCCTCCGGATCGCCCGGGCGCTCGCCGGTCTCTCGGCTCAGCCGGAATTCGTCGTCCGATTCTTCCGGATCGCACGCACTTCTGCGGAAACGTTCGACCTTCTCAACAAAAATGGTGCGTTGTAAGGTTGCCAGATGAATTTGTCCACGGTCGCGGTGCCCCACACGCTCACTCATTTGAAGCCATTCCTGCCCCGGTGCCGGCGCGCATTCTCGAGGCTGGTTGTGGCCGAGGCGCCCCTCACTCGATGGTCAGGACGACCTTGCCGAAGCGCTCCGGGGAGTCGAGGCGGGCCTGTGCCTCGACGGCGTCGGTCAGCGGGTACACGGAGTCGACCACCGGAGTGAGGGTGCCATCGGCCAGCAGCGGGAGGAACTCGGCGATTTCGGCCCGGTTCGCGGCGTGGCAACCGATGAGGCTGATCTCCCGGCGATACAGCACGGACAGGTCCAACTCGGCGAGTTTGCCGCTGTGCGATCCCATGCCGACCACGCGTCCGCCACGGCGCACGGCCTGCACCGACTTCTGCACTGTGGCGCCTCCGACCGTCTCGTGCGCCACGTCGACTCCCCGTCCTCCGGTCATCTTGCGCACTGCCCGGTCGAAGTCCGGCTCCGAGCGGTAGTCGATCACCTCGTCGGCGCCCAGTGCCCGGACGCGTTCGACTTTCCGGCCGCCGCCGGTCGTCGCGATCACGTTGGCGCCCAACGCTGTCGCGACCTGCACTGCCGCGCTGGCCACGCCGCTGCCCGCGCCGACGATCAGCACCGTCTCACCGGGACGGACGGCGGCACGGGTCTTGAGCATGTGCCAAGCCGTCCTGTAGGCGACGAGTCCGGCCGCGAGCTGTTCGTCGTCGAGCTGGGGCGGGGCCGCGACGAGGCCGCGGGCGGGCACCGCGATGTACTCGGCGTAGGTCCCGTCGAAATGCTCGCCCACGAACTGCAACCGCGTGCAGAGACTGTCCTGGCCGACGCGGCAGCTCTCGCAGTCGCCGCAGGTTCGCATCGGGTTGATGACGACCCGGTCCCCGGCTGCGATCCCGGTGACCCCGGCACCGATCTCGGCCACCTCGCCCGCGCCTTCCACGCCGAGCGTCATCGGCGGCTGCGGAGCCTCGGGAAACCGGCCTTCCCGAACCAAGATGTCGGCTCGGTTCAGTGCGGCCGCCCGCAACCGGACCAGGACCTCGCCCGCTGCCGGCTCCGGAGTGGGGATGTCGGTGACGGCGAAGACCTCCGGCCCGCCGAACCCTGAGATGCGTGCAGCCTTCACCTCAACCTCCGTGTTCCTATCTGAGATACGCTGTGCACTATAGAGGAACATAGCACGGACGTAAGGAGTGTGCCTGGATGCGAGACGGTTGTGCCGAGAGTGCTATGCTCACTGCCCCGACCAGGCACGACGAAAGCGCGGATGTGACGGCGACGGAGAAGCCGGCCAGCAGTGTGCGGCCGTTGAGCAGCGCATTGAGCACTCTTCGCGTGCTGGAGGAGGTCGCCGCGCGTCAACCCATCGGTGTCTCCGAACTCGCGCGGGTCACGGCCACGCCGAAGAGTTCGGTTCAACGCTGTCTGGTCACGCTCCAGCAGGCCGGCTGGCTGCGGATCGTCGACGCCGACCGCACTCGGTGGGGCGTGACGATGAAGGCGCTCACCATCGGGCTGCGGGGTACCGGCGAGCAGGACCTGCGCGACCTCGCCCGGCCGGTGGTCAAGCGCCTCGCGGCGGAGACCAACGAGACCGTGCACTTCTCGCTGAGAGACGGTGACGACATCATCGTCATCGCCCGCGAGGACAGCACCCACGTCGTCCGGGTGTTCATCGAGGTCGGCAGCCGGGTGCCGTTGCGCGCGTCGTCCGCGGGCCTCGCGATCCTCGCCGGGCTGGACCCGATCGAGGTCGGTGAAGTGCTCAAACATCCGGTCGAGGGCTTCGCCGAGCCGGTCCCCACCGCGGAGGAGTTGCGCGAGGAGATCGCCCGCACTGCCGAGCGGGGCTACGCGCTCAACGGGTCCGCATGGTTCCGGCCGCACGTGACCTCCTTCGGTGCCGCGGTCACCAACGCGGCGGGGCGGCCGTTCGCGGGACTGACCCTGGCGATCCCCGACATGCGCTTCGCCCCCGGGGACGAGGAACGGTTGGCGCGGTTGACCGTGTCGGCCGCCGAGGAGATCAGCGGGCTGATCTCCTCGGCGTGAGCCGGGGGTCAGAAGGCGCGATGGTATTGGCGCGGCCACGATTCGATCGGGGTGGATCCCTTGGCGCGCAACGCCCAGTAGGGATCACGCAGTAGGGCGCGGCCCACGAACACGGCGTCGACCAACTCGGGGATGGCCTCGTCGACGTGTGCGGGTTCGGAGATCATCCCGGATGCGGTGGTGCGAACGCCGGCCGTCCGGAACAGCGGTCCGTACCGGGCGTTGTGCAGCGGCCCGGTGAGCCGCAGGGCCTCCGGGACCAGTGCCCCGGAGGAGAGGTCGACCATGTCGACCCCACTTGCGCCCAGGCTTGCGGCGACCGCGGTCATGTCCCCGGTGGTGAGCCCGCCGTCGAGCAGGTCCTCGGCCGGAAGCCGGACCACGAGCGGTTTGTCCTCCGGCCACCCCGCACGCAACGCGCGCACCATCTCCAGGGGGAAGCGCATCCGGTTCCGCAGGTCGCCGCCCCACTCGTCGGTGCGGCGGTTGGCCAGCGGCGAAAGGAACTCGTGGAAGAGATAGCCGTTGGCGCCGTGCAGTTCCAGGAGCCGGTACCCGGCGCGGTGCGCGCCACGAGCGGCCCGTTCGAGGTCTTCGAGCAGCCGCGTCCCGTCTGCCGGGGACATTTCGGCCGGGACGGCCAGCCCGGCGAACGGCACCGCGGACGGCGCGAGTGGCTGCCATCCGCCCTCGTCCGGCGGCACCGCGCTGCGCGTTCCGGCGTTGTCCCACGGCACCCCGTGCGAGCTCTTCCGTCCCGCGACACCGAGCTGGACCGCGGGCACCGACCCGACGGTCGCGATCACGTCCGCCAGCCTGCGGTGCCCCTCGACCTGATCTTCGTTCCACAGTCCGAGGTCGCGGGTCGTGGTGCGCATGTCGGGCGCGACCGCCGTGCACTCGACCATCACCATGCCGAGGCCGCCTGCCGCGCGCGCCCCGTAGTGCGCGAGGTGCCAGTCGGTCGGGGTGCCGTCGGTGTCGGCCGAGTACTGGCACATGGGGGAGAGCCACACCCGGTTGGGCAGTGTCACGTCCCGCAGGCGCAACGGAGTCCACGCCGTCATTCAGCTGTCCTTGCCGCCAGCAGGAGCGCCGCGGTCTCCTCGGGCCGTTCGAGCAGGAAGTGGTGGCTGCCCAGTTCGTGGACGACGAAGTCGATGCGGTCCCCGTAGCGCTCGGTCGCGGCCGGGTCGAGGAGCCCGCGTACCGCGAGCGTCACCACCGGGTGCCCGACGGCGTCGAGTGCCTCGTCCATGTCCCAGCGCAGCATCTCCGCGAGGGCGCCGATGCCGACGGCGGGTGCGATGCTCGACATCTTCGCGAAGATCGTCTCGCCGAACCCCGGGTCCGTGCCGGGGACCGAGCCCATGGCGACGAGACTGCGCACGCCAGCGGGAAAGTCGTCCTCGAAGGTCTGCAACAACGCGCGCGCCGTGCTGTCGTCGATCGCGGGGTAGAGGCCGAGGTAGTGGAACGAGTCCAGCCCGATGACCTGGGTGACCACGCCGGGACGAAGGCGAGCCAGCTCGACGGCCACCGGGCCGCCGAGGGAGTGCCCGACGACGACGCAACGGCGGACCGATTCGGCGTCGATCACCGCCGCGACGTCCCGGGCGAACTCCGCCATCGTCCAATCGGTCCGGGCGGAAGTGCTGTCACCGTGCCCGGCGAGGTCCACGGCGATCACCCGGTGCCCGGCGGGCAGGAACGCGGCGACGGCGGCGAAGTCCGTTCGCCGGCATCCCCAGCCGTGCACGTACACCCAGGTCGGTCCGGCCGCCGGCCCGCTGACCGTGTAGCTGATCGACGTCTCGGCGGCGCGGGACACCGCGTGGACGGACCCCTCGACACTCGTCATGAGAACCCGCTCTTTCGTGTCGCAGTAGTGCACGGCGTTTCTGATGAAGGCACGTTAGGGAGTGGACCGCGGGGTGTCAACCGTCGGCTGTGGCCGCTCCGCGGAGAGTCCGAAGTGGACGAGCCCGTCCGAGTCCACCCGGGTCGCCGGGTCGATCTCGCGTGAGGATTCCTCGACGAGGGTGCGGATCCGCTGGGCGGCCTGGAAATCGGCGACGTGCGGCTCGCCCGCGGTGTCGAGGGTGATGGGCTCGATCCGGAGCTGGGGCGGTCCCGTTGCGGGCAGCTCCACCTCGAAGACAGCGCTGTCGAACCACGGCGTCCCGTCGAACAGGCGCGCGGCCCGGTAGGGCAGACCGAAGTGGGTGTCCGGCTGCTGCACCTCGCCCGTGTGGAACAGGAAATTGCCGAGCGAGTAGAGGATCAGCCCGTCGTGCCACCGCTCGACGGGATGCAGGCAGTGCGGATGGGTGCCCGCGACGACGTCCGCCCCCGCATCGACGAGTCGACGGCCGAGGTCCTGCTGGTACTGGGCCAGCGGTCCCTGATTCGGTGGGAGATAAGCAAAAGGGACACCCCAGTGCAGGCAGGCCACGACCCGGTCGGCTTCCGTCCGGGCCGCGCGCACCCGCTGCTCGACCCGTCGGACGTCGGCCTCCTGGGCGGCGCTGCGCACGAACGGCGGGGTGCCGGGCTGCTCGTGGAGCAGGGTGCCGTCGAGCGCGAAGCTCTGGTCGACCCGCAGCGGCGCGATGCCGGGGCGAGTCGCGGTGGCGCCCGCGCCCGGGGGGAGTGTGGAGCAGAAGCTCAGCACGGCGACGCGCTCGCCGGATGGGGTGTCGAAGACGGTCCCCGCATCCGCCTCGGTGATCGTGTGGCCGCCCCCGGCGTGCCGGATGCCGGCACCATCCAGGGCGCGCAGCGTGCTGAGCAGGCCTTCGGCGCCGTGGTCGAGCGCATGGTTCGTGGCGAGTGAGACGACGTCGATTCCCAGTGCTCGCAACGGTTTCGCCGTCGACGTGGGCAGCCGGATCGTCATCTCCTTCTCGGCCGGATGGTCGACGTCCGCCAGCGGGGCCTCGAGGTTCGCGATCACCACGTCGCCCGTCAGGGTGGGCCAGTCCGGGCGGGGCACCGGCTCTCGGGCCAGGACGGTGTCGCCGACGAGAACGATCTTCATGTGATGTCTCCGGGATGAACAGACGGTTGACCGCGACTCGGTCCGTATCGCATATTAGCACTCGCGTGCCGCCATGACGAACGAACGACAGCCTTGGAGGCGAACCCCGATGCCACCCACCCGCTACAGCGGATACCGGTCCTTCTCGTACCTGACGCCCGGGACGGACTTCACCGAGTTCGAGCCGTCGGCGGACGTCGATCGGCTCCCGCCGCACGACCTCGGGCTGACCGACGACGAGCTGGCTCGGGCCGAACGTCTCCTGGCCGAGAACGTGGTGGTGTCGCTTCACGATCACCCGGTGAAACTGCCCCGGCACGCCCGGACCGAGCTGCTGGAGTGGAACCGCGGGGCGCGGCTGGACTACGGCTACGAGGGGCTGAGCCGGTCCGGGCTCGACGCGGTGTTCGACAACCTCGGCTGGGGTGCGTGCGAGTCGCGCAACGGCTGGAAGTGGGACGACGTCATCACCGACCTCGGCATGCGGTTCTGCGACTTCGCCCACCAGGACTACGTGATCCGGGCCGAGGCGGTCGCGGACATCCGGCGTGCCCACGCCGAGGGGCGCCTCGCCGTCGTCGCAGGACTGGAGGGCGCGGCGCTGATCGAGAACGAGGTCGACCGGCTCGACGTGCTCTACGGACTCGGCGTGCGGCAGATCGGCATCGCCTACAGCGATGCGAACGCACTCGGGAGCGGCTTGCGCGAGCGTGGCGACGGCGGCCTGACCGGGCTCGGCCGCCGCGCGGTCCGGCGCATGAACCAGCTCGGGATGGCCATCGACGTGTCCCACTCGGGAGACCGGACCGCGCTCGAGGTGATCGAGGCGAGCGAGCAACCGGTCCTCATCACGCATGCCGGGGCGCGGGCGGTCTGGGACACCCCGAGGATGAAGCCCGACGAGGTCATCCGCGCCTGCGCCGAATCCGGTGGTGTCATCGGGATCGAGGCCGCTCCGTACACCACTGTGAGCACAAGCCATCGCCGGCACACCATCGAGTCGGTGATGGACCACTTCCGGTACTGCGTGGACCTGGTCGGGATCGAGCACGTCGCCTTCGGGCCGGACACCTTCTTCGGCGACCACCTCGACATGCACCACGTGATGAGCCAGAAGTGGGGCGTCGAGGACACCATCCGCTCCGGTCCGGAGTTCGAGACCGTCGACGTGGTGGCCGGGCTGGAGAACCCGGGGGAGTGCTTCCGCAACATCACCCGCTGGCTGGTCAAGCACCGCTACTCCGACGACGAGATCGCCGCCGTGACAGGCGGGAACGTGCTGCGCGTGCTCGAGAAGATCTGGTGAGGAAACCCATGAAGGCAAACAAGGTTCTCGGCGCCGCGATGATCGGCCACGGGGTCGAGTCCTATGACTTCGTCATCTATGGTGCCTCGGCGACGATCATCGCGAAGCATTTCTTCCCGGCGGGTGACCCGACGCTGGCGATCCTGTCCGCTCTCGCGGTGTACGGGCTGGCCTTCGTGGTGCGGCCTCTCGGCGCCGCGATCTTCGGCAGCATCGGCGACCGGATCGGCCGACGCACCGCGCTCTCGACGGTGGTGCTGATCATGGCCGTCTCGACCGCCGCGATCGCGGTGCTGCCCGGATACGACAGCGCCGGGGTCCTCGCCCCGATCCTGCTGCTGTGCTGCCGTCTGGCCCAAGGCATCTCGATGGGGGCCGAGTACACCAGTGCCGCGTCGTACGTGATGGAACAGGCACCGCCGGGCCGGCGCGGGTTGTGGCTCAGTGCCGTCGGCAGCGCGACCTGGTTCGGTTCCGCGCTCGCCTCGTTCGCGCTCCTGGCGCTGCGGCTGATTTCCGAATCGGCGTACGAGAGCTGGAGCTGGCGGCTCGCCTTCCTGGCCGGCGGGCTGATGGCGCTCATCGGGCTCTACATGCGACTCCAGCTCGACGAGACGCCGGCATTCCGCGAGCTGGCGTCCGCGAACAAGACCGCGGCCCGGCCGATTCGTGACACCTTCCGCAACTGGCGGGTGTTCCTGCTGTTGTTCACGCTTTTCGCCCTGTTGGCCGTCGTGGTCCACAACCTACTGGGCTACCTCCCCACCTATCTGGGGACGACCGGCGGCGTCCCCGGCGACACCGTTCTCGTGGCCGGCGGGCTCGCCCTGCTGCTGTGTGCGGTGCTCTGCTGGCCGGCCGGGATGCTGGCCGACCGAATTGGACGCAAGCCGCTGCTGGTCGCCGGGGTCGCGGTCGCCGTTGTCGGTTCGGTGCCCGCCTACCTGTTGGCCGGCGGCGGGACGCTGGTGACGACGCTGGCGACCGAGGTCCTCCTGGTCTTGCCCGCCGCGCTGGTCACCGTGGGCGCGACGGTCGTCGCGGTCGAACTGGTCTCGGCGCGGATCCGGGCGACGAGCACGGCACTGGCCTACAACGTGGCCTACGCGATTTTCGGCGGCACCGCCCCGTTGCTGGGAGCGCTGCTCACCGGATGGTTCGGGCGGCTCGCACCGGGTGGCTACATCACCGCACTCGCGATGATCGCACTGGTCGTCGTGGTCGTCGCGTTGCCGGAGACGCTCAGGCGTACCCGCGCGGACGAGCCCGTGTTCCAGGAGGCCGTGTGAACTCGGGGGAGGTGCGAAAGCGGATCGCGGCCGAGTTCGCGCACCACGAGGCGGCGGCCGTCGACCTCTCGAACCGGATCGGCGCCCATCCGGAAGTCGCGTTTGAAGAGCACCGGACGACGGCGGCTGTCGTCGAGCTGCTGCGGGCCCACGGTGGGTTCGGGATCGAGGAGAAGGTCGCGGGCCTCGACACGGCCTTCACCGCCACGACCGGGTCCGGTTCCCTCGCCATCGGGCTGTGCGCCGAACTCGACGCGCTGCCGGGGATCGGGCACGCGTGTGCGCACAACGTGATCACCGGGACGTCGGTCGCGGCGGCTCTCGCCCTCGCGTCGGTCGCCGACGAGCTGGACCTGACGATCCGGCTCCTCGGCACTCCGGCCGAGGAAGTCCTCGCGGGCAAGGCGATCATGCTGCGCGAGGGCGCCTTCGACGGGCTGCACGCCGCGATGATGATGCACCCGACGCTCAAGAACATGGCCACACCGCACATCCGCGCCGTCCGGCACTGGTCGATCTCCTACCGCGGGCGCACAGCCCACGCGTCACGCCCGTTCGAAGCGCTCAACGCCGCGGACGCCGTGACCGTGGCACAGGTGGCGATCGGGTTGCTGCGCCAGCAGAAGCGGGACCAGGACCGGGTGCACTCCTGGGTCAAAGAGGCCGGCACCGCCGTCAACGTCATCCCCGGAGCGGCCACGGTCGAGTGCATGGTCCGGGCCGACTCCCTGGCCGATGTCGACCTGCTGTGGCCGCGGGTACGGGCCTGTTTCGAAGCGGGCGAGCTCGCGGCGGGCGTATCGATGGAGATCACCGAGATCGCGTCCGCGAACGGCTTCCGGCACGACCACGACCTGGCCGGGCTGTTCCAGTCGAACGCGGAGGCGCTGGGCCGCGACTTCCCCGATTACGCCGACCGTTCGCTGGGGTCGACGGACATGGCCGAAGTCTCGGTTCACCTACCGGCCATCCACCCGGTCCTGTCGTTCGACTCACCGCCCGAGGACGGCAACCACACTGCCGCGTTCGCCCGCGCTGCCTCGGGGCCCGAGGGCGCTCGGGCCATCCACGACGGCGGCCTCGCACTCGCGTGGACCGTCGCCGACGCCGCCCAGGACGGTGTGCTCCGCCGCCGGCTCACCGAACCGGGCCCCTTCGTGTGGCCGGGATGAGCGGCGCTTCCACGCAATGGTGTGCACACCGAGGACGCCGTCGGGTCGACGACGGCCCGACCAACACAGTTGAGGAGATGGCCGTGACGAGGACGACCACCCACGAGCACACGCCGTATCACCCCGGAACGTTCGAAGCCTTGCGCTTCCACGCCGCGACCGCCGCCTTTCGCGATGGCACCGACTCACCGCGCGAGTACCTCGAGCGATGCCTGGCGACGATCGCGGACCGTGAACCGGTTGTGCGGGCGTGGGTCGTGCTCAACGAGGAAGGGGCGCGAAGGCGCGCCGACGAAAGCACCGAACGCTGGCGCAGGGGTGCGCCCCTGTCGCCGATCGACGGTATGCCGATCGGCATCAAGGACCTGCTGGAGACCCGGGACCTGCCCACACAGATGGGATGTGCCGCGTTCGCGGGCAATTTCCCGAAGCGGGACAACGCCGCCGTGTGGGCGCTACGCCAGGCCGGGGCGGTCATCCTCGGCAAGACCGTGACCACGGAGCTGGGTGGCCCGGAGCCGAGCCCCACGACGAACCCCTTCGACCCGCGCCGCACACCGGGCGGCTCCTCATCCGGTTCCGGCGCCGCGGTCGGAGCGCGGATGGTCCCGGCGACGATCGCGACCCAGACCGGCGGCTCCCTCATGCGGCCGGCGAGCTTCAACGGCGTCTGGGGACTCAAACCCTCGCAGGGCGCGATCAACCGCGGGGAACGCCAGACCGCGAGCATGACCACCCATGGCGTGCATGCGGGATCGGCGGAGGACATGTGGCTGGTCGCGATCGAGATCGCGTCGCGTGCCGGAGGCGACCCGGGCCGACCCGCCCTGCACGGTCCCGCCACCCCGCCGCCTGCGCGCGTGCCGAGCACGATCGCCGTGGTCGAGACCGACGCATGGGAACGCCTGGACCCGGTGAGCCGCAGCGCGTTCGAGCAGGTGGTCGCCCAGATCGAGGCCGCCGGAGCGACGACCCTGCGGCGTGGCGACGACGCCGTTCTCGAGCGCTTCGAACAAGCCCTCGTTGGCGTGACCCAACTCGGCAGCGAGATCCTCGCTTGGGAACACGCGTGGGCGTTCCGAGACCTCGCCACGGATCGTCCCGATGATTTCAGTGCCCGGGTCAAACGGTTCTTCTTCGACACCGCCGACCGTCTCGGCCCCGCGGGCTACGAGGAAGCCCTCCGCACCCGCGCGGCGGTGACGGCCAGCTACGCACTCCTCGGCAACCGAGTGGACGCGGTCCTCCTCCCGACCTCGAGCGGGCCGGCGCCGGTCTGGTCCGGTGACACTCCGGGTGAGCCGCCGGTCCGCTGGCCCACCGGGGATCCGGGCTTCAACTTCCCAAGCTCGCTGCTGGGTGCGCCCGCAGTGAACGTCCCGCTCATGGGCGTCCACGGTCTGCCGTTCGGCCTACAGGTCATGGGCCAGCACGGGACGGACGCCCGAACCGTCGCGATCGCGCGTTGGATGGGTGAGCACCTCACCCCGGTCAGTGTCTGACTGGTGGGACGCGGCTAAGCGCGGGGTGCCGGCTCCGCCGTGGCGACGACTACCGAGCTTTGCGGTGCGCTGAACGAGTTCGACCGGGTGATGACGGTGCGCTCGATCGCCGCCGCGCATTCCTTCAGGCGCGGGAGAATCACGGTGAACAGGGTGTCGTCGTCGACCTGCCCGGCGTGGGTGCCGATGGTGACGGCGGCGACGACGGCGCCGGTGCCGTCGTGGAGAGGCACGGCGACGCTGCGGACGCCTCGTTCGAGTTCCTGGTCGATCATGGCCCAGCCCTGTTCGCGAGCGGCACTGATCGCGCGGGTCAGTTCTGCGATGTCGGTGATGGTCCGATCGGTGTAGCGGAGCGGGGGGAAACGTTCGAAGTAGGCGGCGAGCTGAGCGGGTGTGTGCCCGGACAGCAACGCACGCCCCACACCTGAGGCGGCGGCCGGCACCCGGGCCCCGGGTGCCAGCCTGATCGACATCACTCGCCGGACCGCTGCGCGAGCCAGGAAAACCGCGGTGTCGCCGTCGAGCACGGCGAGCGAGCACGAATGGTCGACCGTGTGTGCCACATCCTCGAGATAGGGCTGCACCATTTCAGCGAAACTCTCGGACCCGATCGTCGCGTAGCCGAGTTCGAGGACCTTCGCGGTGAGCCGGTACCGCGAGCCGGCACACTCGACGTATCCGAGCGACTCGAGCGTACGAAGCAGGCGGCGCGCGGTGGCCCGGTCGAATCCGCATTCGGACGCGACCTCGGTAACCGACATGTCGGCCCGCTCCGCGGAAAAACACGTCAGGACATCGAGGCCGCGGTCGAAGGCCCGCACGACGGGGGCGAGTCCGGCGCTGCCTTCACGCTCGGCCATCCGGGGTTTCCCTTCGCTCCGTGCCCGCGTTCATCGCGGGAGTCATTTCATCACGGAACCGCACCCGCGGACCGGTCGGCCCGCCCCTCCGTCGCCTGGTGGTCGCGCGGCGCTGATTCCCTGGTTTCCGGACTGAAGAAGACCGCGGTAGCGGATGCCAGTGCCGTCGCGACGACGAACACGCCGACTCCCCAATACGAACCGGCCAGTGCCAGCAGTGCGGTGGCGATGAGCGGGGTGAATCCGGCGAGCGGGTCGGCGGCGGTCCGAGCGAGGGTCACACCGCTGTTGCGGACCTGGGGGTCGAACATCTCGGCGAGGTAGGCGCCGGACACCGACAGCGCGATGTCGACGCCGATGCCGAACAGCACCACGGCCACCACGACGATCACCGGATCGCGGGTCATGAGCAGCCAGAAGAAGGGGAAGCTGTAGGCCGCCACGAAGAGCAGGCCGGTGAGGAAGACGGGACGGCGCCCCCACTTGTCCGCGGCTCGGCCGGCGAGCGGGATGACGATCAGCGCCGCGAACTGGGCGATCGTGACACCGGCCAGCGCGGTGGCGGCGGGCATCCCGAGCTTGCTCGTGCAGTAGGAGATGACGAACACGTTCAGGATCTGGCCGCCGACGGCGTCGGTGGAGCGCGCCACCGCGGCGAGCAAGGTGTGCTTGCGGTGGGTTCTGAGTAGCTCGCGGATCGGGCTGCGCGCCACGGCACCGGTCCTCTTGAGCTCGGTGAACTCGGGCGACTCATCGACCCGCAGGCGAATGTAGAGTCCGATGAGGACCAGTACGAACCCGACGAAGAACGGGATCCGCCAGCCCCACTCGAGGAAGGCCTGCTTCGGCAGCCCGGACAGGGCGGTGAAGACCCCGGTCCCGAGCATGATGCCGAGACAGACGCCGAACGCCGGTGTGCTGGCCAGCAGTCCGCGCCGGCGCCCGGTGGCGTATTCGGCGCTCATCGTGATCGCGGTGCCGTACTCGGCGCCGGCGCCGATGCTCTGCAACAGCCGGAGGAAAACCAGCAGGATCGGCGCGAGCGCACCGACCTGGGCGTGGGTGGGCAGCAGGCCGATGCACCCGGTTGCGATGCCCATCAGGACCAGGCAGATCACCATCACGTTCTTGCGGCCGATGGTGTCGCCCCAGCGGGCGAGCACGACGCCGGCGACGGGCCGGAGCACGAAGCCGATCGCATACGTGGCGAACGCGGCCAGTGTCCCGGCGAGTGCGCTGGAGGAGGGGAAGAACAGCGTGCCGAACGCGAGGGATGTGGCGGTGCCGTAGATGTAGAAGTCGTACCACTCCAGGACGGTGCCGATGAGGCTCGAGGCGATCGCACGAGTTCGCCCCCGGACGGGCCGACTCGCGGCGGGCGAGGTGGAACTGGTCATCGTTGACCTCCAATCGTTTTCGGTCAGGCAGGGGGAGCGCTCAGGTCAGACCATCGGGATTCGGCGGATCGACGATCGCGCCTTGCTCACGCAGCACGGTCCGAACCCGGTCCACCGGCACTTCGCGCGGGATCACGCCGAGGTCCGCGGTGACGGCGGCGGCGACACCCGCAGCCTGGCCGGTGGCCATGGCGGTGCCCATATGCCGCACAGCGCCCATGGCCCGCTGGGTCGCGGAGAGGCACCGGCCGGCGACGAGAAGGCCGTCGACGCCCTTCGGCACGAGGCTGCGGTACGGAATCGCGAACGGGGCGGGGGGCTCGATGAGCGTCAGCCCACGTGCGTTGTCGTGCACGTCGAGCGGTCCGCCCGCCTGGACGACGGCATCGGGGAATTGCCGTCCCGCCATGACATCGGACTCGGTCAGCAGGTAGTCGCCGGCGATCCGCCACGTCTCCCGCACCCCGATCCAAGGCGCGATCGCGGAGAGGTGGGCCTTTTCGAAACCGGGCACGGCGCGGCGAAGGAAGGCGAGCACCGAACGCACTTGGCTGCGGCCGAGGGTTTCGGCCCGCGTCAGATCGTGGCTGTCGGAACCGTCCAAACCAGACACTCGCGTCATCAGGATGAACGCGTCGTTGCCGGAGGGGGAGCTGACGAGGGACAGGAGTTGCTGGGCGAGCGCACCCGTCTCGACGCCCAGCTTGGCGAGCCGACGCTTTTCATCGCGATCAAGGGCGCGAAATCGCTCGATGTCGACATCGGACAGTCTTGCCATCATGGTCATCGGCTGACGGTCGCGGCGGCCCCGCGCCGAGTTTTCCGTGTGGCAGCCCGCCGTGCGGCTGATGGTCGCATTCCCTGTCGCGTCGATGACGGCGGAGGCGCTGATCGCTTCGGGGCCGTCGAGCCCTTGCGTGATCAGCCCGTGGACCGACCCGTGCCGCACCACGGGCGTCACGGCTTGCGCGTGCAGCCGGATCTCGACGCCGGCGTCGGCGGCCATGTCGTCCAGTACCACCTTGAGGACTTCCGGATCGAAGGGGAAGGTGCGCACACGAAGCGGGTTTTCGCTGGCTTCGGCAAGGACGTAGGGCGTGAACCCGGTCGCGCCGCCCGCGTCGATCAGTCGTTGGGTGATCTCGTAGCCGATGCCACCGCCGAGCAGCACGTCGCGCCAGTAGAAGCCCATGAAGCTGGCCACCATCGCACCGGTCGCGGTGCCACCGAAGAAGGGGGCACGTTCCACGAGCAGCGTCTGTGCCCCGGCGCGGGCGGCCGCGATCGCGGCGCAGAACCCTGCTGGTCCTCCGCCGGCGACCACGACGTCGGCGCTGGTCGTGATGGGGAGTTCCGCGGACGGGACACTGACCGTGTTCTCCGTCGAGAGCTGCGGGAGCGAGATCATGCGAGGTTTCCTCCGGCCAGTTGATGGATCGTCTCCGCGGCGTGTCGCACGGCCTGCGCGGACCAGCCGCCGTGGCCCGCTGCGTCGCCGACCGCGACGACCGTCTTGTCCGGGGCGGCAGCCCGGATTTCGGGCACCGGGTTGATCGCGTCGGCGGCGTTCACGGACACCAGAACCGGGCCGGCGCAGGTGAGCACAGTGCGGTTTCCGGCCGCGTCGCGGATGTGGATCCGGTCGGCTTCGATCGCCGTCACGACGGCGTTCAGGACGAGGCGAACCCGGGGATTGGCGCGGAGTCTGGCGAGGGGAAGGATTTTCGCGCGGGAACCGACGTCATGGGCGGGTTCCGGTTCCGCGCCGATGAGGGTGACGGCCGCACCGGCGCTCGCCAGATGGTCGGCGACCGCGGTGCCGTTGCGGTCCGCGCCCCAAACGACGTACTCGGGTTCGAGTTCTCTCCCCAGCCCGTGGGCGAGCCAGTCGAGGAGGTCGTGCACCCGTGTGGACGAGGTGCCGGGCACGGCTGGCAAGCAACGACGCATCCCGGTGGCGAGGACGACGATGTTCTCCGGCCGGCGGGCGATGTCCGCCGGCGACAGCTCGGTGTCGAGCTCGACCTGCACCTTCAATTCGGCCAGCTGCGCGGCGTGCCAGTCGATGATGCGGTGATACTCCGGGTACTCGCCGAGCCGCGCGGCCAGCCCGAATGCTCCGCCGAGAGCCGGACCGCGTTCCACGAGCGTGGTCCGGTGACCGAGGGCGGCCGCTGCCCTGGCCGCCTCAATCCCGGCCGGTCCCGCTCCGATCACGAGGATGTCGGGCCGGTCGGCCGGGACCGCCGCATCCGGAAGTGGGCCTTCAGCCTCGGGCGAGACCGCGCAGCCGACTGGTTCTCCGGTGCGCAACTGGTCGGTGCAGTAGTTGCAGGCGATGCAGGGGCGTGGTTGCCGCCCGTCGAGGACCTTCCTCGTCCAGGCCGGGTCGGCGTGCAACGCGCGGCCGACCGTGACGAAATCGGCCTGCTCACGGGAAAGGATCTTGTTCGCGGTCTCCCCGTCGACGATCCGGCCCGCGACGCCGACCGGTGGTCCCAGCACGCGGATTCGCGCTGCCGCCTCCGCGTGCAGGCCGCGGGGCAGCTCACCGGGCGGCGTGATCCACTGGCCCGCCTCGTAACAGCCGGCGGAGACGTCGATGAAGTCCAATTCGGACACTACGGCGCGGTCGAGGATATCCAGTGTGTCGTCGATCTGGAGCCCGTCCGGCAGCCCTTCGTACGCCGACACGCGGATACCGAGGGCAAGCTGCGGCACGGCCTCGCGGACCGCAGCGATGACCTCGCCGAGGAAGCGCGCCGGATCGCCGTAACCGTCGGTGCGCAAATTCGTCCTCGGCGACAGGAACTGCGACAGCAGGTAGCCGTGCGCGGCGTGCAGCGAGATCACGTCGGCTCCGGCTTCGGCACTGCGGCGCGCTGCTTCGGCGAAGCGGACAACGAGATCCGCGATGTCGTCCTGGTCGAGTTCGAGCGGCAGGTCACCGTCCACGACCTTCGCGACCACGGGCGACGGGGCCACCGGCGTGTAGCCACTGACCATGGCCTTGGCCAGCCTGCCGCCGTGCACCAGCTGCATGCCGAACAAGGCCCCGGCCCCGTGCGCCGCGTCGGCCAGCCTCCGTAGACCGGGGACCGCGAAGTCGTCGTCCACTGCGAGCTGGCGTGGCCGTACCCGGCCGTCCGCTCGCACATAGGAGGCCTCGGCGTAGACGAGTGCCGTCCCGCCCTCTGCGACGGCGGCGATTCGCCGGACGTAGTGGTCGGTCGGTGCGCCGTCGGGGTCGCAGTAGTTGCGTTCCATCGGTGCGGCGACGACCCGGTTTCGAAGCCGGGCGGGGCCGAGTGAAAGCGGTGCCGCGAGGGGCGATTCACTCATGTCCCGCCACCTCGAGGAGGATCTTGCCGACCGCCGGGTCACCGTGGTGCGCGAGAGAAAACGCTTCCTGCGCTTGCGCCAGCGCGAACCGATGGGTGACCAGCTCCTCGACGACCGCGTGATGCCGCCCGACAAAGCCGATGGCGGCCGGGAACAGCGCCCGGCTGTTGCGGCTGCCGACCAGGTCGAGTTCCTTGTAGGGCAACGTGCTCATCGGCAATCGCGCCTCCGCGGTGGAGATCCCGACGGCTACCACTCGCCCCGCGCTGACGACGAGATCGAGGGCGGCCGCCAGTGCACTCGGGGCGCCCGTCGCCTCGATGACGACCGACGGCCCCTCGCGATCGGCCCACTCGACGATCGCCGCTCGCCGGCCGGGATCCAGCGCCCCGTCGATCGTCGTCGTGAAGGTGGCACCGAATCGACGGGCCCGCTCCGCCCTGGCCGGCTCGCGATCCACGGCGGCCACCCGGGCACCGCGGTCGGCCAGCGCCCGTGTTGCCAGCAACCCGATCGGTCCGCATCCCAGGACGAGCGCGTACGCGCCCGCCGTGGCCTGCGACCGTTCGACGGCCTGCAAGGCGATGGCGGCCGGCTCGACCACGGCCGCGGCCGTCGCCGACAGTCCGGGCGCGAAATGAACCCGCTCGGCCGGTACCGCGATCAGTTCGCTCAATGCGCCGTCGAGGTGAACGCCCAGGACGGCGCTGTCCGCGCAGGCGTTTCTGCGGTCTGTCCGGCATGCGTAGCAGCCACCACAGGACAATGCCGGTTCGACCACGACCCGGTCGTCGCCGACCCGGCCGGCAATTTCGTGCCCTTGCACCAGCGGCAGGGGCGCGGCCGGGTAGTCACCGGCCCAGATGTGTGCATCCGTACCGCAAACGCCCACGCGGTCGACAGCCACCAGCAGCTGTCCTTCGCCCGCGACACACGCCGGGCGCTCCACTATCTCAACCCTGTTCGGGCTCACTGTCACAGCAACTTTCATTGGTTGGTCTCTCTGCGCACGTTCGTTCGCATAGTGACCGAGTATGGATAGTCAACCGTGAAAGAGCAAGTAGCGACCACCGACGTTCTGAGTCTGCGCACAGATGCGCGTAGAACGCCCAGTGATGCTAAGCTCGGGCGGGCAGGATGCAGAGCGAGGCGCGAGAAAGAGATCACCCGTGGTAGAAGCTGAGCCGGAGCTGGTCACCTCGGTCGAGCGTGGCCTGGCCGTACTGGCGGCGTTTCACCCCGACCGTCCCGCCATGACACTCAGCGAAGTGGCCAAGGCGAGCGACCTCGACCGAGCGTCGGCCCGGCGCTTCCTGCACACCCTGCTCGCCCGGGGGTACCTCCGCACCGATGGGCAGCAGTTCCGGCTCCACCCGGCGGTTCTCGAACTGGGCAATGCGTACTTGGCGGCTTCACAATTGCCGCGGATCGCGCTCCCGCACCTGACCGAGCTCGCCGCGCAGCTCAACGAACCGGCGTCGTTGGCCGTGCTCCACGAAGACCAGGTGGTCTATCTGGCGCACGTGCCGAGCCGGCGGCTGATGACGGCGCACCTCACAGTCGGGACCCGGTTCCCCGCGCACCGGACCGCACTCGGACGAGCGCTGCTCGCCGGAAAACCCGATGAGTGGCTGGACGGATATCTCGCCGCAGGACATTTCGACGGCGCCGCGCTGCGGGCGGAAATAGCGGCGGTCCGCCGTGACGGCTGGTTCACGGCGGACGAGGACGACGTCGACGCCGGGATCCGCGCCATCGCGGTACCGATCCGCGACCGCGCGCGCGCCACCGTCGCGGCCATCGGAATCTCCAGCCACGTCGACCGGGTAAGCCAGGCAACGCTCGCCGAGACGGCGCGACCGGCCTTGACCGAGGCCGCCCACCAGATCGAGCAGGCGTACGCCGCATCTGCCTGCCGATGACACCACCCCGGGTTGCCGCTGGAGGAACTGCCCGGCACCCGACTACCCGCTCGTGCACGGCGCCTGTCACCGCGGCGCGCACCAATCGAGGCTGACCCGCGCGCTGTCCGCCGTGCGGACATCAGGTCCTCGCCATCGAGCTGCCCGGCACTGACACGGGCACACGGCGCGTCGGATGCGTTGCCGGGCAACGGGACAACACGTTCGGCGCTACAACCGTGTGGTTTGTGCGGATCCGTACCGGGTGCTGAACGCAGCGGGCTAGAGCCGTGCGCACATTCAGCGCTGCCTCACATGTCTTGCCTTCGCGCTCCCTGGCCTGGTCGCACCCCGGCTCGCGAGCCCAAAGCTATACACGACGTCGTGTACTGAACAAGGCTTGAACAAGACACGACGTCGTGTATTGTCTTCGCCATGCCACTCGATCGAGCCACCGCAGCCTTCATCGAGAACTTCGCTCGCAGGCCGTCCAAGCCCCTGTCCGAAACCTCGGTCGCCGAGATGCGTGAAGCAGTCGAGGCGCTGATCCCGTTGGGGTTCGAGCGTGAGGACGTACACGCCATCGACAACTGGGCGGTCGACGGCGTCGCGGTGCGGAGTTACCTGCCGAGCGCCCAGCCGCTGGCGAACGTGGTCTATGTGCACGGCGGTTCGTTCACGCGATGTGGGCTGCACACCCACGACACGCTGTGTCGCCGCTTCGCCAACCGCTCCGGTTGCACGGTCGTCGCTGTCGACTACTCGCTCGCCCCGGAGGAGACCTATCCTCGTCAGCTCGACGAAGTAGCCAGGGTTCTGGAAGTCGTCGCGCGCGCCGATCCCGGTCGGAAGCTGTTCGTCGCGGGCGAGTCCAGCGGAGGCTGCCTTGCCGCCGCGACAGCTCTGCGCGACAACCCCATTCGTCTGGACGGCGTTGTCCGGCTGCCGGAGGCCGCTGGCCCCGGGTGAGTCGACGTGACCCACGGCCGGACCTGCCCACGACGCAGGTCCGGCTTCGTCGCGGTTGGCACCCGCGTGGCACGTCTCCAGCTGGGCGGTAGAGTCGACCTCGATGTCAGGATCGCCGACCGCCCAGAGCGTCACGAGGCGCAAGACCCGCGCGACGCGGCGGCGGGACGAGCTCATCCTGGACGCGCTTGAGCGGTTGCTCGCCGAGACACCCCTGCGTGACCTGGGCGTCGAGCAGATCGCCGAGGAAGCCGGAATCACCCGCACGCGGTTCTATTTCTACTTCAAGTCCAAGCACGAGGCGTACGCCGCTCTGCTCGCCAGGGTGCGCGAGCTTCTCCTGGCCTTCTACGACACCGAGGATTCGTGGTTCCAGCGGCCCGAGTCCGTGCGGCCGCGCGAGTCGATGTCGGCCACCATCCGCGCCGTCGTGGAATTCTGGCTCGAACACGGGGCAGTGATGCGGGAGGGGGCGGACCTGTGGAATTCCGTCGCCGAGACTCGCAGCTTGTGGCACGACCTTATCGCGCAGCCAGTGGAACGGATGACGCGGGCGATCGAGCGTGAGCGAGAGCGCGGTATCGCGCCGGACGGCCCGGAGCCGCGCCAGCTCGCGCACAACTTGATCTGGCACGGCGAACGCATGCTCTTCCTGGCGCTAATCGACGCGCCGGGAGCGATGTCCGTGGATGATCTGGTCGAGTCAGCGGCGTCCGTGTGGATGCGCGCCATCTATCTGGCTGACGATCCGGACCCGTCCGAAACCGCTCAGAGCTGAACGAATCGGCCCACGGGCGATCCATCCGTTGGGCGATCTTGGTCAGCGTCCACCCCTGGATGTGGAGCCGTGTGGCGGCGTCGAACTACCCATGCCTGGGGAAGAACCTGGCGGCCACCGCGATTGCGACCTCATTGATCCGGCGCCCACTGTGATGTACCCCGAGATCCTTTTGAGTCAGTGGCGTTTCTTCGGTGCCCGGCGGGTCGGAGTGGCCGCGCTGAGGAACTGTTCGAGTATGTCGTCGATGAGCTGGGCCAATGGGCTTCGGTTGGCGGGTTCGGTCCAGCTTGCAAGCGCGGCGTAGAACACCGCGACCGCCGACCAAGCGGCGACGACGGCGGCCTGATCAGTGGTTCCGCGGTCGCGGAGTGCGTCCGCGATCATGTCCGCGAGGGTTGCTCGTTTGAGCATGTCGCGCTCTTGGAGCTCGGAACTCGCGGCGATGATGCGGGCCCGCGCGATCGCGGCTTCGCGCTGGTGCTCGAAAACGGTGTAGGCGGCGGATTTGAGTCCTGCGGTCGAGGCGTGGAGCGGGTCCACCGATTCCCGCTGTGCTCGGATCTCGGTGACGATGAGCTCGTCCACTTCGTGGGGGCCGGAAAAGACCACCTCGCGCTTGTCCGCGAAGTGGTGGAAGAAGGTCCGTCTGTTCAGGCCGGCTCGCTCAGCGATCTGGGTGACCGTCGTGTTCTCGAATCCCTGTGCAGTGAACAGTTCCAGGGCCGCCTGCCGGATGCGCCCGTACGCGTCGGGTTCCCATCTGGCCATGCCCCAGTCTAACAGTTATTGCACTCGGTGGCATCAGGGTTGTACCGTGATGCCACCGAGTGCAATCAACTGGCTTGCCGGCGTCCCGCACGCCATGGTCATAGGGAGAGTTCGTCATGCGTGTCTTGGTCACGGGTGCCTCGGGGCACATCGGCTCGGCGGTCGTGGCCGAACTGCTCGGCGCCGGGCATCAGGTCGTCGGCTTGGCGCGGTCGGACAGCTCGGCTGCTGTCGTCCGGTCCGCGGGAGCCGAGGTCCATCGCGGCGATCTCGATGATCTGGATTCCTTGGGCGAAGCCGCAGCTTCGTCCGACGGGGTCGTCCACCTGGCGTTCGAAACGTTGGGCTCCGAAGTGGCCGAGAGCATCGGCACCGACCTGCGGGCGATCGACGCGATCGGCGCGGCGCTGGAGGGATCGAAGAAACCCTTCGTCAGCACCCTTCCTACGTTGACGCTGTCGTTCGTCGGCGGCATCACCGACCGCCCCGGCACCGAGGACGATGCGATGCCGGGCGGTCCCCGCGTGGACGCCGAAAACGTCGTGATCGCACTGGCCGAGCGCGGAGTACGCTCCTCGGTGGTCCGGCTGCCGCCACTCGTGCACAGCACGCTCGACCGGAACGGCCTGTTGCCGCAGCTTGTCGGGATCGCTCGCGCTACGGGCGTCTCCGGGTATGTCGCCGACGGCGCCAACCGCTGGCCAGGGGTACACACGCTCGACGCCGCCCGGCTTTACCGGCTAGCCCTGGAAGACGCCCCGGCGGGATCCAGGCTCCACGCGATCGCCGACGACGGTGTCCCGTTCCGGGAGATCGCCGACGTCATCGCCCGCAAGCTCAGCATTGCGACCGCGAGCATCGCACCCGACGATGCCGCCGAACACTTCTCGTATCTCGCCCCGTTCGTCGCGCTGGACAACCCCATCTCCAGTGAACGGACACGGCAGTGGCTGGCCTGGCAGCCGACTCACCCGGCGTTGATCGAGGATCTCGAACACGGCCACTACTTCCAGCGCTGAGAGGCGTTTCCATGCATGTATTCGTCACGTGAGCCACTGGCTGGATCGGCTCCGCCCTCGTTCCCGAACTGCTCCAGGCCGGACACGAAGTCACCGCACTCGTGCGTCCGGGGACGCCGGCTGAGGACCTCACAACGGCTGGCGTCCGGATCCATCACGGCGACCTCGAGGATCCCGCGAGCCTGCGGCGCGGGGCGGCCACTGCCGACGGCGTGATCCACCTCGCCCACCCGGGGCGAACCACGCGGACCACGGCACACCGGCCTTCGCCGCCGGCTGGGACTCGCTGTCCGCACTCGACCATTGAGTCCACAGTGGACAACCACTGAGAAGCCCCGTCGTCGCCGACGTGAACCACGGCGGCCGCACCCGGCCGCTGTGCGCGTATCCACAATGGCCGCGGTATCGCGGCGGTGACCCGAACCGCACCGCCAGTTTCGTCTGCACTCGTTGAAACCCTCGTGAGTGGCGATGCCGGTTCTAACCGGCGCCGCCACTCACGAGCGGGAGGTGAGCCGGAGGAGGGCGCCCAGTAGGTCCTCGGGGGTTTCGACCTGCGGCAGGTGGCCGGTGCGCGGCAACAGCGTGAACGTCGCGCCCGGAGTCGCGACGGCGAGCGCCTTGCCGTAGCCGGGGTCGACGATGCGGTCGCTTCCCCCCCACACCACGTGGACGGGAAGGTCCAGGCCGGCGAGCCGCTCGGCCAGGGTCGGATCGGCCATGGTGCGGCCGGTGTAGCCGATCAGCGCACGCACGTCGGGGCTCGGCCCGCTGCCGTCCGGCGCGACGGGCGCCTTGCTCGGGTCGTGGAAGGAAAACGCCTGGATTTCGGCGGGCGACAGGCCGCTGACGTCGGTCATCGGATGGCCGTCGACCTCGATGCCGATCCCGTCGACGAGCACCGCGCGCGGGCTGCGCTGCAACGCGATCTCGGCGGCCAGCCAACCGCCGAAGGAGTTGCCGATCAAGGTCACGTCTGGCAGGAGTGGCTGACCTTCGGCGTCGCGGTCACTGCCGCGCGGTGAGCGAGCCTAGGATTTGCGGTCGTGGAGTTGGAGTTCGTGCGGACGTTTGTCGTGGTGGTGGGTGAGGGGCGGTTTCAGGAGGCAGCCGACGAGCTGGGCGTGTCGCAGCAGGCGGTGTCGAAGCGGGTGGCCGCACTGGAGCGGGAGCTGGGCGTGCGGTTGTTCGCGAGGACGGCGCGCGGCGCGGTCCTGACCGGTGACGGCGAGGCGTTCCTGCTGCACGCGCGCGAGTTGCTGGCGGCGGCCGAACGGGCCGTGGCGGCGGTGCGGCCGGGCCGGCGGCCCTTACGGGTCGACGTGCTCAACCGGCGGATCAAGGTCGCCGAGCTGGTGCGTGGGTTTCACCGCGATTGTCCCGAGGTGGAGCTCGACATCGTGACTCTCGGCGCCGACTCCGCGGCCACGGTGGCGGCGGTGGCCGAGGGGGCCGTCGACGCGACGTTCCGGGCGGCGCCGCCCGGCGGCCTGCCCGACGGGGTGGCGAGCAGCTGGGTGTACGACGAGCCGCACGAGGTGCTCGTCGGGCCGCGGCATCCGTTGGCCGGCCACGCCGAGGTGTCGCTGCGGGAGCTGGCGGGCCATCCGGTGTGGATGCCGGACATGCCGCCCGACAGCGAGTGGGGCGGCTACTACCGCGAGCTCGCCACGACGTTCGGGCTCACGATCGACGTCGAGGGGCCCAACTTCGGCAACGAAGCCATGCTCGACGAGATCGCGGTCTCGCCGGCGCTGGCCACGTTCGTCGGCGCCGGATCGCGCTACTTCTGGCCCGAGCATTACGACCTTCGCCGCATCCCGGTCGTCGACCCGGCGCCGCTGTACCCGCATTTCCTGGTGTGGCGCCGGAAACACCCGCACCCAGCGCTCGCGAAGCTGCGCCGACACCTCGTGCCCGACCTCGGGTCACGGCGGACGCAGGGTGTGTGGTTGCCGGCTTGGGGTTAGACCCGCAGCTCGCACCGCGTCCGCTTCACGGTGCGAGTCGCGCCGGTTCACCCGGCAGGTCCGCGCCGTGACCGACGATGGCGACGTTGAGGCCGAAGGGCCGTTGTGGGCGTGGTGATCAGCGACTGCCGAACGAACCAGTGAAGCTCGATGCCATCGCGGCCGGTGGTCACCGCGCAGGTAGCGCCGCGCGGCGCCGGGTGAGGGCGGCCGGGTCGAGGGAGGCGCGGGTGCCGGCTTGGTGGCCTTCGTGGTACCCCGAGCCGGAGAGGCGGCGAGGGGCGGCGGAGCGCAGGTCGCCGTATTCGCGGTCGAAGGCGGCTTGCACGAGCGCGGTACGGTCGCGCACGACGAGCTCGGCGGAGTGGCGGCCCGAGCCTGGATGGTCTCGCGCGGCGGTGGTTTCGGCGCGGTGCAGGCGTTCGTGGACGGCGCGAGCGAAGCCGGTGAGCCACGTACGCCGGTAGGCGGCCAATGATTCGCGGAACACGCCGGTTTCGGGGCGGACGCGGGTGAGCTGAGTGCTCGCCTGCAGCAGAAGGCTCGTGAACAGCAGCTCGACGCGCCCGAGGTCGGATTTGAAGCCGAACACCGTGACGGCGTCGACGCCCTGTCCGACGCGGTGCAGCAACGTGCGGCAGCGCAACGGGTACGCGATGTTCGTGAGCAGGCTCGCCTTGTCTCGGCTGTACGGGTTGTCGATGGGGATCTTCAGCACCGTGATGTCGTCGGCGCCCTGCCCGGTGGCGGCCAGCAGCGCGCTGTCGACGCCGTAGCGCGCGATCAGTTCGGCTGCCTTCGTGTTGTACAGCTCGGCTTCTTCCGCGGTCACTGCCGGGTCTTCGGCCTTGGCGAGCAGCTTGCGGATGCGCTCCAGCTGCGTGTCGTGGGCGGGCATGATCCCCCTTTCCTGCCGGTCCGGCCCGGGAGGGCCGACGTGGGGTAAACGGTAGGCGCGGGGTACGACAATATTCGATCACGTGTTCGGACGGAGTAGCAGGGTGCCCGCGGGTCGATACGATCCGTGAGCGGACGCCGTGGTGGCCGTCGCGGAGCCGACCGGCCTGGCCGCTGGGGTGGCGTCCGCCGCGTACCGAGGACGATGGCCGCTTGGCCGGCACAGAACGGTTGCACCACCGAGCGGCGGTGATCACCCCAGGTACGCGTCCAAGGTCACCGCCAGCGCGGATTCCGGCGACGGCGCGAAACTCGCTCCCGCCAAGCCGCCCCACAGCCACAGCTGGGCCAGGCCGTGGAGGGCCGCCCAGAGCGAGGCTGCGACCAGCCGCGGATCGGTGCCCGGGGTGACGTGGCTGCCGGGGCCGGCTGCGCGGTCGCGGCGCACGAGTTCGGCGAAGTAGTCGAACACTGCGCTGCTCGCGGCGACCAGTCCCGGTTCCGTCGCGTCGATGAGGTCGCGGCGGAACATGAGCTCGAACATCGCCGGATTGGCGAGCGCGAAGTCCACGTACGCGTGGCACGCGGCCGTCACGCGTTCGCGGGGGGTCCCGGTGGGGAGGTGCGCGCTGCGGTCGAGGAGCTGGGTGAAGCCGAGTGTCGCGACGGCTGACAGGAGTTCGGCGCGGCCGGAGAAGTGGCGCAGCGGTGCGCCGTGGGAGACGCCGGCGGCTTTCGCGATGCCGCGCAGCGTCACCGCGTCCACTCCCTCGTCGGTGAGCAGCGTCGCCGCAGTCGTGATCAGCCGTTGGCGCGCGCTCACAGATGCACCTCGGAGAACGCGACCGGCAGCAGTTCCGGGCGCTTCGGGAGAAATCCGTCGCCGGGGGACCGGCCGACGACGCGGTTGCGCAGCCGCTGCACGGCCACCGGCACGACCTCCCGCCAGAACCACCGCGCGTCGGCGCGCAGGCTCGGACGCGAGGGCAGCCCGGGCAGCGGTGCGAGCCAGCCGCCGTCGTGGTCGATGCGCAGACGGTCGAGCACGTGGCCGGCCACGCGCAGGTGCCCCGCCTCCGAAAGGTGCAGCCGGTCGGGGCCGAAGTAGCGCGGGTCGTGGACGGCGCGATCAGGCCACAGGTCCACCAGGCGGGCGCCGTAACTCACCGAGGCTTCGCGGATGGCGTCGTTGAGCGCTGTCACGCGCGGGCGCATCCGGGCGCCGAAGGGCAGGCGGTGGGCGATGTCGCTGAGCGTGAACGTGACCACGACCGGCGCGATGCTCGTGCACCGGCGGATCGCGGCGTCGACACGGCGGGCGACCGTGCGGGCGTCCCAACCGTGGCTCATCACGTCGTTGCCGCCGCCGAACAGCGCGATGAGGTCGGGCTCGTGGCGCTCGGCGGCGGGCAGCTGCTCCACGACGATCTGGTCGAGCCGACGTCCGCGCACGGCGAGGTTGGCGTAGCGAAAGCCGGGTTCGTCCTGTGCGAGCCGGCCGGCGACGAAGTCGGCCCACCCGCGGTACTGGCTGTGATCGGGGTACGGGTCGTCCAGCCCCTCGGCGCAACTGTCGCCGACGGCGACGAATTTCTGGAACCCCATGTCGATCTCCGTACCCCCTGTTCATGGCGTAGACACTGTCTATCAAACAAAGGTAGACGGTGTCTACCTGATGTTCACCTCACCAGGGGTGACTGTCCAGGGGTATCGAAAATGGGGTGTGGAGTGCGCGGTCGCGGACGTAGCGTCGGCGACCGTGATCGGTTCGACGAATGCGGGAGATGACCCGGCGGACGGCTGGTTCCCCGAGAGCGTGGCTGCACATTACGACGACCCCGGTGGTGAGAACTTGCCCGAGGTGGTGACGCCCGCGGTGGACGTCCTCGAAGACCTGGCCGACGGTCCCGCACTCGAATTCGCTGTCGGGACCGGACGGATTGCCGCGCCGCTGGCTGCGCGCGGTGTTTCGGTGAGTGGCATCGAGCTGAGCCGGGCGATGGCGGCACGGATCGCGGGCAAGCCGGGCGGCGACGCGGTGGGAATCGTGATCGGCGATATGAAGACGACGCGGGTGGCCGGTCAGTTTTCGATTGTCTATCTGGTGTTCAACACCATCAGCAACGTGACCACACAGGACGGGCAGGTCGACGTCTTCGGCAATGCGGCCGCACACCTGCGGCCGGGCGGACTGTTCCTCGTCGAGGTGGGCGTGCCGGACCTCCGTCGCCTACCGCCCGGGCAAGACACTGTCCCGTTCACGGTGGCGCCTGGCACCGCCGGCGGCTATGTCGGGGTCGACCAGTACGACGTCGTCACGCAGCAGTTCACGTCGAACCACATCACTGTGTCACCGGATGGGACCGGGCGGTTCCGTCGAATTCCCTTCCGGTATGTCTGGCCAGCTGAAATGGACCTCATGGCGCGCATCGCCGGGATGAGCTTGAAACACCGCTGGGCGGACTGGGACCGCTCGGAATTCACTGCAGAAAGCACAAAACACGTGTCGATCTGGGAGACGGACCGGAGCGTGTGACGGTGCGTGACATCCAGCCTGACCCGACCTCTCAGGCTCGCGGCGGCCTCGACCGGTCGCGTTGGGCCGGCCCCGGTCGCACGCTGCGCTACCCGATAGGTTAGTCCGCACAACAGGAACTTCACCGGGCCAGTCGGACCGATCGGGCCTGCTGGCTGGTTGGTAGCTTCGATCGGTGACCTCACGGAACTTCGAAATCTGCATCGATGCGAACGACCCTGCTTTGCTGCGTCCGTTCTGACGCACAGCGTTGGGCTACGTTGACGAGCAAACTCACGAAGGCGCACGCGACCTCGTCGATCCACAGGGCAACCGGCCGACCGTGTGGTTCCAGACCGTTCCGGACCCCAAGACCGCCAAGAACCGCCGGCACCTGGACATCCGGGTCACGCCCGAAGAACGAGACCGGATCGCCGCCGAGCTGGTCGCTCTCGGCGGGACTGTCGTGGCGGTGCACGCGAGGTTCACGACGCTGAACGATCCCGAAGGTAATGAAGCCTCGCAGCACATTGAACACCTTGCAAGATCCATAGGGACCTGACGACGATCGAGCCATTCGCCCGTTCACGGCCACCACCGCCCGTTGTAAGAAAGAGCCGTTCGCGAGCCAGCCGCTCCAACTACCTCGCTCCGGCCCCGCCCACTCGCATTGGCAAGCCGCTGGGTCATCGAACCCGCCAACCAGGTCCGGACACTTCGGCCGCATATCGGCCGGACCTACCTGGCGGATCGCTGGTCAACCGCCTGGCGCTCCGTCACGCTGTGGAGCGCGTGAAGAAGATCCGCCAGGGCAACCCGCTCGACACCGAGACGCAGATGGGTGCGCAGGCCTCGAACGACCAGTTCGAGAAAATCATGTCCTACATCGACATCGGCAAGCAGGAGGGCGCGAAGGTCCTCGCCGGTGGCGACAAGGCCGACCTCGGTGGCGAGCTCTCCGGCGGCTTCTACGTGCAGCCGACGGTGTTCGAGGGCGACAACAAGATGCGCGTCTTCCAGGAGGAGATCTTCGGCCCGGTGCTGGCCGTGACGAAGTTCGACGACTACGCCGACGCCCTCAAGATCGCCAACGACACCCTCTACGGCCTCGGCGCCGGTGTCTGGTCGCGCGGCGGCAACACCGCCTACCGCGCGGGCCGCGACATCCAGGCCGGACGCGTGTGGGTGAACAACTATCACGCGTACCCGGCGCATGCGGCCTTCGGCGGTTACAAGGCCTCGGGCATCGGCCGCGAGAACCACAAGATGATGCTGAACCACTACCAGCAGACGAAGAACCTGCTCGTCTCCTACTCCGACCAGGCGCTCGGGTTCTTCTGATGGACGTACGGCGGGTGGACTTCACCGAGGGCCACGGGCGAGCTCCTGCGCAAGCTGGTGGCCGTCCACGGCCCGGTGATGTTCCACCAGTCCGGCGGCTGCTGCGACGGCAGCGCCCCGATGTGTTACCCGCTCGGCGAGTTCAAGGTCGGCGAGCGCGACGTGCACCTCGGTGACCTTCCCGTCGACGGCATCGCGGCCGTGCCGGTCTGGATGTCCGGCCCGCAGTTCGAGTACTGGAAGCACACGCACCTCACCATCGACGTCGTCACTGGCCGCGGCAGCGGGTTTTCGCTGGAGGCGCCCGAGGGCGTGCGGTTCCTGATCCGGTCACGTCTGTTCAGCGACGAGGAGTCGCGAGCGTTGAACGGCTGACCTTCCCGGCGACCGCCGCGCAAACGCTTGCGCGGCGGCCGCCGGGCGCGGGCAAAAGGACCCGACCTGCGGGAGCCGTGCGTGCTAGCTTCGTTGACGTGACCACATTCGAACTCGCCGGCGTCTTCGTCGGACGGCCCGCCGTGCTGGGGCACAAGCGGGACAAGCCGGTGCTCAGCGCGATCGTGAAGGCGCCGGTGGCGGAGCCGGAGCTGGATTTGACGCGTCTGAACCTCGACGGCGACCAGCAGGCGGACCTCACGGTGCACGGTGGAGTCGACAAAGCCGTTTACGTCTATCCCGCCGGGCATTACGCGGCGTGGGCCGCCGAAGGGTTCGACGTCGAGATGGGGGCGTTCGGCGAGAACGTCACGGTCGCGGGCGCCGACGAGACGCGCGTGCGCATCGGGGACGTGTGGGAGTGGGGCGACGCGCGGCTGCAGGTGTCGCAGCCGAGGCAGCCGTGTTTCAAGCTGGCGATGCGGACTGGACGCAAGGACGTCGTGCCGGCGCTCATCGACTCCGGGCGGTGCGGGTGGTACCTGCGGGTGCTGAAGCCGGGGCGGGTGCCGACGGCCGGGGCCGTGCGTGTGGTCGAGTCCGATCCGGGTGCGCCGACCGTGGAGGAGGTGCACCTGATCGCGTTCGCCAACTTCGCTCAGCTCGAGCCGCGTCTTGCCGAAGCGGGGGTGCGGCAGGCGGAGCAGATCCTGGCGACGCCGGCGTTGTCGCAGTCGTACTCCGGCGGCCTCCGGTCCAAGACTCGTGAGTGGCGCGGCCGGTTCTAGGCGGAATCAGCACTCACGAGTCTGCCGGCTACTTCCAGTCGACCTATGGCGATCGGTAGAAGTCGATGCCCTGGGCTTCCCACCGCGGCGCCTGCTTGGCCAGGCGCGTGCGGTAGTCGCCCCAGTCGTGGGAGGCCGCGGGCGACCAGCCGATCTCGGCGATGCCCGGCAGTCGCGGGAAGGCCATGTACTCGATGTCGTCGGTGGTCCGGATCGTCTCCGTCCACAGTGGAGCCTCGACCCCGGCGACGGACGCCTCGCCGACGCCCGGTACGAGCGTCGCCGGATCCCAGTCGTAGGAATCCTTGACCTCCACGAGCCCGGCCCAGTCCTGGCCGAGTGGCGTGTCCTCGGTGTACTTCATGTCGAGGTAGGCGTGGTTGGCCGGCGCCATCAGCACCTTGCCGCCGCGGGCGGCGAAGCCCGCGACGTCGGCGTCCGCGCCGCCCTGGTCCCAGTACTCCGGCACGGCCGTGGCGGGCAGCTCGGATTTCGCGATCTCGTGCCAGCCCGTGATGAGCTTGCCGTACTTCGCGACGATCGGATTCACCTTGGCGTAGAAGGCCTTGTAGTCCGCCTCCGAGGTCGAGTGCGCCTCGTCGCCGCCGATGTCGAGGTACTTGCCGGGTGTGAGTGCGGCGAGCTCGCGGATCACGTCGTCCACGAACTCGTATGTTGTCGGCGAGCCGATGCACAGGGAGCTGTAACCGACTTCGGTGTCGGTGCGCGGGGGCACCGCGACGCCGTCACAGTTCAACTCCGCGTACACCGACTGCGCCGCGTTCGTGTGCCCCGGCATGTCGATCTCCGGCACGACCGTGATGTGCCGCGACGCCGCGTACGCCACGAGATCCCGGTACTGCTCCTGCGTGTAGTACCCGCCGGGATCGCCGTCCACGGCCGACTTGCCGCCTTCGGTCGCCAGGCGCGGCCAGCTCTTGATCTCGATGCGCCAGCCCTGGTCGTCGGACAGGTGCAGGTGCAGTGTGTTGATCTTGTACTGCGCGATCTGGTCGACGTAGGTTTTCACCTGCGCCGGCGTGAAGAAATGCCGCGCGACGTCGAGCATCGCGCCGCGCGTGGCGAAGCGGGGGTAGTCCAGCACGGTGCCACCCGCGATCGTCCACTTGCGCTTCTGCACGCTGTTCGCCCCGATCGCCGACGGCAACAGCTGCCGCAGCGACTGCACGCCTGCGAACAGCCCGTCGGTGGTGTTCGCCCTCAACGTCACCCCGGACTTCGCGACGGCCAGCTGATAACCCTGCGTACCGACGCGCCGGTCGGCGTTGCCCAGCTCCAGCGAAATCGCGGGCTGCCCGGCGCTCGCCGACACCACCGGCAGCGGGTACCCGGTCGCCGGCCGCAGCAGGCCACGCAGATAGGCCGCGACTTCGTTCGCGCCCTTGCCCGCACGGATCACGGTGCGCGGCGTCAGCGTGAACTCCGCCTTCGGATCCGGCTTCGCCTCGACTGGTCGCGGCACGATGTCCGTCACGCTTCGTTCGGGCGTCTCGGCTGCGGCGCCGGCCGAAGCCGGCAACCCGAGTACCGCCACCCCCAGCACGGCGGCACTCACCACGACCCGGGTCAGACTCTTCCTCATCGGGATTCCTCCGGCCGTCACGCGGGCAGTCCCTAGAGGTATAGACCACTGAGCCCGTCGGAGGCAACCGCCGACCGGCTCACCGGGGCGTGCGTCAGCGCCGCAGCACAGCCCGCAGTGCGTCGAGCACGCCCGGGTCCTCGATCGTCGACGGCACGGGCTCGTCACGGCCGTTCGCGATGCCGCGCATGGTCTTGCGCAGGATCTTGCCCGAACGAGTCTTCGGCAGGGCCTCGACCACGGCGACGTCGCGGAACGCCGCCACCGGCCCGACGTCGCGGCGCACCACCGCCACGAGCTCGTCGCGAAGCTGATCCTCGTCGACGTCCGCGCCCGCCTTCAGCACCACGAACCCGCGCGGTACCTGGCCTTTCAGCTCGTCGCTCACGCCGATCACCGCGCATTCGGCCACGGCCGGGTGAGACGCCAGCGCGGCTTCCATCGACCCCGTGGACAGCCGGTGGCCGGCCACGTTGATCACGTCGTCGGTGCGGCCCATCACGAACAGGTAGCCGTCTTCGTCGAAGAAGCCCGAATCGCCGGTGAGGTAATAGCCGGGGTACCGCGACAGGTAGGCCTCGCGGTAGCGCTCGTCGTCGCCCCACAAGGTGGGCAGCGAACCCGGCGGAAGCGGGAGTTTCACGACGATCGCGCCCTCGCGTCCGGCGGGCAACTCCTCGCCGTCCTGGCCGAGCACCCGCACGTCCCAGCCGGGTACCGGTTTCGTCGCCGACCCGGGCTTCACCGGCATCGGCTCGAGACCGCGCGGGTTCGCGACGATGGGCCAGCCCGTTTCGGTTTGCCACCAGTGGTCGACCACGGGCGTGCCGAGGATTTCGCTTGCCCACTGGTAGGTCTCGGGGTCGAGGCGTTCTCCCGCCATGAACAGCGTGCGGAACTTCGCCAGGTCGTACTTCTTCAGCTCCTCCGCCGCCGGATCCACCTTCTTCACCGCGCGCAACGCCGTCGGTGCGGTGAAGAGCGCCTCGACGCCGTGTTCGGCGATCACACGCCAGAACGCGCCCGCGTCGGGCGTGCCGACCGGTTTTCCTTCGTACAACACGGTTGTCGCGCCGATCAGCAGCGGCGCGTACACGATGTAGGAGTGCCCGACGACCCAGCCGACGTCGGAAGCCGTCCACCAGATGTCGCCGGCGTGCACGTCGTAGACCGCGCCCATCGACCACGCCAGCGCGACGGCGTGGCCACCCGCGTCACGCACCACGCCCTTCGGTTTCCCGGTCGTACCCGACGTGTACAGGATGTACAGCGGGTCCGTCGCCCGCACTGGCACCGGGTCCGCCGGCGCGGCCGACTCGACGAGGTCGACCCAGTCGAGGTCGGTGCCCGACAGCTCGGCCGTCGCGCGCTCGCGCTGCAGCACCACCACGTGGTCAGGCTGGTGCGTCGTCATGGCGAGCGCGGCGTCGATGATCGGTTTGTACTCGACCACTCGCGCCGGCTCGATCCCGCACGACGCCGCGAGGATCAGTTTCGGCTTCGCGTCCTCGACGCGTGCGGCGAGCTCCTTGGGCGCGAACCCGCCGAACACCACGGAATGCACCGCACCGATCCGCGCGCACGCCAGCATCGCGACCACGGCCTCGGGAACCATCGGCAGGTAGAGGATCACGCGGTCGCCCTTGGTGACCCCGAGCGACTTGAGCGCGCCCGCGAACGTCGCCACCTCGTCGCGCAGCTCGCTGTAGGTGTAGCGCCGCTTCTGCCCGGTGACCGGCGAATCCCAGATCAGCGCGGGTTGCCCGCCGCGGCCGCCGTCGGCATGCCGGTCGAGTGCGTTGTACGCCGTGTTCAGCTCGCCGTCGGGAAACCATCGGTAGAAGGGTTCGCGCGTCGCGTCCAGCGCCTTCGTGGGCGGCTTCGTCCAGTCGATCGCCCGGGCCGCCTCGAGCCAGAATCCCTCGGGATCGGCCAGGCTGCGTTGGTAGGTTTCCGCATAAGCGCCCACGGTGTCTCCCACGACTCGTCCGGCTTCTCGAACTCCCCTCATGATGGCCCGTTCCCGGGTGTCGTGCAGGTCAGCTCGGCCAGAGCCTGATGACCTGTTCGGAGATCCGGACGGAGAACCCGGCGAACTCCGCCAGGCACCTAGCAGCTACTTGACCTTCGCCCACCGGCTGACCGGCACGGCGGGGCCGAGGTCGTCGGGATTGCCTGCCGAGGGCTTGGTGGGTCCGACCGGATCGAGAGGGAACCGGTACCGAACGATCCATCCCCAGCAGCACCACGCGCGGACGGCGTGTCCGAGCGGGCACCAAAAGTAGCATGACGTGGATCACGCAGGGGGCGAAAGCGGGCGATCGGCCGGCTACGGACGTTTCGCCCGCCCGAAATGGCCGCCGGAGGACGGTGTCGAGCAGATTTCGCAGCGGTCACGACCCGCCGACCCGGCAACCCCGGGAAGCCGGTGTGCGTCCTAAGCTGGACCACGGGGATCAACCTCGTGGCGGCACCATGTGTACACCGAGAGTGAGGGGAACCAGGCCGTGAGCGGATTCGCGAGCGCGCTGCTCTCGCTCGCGCACACCTTGTTCGGTCCTGGCTTCTGTCCTGGCGACTGGGTTTGGGCGACGACCACCGCCGGTGCGCTCGTCGCGTTGTTCCCCGCAGCGGGTGCGCTGCTGGTGGCGCTCGTGCGCAAGGGCACGGGTAACCGCTACGACGCGACCACGCTCACCGTGTTCGGCATCATCGGCGTGGTCACCGTGCTGGTGCTGCCGTGGCTGCTCGCGAACGGCATTTCCGAGACTTTCCGCGCGGTCAACGCCGGTGCCTCCGGCGGATTGTCGGCGGCCGAGCGGGCCACGTTGAACACGGACTACTGCTTCGTCGGCGTGCAGAAGACCTACCTCGGTGGCGGTAGCAATGTCTTCGAGTCCGTTTTCTACAACAAGGGCCTGAAGCTTTCGTACGGCCTCTACGTGCTGGCTCTGACCGTGTTGCCTGCTGGTTCGCTGCTGTTCGTGATGCTCCAGGCGCGCACGGCGTTCCGGCGCGGGCCGAAGTGGCCGTCGCGGTTCTTCTGGATCCCGTTCGTGGTCATGGTGGTGGCGAGCGTCGGGATGTCGGCCAACGTGGCCGTGCACTTCTGGCTCGGGTTCCTGCCGTTCAGCGTGCTGGGGCTGATTCCCGTCGGGCTGGTCGGGCCGCCGCCGTGGGCGGTGATCAACCGGCCCGAGCCGCGGCGGGAGCCGGACCGGCCACTGCTCGCGCAGCGCGCGCAGGTGCCCCCGCCGCCACCTCCGGTGCCGGTGAACAAGCCGTACCGGCCGACGGCGCTGGCGGCCGCGCCCGAACCGCCGGGGCTGCTGGCCGCGGCGCCCGGTCCCGTTCCCCCACCGCCGGGTTCGCGCGCGGCGGGTGGCAGCCGTTACCGCCGCGTCCGCCGGCTGGGCCACGGCGGATTCGGCACGGTCTGGGAGGCCGTCGACACTCAGCTGAACCGGACCGTCGCGCTGAAGATCGCGCACGCGCCCGACCGCGACACCGAGGAACGCATGCAGCGCGAGGCACGCGCGCTGGCCGCGGTGAACCACCCGAACTGTGTGAAGGTGTACGACCTGGCCGAGGAACCAGACGGCCTCGCTCTGGTGATGGAGTACCTGGAAGGTCGCCCGCTGGCCGAGGTCGTCGACGGACAGGGCCCCCTCGACGACGTCGCCGCCGGTCGCTTGTGGTCCACGATGGCCGGTGCGCTCGTCGCGGCGCACGAGAAGGGCGTGCTGCACCGCGACATCAAGCCGTCCAACATCATTCTCGACCCGGCAGGCCTGGCCCACCTCATCGACTTCGGCATCGCCCGCAGCCAGGGCGACGCCAAGATGACGGCCACGGGGATGATGATCGGTACGCCCGACTTCGTCGCCCCGGAGCAGGCGATGGGCGCCCCGGCCAGCCCGGCGTCCGACGCCTGGCAGCTCGCTGCCACCATCAGCTATGCGCTGTCCGGCCAGCCGCCGCGCGGGACCCGCGAAACTCCCATGGCCGCCCTCATGGCCGCCGCGCGCGCCGAGCCCGTCTCCCGCCTGCCGTCGCGCTCCGCGCATGCCCGCATCCTCGCCGCGTCTCTCGACCGCGAGCCCCGTCGCCGCCCCACACTCAACGCCGTCCGGCGCGAGGTCGACGGCTGGCTGTCGCGCGCAGGCCAATCCCTCGACGGCCCGGTCACCCAGATCGTCCCGCGGCGCTCGCATCGCTGACCCGGTCGCCGGGGACTCGTGAGTGTTGGGGCCGGTTAGAACCGGTTTGCCACTCACGAGTTTTTGACCGCCGAGAACTCCAGCCGTTCCTTCGGCCGGTGGTGCACGTCCACGTCGCGGAAGCCTGCCGCCGAAAGGCGGGCGGGCAGGGTGGCGGCGTCGAGGACGTTCATGGTGTCGCCGACGTGGAGGAGCCGGAAGCGGAGGCTGAGCTGGCTGTCGGTGCCGCAGTAGGTGCCGCCGGGGGCCAGGACTCGGTGGGCCTCGGCGAAAATCGCGTCCTGCAGGGCAGTGGTCGGCACGTGGTGGAGCATCGTGAAGCAGACGACGGCGGAGAAGCGGCCGGTGTCGAATGGCATGTCGGCGCCGTTGCCCACGACCACGTCGCAGCGCGCGCCGAACTTCGAGCGCAGCAGCGCGGCCGACGTCGGATCGATCTCGAGCACCGTCAGCCGGGGCACCACGTCGAGCAGCACGCGTGTGGTGGCGCCGAAGCCGGGGCCGATTTCGAGGACATCGTGGCCGAGGTCGAACCGGTCGAGCCACGGCGGCAGGATCTCGGCGACCGAAGCCGCCCACTTCTCCGATGAGCAGAGGCGGCGGTGGATCAGGTTCATGGGCATACCGAAACCGTAGGAACCGGGAGGAGTGACCGATAGGCGATAGACTGCCAAGTCATGTCGTGGGACGGTCACGCCGGGGCGATGCTGCTGGGCGAGCTGCGGCTGCCCGCGGGCGCCTGGTATCCGCGGCACGAGCACTCCGTCCACCAGCTCGTGTGGGCCGCGGCGGGCGTCGTCGCGGTCGGGATCGGCGACGCGCACTGGGTATTGCCGCCGACGCGCGCGCTGTGGGTGCCGGCGGGCGTACCGCACCGAACGGGGGCCATCGGCAACGCCGAGCTGCGCGGCGTCTACGCCGACCCGGCGCAGTGCCCCGTGACGTGGCCGCGGCCGCGGATCGTGCGCGTCGGGCCGTTGCTGCGCGAGCTGCTCGAATACCTCACCGGCGACCCGGCCGCCGATGCTCGGCGGCGCGCAGAAGCCGTGGTTTTCGATGTGCTGGAGCCGGTGGACGTCGCGCCGATCGCGGTGCCGTCGCCTGCGGATCCGCGGGCGCGCGACGTCGAGGCGATCGTGCTCGCCGACCCCGCCGACGGCCGCGCGTTGGCCGAGCTGGGCCGCGCCGTCGGCGCCAGCGAACGGACGCTGGCGCGCGCGTTCCTCCGCGACTGCCGCATGACGTTCGGGACCTGGCGCACGCAGGTGCGGCTGCGCGCGGCCCTGCCGCTGCTGGCCGAGGGGCTGCCGATGGGGACCGTCGCGCACCGGGTGGGTTACGCGACGGCGAGCGGTTTCGTCGCGGCCTTCCGGCGAGCCGTCGGGGTGCCTCCTGGCGCGTACTTCACCGCCACGACGGCAGCCACATTTCGGCGTTCCAGTGCTCCACTGTGATGGGGATGCCGTTGAGCAGCGGCCACAGCCAAGCGAAGTTGGCCACGACGAGTCCGGTGTAGAGCGACACGACGAGCAGGCCCGTACCGCGACGTTCGAAGCCTCGTCTGGCGCCGCCGAGGATCTCACCGAGGACCAGCACCAGACCGAGCGCGAGGAACGGCGCCATCGGCGTGGCGTAGAAGAAGTACATCTGCCGGTCGATGTTCGTGAACCACGGTAGGAACCCCGACAGGTAGCCGGTGAGTACGGCGGCGTAACGCCAGTCGGCGCGGAAGATCCAGCGCCACAGTCCCCAGCCGAGCATCGGCAGCGCGAGCCACCACATCGCGGGCGTGCCGATCAGCATCGTCGCGCCGACGCAACGGGACTCGCCGCAGCCGCTGACGTTGCCGTCGTAGTAGTAGAGCATCGGGCGAAGGCCCATGGGCCACGTCCACGGCTTCGATTCCCACGGGTGCGGGTTGTTCTTCGGCGTCAGCAGCGTTTCGTGGAAGTGCAGGACATTCATCGTGTAGTCGCCGAGCGAGCGCAACGCCGGCGGGATCCAGGCGAAAACGCCGGGGTCGATGTCCTTGATCTCCGTGTAGTGCCGGTCGGTCGCGGTGTCGCTGGCGAACCACGCCCAGAACGAAGCCAGATACATCAACAGCGGCACCACGAGGATCGCCCACAGCGCGGGCGCGACGTCGCGCCTGATCGTGCCGACCCACGGCCGTTCGACGCCTGCCGCGCGCCGCGCCGCGACGTCGAAGAAGACCGTCAGCAGCCCGAATCCGGCGATGTAGTACAGGGCGGACCATTTGACGCCGAACGTCAGCCCGATCATCACGCCCGCGGCGAACCGCCACCAGCGGAACCCGAGTTTCGGCCCCCACACGGACTCGGTGGCCCAGCCCTCGCGCACGGCCACGGCGAGCCGTTGCCGCACCTGGTCGCGGTCGCACAGCACGCACGCGAACGCGGCCATCACGAACAGCGCGATGAAGATGTCGAGCATTCCCATGCGGGACTGCAGGTGCAGCACGCCGTCGCAGATCACCAGCACACCGGCGATGCCGCCGAGCAGTGTCGAGCGGGTCAGCCGCCGCGCGATGCGGATCGTCAGCAAGATGATCAGCGTGCCCGCCAGCGCCGGCATGATGCGCCAGCCCCAGCCGTTGTACCCGAACAGCCACTCCCCGACGGCGATGAAGTCCTTCGCGAGCGGCGGGTGGACGATCAGTTCATATCCGGCGTTGTCCTCGTACCCGCCGTTGCGCAGCATCTGCGCGGCCTGGGGCACGTAGTGCTTCTCGTCGAAGACGGGCGTGCCCTGGTCGGTGGGGAAACCGAGGTTCTGGATGCGAATGATCCCGCCGATCACCGTGAGGACCAGCGTGACGATCCAGCTGCGCAGCCGGTCGGTCGGCATGCCGCGGCCCAGCAGTGTCGTTTCGCGGTCGGTGGGCGGACGGCGCGCGTCGACCGGGTCCGGCCGCACGCTCTCGTCGTCGGGACGGGTCAGCAGCGCGGTCACGGGGCCTGATACTACGACGTCGGTGGCTAGGCTGACGTGCATGTCCACTCCGCCCGGCCGGCTCGTACTGGCCGCCACCCCGCTCGGCGATCCGGGCGACGCGTCGGCTCGCCTGATCACCGCCCTGAGCACCGCCGACGTCATCGCCGCGGAAGACACCCGACGCACTCGTTCACTGGCCACGGCACTGGGCGTCACCCCGTCGGGCCGTGTGGTCTCCTTCTACGAGGACGTCGAGACTTCGCGGCTGCCGTTGCTGCTCGACGCTCTCCGGTCCGGCTCGACGGTGCTGCTGGTGACCGACGCGGGGATGCCGTCGGTGTCCGACCCGGGCTTTCGTCTGGTTTCGGCCTGTGTGGCCGAGGAGCTCCCGATCACGTGTCTCCCCGGTCCTTCCGCCGTGACGACGGCGCTCGCACTGTCCGGATTGCCTTCGGACCGGTTCTGTTTCGAGGGCTTCGCGCCCCGCAAGCCGGGGGAACGGGCCCGGTGGTTCGCCGCTCTCGCGTCCGAACCCCGGACGACCGTGTTCTTCGAGTCGCCCCATCGCTTGGCTTCTCTGCTCACCGACGCCGCGGCCGCGCTGGGCGAGTCTCGTCGGGCCGCAGTCTGCCGGGAGCTGACCAAGACGTATGAGGAGGTCCGGCGGGGCACCCTGGGGACGTTGGCTTCGTGGGCCGAGGACGGGGTGCGCGGCGAGATCACGGTTGTCCTGGAGGGCGCACCTCGCTCAGTGGTGTCGGTTTCGGACCTGGTGGACGAGGTGGCCGCCCGCGTCGCGGCGGGAGAGCGCTTGAAGACGGTCGCTTCGGAAGTGGCCGAAGGGGCTGGGGTGTCCAAAAAGGACCTCTATGACGCGGTGGTGGCCGCCCGGAAATGACTCACGAGGGCGGTGCGGCCAGGAGCGTCTCCAGCGGTGCGGCCTTGTGGAGGCACTCCTGCCATTCCGCCGCGCTGTCCGAGTCGGCTGTGATGCCCCCGCCGACGCCGAGGGACACGTGAGAGCCGGAGATTTCGAACGTGCGGATGGCGACGTTCAGCTCGAGCCCCGCCACCGGCGAAAGCAGTCCCACCGCGCCCGTGTAGACCCCGCGCGCGCAAGGTTCCAGCGCGGCGATTTCCGTCAGTGCTCGAATTTTCGGGGCGCCCGTGACGGAGCCGGGCGGAAAGGTCGCGGACAGCAGCTGCGAGTCCGCGACGCTCGGCGCCAGCACACCCTCCACAGTGGACGCCAGATGCCACACCCCGGGTGCCGGGTGCACGTGGAGCAGCTCCGTCACCGACACGCTTCCGATGGCGCACACCCGGCCGAGGTCGTTGCGCACCAAGTCGGTGATCATGACGTTTTCGGCCACATCCTTGGCCGAGCGCCGCAGCAACACGGCGTTGAGTGCGTCTTCGGGGCCCCGCCGCGGCAACGTTCCCTTGATCGGTATCGACCGCACGCGCCGGCCGCGGCGGGACAAGAACAGCTCCGGCGACAGCGAAACGACCGAGCCCCACGAACCCGAGACGAACGCCGCGCGCGCCGGCGAAAGCCGCTGCACCCCCGTGGCGAACAGCGCCGCCGGTGAACCCGCGAACGTCCCCGTGAACCGCGTGCACACGTTCGCCTGGAACAGTTCCCCCGCCTCGATCGACGCGACGCACGATTTCACCGCCTGCTCGTGCGAAGCGGCAGGGGGACGCGTCAACGACGAAGCAGCCCAGGACAACGAAGCGGAACCGGCCAGCGCAAGCTCCAAAGTGGACAACAGTGGCGCCGGATCATCCGCCAGCGACTCGAACCAGCACGCGCCGGCGGAATCCCACCGCAGCACGTGGTCGGCCCACCCCCAAGCCGACGCCGGCACCCCGGACGACCGCTCCGAAGGATCGGTCAGGTCATACGCCAGATGGCCGAACCAGCCGCCACCGACGCAGCCGGGCGGAGCCGAAACCGCGTCACACGAAGGCAGCGGTCGCGAAGAAACGTCCACGAACGGCGCCACGATCGCCCGCGATTCGAACCACGTCCCACACACCGCCGCCGGCTGCGGCAACCCCCGCGCGTTCGCGAACGCCGACAACAAGGCAACGGCCCGTGATGGCGTCACGTCCGTGGTCAACCGCTGCCGGAAAAACCGCACCCGCACATCCTGTCAGGCGCCACCGGCGGAAAACACGCGACGAAAAACACGCACCTGAAATTCAGAGCAGTACGTCCGACAACGTGAACGGATAGACCACGGCGTCCTGTGCCACCGGTCCGGCCACGCCGGGCAATGAGGAAAGCGCGTGCTGGTGCAGCCCCAGTCGCGCGTGGAACCAGCCGGGGCGGCCGGGGATGCCGTTGTGGCGCACCAGCCACAGCACGACGTCGGGGTCGGCCCACCGGTTGGGGTGCAGCCGGTGCGCCCAGCAGTCGTGGGCGGCGTACACGAGCACGCGCCTGATCCGCGCCGCGTGGCGCACGTGCTTGATCCACGACTTCACGAACCGGTCGTCCACGCTCTGCGCATCCACTTCCAGCGCCGGCGCGAGCGAGCCGGGGGCGAACGCTCCGAGCCGCCCGGCCGTGCGCACGAAATGCTCGGCCTGGTCGTGTACCGCGCCGGGTCGGGCGAAGTGGCGCGCGCCCGTGTGCAGGCCCGCGTGCTGGGCGGCCGAGAGCATCCGTTCGGCGCCAGGGTCGCTCCAGTTGACGTTCTCGCTCACCGTCACGGACGCGAACCGGACGTCGGCGCCGCGCACCGCCCCCCAGTCGAGCACCCGTTCGCGGTGGGTCAGGGTGAGCCCCCGCTCGGTCTCCGGTTCCGTCACGTCCGCCAGCCCTGTGTCGGATGGGTAAGAGGCCACCCTACGTCCCAAAAGCGGGCGAAAGCAGCCGCCGTCCCGGCGTGTCCCCGGCTTGATCAGGCGTTTTCCCGCTGGAACGTGCGGGTGCCCCACCAGGTCGCGAGCCCGGCCATCACCAGCACGACCACGCTGCCGGCGAACAGGGTGAACAGCGCGTCCATCGAGAAGTCGCCGCGGAAGCTGTCGCGCTCCGCGTCGACCACCTGCCGGAACGCGATGATCTGCGAATCGTGTCCAGCCCCTTCGGCGCGAGCCCGGCCGTGATCGGAATGAGGATCCCGGACAGCAGGAGCAGCGGCATGAGTACCGCGTTGAACCGTGAGGAACCGGGCAAAGGTGATTACCGGCCGAAGTCGGGACACAACCGATCGACACCGGCCGCGGCCCGTGCTCGCCGTACTCGGGCCGGCACCGCGTTCTCCCATCGCGTACCGCCCAACAATGCTTTGGACGGTTTCCGTAGGCTAAACAGGTATGAGCACCTCTGTGTTGACCGCGGTGGCCTGGCCCTACGCCAACGGCCCCCGCCACATCGGCCACGTGTCCGGATTCGGCGTCCCGTCCGACGTCTTCTCCCGCTACCAGCGAATGGCCGGCAACCGGGTGCTCATGGTGTCCGGGACCGA
>DASZNR010000037.1:0-32869 GCA_035551175.1 Amycolatopsis sp. | reverse complement strand
GGCGAAGGTCGCGGGTTCGAGTCCCGTCAGGGTCGCAAGATCGTTCGGCTCCTAGCCGGCGTTCCCGGCCAGGTAGCTCAGTTGGTACGAGCGTCCGCCTGAAAAGCGGAAGGTCGCCGGTTCGACCCCGGCCCTGGCCACTCACCGAAGAAACCGCTTTGACCACGTCAGGGCGGTTTTCTTGTCGGAACGGGTAAATCGCTGCCCGAACCAGACCAAGTGCGCGTAGCGTCCCGCGACATGGCTTGCCGTATTACGGAACTCGTTATCGATTGTGTCGATCCGGGGAGGCTGGGGGCGTTCTGGTGCGAGGTCCTGGGGTACGTCGAGGTGGGCTGGGAGGGCGCGGACCTCGAGATCGGGCCGCCCGGGGGCGGGCTGCTGCCGACGATCGTGCTCAGCCGCAGTGACGATCCGAGACGGGGAAAGCTGCCGTTGCACCTGGACGTGAACCCCACGGACCGGGATCAAGCCGCGGAACTCGAGCGGCTTCTCGCGGCGGGTGCGAGGCGCGCAGACGTCGGACAGACGGGCGAGGAGTCGTGGCACGTGCTCGCCGACCCCGAAGGCAACGAGTTCTGCCTGCTCAGAAGGCAAGTCGACCAGTGACCCACGGGGTCGCCACCGTCCACGAGCCGATGGTGACCGCGGGCCGGCGAGCCGGCGAAAGGTTGACGACCATCGGGGCGCAAACTTTCGGGCGCCCGTGTCCGGAACACCGCGGCGGCTCCGACTCCTTCGTGACACCAACCGATCGAAGGAGCAATCATGAAGTACGCCCTCACGCTGCACCTGGACCCGGCCCTGTGGGAGACGCTGTCCGACGACGAGAAGCAGAGCATCGGCGACGGGCACGGCGAGTTCCTCGAGCGCAATGCGGCCGAGATCCTCGGCACGCATGCGCTGGGCGAGCCGTCGAGCAGCAAAACGGTGCGCGTGCGCGACGACGAGACCAGTGCCGAGGCCGGCCTCGCCAGCCGGGGCTCGACGTTCTTCTGCGGCTACTACCTGGTCGACGTCGTGAACGAGGACCGGGCGGTGGAGCTCGCCGCCGAGATCCCCGACGCGAAGTACACCGCGGTCGAGGTGCGGCCGGTGGTGTTCGAAGCTTGACCTCGACCATGGTCGAGGGTGCACGCTGGGCACCATGACCGGGGTGTGGAACATCGGCGCGGTGGACGTCTCCGCCTATCTGCGTCGGGTGGGGCGGCCGGAGGAAAAGCCTTCGGCCGCCGCGCTGACGGCGCTGGCCAGTGCGCACGTGGAGACCTTCCCGTTCGAGAACGTGGACGTCGTACTCAATAGCCATCGCGGCATCGAACTCGACGTGGTGAGCGAGAAACTCGTCGGACGGCGGCGGGGCGGCTACTGCTACGAGCAGGCCGGCTTGTTCGCCGCCGTCGCCGAACGGCTCGGATACGAAGTGCAGCGCACGGTTGCGCGGGTGCAACCTCGCCGGGGCGGGCCGTACACCCACATGACGCTGATCGTCACCGTCGACCGTACGCGCTACCTGGTCGACGTCGGATTCGGCGCCGGGATCCTCGTGCCGATGCCGCTCGAGGACGGTGCCGTCGTGGATCAGGCCGGGTGGCCGCACCGGCTCGTGGAGCGCGACGGCTGGTGGACGTTGCAGAAGCAGACCGGCGACGGCTGGGACGACCTCCACGAGGTCCTCCCGAAGGTCCACAGTGAACCGCTCGACTACCGCGTGTTCCACCACTACACCTCGACGCACCCGAAGTCCCCGTTCACCGGACGGCTCGTGCTGATGCGGCTGGAGTACGGCCGCTTCCGCCGGCTGCTCGGGCGCGAGTACACCGAGATCCGGCCCGAAGGCACGACCGAAACCCGCACGATCGAACCCGCGGACCTGGACAAAACGTTGCAGGGACTGGACATCGTGCTCACGCCCGACGAACTCGAAGACCTGTTGGCCGTCTACTGACCGAAGAGTTCCGCGGCCGGCGCCGGGCGCCCGAGGTGGTAGCCCTGCGCTTGGTCGCAGCCGAGTTCGCGCAGCAGCGTGAGTTCGGCGGCCGACTCGACACCCTCGGCGACCACGGTCAACCCGACCGCGTGCGCCATCGCGATGATGCTCGCGACGATCGCCGCCGCGTCGCGGGATTCGGCGATGCCCGTGATGAACGAGCGGTCGATCTTCAGCGTGTCGAGCGTCAAGCGACGCAGCTGCGCGAGTGACGAATAGCCGGTGCCGAAATCGTCGATCGCGAGCAGAACTCCCAGCGACCGCAACGCACCCAGCACTTCCGTGGCGGCGGCCTCGTCGCGCATGAGTGCGCTTTCCGTGACCTCCAGGCACAGCGCGCCCGGAGGCAGGCCCGTGGTCGCCAGTGCGTCCTGCACCGCCGGCACCAGCTGCGGATCTTCCAGCTGCCGCACGGAAAGGTTGACTTTCAGCGAGAGGTCCAAACCACGTGCCGAGCGCACCTTCGCCAGCTCCCGCGTGGTGTCGCGCAGCACCAGCTTGCCGACCTCGTTGATCAGCTCGCTCTCCTCGGCCAGCGGGATGAATTCGCCGGGCGAGATCACCCCGTGTTTCGGGTGCGTCCAGCGCAGCAGCGCTTCCACCCCCACCATGTCGCCGCTGCGCAGATCCACCACGGGCTGGTACGCGGGCCACAACTGTCCACTGTGGACGGCATCGCGCAGGTCCTGTTCCATGCGCAGCCGCCGTTGCATGCGCTCGCGCAGCTCGACGTCGAAGAACTCGTACCGGCCACCGCCGAGCGCTTTCGCTTGGTACATCGCGACATCCGCGTCGCGCAACAGGTCTTCGGCGCTGCGTGGATCCTGCGAGCCGACGGCCACGATGCCGATGCTCGCGGCCACGTGCAGCTCGCGCCCGTGGATGGAAATCGGCTCTGCGAGTACCGACCGCAGCTGGTCGGCGAGAGCCTGGACGTCGGCTTCCGCCGTGGTGTGCGGGGTGAGGACCACGAATTCGTCCCCGCCGAAGCGGCCGACGACGTCCGAGGCCGTGGTGGCCCGCCGCAGCCGCTCGCCGACGATCCGCAACACCTGGTCACCGACGGAGTGGCCGAGGGAATCGTTGATGACCTTGAACTTGTCGAGGTCGAGGAACAGCACCGTGGCCGGTTCGGTCCGGTGGCGGCGGTCGAGGCGGTCGAGTACCAGCGTGCGGTTGGCCAGGCGGGTCAGCGGGTCGTGGGTCGCGTCGTGGGCCAGGCGGGCGCTGATCGCGCGGCGCTCGGTGATGTCGGTGAACGACGTGACCACGGACACACCAGCCGGGTCGTCGGTGTTGAGCAGCCGTGAGGTGAGCGAAACCCACACGTCGCGGCCGTCGGGCCGGCGCAGGCGCACGACCAGGCCGTTCTGCGGGATCCCGGTGCGGCGCGTGTAGATCGAGGGCAGCTCTTGCTCGGGGATGCGGTGGCCCGACTCGTCGAACAGCACGAGCGTGTGGCACGGCGCCCCGATCAGCTCGTCCGGCGGTGCGCCGAGCATGCGGACCGCGGCCGGGTTGACCGATTCGATCAGGCCCTGCGGTCCCACGACCAGCACGCCTTCGTCGAGTGCCGCGATCACGGTGCGGTAGTGCTGCTCCGCGCGCCGGCGGGCCGTCTCGTCGGCGCAGACGAGGACGTAACCGTCGTTCAGCTCGGCCGCGGACAGCCGGATCGACAGCGCCGCGCCGCCGCGGTGGTGATGCGTCTGCCGCACGATCCCGCCCTGACGGCGGAGCTCGGCAGGGTCGAGCTCGGCGCCCAATACCTCGCGCACCGGCCGTCCCAAGGCTTCGGCGGCCGGCCATCCGTACACGCTCTCGGCTGCGGGGTTCCAGCTGGTCACGACGCCGTCGCGGGTGGTCGCGACGATCGCGTCGCTCACCTGCGACACGACGGTGGCGTGGGAAGCCAGCGCGGCCGCGTCGCGGATCAGCACCTGCACGGCGTTGCCGGCGCGAACGGCGACCGTCTCGACGGCGACCTTGGTGCCGTCCACGCGCTTGACCTCGGCTTCCACGGGACCGACCGGGGGCTCGCCGCGGTCGCGGCCGGTGACCACGAAATCGGTGACCGGCCGGCCGACGACCTCCTCAGATGAATGGGCGCCGAGCAGCCCCAGCGCGGCGCGGTTGGCGTGCGTGAGCACGCCACCTTCGTGGACGACGGTCGCGTCGGCGCTCTGCTCCACGAGCATCCGGTAGCCGTCGGCCTGCCCGCCGGGGACGGTGGCCGGGGGAACGCCGACGAGGCCCGCGAACGGCACGCCCGTGAGCGGCGCGCGCCAGGCGGTGGCGCCGGCGTCGTCCGCCGGCCCGCCGGCCAGTGCGTCGGCCTCCATGATCGTCGGGTCCCCCTGTGTCGGCGATTGGCCCGTCGATTACACCACCGACGGATCTCCCTGTATATGCGCCGGGGAACCTTCGGATATGACGTGCCGCCACGCTCGGCCTGCGGTGAACGTAGGTCAGGTGAGGGCAGGCGCCGGCGGCCGGTTGAGCCGCGCGCCCCAGTAGAAGAAGCCGAAGTGCGCCGCGCACAAGTGGCCGATGACGGTCACCACGGAGTCGAGCGTTTCCGGCGAATCGGACAGCCAGACGGTCGTGATGAACAGTTCCATCGCTACCAGCGCGACGATCCGTGCCCGGCCGCGGAGCAGGAAGACGAGCGCGCCGAGGGTGGTGAAGAAGCCGTAGCTCACTCCGATGTCGAGCCATCGCCCTGCCGTTGTCGGGAGCAGCCCGCCGCTGATCAGGACCATCACGGGCACCTCGGTGACGAGTGTCGCCAGCACGTGGCCGGAGAAGAACACGAGCGCCGTGCGGCCGGGGCCGAAGCGGCGCTCCAACGGCGCGATCGCGATGGTGAAGATGATCGCGTATGCCAGCCAGCCGCCGTCGGCGAGCCAGAGCGCGCTCGCGAGCAACGAGGTGAGTGGGCGGCGCCACAGGTTGTGGGCGTCGGTACTGGACAACTGCAGCAGCTTCGCGGTCACGACCGGGTCGGCGAAGCGGAGCACGAGTGTGGTGCCGAGCAGCACCACGAGGTAACCGAACGTGAACGGCGTGGCCTTCGGAGACGGCAGCGCACCGCCGATACTGCGAGTCACGATCCGCCAGGTCAACGCCACCCGAGTGGGGGTACCGGGCCCCGAGAGCCGATGGGTCCACCAGTCCCGGAGGGTGACCGGTTCACGGACGCGCAGCAGCATGGCTCCAGATTCTCCGGACATGCTGGGAGTTTGGCTAAGGGCAGCTGTGAAAAGGCTGTGATTCTCGCCCGCTAGTGTGACTCACGCTGCGTAAGATTTTCTATCATTGTTCACCCGTTCGGTGGGCCATTGCGGTAGAAATGGACCACTCCTGGTGAAAGGCCCACTGGTGGACGAAGAGGTTTCGGTCGCCGAGCTGCTCGTGCGCGAGGGCTGGGGCGAGCGTGTCCCCCCGCCGTCGCGTTCGCGCTGGCGGATGGTCGCCGTGATGCTGGCCGTCGTCGTCGGCTGTGGCGCCGCGGCCGTGCTGGTGGGCTTCGGGACCACGACGGCCAACGACGAGGCCACGAAGATCACCGAGATGAAGGTGATCGAGATGCCCGACCGCACCGGCGGGGCCGGTGGCGTCTCGGAAACCAACCCGCCCGCGACCGTCGAGGGCAGCGGACAGCAGGGCGGTTCGACGACGAGCGACGACACCACCACGGCGCCGAGCAGCCCGAAGATCACTTCGATCCTCGACCCGCTGAACCCGCGCGGTTCGAACGAGCCGTCGTCGAGCACCCAGCACCAGGCGCCGACGACGTCCGGCACCTCGACCGCACCGACCGGCACGGCGCCGCCCAGCTCGGCGGGCAGTGCGACGACCGCGCCGCCGTCGGGCACCACGACGACGCCGAGCCGGCCGCGGACCTGCGTGCTGATCATCTGCATCTGACCGCGGGGTATCCGGCCGTGGTGTCGAGATGTGGTGCCGAGATGCCGTGCCTGGATGTGGTGCCTCATTGGGGCGCTGAAAGCAGATCCGGGTCCTTCCGCCGTCCGAGGTGGTTGAACAGCAGGTTCAGCAGAAACGCCAGGATCGACGCCACGGTGATCGGGCTGCCACAGATCGTCTGCAGCCACGCGGGGAAGTGCTGGAAGAAGATCGACGTGCCGAAGCGGTCCGTCGAAAACGCGGGCAGCAGCCCGACGCCCACCGACACGGCGACGATGAACGTGTTGTGGTTGCCCGAAAACTCCACCTTCTTGAGGTTCTGCACACCCACCGCGGCGACCATCGCGAACATAACCACCGCAACCCCACCGACGACGGGTTCGGGGATCGCCGCGATGGCCGCGCCCACCTTCGGCACCAGGCCCATCACCACGAGCAGCCCGCCGGTGGCCGCGACGACCCAGCGGCTGCGAACGCGCGTCATCTGCACCAAACCGACGTTCTGCGCGAAAGCGGTGTCGGGGAACGAATTCATGAAGCCACCGAGGATCGCCGAAAGGCCGTCAGTGGCGAGTCCGCGCGCGACGTCGGCGTCGTTCGCCGGACGGCCCGTGATCTCACCGACGGCGATGATGTCCGCGGTGGACTCGGTGAACGTCACCAGCATCACCACGCACATCGACAGCACGGCGGCGACCGGAAACGTCGGGGCGCCGAAGTGCAGCGGCGCCGCGAGTCCGAACCAGCTCGCCTGCCCCACGCCGCCGAACTGGGTCAGCCCCATCGGGATCGCGACGACGAGTCCGATCGCGAGCGCCAGCAGCGGCGCGATCTGCGCGACGAACCCGCGCAGCACGCGCGTGAAGATCACGATCAGCGCCACCACGCCGAACGCGATGCCCAGGTGCGAAGGCGGCGCGTAGTCGGGCGCTTCCGTGTCGTGACCCGCGATCATCGCCGCGCCGGGGCCCAGCAGTGAGACGCCGATGACGAGCAGCAGCGTTCCCGAAACCAGCGGTGGGAAGAACCGGATCATCTTGGCGAACGGCCGGGCCAGCAGAAGCCCGAACACGCCCGACGCGATCATCGAGCCGTAGACCGCGGTCAGGCCGTACTGGGAAGCGATGAGGATCATGGGGTTCACGACGGTGAACGTCGCGCCCGCCACCACCGGCAGCCGCACGCCGATGACGCGGCCGATCCCGATGGCCTGGACCAATGTCGCGAGGCCGGCCACGAACAGATCGGCGTTCACGAGCAGCCCGATCGTCGCGGCGTCGAGTTTGAGTGCGCTGCCGACGATCAGCGGCACGGCGACCGAGCCGGTGTACATGATCGCCATGTGCTGTAAGCCGAGCAGGAGCAACCGGCCGGCGGGCAGGCCGGCGTCGACCGGGTGCGGTGCGGATTTGGTCATGGGCGGCCCTTTCACGCGGGTCCGCGCATCCTCTCACGGCACATACCGCCGGTTTGTGTGTGACGATGCGAGCATGACTCCGCGTCCTCCCTTCCGAGCCGACCACGTCGGAAGCCTGCTGCGGCCGCCGGTCCTTCGCGAGGCCCGCCGTCGCCGCGCCGCGGGCGAGATCACCGCCGAACAACTCACCGCTGTCGAGGACGACGCGATTCGCGACGTCGTGAAGATGCAGAAGGCCGCCGGTCTGTCGTCGGCGACCGACGGCGAATTCCGGCGGGCCTCGTGGCACATGGACTTCATCTACTCGCTCGGGGGGATTTCGAAGAGCGACGAACGCCTGCACGTGAAGTTTCACAACCTCACGGGCGATCTCGAATTCAGCCCGCCCGGCCTCCAGGTCGACGGCCGCGTCCGCCTCGACGCCCCGATCTTCGCCGAGCACTTCAAGTTCCTGAAGTCCCACGTGGACGACGGCATCACCCCGAAGCTGACCATCCCGTCGCCGAGCATGGTCTACTACCGCGGCGGCCGGGCGGCGGTGAGCGAGACCGTGTACCCGGATCTGGAGGAGTTCTTCGCCGACTTGTCCACGGCCTATGCGGCCCAGGTGACAGCGATGGGCGAGCTCGGCTGTCAGTACCTGCAGCTCGACGACACGAGCCTCGCCTACCTCAACGACCCGGCCCAACGCGAACTCGTGGCCCGCATGGGCGGCGACCCGGACACGTTGCACCTGCGCAACATCAAGACGGTCAACGCCGCGCTCGCCGCCAAACCCGAGGGCATGACCGTGACGACCCACCTGTGCCGCGGCAACTTCCGTTCGTCGTGGGCGGCTTCGGGCAGCTACGAGTTCGTCGCCGAGGCCGTCTTCGGCGAGCTGGGCGTGGACGGCTTCTTCCTGGAGTACGACGACGAACGTTCCGGCGGCTTCGAACCACTGCGGTTCGTGCCGAAGGGCAAACGGGTGGTTCTCGGCCTCGTGACCACGAAACGGCCCGAGCTGGAAGACCCCGACGCACTGGTGCGGCGCATCGAAGAAGCCACGCGGTACGTCGACCTCGACCAGCTGTGCCTCTCGCCGCAGTGCGGCTTCTCCTCGACCGAAGAAGGCAACGAACTCACGCCCGACGACCAGCTGCGCAAGCTGGAACTCATCGTCGCGACCGCGGAACGCGTGTGGGGTCGATGAGCGCCTGCGCGGCCGGCGTCGTTTCCCACTGCCGGACGGCGCTGCTCGACGACGAGGAGCTGTGAGGTCCGGAGATCACCGGATGGTGCTTCACTGGAACCCATGCGGCACAACGCGGAGCATCCACCGTCGGTCGTGGAGCGGGTGCTGGACGTGCTGGGGGCGTTCACGTCCGAGCGGCCCGTGCTCACGCTGTCGGAGCTGAGCCGGCGGGCGGGGCTGCCGTTGTCGACCACGCATCGGCTCGCGGCCGAGCTGGTGCGGCGCGGTGCGTTGCAGCGCGACGAGCAGGGCCGGTTCCGCGTGGGCCTGTGGTTGTGGGAGGTGGCGTCGCTGGCGCCGCACGGCGCGCAGCTGCGGGAGAGCGCGATGCCGTTCATCGAGGACCTCTACGAGGCCACGCACCAGAACGTGCAGCTCGCGGTGCTCGACGGCGTGGAGGTCGTGTACCTGGAGCGGCTTTCGGGGCGCCAGGCGGTGAACGTGATCTCGCGTGTCGGCGGGCGGTTGCCGTTGCACGCGACGGGCGTGGGGCTGGTCCTGCTGGCCCATGCGCCCGCCCACGTGCAGGAGGAGGTGCTCGCCGCGCCGCTCAAGCGGTTCACGCGCAAGACGATCCACTCGCCCGAACAGCTGCGCCGCGTGCTGGCCGATGTGCGCCGCAAGGGGTACGCGGTCAGCGACGGCCAGATCGAGCTGCCCGCGCTGTCGGTCGCGGCGGCGGTTCACGGGCCGTCGGACGCGGTCGTCGCGTCGATCTCCGTGGTCGTGCCCGCCGAAGGCACGGATCCGCGCACACTCGTGCCCGCGGTGCGCGCGGCCGCGCGCGGGATCTCCCGCACTCTCGGCGCCCCGCACACGCTGCGGTTGTCCGAAGATGCCTTCCGTGAAACCTTCCACTGAGTGGAAGGCGGGCTGTGGTGACCGCCGCCGAACCTCCACTCTGACGGGCAACCGACGCAGAGGAGGTGCGGTGGTCACGGTCGAGGACGATCCGTTCGCGCGTCGCCGTCCGTACGGTGTGGTGACCCTGCGAGTGCGGCCCGGCATGGCCCCAGCGGCTCGACGCTCTCCGGCCCTTGTGCTCAGATGAGGGGGAGATGTTGGACCGCACGGCCAGCCCGCGGGCGGCCACCGGCAGGCCACCCCGCCCGCTCCCGGTGACCGCTGAGCTCTGCGATCTGGTCCTGCGCTTGCCGGAGGAGCAGACATGATCGTCGAAACCGTCCTCGTCGCCGGCGGCGGCCAGAGCGGCTTCCAGGTCGCGGCTTCCTTGCGCGACAAAGGCTTCACCGGGAGGGTGGTCCTGGTCGGCGACGAGCCCGGCGTGCCGTACCAGCGCCCGCCGCTGTCCAAGGCGTACTTGACGGGCACGGCGACCGACGAGCAGCTGCGCCTGCGACCCGAGGACTACTTCGCCGAAAAGGCCATCGAGCTCGTGCCCGGACGCGTCGCCTCGGTCGACCGGACGTCCTCACGCGCGGTGCTCGCCGACGGCACCGAACTGCCGTACGACCACCTCGTGCTCGCCACCGGCGCTCGCAACCGCGTGCTGCCCGTGCCCGGCGCGGACCTCGGCGGCGTGCTGACGCTGCGCACGCGCGAGGACGCCGACCGGCTGCGGTCCTCTCTCGACTGTGCGGCGAACATCGTGGTCATCGGCGGCGGATTCATCGGGCTGGAGTTCGCAGCGCACGCCGGGCGTCCGGTGACCGTCGTCGAGGCGCAGGATCGGCTACTGGCGCGCGTGGCCTCACCCGACGTGTCTTCGTTTTTCGAGCAGCTGCACGAAAAGGCGGGGCACACAGTCCTGCTCGGCGCCGGCGTCACGGCGCTGCACGGCAGTTCGCGGGTCGAATCCGTGGAGCTCGCCGACGGCACGCGCCTGCCGGCCGACCTCGTCGTGGTCGCGGTGGGCGTGGTGCCGGAGACGACGCTGGCCGAGCAGGCCGGGCTGGCGGTGACCAACGGCGTGGTCGTGGACGAGCAGCTGCGCACCGAGGACCCGAAGATCTTCGCCATCGGCGACTGCGCGAACTTCCCGTGTGTGCACGCGGGGGCGTCGACTCGGCTGGAGTCGGTGCAGAACGCCGTCGACCAGGCCCGCTCGGTGGCCGCGGCGATCGTCGGCGAGGGCGCACCGTACGACAGCCTGCCGTGGTTCTGGACCGACCAGGCGGGCGCGAAGCTGCAGATCGCCGGCATCCTTGCCGACGCCGACCGGACGGTGGTGACCGGCGACCGCGCCGAGGGCCGGTTTTCGGTGCTCTCGTTCCGCGACGGCGTGCTGATCGCCGTGGAATCGGTGAACCGCCCGCCCGACCACATCGCCGCGCGCCGCCTGTTCACGGCCGAGCCGAAGCCGGCGTATACGGACCTCGAAGCGAGTTCGTTCGATCTGAAAGCCCATGTGAAGTCGCGATCCGCGGCATAGAGATTCGGAGGTACCCCCATTGCGCACCCAGGTCGTGGTGATCGGCGCCGGCCCGGCAGGCCTGCTGCTTTCGTACTTGCTCCACCAGGAGGGCGTCGAGGCCGTGGTGCTGGAGGCGCGCGACCGCGAGTACGTGCGGAAGCGAGTGCGCGCGGGGGTGTGTGAACAGCCGACGGTGGACCTGCTGCACGAAATCGGCCTCGGCTCGCGACTGGCGGCGGAGGGCTTGCCACATGAGGGCTTCTCGTTGCGCTTCGACGGCCGCGACCACCGCATCGCGCTCACCGAGCTCACCGGAAAGGCCATCACGGTCTACGGTCAGCAGGAGATCGTGAAGGACCTCGTCGACGCCCACGAGGCGCGGGGATTGCCCTTGCACTTCGAGGTTTCCGACGTCAGCTTGTCCGACGTGGACACCTCGCGGCCGGTGGTGCGGTACGTCGACTCCGCCGGCGTCGCGCAGGAGCTGGAGTGCGACGCCGTCGCCGGCTGTGACGGCTTTCACGGCGTCGCCCGTCCGTCCATTCCGGACGGTGTGCTGCGGTTCTTCGAGCGGGAGTACCCCTTCGCCTGGCTGGGCGTGCTCGCGCAGACCCCGCCGTCGCACGAGGAACTGATCTACACCCACCACGAACGCGGCTTCGCGCTGCACAGCATGCGCTCGCCGGAGATCACGCGGCTGTACTTGCAAGTGCCGGTCACCGACGAGCTCTCGGCGTGGTCCGACGACCGCATCTGGTCGGAGCTGTCGATGCGCCTCGCCGTCGACGGTGAGTTCACCCTTCGCGAAGGACCCATCCTCGACAAGGGCATCACGCCCATGCGCAGCTTCGTCGCCGAACCCATGACCCACGGGCGCTTGTTCCTCGCCGGCGATGCCGCCCACATCGTTCCCCCCACCGGCGCCAAGGGCATGAACCTCGCCGTCGCCGACGTCCGCGTTCTGTCGCGGGCTCTCGTGGCATTGCTCAAGGGCGACCCCGCGCCGGCTGAGTCCTATTCGGACACCTGCCTGCGGCGCGTCTGGCGCGCCGAGCACTTCTCGTGGTTCATGACGACGATGCTCCACCTCGACCCCGCCGCCGATGCCTTCGCGCGCCGGCTCCAGCTGTCGCAGCTGCGCTACACCGCGGCGTCTCGCGCTGCGGCGACGAGCCTGGCCGAAAACTACGTGGGCCTGCCCTTCGGCGCTTGACCCTGACACCCACGGGGTCGGCCGGCGATCTCGCCACCGTCAACCTAGGGTTGACGGTGGCGAGATCGTCAACCTAGAGTTGACGCTATGACGTACCCCGTGAAACTCGACGACCTCATCAGCGCCATCAAGGCGAACAACGACGAAGACGCGCTGGCGCAGCTCTCCGACGCCGTGTACCTGGGCGAGCACCTCGGTGAGCTGGCCGACCACCTCATCGGGCACTTCGTGGACCAGGCGCGGCGCAGTGGGGCGTCGTGGACCGATATCGGGGCGAGCATGGGCGTCTCGAAGCAGGCGGCGCAGAAGAGATTCGTGCCGAAGATGGACCCGGGGGGTGATCCGAGCGGGTCGATCCAGCGGCTGTACGGGCGCTACACCGACCGCGCGCGACACGTGATCGTCGCGGCACAGGAGGCGGCGATCGAAGCGAAGAGCCCGGGAATCGACACGGTGCATCTCGTGCTGGGCCTGCTCTCGGAGCCCAAAGCGCTGGCGGCCGGGGCGATCGTGTCGCAGGGGGTGGCGCTCGACGCGGTGCGCGAGGCGGCGCTGGCCCGGCTGCCGGAGCCCGTCGACCGGGCACCGAATCCCGCGCCGTTCACCGGGAGTGCCAAGAAGACGTTGGAACTGACCCTGCGCGAGGGCCTGCGGCTCGGCCACAACTACATCGGCACGGAACACATTCTGCTGGCGTTGCTGGAACAGGGCGAAGGCGCCGGCTACGAGGTGCTGTCCGGGCTCGGCGTCGCGAAGGACCCGGTGGAGGCGAAGATCGTCGAGACGCTCGCGGAAATCATGGCCGCGCGGGGGCAGTGAGCCCTAGGCTGGCCGGATGGCCGACGATCGCCAGTTCATGGAAGAGTTTCGGCAGGCTTTTCTCGACGCGCAGGGCGACAACCCGCCCTCCGTCCAGAGTTTCGAGATCGTCGAAACGCCGCCGCCACTCCCGGACGACGACGCACTCGCCGCCGAAGCGAGCCGGCTGCTGGAGCCGATCGTGCAGCAGCTGGCATTGCTCGGTCCCGGCGGCTGGGAGTGGTTCACCGCCGAGTTCTCGTTCACCGTCTCCGCCGAGATCGCGTTGCTGCGGTTCTTCGCCGGCCGAGAACAGCGCGACGTGTTCGTGCCCGAAGAAATCACGGCGATGCTGCGGCTACAACGCCACGTCGCCGCGCAGATGTCGGCCGGACCGTGGTGGCGCACGGTGCTGAGCGTGCTCAACACCGGACAGATGAGCGTGACCTACGACTACGGTGACGCCCCTTTTCCGCACCACCAGCTGTTACCGCCCGAGCACTACCGCAACGACCTGCGGACCTACCGCCGTCGCACGGTCCCGGAGTGGCTCCAGAAATACGCGAATTCCTGAAAACGGCTCTGTTGACCGGGTCGGGGCCCCCGCGTCACCACGCGAGGGCCCCATCGCCGGCATCGCACCCAAGATCAGGCGTCGACCTCGTTGCGCTCCTCGGTTGCCCACAGCGTGTGGAACGACCCTGCCCGGTCCACCCGCCGGTAGGTGTGCGCTCCGAAGAAGTCCCGCTGGCCCTGCACCAGCGCCGCAGGCAGACGGTCGGCGCGCAGCGCGTCGTAATACGCCAGCGCGGTCGAGAAGCCGGGCGTCGGGATGCCCAGCCTCACCGCCGTCGAGATGACCGAACGCCAGGAGTCCTGCGCGTCCTCGACGGCCTTGCGGAACGCGCCGGCCGTGAGCAGCGTCGGCAGTGCCGGGTCCTCGGCGTACGCGGCCGTGATGTCGTTGAGGAATTTCGCGCGGATGATGCAGCCCCCGCGCCAGATCGACGCGACGGCACCGAGATCGATGTCCCAGTGGTACTCCGTCGCTCCCGCCTGGATCTGGTTGAAGCCCTGCGCGTACGCCACCACCTTCGACGCATACAGTGCCTGTTCGACGTCGTCCGCGAAGGTCTCCAGCGCCGCGCCCGTCAGCGGGGCCCGCGTCGGCCCGGCCAGGCCCCTGGTGGCCGCGCGAAGCGGCTTCGAGCCGGAGAGCGACCGCGCGAACACGGCCTCCGCGATGCCGCTGATGGGCACACCGAGGTCGAGGCCGATTTGCACGGTCCAGCGGCCCGTGCCCTTCTGCTCCGCCGCGTCCTCGACGACGTCGACGAACGGCTTGCCCGAGCTGTCGACGTGCTTCAGCACTTCGGCGGTGATCTCGATGAGGTACGAGTCCAGCCTGCCGGTGTTCCACGTCTTGAACACCTCAGCGGTCTCCGCGGGCGAGTAGCCGGCGGCGCCGCGCAGCAGGTCGAACGATTCGCCGATCAGCTGCATGTCGGCGTACTCGATGCCGTTATGGACCATCTTCACGAAGTGGCCCGCGCCGTCGGCGCCGATGTGCGTGCAGCACGGCGAGCCGTCGACCTTCGCCGAGATGTCCTCGAACAGCGGGCCGAGCGATTCGTACGATTCCTTCGAGCCGCCGGGCATGATGCTCGGCCCGTTGAGCGCACCCTCCTCGCCGCCGGAGACGCCGGTGCCGACGAAGTGCAGCCCGCGCTCGCGCAGCGCGGCCTCGCGGCGGCGCGTATCGGCGAAGTGCGCGTTGCCGGCGTCGACGATCACGTCACCCGGCTCCAGCAGCGGCGCGAACTCCTCGATCACGGCGTCGGTCGGTCCACCGGCCTGCACCATGATCACGACCTGACGCGGCCGCTCCAGCGCGTCGACGAACTCTTGCGCCGAGTAGGCCGGAATGAAGTCACCCTCGTCGCCGAACTGCTCGACGAGCGCTCGGGTCCGCCCCTCCGAGCGGTTGTGGAGGGCGACGGTGTGTCCGTGCCGGGCGAGGTTCCGCGCCAGGTTGCGGCCCATGACCGCGAGGCCGGTGACCCCGATACTCGCCTTCTTGCTCATCGAAACCCTTTCCGAATTCTCTTCCGGAGTCCGAGCGTAGTCGGTCCGCCGCGACGCGAACCGGTGAGAACGATCAGGGAGCCGATCGGCCAGCGGGGAGCAACCAGCGGGGATGAGCCGGGAGAAGCAGCGGATCGGGCCACCGTTGTGAGCCATCACGCCGTCGGCGAGGCGTTCGACGGTCGCGGCGCACCATGCCTCACCCGCGCGGGTCGTCCGGATGGAGCAGCAGATCGGTCCGAAAAGTGGGATATCTCCTGGTCCGCGCGAATGATCGTCCGAGTTGCTGGCTTTTCAGATCGTTTCCTGGAACGCTGCGCGGTGTCATCATCGAACCCCGTCGGGTCAAGGTTGTCGGGTCGAGGCACTAGCCTGGGTGGTTCGAAAGGTTCGCGCGCTGACGGCCCGTCGTCAGCCGGTAGTGGTCCGGGAGAGCAAGGCTGATGGCGAGCACCGTCACCTCGCGCCGGAAGCAGCTCGGAAACGAGCTCCGGCATGCCCGTAACGCGGCGCGGATGACGCAGCAGCAGGTCGCCGAGGTTCTCGGCTGCACCCAGGGCAAGGTCAACAAGATTGAATCCGGTGCGGTGGGGGTCAAGCTCGGAGATGTTCGGACCATGCTGAACGCCTTCGGGATCAACGGCGAAGAAGCCGACACGTTGATGAACCTGGCTCGCGCCGCCGCCGGACAGCGCGGGCACTGGTCGGGCTACCGGTCGGTGGTGCCCCACTGGTTCCGCACGTTCACGGATCTGGAACCGGCGGCCGCGGAGATCCTCACGTGGCACGGTGAACGCATCCCGGGCCCACTGCAGTCCGAGCACTACATGCTCAAGCAGTTCACCGAGGCCGGCGCCACCGATGTCACGTCGCTGGTGCGCAACCGGCTCGACCGCAAAGCGGTGTTCGACCAGCAGCAGCCGCCGTACTACCGGTTCATCATCAGCGAGGGCGCGCTGCGCCGAGCCCCCGGCGGGTCGGCGCCGGCCGTGATGCTGGACCAGGTCGAGCACATGCTGGCGCTCGACCGCTATCCGCGGGTGTACTTGCACGTGCTGCCGTTCGGCGCGAAGCTCGCGGCGGTGCCCAACGACTTCACGATCATGCGCTTCCCCGACCGCACGCGGGACTTCGTCTACATCGAACATTCCGCGGGCGGGCTGTACCTCGACGATGTCAAGGACTTCAACATCTTCGTGGACTCGTGGGACCGCCTGCGCGGCGCCGCACTGGAGCGCGGCGAGACGCGGCAGTTCCTCAAAGAGCTGGCCGAGGGCTACCGGGCGCAGATGTTCCGGTGACCAGTGCTTCCACCAGCGGCACGGTTTGCGCCGCGTCCGGCTGCCCGTTGATCTCCTCCTGCACGCTCTGAGCGGCTTCGCGCCACTGCGGTTCGGTCAGCAACCGCACGGCCGTGGCGCAGATTTCGGCGGGTGACGCGGTTTCCGGGTCGAGCGCGATGCCCGTGCCGAGGCGGGCGCTGACGCGGGCGTTGCCGGGCTGGTCTGCACCCATGGGAAACAGCAGCGACGGCAGGCCATGGGCGAGCGAGCCGGCGACGCTACCGGATCCGCCGTGGGACACCACGAGATCCGCCGACGGCAGCAGTTCCCGTTGCGGTACGAAGCGTTCGACGCGCACGTGGGCGGGCTGGGGGCCGAACTCCACGGGGTCGATCTGGTGGCCGACGGTCGCGGTCACGGTCGCGTCAAGCCGAGCGAGGCCGTCGAGAGTGCGTTCGATGAGGTCGCCGGACGCGGTGTTGAAATCCGTGCCGAGTGTGAAGTAGACGCCCGGCTTCGCGTGCGGCTCGCGCAGTGGGACCGGTTCGGCCCGACGGAAGGAAAACGTGCCCGGTGGCAGCGGCGACGCTGGGTCGCGGACACTGAGCGGGAACGGCGAGAGGACCAGCTGCCCGTCGAGCATCGCCAGCCCGGGATCGGGCGGGAGGCCGTGCGCGGTGCGTAGGGCGTGCAGGGGTTCGGCGACGAGTTCCTTGCGCAGTAACGTTCCCGCGGCGAGCACGAGAACGTTGACACACGGGATCCCCAGCCGTTCCGCGGCGATGGCGGAGCCGAAGTCGACCTCGTCGCGGACGACGACGTCCGGGCGCCACTCGCGGAAGATGTGCAGCAGCCGTTCCGCGCGACCGCGCGCGGCGCGTGTGGCGAAAAGTTCCTTCATCTCCCGGTCGTCGCGCTGTGGATCGACGGGAGGCATCGGTGCACGCCGCGGCGGTGGCTCGTCCGGCGCAGGGGATGTTTCGATGATCGGGAACCCTGATAGGGCGGGGACGTGCCGCCCCTCGCCGGATACCGCAACCGCGTGGCCGCGGGCCGCGGCTGCGTGCGCCACCGGCGCCAGTGGATCGAAGTGGCCCCGGCCACCGACGAACGTGAAGAGCAGGCGCATTCCTGGCAAAGTAGCGGGTGGTGATCCCGTGTGCTCGAGCCGACGGAAGTCGGCTGCGCGACAGTGGGGAAATCGGCAGACTGGAGCTGGCACCAGACCGCCTGGGGCCGGAAGGGGACAGTCGATGGCGCAGGTACCGGATCCCGAAGCCCCGGAGGGCGTCGACCTCGAACGGCCCAACGCGGCCCGCATCTACGACTGGTTCCTCGGCGGCACCGCCAACTGGGCCATCGACCGGGAGTTCGGCGAACGCGCCGTGCAGACGTTCCCGATGATCAAGACCATCGCGAGATCCGGGCGTGAGCTGCTCGGGCGCACCGTGCGCTACATGGCGCGCAATGGGATCGACCAGTTCCTCGACCTCGGCTCGGGAGTGCCGACGGTCGGCAACGTGCACCAGATCGCGACGTCCGTGAACCCGAAAGCGCGCTGTGTGTACGTGGACAACGAGGCGGTGGCCGTCGCGCATTCGCAGGTGCTGCTGGAGCGCGAGGGCGTCGCCGATCGCCACGCCGTGGTACAGGGCGACCTGCGTTACCCGGCCGACATCTGGCCGCGCGCGTTCGACACCGGGGTGCTCGACCCGAAACGCCCGATCGGCCTGATCATGTCCGGCGTCCTGTACTTCATCGGCCGCGACGAGCCGGCGCTGGAGATGGTGCGCAAGTACCTGTCGCTGCTGCCGTCGGGCTCGTACTTCATGGCTTCGCACATCACGCGCGACGGCGTGGAGGCGTCCGACGGCGAGAGCCGCGACCAGATCCACGAGCAGTACAAGCAGTCGAGCACCCCGATCCACTTCCGTTCGCGCGCGGAATTCGCGGAGTTCTTCGACGGGCTGGAGCTAGTGGAGCCGGGCGTGGTGTGGGTTTCGCAGTGGCGGCCCGAGGAGGGCGACTCGCGCAACAGTGATCGGATGGCGGCGGATCCGTCGTTCAGCGGCGGCATCTGCGCGGTGGGACGCAAACCGTAAACCGTAAACACCGAAGCGCTCCCCGGGGCAGGGCCTGGGGAGCGCGATGTGTCGTGCGCGATTCGCCTCGGTGGCTCGGGCTCGTCGCTCGGGCTCAGGCGAGTGGTGTGAGGTTCGACCGGGTGGCGCGCAGCAGGTCGGGCTGGCGCGGTGCCGGCACGTCGATCTCGGTGTCCCACGTGACGGGCTTGCGCAGCGGCGCCTGGATCAAGCTGAAACCGAAGCGGCTACGCAGTTCGTGATTGATGCCACGCCGGCCGTGGGTGTGCTCCTCCTCGCGACGGAAGAGCGTGGTGAGCCGGACGGCCATGAGGTCACACCCCCAGTTCGGATAGCGGTGACCGGGGCAGGTCCGCACCGGTCAGCCCGAGGCAGCTTTCGCACGGCATGCCCACGCCCGGCGTCAGCCACTCGACGTGCGCGCGGGGCAGCGACTCCCCGCACCGCGCGACGACTTCGGCGTCCTCGCCGTCCGTGTCGACCTCGAACACGTGCACCACCCGGCGCGACTCGCACGCCGAGCCTCGCGAGAGACGACCGGTCGTGAGCGCATCGGCAGTCAGGCTGTCCTGGATGATCACCGCAGGTCCCTCCCTCTCTGTTCGCGGTAGCTCGACGGGGTAGGCCGAATGTCGTAAGCGGATCCCCCTCCACCGGTGCCCCGATGACGCGATTAATCCTACTCCTGGAATAATCCTGGTGTCGAGATCGGGCCGAGTTGATCACCCGCTTGGCCCTGCGGTTTGCTCCGTAGTGACAGAAAGCAGCCGGGACGTGCACTCCGACCGCACGTCCTGCAAGAGGCTCGGAGGTACGACCCATGGCGGATTATCCGTCGCTCCAGGATTACGACCCGAACACGGCCGAGACGCTGTTCGAGAACGCTGCCTGGGAGAAGTCGTTCGCCAGCGAGCCCAATGGTGGCAACTGCGTCGAGGTCAACCTGGGCCGCCGGGACCTCGTCGGCGTGCGCGACACCAAGCTGTCGGCCAGTCCCGTTTTCGTCTTCGATCGGGGCGAGTGGGAGGCGTTCCTGGTTGCGGTGAAGGCCGGCCAGTTCGATCTGCCGCCGGCAGCCTGAGGCCCGTGCTCGGCGCTGTTCATCACCCGATCGCGTGAGCTGCGTTGACTCTCGGTGGCTGACCGCGCGGCAGGGCTCGTGGGTGGCTGTGCCGGCTTAGAACCAGCCGGTTGGAACCAGCCGGTTGGAACCAGCCGGTTGGAACCGGCTTTGCCATTCACGAGTTCCGAAGCCGAGTGGCCGATATGGTGGGCCGATGGGGTCGGTCAAACAGGTTCAGATCACGTTCGACTGCGCGGAGCCGGAGCGCGTGGCCCGGTTCTGGTGCGAGGTGCTGGGATACGTCGTGCCGCCGCCACCGCAAGGGTTCGCCACGTGGGCCGACTTCGACCGCGCGCTGCCGCCCGAGCAGCAGGGTTCCGCGTTTGCCTGTGTGGATCCGACCGGGGTGGGTCCGCGGCTGTTCTTCCAGCGGGTGCCCGAAGGCAAGGTCGTGAAGAATCGCGTGCACCTCGACGTGCGGGCCGGCACGGGCCTCGTCGGCGCGGAGCGGGTCGCCGCCCTCGAGGCCGAGTGCGCTCGGCTCGGCGCACTCGGCGCCTCTCGCGTGCGGCTACTGGAAGCAGACGGCTTCAACGAGTCGTGCCTTGTCATGCAGGACGTCGAAGGAAACGAATTCTGTCTCGACTGAGCTCACGACGCCGACCTCAGGAACTCGAGCAGGTGCTACAGCGTGGGTTCCGGCACGCCATCCCCCGGCAGTGACCGCGCGAAAGCTCACTTCGCCCGGCGAACGACCTACGACAGCAGCCGGTAGGCCCACGGATGCGCGCGCAACCAGACGTTCAGCTTGCCGATCCAGCGCATGTGCGCCGTGCGCAGGGACGGTGGTACCAGCGCGCCGAAAACCCGGACCCACCGGCAGAACCGGTCGAAGCGCCGCTGGTCGGCCGGTGTCCACATCAGACCGAGCCGCGCCCGTAGCTGCGGCGGCAGCGTCGCGCGGATCAGAAACATCTGCCCTTTCGCTTGCGCCGCTCGGAGTTTCGGCCACCATCGGTCCGGCAGCCAGCGCACGGGGTTCGGCACGACGTGGACGGTCTCGAGCAGTGTCGTGATCGTCTCGTTCGGCCCGAAAGACGCCACCTGCTCGGCGTAGTAGCGCTCGAACGCCGCCCAGTCCGGCGGCAGATCACGCTCCCGGACGCCGAGTAGCCGTCCGATGTCGCACATCTGGGCGTAGTACTCGGCGAGTTCCGCCGCGCTCAACGGTCGTCCGAAGAACCGTTGTACGTCAACGGGAACCTTCACCAGCGTCGCGTGCACCCACGCGTACGCAGCCGGGTCGAGGGCGCTGTAGCGGCGGCCGGCGTCGAAGCCGGTGAACGTGCGGTGCAGTGTCCGCAGCCGCGCGGCCTCGTAACGCGCGCCGTCCGTCCCGCCGTAGACGTAGATCGACAGCGAAGCGCCCGTCCGCATGAGCCTGGTCCACGGATCTTCCGTGTAGTCGGAGTGATCGCGCACGCCCGCGGCGACCACGGGGTGTGCGACCTGCAGCACCAGCACCTGTCCGGCGAGCAGCGGATCGCGGAAGTCACCGAAATAGCGCCACGCCGCGGTGCCGCGGACCACCGGAGGCGCCACGTCAGGCTCCGTGCAGCAGCATCATCGCCTCGACAGGTCTCGTTCGAACGAACGAACGCTAACACGAATTCGCGAGCCGGATCGACAGCCGACCGACCGGGGTCGACGATGACCAGGACGCGCCCGCCAGTCCACGGAGGATCGATGACGTTCGACTTCGACCGGTTTCCCGCACTCGAGAAGTTCCCGCGGGCCGGGCTGCACAACGGACCGACGCCACTGGTGCCCGCGCCGCGCCTGGGCAAGGCGCTGGGCTTGCCGCGGTTGCTGCTGAAGCGCGACGACGTGCACCCGTTGGGCGCGGGCGGTAACAAGCTGCGCAAACTCGATTTCCATCTCGGTGCGGCACTCGCCGCAGGTGCGGACACCGTGATCACCTTCGGCGCACTGCAGACCAACCACGGTCGTCAGACGGCGGCCGCGTGCGCGCGGCTCGGGTTGCGGTGCGAGCTCGTTCTCACGGCCGCGGTCCCGCGCTCGGGTGACGCCTACGAACACTCCGGCAACATCTCGCTCGACCTGCTGTTCGGCGCCGGCGTGCACGTCTGCGCCAACGACGAGGAGGCGACGCGCGCGTACGAAGAGTTACTCGCCTCGGCCGACTACGAGGGCCACCAGGTCGCGACCGTGCCCGTCGGTGGGTCGGACGCGCTCGGCACGCTCGGTTACGTCGACGGTTCCTATGAGCTGGCACAACAACTCGCCGCGCTCGGGGTCGAGCGCGCGCGGATCGTCGGACCACACGCGAGCGGCGGAACGGCCGCCGGGCTGGCGCTGGGCACGGCGCTGCTCGGCAACCTCGGCGTGGACATCGCGTGCGTGAGCCACCCGCTCGGCGAAGCCGTCGACAACCTGACCCACCTCGTCACGTCAGCCGCGCAGCTGCTCGACATCGACACGCCGACGCTCGACCACGTGCGCCTGAGCGACAGCACGATCGGCGATGGTTACGGCATTCCTTCGCCGGATACGTGGGCCGCGTTACGGCTGTTCGGCCGTACCGAGGGTGTCGTGCTCGACCCCGTCTACACCGGAAAGACGGCCGCGGCGCTGGTCGAGTGGGCGTCCGCAGGACGGTTCGACCCCGACGAGACGGTGGTGTTCGTCCACACCGGCGGAATGCCCGGGTTGTACGGGTACGCACCGGAATTCGCCGCCGCCGTCCGGGAATAGCTCAGTCGCGCGCGACGGCCGCGCCACCGCGCGCAGCCGTGCGACGCGCAGCAGACTCAGCAACAGCGCGACTTCGCCGACCAGCATCAGCCGCTGCGTGAGCCCGATCGGCAGCAGCTCGGTCAGCGTGTGGAATCCCGCAACGCCGGCTTCGTCGAGCCGGACGAACAAAAAGCTCGCGCCGAACAGCGCCAGCACGCCCACCCCCAGCCACAGCCAGCGCACCAGCGTCGCGCGCGATGGCGTGCCCCGCAACGGTTCCAGCAACACGAGCACTGTGCCCGGCAGGCTCGTGAACGCGACCAGGCAGGCGTACAGGTGGATCTCGCCGCTCACCGGGTCCGGGTGCGGTGGGTAGCTCGCCGGAAACGCGGCAGCGAACGTCAAACCCAAGGCCCACAACGAAAGCAGCACCTGCGCGCTCCGTGGCAACGGCATCCCGCTCGCGACCAGGCACCCGAGTACCGCCAGCGAACCGACGGCGACCGAGAGCACGCTGGCGCTCAGCAACCCTGGATCCGTCTGGCTGTAGCTCGACAACGTGTCGTAGCGCGGATCCCTCGTGCTGACCAGGTTCATGACCACGAACGTGAACGCACCCCAGCCGATCGCTGCGAACGCGGCGAGCCGCCAGATCCGCAAGCCCCGTGACATCCCCATGATCCCCAGCCTCGCGGGAATCGGCGCTCGCGTGATCCGGGATCACCCTGATTCGGACCCCGGTTCGAAGGTCACGACCACCAGCGCCTGGTCGTCGTGACGCTTCGCGCGCGGCCAGCGGACGCCGTCGGGATCCTGCTTCTCGGCGAGCCGCACGGCGTCCAGCACCGCGTCGGGACCGTTCGCGCGCGCCAGCCTGCGCACTTCGGGCCAGCCGAAGAGGCCGTATTCGTCGACACCGATCGACACGCCGTCCGTGGCGACCAGCACGGTCTCGACCGACGGCCGCGGCCACGACCGCCGCACCGCCATCGCCGCCGCTCGCGGATCGGCTTCGGCGACCCAGAAGCCGCCATCGGCGTTGCGGCGCGCGCGGACGTCGGCGCTCGTCTGCAGCCGGCCTTCCTCGCGCAACGCGATGATCCGGTCGTCGGACACGACATCCACGCCGAACCGTCCGAACGCGACGATCGGGCTGTCCGCGAGCACCAGTGATTCCACCGAATCGTCGTCCCAGCGCAGGATCGACACGGTGCTCGACGGCGCGTTGCCGGGCGCCAGCCCATGCGCGGACGCGACGGTGGTGATCGCCGCGGCCAGCGCGTCTGCGAGGTCCGCGGCCGGCTGCGCCCGCAGTCCGGCGGCCAGCCGGCGCGCGAGCAGCCCGGCGTACCAGCCCCCGGGTGGCAGGTGGCGACTCGGTGATGTCGCGCCGTCGAGCACCAGAACGGCGTTGTCCAGCACCACGACGTGGTCTTCGGTGGGGCGTGGCAGGCCGTCGGCGCCGACTCCCGCCCGCTCGGCGATCACGATCTCGGGCATCAGCGATGCTAACCCGACGTCAACTCAGGTTGACAAGCTCAGAAGTGTCAACTTAGATTGACACCATGACGGAAGCAACGGACCTGGCCGCGAGGGCGGGCGACCGTGATCCCCGGGTGGGACTGCGAGCGGTCGCCGCGCTCCGTCGGTTACTGGAACAACTCGAGGCCGTGCAGGTGCGCAGCGCCCGCCTGCACGGCTGGTCCTGGCAGGAGATCGCCGCCGAGCTGGGAGTCAGCAGGCAGGCCGTGCACAAGAAGTACGGGAGGCACTGATGTTCGAACGATTCACCCAAGACGCCCGCATGGCCGTCGTCGAGGCACAGATCGTGGCTCGCGAAGCGGGTGCGCGGGAGATCGGGCCCACCGACGTGCTGGCCGGACTCACCCGTACCGAAGACGGTCGTGCGGTGCAGTTGCTCGGCGAACTCGGTGTGTCACGCGAAGACGTGCAGGCCGAACTCGACCGCGTCCGCCGCCGCGGTGGTATCAGCGACGCCGAAGCCGATGCGCTCACGGAGTTCGGCATCGACGTGGAGCAGATCGTCGAGCGCATCGAACAAACCCACGGCCCGGGCGCGCTGGCCGGCGGGGGCCGGCGCAAACGCGGCCACATCCCGTTCACCTCGGACGCCAAACGCACGCTCGAGCTGAGTCTGCGCGAGGCCGTCAAGCTGGGCGACAACCACCTGGGACAGGAACACATCCTGCTCGCGCTGACGCAGTTGAGGGGGCCGGTCTCGGACCTGCTGGCCGCTCGCGGCGTCGACTACGTGTCGGTGCGCCGCGCCGTCGGCCGAAGCTAGTGCTCTTGCTGTTCGCGGCTGCGCGTCCGCCAGCTGACGAGGGGGAGCAGAGCCTGCGTGAGCGGGCCGATCGCGAGCGCGTAGAGGACCGTGCCGACGCCGAAGGTCCCGCCGAGTGCCCAGCCGACAGCGAGCACGGTCACCTCGATTCCGGTCCGTACCACGCGAACCGACCAGCCGGTGCGCGCGTTGAGGCCGGTCATGAGCCCGTCGCGTGGGCCGGGACCGAGCCGCGTGCCGACGTAGACGGCGGTCGCGACGGCGTTGAGCAGGATTCCGCCGGCCATCAGCAAAATCTGCAACCCGAGCACGTGCTGATCGGGGAGCACGGCGCGGACGGCGTCGACGGTCACCGCGATGACCACCACGTTCGCCACCGTGCCGATGCCGGGCCGCTGGCGGAGCGGGATCCACAGCAGCAGCACGAACACCGACGCGATGGCGGTGACCGTGCCGAAGCTCAGGCCGGTGAGCTTCGTGATGCCTTCGTGGAGCACGTCCCACGGGTCGAGGCCCAAGTGGGCGCGGGTGAGCATCGCCATGCTGGCCCCGTAGAGCGCGAGGCCGGCGAGCAGCTGCGCACCACGGGGGACGGGGGCGCGGCGGACGCTGAGGGGACTGAGGTCGACAACTGCCACACTGGCACTATCGGTGACCAGTGGACTGGTAAACCAGGGCCAATGTCAGATAATTGGCTTTATGAGTTCTCCAGTTCCCCTCGGTAGTCGCGTTTCCGGCCGTCGATTGGCTCTGTTGCTGGGGGAGTGGCGGCGGCGTGGTTCGCGGCAGGGGGCTGCGAATCTCGCCGCCGCTGTCGAGTTGCACGTGCTCGACGGGCGGCTCCCCATCGGCACGCGGCTACCCGCCGAGCGCGAGCTTGCCGACGCGCTCGGCGTGAGCCGCACGCTCATCGGCGCGGCACTCGACCGCCTGCGCGCCGACGGCCTCGTCGCGAGCCGCCGCGGCGCCGGGTCGTGGATCTCCGGCACGGGCCACCGCGCGCACGAGCCGGTGCGTCGCGAGCGCGACGGCGTCATCGACCTCGCGCGCGCCGCGCCGGCCGCGTTGCCCGGGCTGCTGGCGGCGGTCGACGCCGCGCGGCGCGACCTCGTGGACCACGTCGACGGCAATGGCTACTTCACCGGCGGCCTGCCCCGGCTTCGCGAGCGGATCGCCGAGCGCTACACCGCTCGCGGCCTCCCGACGACGCCCGAGGAGGTCATGGTGACCTCCGGCGCGTACTCGGCGTTCGTGTTGTGCCTGCGGATGCTCGCCGGGCCCGGTGACCGGGTACTCGTCGAGCAGCCGACGTACCCGAACGCGATCGACGCCGTCCGCGCGGCACACGCGTTGCCCGTGCCGGTGGCGTTGGATCCCGTGCACGGCTGGGATCTGCCGGGTATCGAGGCGGCGGTGCGGCAGGCGTCGCCGCGGTTCGCCTACGTGGTGGCCGATTTCCAGAACCCGACCGGGTTGCGGCTCGACGCGGCCGGTCGCTCGCAGCTGGGCGGGCTGCTGGCCCGCTCGCGGACGCCCGTCGTGGTCGACGAATCGTTGGTGGAGCTGGATTTCGAGGGAGATCCGGTGGACGGGCCACCACCGTTGGCCGCGTTCGCGGGCGACTCGGCGTTGACCGTGGGGTCGGCGGCGAAGTCCCAGTGGGGCGGGCTGCGGCTGGGTTGGATCAGGGCATCGGCGGAGTTGCTCGACCGGCTGTTGTCGTCGCGGTTCGCGGTGGATCTGGGTGCGCCGGTGTTCGACCAGCTGGTGCTGGCGCGGTTGCTGGAGCCTGCCGGGTACGTGGAGCTGGGCCGTCGGCGGGCCGAGATCCGCGAGCAGCGTGACACGCTGGTGGAGCTGGTGCGGTCGTACTGTCCTGAGTGGACGTTCGAGGTGCCGGGTGGGGGATTGTCGTTGTGGTGCCGGCTGCCCGAGCCGATGAGCACGAGATTGGCCGTCGCGGCGGCGGGCCATGGGGTGCAGCTGGCGCCGGGATCGAGGTTCGGGGTGGACGGGGGTTTGGAGCGATGGATGAGGGTGCCGTTCGGGTTGCCCAAGGAAGAGTTGGGGGAGGCGATGAGGCGGGTGAGTTCGGCGGTAGCGGCTGTGACCGGAGGCCGGGGAGCGGGGGTCGTCGACGTCCCGGTGACCTAGGGGCTCATGCGGGAAGTGTTGTGACGCTGGAAAATTAAACAGCCGGTGCACCGGGTGGCCCGCCACTCCAGGGAGGGTGGGGGTCGCCTCGGCGCACCGGCTGTTCGTCACCCGCTCGCAAAGAGCGGGCGCCGCGGCGGGGCGCCGGCACAGCCCCTCGACGTGCCGGCGCCGCCGACGGCTCAGGCGGGCTTCGGTTGGCGCAGGTGGCCGCTCGGCGCGGTGAGCGGCCACCTCCGAAGCTCGCCCGTGGGTCCCGGCGCCGCGGGGGCAGCGCGACGCCGGGACCAGGACCCGATCCGGCCGGGCGCGGTCGGCCGGTCGGGAAGCGTGGTCATGCGCATGGTTCGTACCCCTGGTTGAGCGTGGGAAAGGGGTGAGCCAGGCGCGGCGAACGGGCGCGCGCTCCAAGAAGTTGATCTTGGTTTGGACGTGGCTCTCCCCGGAGGACCGGGTTCGCGGTCAGTCCGGAGAGGTGGTCGGCAGGGCGGCTTCCCTGCCCGCTCCCGCGATTTCGTGGTCGCGGCTGACGCCGATGAGCTTGAGCTGTGTCGTCGTGACGTCGTCGGCCACGATGGCGAACGGCTGCCGCGCGCCGCCGGGGCCGTCGTGTCCCGGGTTGGCCGTGGGGGTCGGTGCCGCGGGCGCGCTGGGCGCAGACGGCAGACCGCCACCGCCCCCACCGCCGCCGTTGGCGGCACCGACGCGCGACGTCGTGGCTGACGGCTCGCCGACGGAGCTGCCCAGGTCCTGAATTCGGAGCACCCGCACGGCACTCACGTACCGCATGCCTTCGCTGTTGCGCTCGGGCGCCGTCATCGCGGCAGGATCCACACTCGTCGTCGGTGCCACGGCCGTCACGACACCGGCCACCGGCGCGGTCGCGGTCGCGCTGACCCCGCCACTCACGGACCCGTCCGAGAACACCGGCCCGAGCACGCCATCGATCGGAATCAGCGCCGGATCACCGGTCGCCGACCCGGGCACCGTCGGCAACACACCACTTCCGACGTCCCCGACCGTGCCGACGACACCCGTCACCGAGCGCGCCACACCGTCCACGAGCCCCAGCAGCCCGCCCAGTAAGCCCGCGCCTGGTGGCGACGCGGCTTCGTTCTGACTCGGAGTGCTCACCTGGTTGGGGCTCACCTGGTTGGGGTGGTCGCCGGCGTTGGACGGGTCGGCGCCGGGCGCTCGGGCGCCGGGCGGTGCGACAGGGATCGCGACTGGACTGGGGGTGTCGTCGGCTGCGGTGCTGGAACCGGCGGGGCCGGTCGTGACTCCCTGGCCGCGGTCGCCGGTGATGCCGCTACGACTGGGGCTGTCGGCGGCGGGCGCTCCGGTCGGTGCCGTGGCGGGTTGGTGGCTCGACCCCGAGCCGCCGTCGGTACCGGTGGTCGTGGCTCGGGCGGGCAGGATTGCCGAGTCGCCACCTGGGCAAGCGGCCGAAGTGCCGTACTGGCAAGGGTTACCGGCCTGCCGCGGGGGTGTGTAGCTCGGTTCGCCGGAACTGCTGTTGCCGGTTCGGTCCGGGTCCGGGCTCGATGTGCTCACGGTGTTGTCCGCCGAGTCGGCGGCGAAGCTGTGGCTGCCGGTCGGGTCGACGCCCGCCCTCGAGTCGGCACTGCCGGTCGAACCCCCCGAGCCGTGGTGCGACCCGGCCGTGGCCGAGAGGGACGAGGCGGAGGAGCCCGGATCGTGGTCCGAAGTCGACGGTCCGCCGGGCGAACGGTGGTGCGCCGGAGCGCCGTTGTCCCCTGTGGACGATCGGCTGGGACTGGTGTGGGTCGAAGCGACGGTGGCGTCGGAAGGGTGGTCGGCGGCGTCCGCGGTCGCGCCGGCGATGACGGCTCCCAAGAGCCAGCCGGCGAGGGTCAGGCCCCCCGCGAGCGCGATGCGCGCGGCCGGGCGCGCGAGCGGGGCCGCCCACGGGCGGGGACGGTGGAAGCCGAGGTCCGCGTGGTCCGCCTGACCGGCCGGGGGTGCGGCCGTGTGCGCGGAATCCGTGCCGCTCACGCCACCACCACCGTCCGCGCCTGAAGCTCATACGGGTAGCCGCACGAGGCTGATCCAACTGGGGTTGTTCTCCGGCCAGGTCGCAGTTCCCCGGGGCTGCACTCTTTCTAGCACCGCCCGCGAGTGTTTCATCTTCCCTGCGTTCGATCCACCCCGTAAGGCGGAACGGCGCTACCGGCTCCGGTGTCCGAACGGTCGAAGACGATCACTGAGAGTGTCCTTCGCGGACCGCGTGCGGCCATCCGTGCGGTCCTCCGCCGGCGCTCTGACCTGAACTTTCAGCCGAAGGCCGTACTGTCTGTATCAATAATCTGACGCACCGTCAACGGCACGGGTGGCACCAATCTCGCCGCCCGGCGGCCAGTAGCGGAGCCGGTCAGCCGAGTCGGCGCAATCGCTCGACCGCTTCGTCGATGACTTCGTTCTGTTTGCAAAACGCAAATCGCAGCAAATGTTTCCACTCGTCCGGGTGATCTGTGAAAACCTTTACCGGAACGGCGGCCACTCCGACCCGTTCCGGCAGTTCCCACGCCAGCTCGGCGGCGTCGGAGAAGCCGAGGGGACGAACGTCGGCCGTCACGAAGTACGTGCCGGAGCTGGAACGCACCTCGAAACCGGCGTCGGCGAGTCCCGCGGACAGCCGGTCGCGCTTCTCCTGCAGGTCCGTGCGCAGTTGTTCGACCCACGCGAGTTCGTTGTCGAGCGCGTACGCCACCGCCGGCTGCAACGGTCCACCCGACACGAACGTCATGAACTGCTTCGCCGCCTTCACGGCCGCGACGAGCTCCGGCGTCGAGCAGACCCAGCCGATCTTCCAGCCGGTGCAGTTGAACGTCTTGCCGGCGCTGGAGATCGCGACCGTTCGCTCGCGCATACCGGGCAGCGTGGCAAGTGGAACGTGCTCTGCGTCGTCGAACACGAGGTGTTCGTAGACCTCGTCGGTCACGGCGATCAGGTCGTGCTCCACGCACACCGCGGCGACGGCCTGCAGCTCGGCGAGCGAAAACACCGTGCCGGTCGGGTTGTGCGGCGAGTTCAGCAGCACGGCGCCGGTGCGGGGCGTGACGGCGTCGCGCAGGGCGTCGACGTCCAGCTCGAGGTGTCCGTCGGACGTCTCGCGCAGCCCGATCACGCGCCGCTGGGCGCCGGCCATCGCGACGGCGGCCGCGTACGAGTCGTAGTACGGCTCCACGACGATCACCTCGTCGCCGGCCTCGACGAGCGCGATGAGGGCGGCCGTGATGGCCTCGGTGGCGCCGGCCGTGACGAGGACCTCCGTGTCGGGGTCGTAGTCGGTCCCGTAGCGCTTGCGGTGCCGGGCGACCGCGGCGCGCAGCTCGGGACGGCCGGGCCCGGGCGGGTACTGGTTGTCGCCCCCGAACAGGGAGTTCCTGGCCGCTTCGAGCATGCCGACGGGGCCATCGGTGTCGGGGAAACCCTGGCCGAGGTTGACGGCGTCGTGTTTCACGGCGAGGGCCGTCATCTCCGCGAAGATGGTCGCGGTGAAGGGCCGGAGACGGGGGACGAGAGCTGGTTCACGCACGAAAACGCATCCTCACGGACAATGGGGGTGTGGAGCAACTCACCCCAGCCAAGGTCACGCCCGCGGATCCGCCCGGAGGGGCCGCCGGCGAGGAGGCGAAGAAGCGCGGCCTGCGCCGGATGAAGCTGGTCGCGCTGGCCTTTCTCCTCGGCGCCACGGTGGTCTTCCTGCTCACGAGCTGGGCGGAAGCGTCCGGTTGGTCCGCGTGGGTCGGCTACGTGCGCGCCGCCGCCGAAGCCGGCATGGTCGGCGCGCTCGCCGACTGGTTCGCGGTCACGGCGCTGTTTCGGCATCCGCTCGGCCTGCGCATTCCGCACACCGCGATCATCCCCAACAAGAAGGACCAGCTCGGCAGCAGCCTCGGTGACTTCGTCGGGTCGAACTTCCTGTCCGAGGACGTGATCCGCGACAAACTGCGGCGCGTCGAGATTTCCCGGCGCGTGGGCGAGTGGCTTTCGCAGCGCGACAACGCGGAGCGCGTGACCTCGGAGCTCGCGACGGTCGTCCGCGGTGCCGTCACGATCCTGCGCGACGACGACGTGCAGGCGATCATGGAACAGGCCGTGGTCAAGCGGCTGGTCGACCAGCCGTGGGGCCCGCCGCTCGGCAAGATCCTCGCCGGCGTCTTCGAGGACGGCGCGCACCACAAGCTGGTCGACCTGATGTGCGACCGCGCCTACGAGTGGGTGCGGGACAACCACCAGACGATGCTGCGCGTCGTCTCCGACCGCGCGCCGAGCTGGTCGCCGAAGTTCGTCGACGAAATGCTGGCGGACAAGGTCTACGGCGAGGTGCTGACCTTCGCTTGGGCCGTGAAGACCGACGTCAACCACCCCATGCGCCTGGCGCTGGACAAATTCCTTGGCGAGTTCGCCCAGGACCTCCAGACGGACCCGAAGACCATGGAACGGGCCGAACTGGTCAAGGGCCAGCTCGTGAACCACGCCGAGGTGCAGAAACTCATCGGCTCCGCGTGGGCGACGGCCAAGGAGATGCTGCTGAACGCGGCGGAGGATCCGTCCAGCGAGCTTCGCGTCCGGGTGCGCGGCGGTCTCGAAACTCTCGGCTCGCGGCTCACCACCGACCCGTCGCTGTCGGAGAAGCTCGACGGCTGGGTCGAGGGAGCGGCTGCGTATTTGGTGAAGAACTACTCGAAGGAAATCACCACGATCATCACGGACACGGTCGAGCGGTGGGACGCCGAGGAGACGTCCCGGAAGATCGAACTTCAGGTGGGGCGGGATCTCCAGTTCATCCGGATCAACGGCACGGTGGTCGGCTCGCTGGCCGGGCTGGTGATCTATTCGGTGGCGCAGCTGTTGTTCTGACACCGGCCTTGCGGATGTGGGCTTCCTACGCTCGGCTGGTCCATCGGCGTCGACAAGGGGGGAGCCTCACACCGGCGTCGACAAGGTCGGTTGGCTTCGGGGTGGGGCGTGGGCGGCGAGGCCGGTCGCGGCAACCCGCGGCAACCGTCCAAACGCAGACCGTGCCTATACCACACGCGGGGGACCTTCAACCCGGTTGTCCACAGGAACCTGAGTTATCCCCTGAGTTATCAACAACTTTTCACGGTGATGGCCTAACGCCTATCCACAACCTGTGGGGATCCGGAGCCTCTGGGCGTACGCATGTGGTGCTAGCCCTCTGCCTGTCCACAGGGACGCGGTGGGGCGTCAGTTGTGCACACCCGCGGTGCGGGCGCGCCAGGAGCGGGCCTTTTCGCGGTTGCCGCACACGCGCATCGAGCACCAGGTGCGTGAGCGGTTGCGGGATTCGTCGTAGAAGGCCCACAGGCAGTCGTCGGCAGGGCAGATCTTGAGCCGGATCCAGTCGCCGCGGATGGTGAGGCGGGTGATCGCGGCGAGGACGGCAGGGACGACGGCCGTGCCGAGCAGGCGGGGTTCGCCGTCGTGCAGAGCCAGGACCAGGGGAAATTCCGAAGTGGGCGCCGGCAGCCTGGGATCTCCCACGGCGGCGCGCACTGCGTCGCGCGCGATCCGCGCGGCACCCGGTTCGCCTGGGGACAACTCGTGTGCCACCGCCCATTTCTGCCACAGCCCGGGATCGTCCAGCAGGTCCTCGCCGCGTTCGATGTCGATCGTGTTGAGGAAGTCCACCACCAGGGTCGCGTCGGTGTGCACGCAGCCAGTGTACGAGCGATGGCGGTTGCTTCGTCGGCTGATAACTCCCATACTCCGAACACTGGTTACGAAGGGAGTGAACGGGCATGGGTTCGACACCGACGTTCGGCGGGGTGGCCATCGACTGCCCGGATCCGGCGGCGCTCGCCGGCTTCTACCGCGCACTGCTCGACTGGGCGGAACCCGAGGTGACGCCCGACGGCCACTGGGCACGCCTCGTGAACCCACACGGCGGCGCGCGGCTGGAATTCCAGCGGGTGGCCGAATACCACGCCCCGGAGTGGCCCTCGGCGGAGAAGCCGCAGCAGGCACACATCGATTTGGACGTGACCGACCTCGAGGCCGCGCACGAACGGGTGCTCGACCTTGGCGCCAAGCTGCTCGACGACTCGCCGGAGACCTTCCGCGTCTACGCCGACCCGGCCGGGCACCCGTTCTGCCTGTGCGCGTGCTGACGCCGG
>DASZNR010000036.1:0-11689 GCA_035551175.1 Amycolatopsis sp. | reverse complement strand
CCGGCTCGGCTGGGGTGATCGGACGGTCGACATTCATGACTGTCCTTCGTGGACCAGGGCTTCCGCCACACCATTGTTCGCGAAAACGCCGCCGAGGCCGGGGCCTCATTTCTCGCGCGGCCTTTCACGAAGCAGGAACTTCTGGACCTTGCCGGTGGAGGTTTTGGGCAGTTCGCCGAAGGTCACGGACTTGGGTGCTTTGAACCGCGCCAGCCTGCTGCGGACGTGCTCGCGAATCTCCTCCTCGGTGGCCAAGGCGCCGTCCTGCAGCGTCACGTACGCCGCTGGGACCTCGCCCCACCGCTCGTCGGGGACTGCGATCACCGCCGCCTCCAGCACGGCCGGGTGGTCCATGATGGCCTGCTCGACCTCGACCGACGCGATGTTCTCCCCGCCGGAAATGATCACGTCCTTGGCTCGGTCGCGCAGCTCGACGTAGCCGTCCGGGTGCAAGACCCCGATGTCGCCGGTGCGGAACCAGCCGTCCGGTGCGGCTGCCTCGGTCGCCTCCGGATCGTCGAGATAACCCAGCATCAGGTTGTTGCCGCGCAGCACGATCTGCCCGCTCGTGGCCCCGTCCGCGGGCACGTCGGTGCCGTCGTCGTTGATTACCCGCGGCACGCAGGAGATCATGTTCCCGACGCCTTGGCGCGCCTTGAGCCGCGCCCGCGCCGGTGCGTCGAGCGAATCCCACTGCGGACGCCAGTCACACAGCATCGCCGGGCCGTAGGTCTCAGTCAGTCCGTAGAGGTGGGTGACCTCGAAGCCCAGTTCTTCCATCCGCCGCAGGATCGCCGGTGACGGCGGCGCCCCACCCGTCGCGGTCCGCACCATGCGCCCCTCCGGCAGCGGTGCCGCCTCCTTCGCATACGCGATCATGGACAACACCGTGGGCGCACCGTTCAGGTGCGTGACACCTTCCTCGCGGATCAGCCGCCACACCTCCGCCGGGTCCACTTTGGGCAGACACACATGCGTCGCCGCGGCCGCGGTCACCGCCCACGGGAAGCACCAGCCGTTGCAGTGGAACATGGGCAGGGTCCAGAGGTGAACGGCCGACGGGGACAGTCCGGTGTGCCCCACCATGGCCACGGACTGCAGGTAGGCGCCCCGGTGGTGGTACATCACGCCCTTGGGCCTGCCCGTCGTCCCGGACGTGTAGTTGATCGACAGCAACGCCCGCTCGTCCGACGGTGTGCGGTGCAGAGGCGCCGCCCCAGCCAGCAGGCTCTCGTACTCCTCGCCGGCCCGGATCCGGCGCGGCGGAGGATCGAGCCGGCCGAACGCGTCATCGACAAGAGCGTCGAAACCCGGATCATGGATGAGCACGGATGCCCGCGAGTGCTGCAAGATGTAGGCCACCTCACCGGCCGAGAGCCGGGTGTTGATCGCCACCAGTGCCTGCCCGGCCCACGGCACCCCGAAGTGCGCCTCGAGCATCACATGGGTATTCGGCGCCAGGACGGCCACCGGCCCGTCCGCGATCGGCGCCAGGCCGCCGGCCAGCCGGGTACACCGCTCATGCAGTTCCGCGTAGGTCCACCGCCGGTTGCCGTCGACGACTCCGATCCGGTCACCATGCGCCGCGGCGGCGCGGTCCAGGTACGCGGTGGGGGTCAACGCCTCAAACGAAAGTGAATCCACTGTCACCAATCCGATCAGAAAGTCCTGCTGCCTTGGGCCGAGCGCGCACGAAGGCGGCGCATGCCGTCGAGCCAACGCTCGACGTCCGCCGCCTTACGCTCCACATAGGTCTGAACCCGGGGGTGAGGCAAGACGAGGAAGCGACCATCGCGGATCGCGGCCGTGAGGTCTTCGGCGACGCGCTCGGGCTCCAGAATTCCGTCCGTGGCCCCGTCGCCGAGCTGACGAGGTGCCATGGCGGTGTTCACGCCTTGCGGACAGAGCACGGAGACGCCGATGCCTTGGTCGCCGTGCGCGATCGCCAGGGTCTCGCAAAGTTTGATACAGGCCGCTTTGGTGACGGAGTAGGGCGCCGATCCGGTAGCCGCGAGGAGGCCGGCCGCGCTGGCGGTGGAAACGAAATACCCGGTGCCGCGCTCGATCATGGACGGCAGAACGGCACGTGCCGCATAGACGTGGGCCATTACGTGCAGCGCCCATTGCTGCTGCCAGGCGTCATCCGATACTTCGAGCAGCCCGGATGGTCCGGTCGCCCCCGCGTTGGAAAGGAAGATGTCGATCGGGCCGATCTCCGACTCGACGCGCCTGACGAGGGCGGTGACGGCCAGTTCGTCGGTGACGTCGAGTTCGACACCGAGACAGCCGATCTCTCTTCCGACAGCCCGCGCCGCCTCGCCGTCGCGGTCGGCGACGACCACCTGTGTTGCGCCGAGGGACATCCAATGACGTGCGACAGCCGAGCCGATACCACCACCCCCGCCGGTGACGACGGCAACTCGATCGCGGATTTCCATGGGTGCGCTCCTCGTCGGGTGACGGTTGGCAAGTGGCTATTCGATGTCGCTCGGCGAGCCGCGGCCGGCGTCCCGGGGAGCCGGTGATCCGACTCAGCCGCGGACGCCGGCCGATGGCGAACCTCAGCGGGCGGTGTACCCACCGTCGATCGGGATGGCCGCACCGGTCATGAAGGTCGACTCGTCACTCGCCAGGTACACCGCCAAGGGAATCACTTCCTCCGGCCTGCCGAATCGGTTGACGAAGTGCTCGGCGGCGTTCGCCTTCATCGCCGCGGCTGCCTCCTCGTCGCTGAGCAGACTGAAGAAGGCGCGGGGCATCGGAGTGTCGATGCTCCCCGGGCAGATGGCGTTGACGCGGATGCCGAGCGGGGCGAGGTCGGCCGCGGCCCCCTTGGAGAACATCGCCAGGCCGCCCTTGGCGGCGCAGTAGACCGACATGCCCGGCAACGCCACGAGGCCACCCGCGGAGGAGACGTTGATGATCGAGCCGCCGTTGGCCATCATCGGCACCACGGCCTGGGTCAGCAGGAAGACACTTTTCAGGTCGACGTCGAGGACCTTGTCCCACTCCTCCTCGGTGGTCTCGAGCAGCGGCTTCCCGAGGATGATGCCGTGATTGTTGTAGAGCACGTCGACGTGCCCGCTCAGGTCTCTTCCGGCAGCGTCGGCGATGTCGCCGATGCCCCGAGCCGTGGCGGCGTCGGCCGGGACGAAGGTGAAGGGCAGTCCGTCGGCCTGGAGGGTCTCCTCGAGCTTGCGGCCGGTCGCCTCGTCGAGGTCGCTGCCGAGGACGACGGCGCCTTCCTCGCAGAAGCGGCGACAGGCGACCTGGCCCATGCCGCCCGCGGCCCCGGTGATGATCGCGTGCTTGCCGGTGAGTCGGCTCATCTGAATACTCCCGTTACTTCCGCAGTCCGGCTTCCCGCATGAGCGGGAGCACGTTTTCGCCGACGTAGTCGATTTCCTCGGCGTAGTTGAGGAAACCCATTAGGACGCCCTCCATCCCGTGCGCGGCCATCTGCCGGAGTCCGTCCACCACCTGCTCGGGTGTCCCCACCAGCGACGTGGCTCCGTGGGCGAGGATGAACCGCTCCTTGAACTTCGTCATCTGCTCGCTCCAGGAGCTGCCGCCGATGCCGTGGATCGCCATCAGGTTCTCCGCCGAGGTCCAGTCGGCCTTCTCCAGGATCTCGTCGTGGACCCGCTTGGCCTCCGCTTCGGTGTCGCGGCACACCACCAGCGCGGCGGTCATGGTCTGGATTTCCCGGTCGTGTTCCTCGCGGGCCGTCTTTTTCAGCGCCGCCGAATGGGCAGCCATCTGTTCGAGGTCGGCGGAGACGAAGAAATTGATGTCGGCGTACTTCGCGGAGTAGGCCAGGCCGGTCTTCGAGTTGCCGGCGTTGATGATCGCCGGCCGGCCGTGCACCGGTTTGGGTTCGGACTCGCAGCCGAGCGCGTGGAAGTACTTCCCGTCGACGTCGAAGGGGGCGTCGTCGGCCCACAACCGCTGGACGAAGTCCATCCACTCGGCACCGTAGGCGTAGCGATCATCGTGCTCCAGCAGTCCGCACTGCATCATGGCCATCTCCGCCGAGTTCCAGCCCATGACGACGTTGAGGCCGAACCGGCCACCGGAGATGTGGTCGACGGTCGCGCACATCTTCGCCGCCACGACCGGGTCGATCGTCGCGACGTGCGTCGTGGCGACGACGGCGATGTTCTCGGTCGCCTCCGCGATGCCGGCGGCCCAGGTGAGGGTCTCGAAGGCGTTGCCGTTGAAGTTCGTGGTACCCCCGAACCCCTTCCAGCGACCGATCGGGACCGTGACATCGAAACCCCAGCGGTCGAGGTTCTGCGCGATCTTCTTCTGGTGCTCCCAGGTGACCCTGAGCGACCTGGGAGCCTCGGTCATGGAAATTCCACCACTGGCGTTCGCGGCGAATGCGCCGATCTTCAGCGGCTGGTCGCCGAACAAGGGTGACGTCGACTGCGACATTGCATTGACCTCCTGACGGCGCGATCGCACAAACAGGTGACCTGGCCTGCGAAAGCGTAGGGATGCGGACCGAACGCCCGCTTCGGATGGTGGCGAATTCCCATGCTGGGGGATGAGGAAAGAGTTGCGGGTCAGACGGTGTATCCGCAGGCTTTGAGCGCTTCTTCGACGATCGCCATGTCCTGCGTGTAGTGGCCGCCGCTGACCCCGACGGCACCGATCGTCCGGCCGTCGGAGACCAACGGGTAGCCGCCGCCGAACGTGACGAGGCGCGGGGTGTGGACGATCCCCAGCCGCAATGGCTCGTCGTCCTTGATGAGCTCGTGCAGCTGGTGCGTCGGCGCGCCGAAGGCGGCCGAGGAGTATGCCTTGTCTTGGGCTATACCGATCGTCAGTGCGGGCGCACCGTCCATGCGGACGAAGGCCAGCAGGCCGGCGGCCGCATCATGCACGGCGACGCAGACCGGCAGTGCCGCCCGGTGCGCCGCGTCGATCACCGCCTTGACGAGTTCTCCGGCACCCTCTTGCGAGAGTGTGACGACGTCGCGCGTGCGTCCTGCGACGGAACCAGACATCCGAAACACCTTCCTCGTGTCGGTTCAGGGACCGACTAGGGACGGGAGGCGAAAACAAGCGCAACTCGCGCACACGTCTGCGTCGCAGCGCATTCTGACGTCGCGGCGGCGGCCACTCTGCCTCCAACCATCTAGCGGTTTCTGAAACCGCTGTTCAGCTGAGGACTATGCCTGCAGTCCTCCCCGGTGTCAATCCCTGCCGAGCCGGGAACGTGCTGCGACTGTCCGGATATTTGGCCAGGTGGGCACTATGGGTGTCAGTACTTGCCAGATCAAGGGGGAATGACCTAACGTCAACCACTGTTCAGTTTAAGAAACCACGATACGGTCTGCGTGTGGCTGCGCCGAACCGATCGCGGCGACGAGTCCGATCACGTCAACAGATGAGGTGTGCACAGAGTGGATACGACGACGTCTCCGGCCAGCGCTGCGCTGCGAGCCCGCCTCGCGGAGCCAGGCCTGGTCCGCGTGCCGGGTGTCTACGACGGCGTGAGCGCCCACGTGGCGCGCAACGCAGGCTTCGAGGTGGCCTTCCTGACCGGTGCCGGGGTGTCCGCGTCGCGCTATGGAGTGCCCGACCTCGGCTTGATCACCGCTTCCGAACTCGCCGACGCCACGAGCGTCATCGCGACCTCCTTCGGGGGCCCGCTGATCGTCGACGCCGACACGGGGTTCGGCGAGGCCCTCAACGTGACCCGGACGGTGGAGACGCTGGAGCGTGCCGGTGCCGCCGGCATCATGCTCGAGGACCAGGTCACCTCGAAGCGCCGCTGTGGTCACCTCGCCAACAAGCAGGTCGTCCCGGTCGAGGACTACGTCGCGAAACTGCACGCCGCGCTCGCTGCCCGGCGCGCCGGCACGCTCATCGTGGCCCGAACCGATTCCCGCGGCCCGCTGGGGATCGACGCGGCGATCGACCGCGCTCGGACGTTCGCGGCCGAGGGCGCCGACATCGTCTTCATCGAGGCACCGACGACCCTGGAGGAGATCGAGCGGATCGCCACCGACGTCACCGCGGCACCATTGATCTTCAACGCCGTTCCCGGCGGTATCACACCGGAGGTCAGCGAGGCCGATCTCGAACAGTTCGGGTTCCGCCTCGTGGTCTACCCCGCCGCGCTGCTCTTCCCGTCCGCGCAGACGATGGCCGATGAACTGACCAAGCTGGCCGGCAGCCCCGCGCAACGCATCACCAGCCCCCGTGAGCTCTTCGAGACCGTCGGCCTGAGCCGGTGGGCCGCCCTCGAGAAATCGGGCTTCTGATGCCGCGGACGATGCTGGACAAGATCTGGGACGCGCACGAGGTCGCCCCGGGGCTGGTGTACATCGACCTTCACCTCATCCACGAGCTGAGCTCACCACAGGCGTTCGGCGCCCTCCGGGAGGCGGGCCGGAAGGTCCGGCGGCCGGATCGGACGCTGGGCACGGCGGACCACAGCGTTCCCACCGATGGCACCACCGCCGCCAACCTCATCGCCCAGCCGCTCGCCCGCCGCCAAGTGCTGGCGCTGGAGCGGAACTGCGAGGAGTTCGGCGTCCCGCTCTACTCGCTGGGCTCCGGTCGCCAGGGCATCGTGCACGTCATCGGACCCGAGCTGGGCATCACCCAGCCGGGCATGACGATCGTCTGCGGCGACAGCCACACCGCGACACATGGCGCCTTCGGCGCGCTCGGCTTCGGGATCGGAACCTCGCAGGCCGAGCACGTCTTCGCCACGCAGTGCTTGCCACTGCGCAGGCCCAAGTCGATGCGAGTGGTCTATTCCGGACAGATGGGCCGCGGAGTCACACCCAAGGACCTGATCCTGGCCACGATCGGCCAGGTGGGCACCGCGGGGTTCGCCGGGCACGCCGTGGAGTACGCCGGGCCCGTCATCGAGGCACTGAGCATGTCCGGCCGGATGACGATCTGCAACATGACCATCGAGGGCGGTGGCCGATCCGGGATGATCGCGCCCGACGAGACCACCTTCGATTGGCTGCGCGGGCGCCCCGGCGCGCCCGCGGACTTCGAGGCCGCGGTGGAGATCTGGCGAGATCTGCGCACCGACGAGGGCGCTACGTTCGACCGGGAGGTCCATGTCGACGTCTCCCGAATCTCACCCATGGTGACCTGGGGAACCAGTCCCGGCATGGTCATCGGGATCGCCGACGAAGTCCCGGACCCGGACGCGTTGGACTCCGAAAGCGACCGCGCGGCGAGTCGCCGGGCGCTGGATTACATGGGGCTGCGCCCCGGGATTTCGCTGACGGACCTTCCGCTCGACCACGTCTTCATCGGCTCGTGCACCAACGCTCGCATCGAGGACCTTCGTGAAGCGGCGGCGGTGGTCGCGGGCCACCGCATCGCCGACGGTGTCCGCGCGACCGTGGTTCCCGGCTCCCAGCAGGTCAAGGCGGAAGCCGAGAACGAGGGCCTCGACCGGATCTTCCTCGACGCCGGGTTCGAGTGGCACCACTCCGGCTGCTCGATGTGCGGCGCGTTGATGGAGGAAGTGCAACTCGCGCCGGGGCAGCGTTGCGCTTCGACGTCCAACCGCAACTTCGAGGGGCGGCAAGGACACAAGTCGCGGACTCATCTGGTCAGCCCCGCGATGGCGGCGGCTGCCGCGATCGCCGGCCACCTCGTCGACATCAGGGATTGGAGCGCGGAGCATGCGACCGCTGACCATCGTTGAGGGCAGCGTGACGTTCGTCGACCGGGACGACGTCGACACCGATCAGATCGTGCCGGCCCGCTTCCTCCAGCGAGTCGAGCGCAAGGGCTATGGGGAGTGCCTGTTCTACGACTGGCGCAGGGAGGGCGACCTCGACCTCCAGCCGAACCCCGTGCTGGTCACCGGCGCGAACTTCGGCTGCGGCTCGTCGCGCGAACACGCTGCGTGGGCGATCGACGACTTCGGCTTCCGGGTGGTCATCGCCCCCTCCTTCGGTGACATCTTCGCCGAAAACGCCGCCAAGGTCGGGCTGCTGCCAATCCGCTTGGAACGAGCGGCCTGCGAGATCGTCGCCGCGGGCGGGAGCGTCCGGATAGATCTGCCGGAGCAGACCGTGCGGGCGGCCGGACGTGAGTGGTCGTTCGAGGTCGATCCGGCCACGAAGTATCGCCTGATCAACGGGCTCGACGACGTCGCGATCACCCTCCGCGAGCACAGCGGAGCCATCACCGAGTTCGAAGCGGGCCACGACCTCCGTCCACGACCGGTCACCACCGCGCTCTGACCGGCCCCCGCTCCAGTCACCGAGAGACAAGGCAGTTCCCCATGTCCCCACACTCCGTCGAGCCGATCACCGCCGCGATCGTCGGTCCCGGAAACATCGGCACCGACCTGCTGATCAAGCTGCAGCGCAGTGCCACGATCGACGTCCGCCACGTGGTCGGCGTCGTCGAATCCGACGGGCTGGATCGCGCCCGCCGGCTCGGCGTGGAGGCCAGCGCCGAGGGCGTGGACTGGCTCCTGCGACAGGACCCCCTCCCGCAACTGGTGTTCGAAGCGACCTCGGCCAAGGCGCACATCGCCCATGCCCCGCGCTACGCCGAAGCCGGCATCCAGGCCATCGACCTCACGCCGGCGCACCTCGGGCCGATGGTGTCACCACCGGTCAACGGCGCCGCTCACCTCGGCGCCCCGAACATCTCCATGATCACCTGCGGAGGCCAGGCCACGATCCCGATCGTGCACGCCATCTCGCGGACCACGCCGGTGCCCTACGCCGAAATCGTCGCCTCCGTCGCCTCCCGGGGAGCCGGCCCCGGCACCCGGGCCAACATCGACGAATTCACCGAGACCACCGCCAGGGCGGTCGAGAAGGTCGGCGGAGCCGCACGCGGCAAGGCGATCATCATCCTCAACCCGATCGAGCCGCCCATGATCATGCGCGACACCGTGTTCTGCGCGATCGACGCCCACGCCGACCGGAACGCGATCATCGCCTCGGTGCATGACATGGTCGCCGAAGTCCAGCAGTACGTACCCGGCTACACCCTGCGCGCGGAGCCCCAGTTCGACGAACCCCACGAGTCCTGGGACGGCAACGCCCGGGTCGGCGTCTTCCTCGAAGTCAAGGGCAACGCCGACTACCTGCCCGCCTACGCCGGCAACCTCGACATCATGACCGCCGCCGCGGCCCGGGTCGGCGAACTCCTGGCCACCGCGAAGAAAGAGACCTCCGCATGAGTCGCCCGTCTCTGGCACACCACGTCCGGATCATCGACACCACACTGCGCGACGGTAGCCACGCGATGGCCCACCAATTCACCGAAACCCAAGTGCGCGAGACCGTCCGAGCCCTCGACCGAGCCGGCGTCGAAGTCATCGAGGTCACCCACGGCGACGGCCTCGGCGGCTCCTCCTTCAACTACGGATTCTCGCGCACCGACGAAATGAAGCTCATCACCGCGGCGCGCGAAGAGGCGCGGAACGCGAAGATCGCGGTCCTCCTGGTTCCCGGCATCGGAACCACCGGCGACCTGCGCCGAGCGCGGGACGCGGGCGCGGACATGGTCCGCGTCGCGACCCACTGCACCGAGGCCGACGTTTCACCACAACACTTCGGCGTCGCCCGCGAGCTCGGAATGGAGACGGCGGGCTTTCTCATGAGCGCCCATCGGACATCCCCGGAGGAGCTCGCGAAGCAGGCCCGGATCATGGTGGACGCGGGTTGCGAGGCGCCGTACGTGACCGACTCCGCCGGGGCGCTGCTCATGCACGAGGCCCGCGCCCGGTTCGAGGCGTTGCTCACCGAAGTCGGGGACGAAGCTTGGGTCGGATACCACGGCCACCAGAACATGAGCCTGGGCGTCGCGAACTCCGTGATCGCCTACGAGGTCGGCGTCCGCTACATCGACGGCTCACTCTGCGCGCTCGGCGCGGGCTCCGGGAACTCTCCTACCGAGGTCCTTGCGGCGGTCTTCGACCGGCTCGGCGTCGACACCGGTCTCGATGTCCCGGCACTGCTCGACGCCGCGGAGGAGGTCGTCCGCCCCTACCTGCCGCGGTGGCCGAAGATGGACCGCAACGCCATCGTGCAGGGCTGGGCGGGCGTCTACTCCTCCTTCCTGCTGCACGCCGAGCGAGCGGCCGAGCGCTACAAGGTTCCCGCACACCAGATCCTCCGCCGCTGCGGCGAGCTCGGCTACGTCGCCGGCCAGGAAGACATGATCATCGACGTCGCGCTCGAACTTGCCCGGCAGCACCAGGGCGCATGAGAACTCTGATTCTCAGGCTGCCGAACTGGGCGAACCAGCATTGTCTCGAGGCAAGGAATCCGAGGTGCATCGATGGTTGACACAGGGTCCAGAATCGACCCAGATCTTTTTCGGAATGTACTCGGGCACTTCTGCTCGGGCATCACTATCATTTCCGCTTTCGACGGCGGCGAACCGGTCGGCTTCACGTGTCAGTCGTTCTTCAGCCTGTCCCTCGATCCGGCGCTGATCGCCTTCGCCGCGAGCAGGACGTCGACGAGCTACCCGCGTATCCGCGACATCGGTGAACTCGTCATCAACGTGCTGGCCGGCGAGCAGCACGAGGTGAGCAATGCGTTCGCGAGAAGTGGTACCGACAAATGGGCCGGTGTTTCCTGGCGGCCGGGTCCGGTGCTCGGTCATCCGATGATCGACGATGCCCTCGCCACGCTCGAGTGCGAGATCACTGACGAGATCGAATGCGGTGACCATTTCCTTGTGGTGGCGAGGGTCCGGCACCTCGAAGCCGCCCCTGAGCGCCGGCCGCTGCTCTTCTTCCAGGGTGGTTATCAGCGCCTGGCGGGTGAACCGAGCCGGCCATGACCGACCCGATCGTGCTCCGGCCGGTGCCGACCGGCGCCGTTCTGCTCAACGACCACCCACAGTCTGCCGAAGGAAAGTGTCCGATGACCACGTCCACCACCGCGGAACAGATCCGAACGTTTGCCGACGAGTTGGAATGGGCCGAGGCCCAGGCCAGTCCGGTGGCGCCGCTTTCGCGGCGTTTCCCGGAGCTGACCGAGGCCGACGCGTATGCCGTTCAAGACCTCACGCTGCGCCGACGTCTAGCCTCCGGTGCGACCCTGCGCGGGCACAAGATCGGCTTGACCTCCGAGGCGATGCGCCGCCAGCTCGGGGTCGACGACCCGGACTACGGTTATGTGCTGTCCTCTCAGGTGCTGCGCTCCGGCGATCACCTGGCGGCATCCGATCTGATCGCACCGATGATCGAGGCCGAACTCGCGGTCGAGCTTTCCCGAGACCTCGAGGGGCCGGTCAGCATCGAGGACGTCGCTGCTTCGACCGCGGCTGTCTACGCGTCCCTGGAGGTCATCGACAGCCGTGTGCAGGACTGGCAGATCCGGTTGGTCGACACCGTCGCCGACAACGCCTCGTGTGCGCGTGTGGTGCTCGGCACGCGAACTGTCACACCCCCGCCACTGCCTGCGGTCGAACTGAGGCTTCGGCGCAACGGCGAGCAGATCGCGACCGGGCGTGGTTCGGACGTGCTGGGTGACCCGTTGCGGGCCGTCGTGTGGCTGGCGAACACCCTGCACGGCTACGGGCGGGCGGTGAGAGCCGGCCAGATCGTGTTCACCGGGTCGCTGCACGCTGCGTTCCCCATCAAGGCTGGCGACAGTGTCGAGGCCGAATTCGACGGCATCGGCAGCGTCTCCCTGCACCTCACCTGACATCCGACGTGCGGTCC
>DASZNR010000035.1:0-61855 GCA_035551175.1 Amycolatopsis sp. | reverse complement strand
GGTCAGCCAGGCGTGCCGGATCGATCGGGCTGACGGCGACCGGGATCGCCAGGCGTAGAACCCCGACTCCGACACCCCCAGCACCCGGCACGCGAGCTGGGCCGGCAAACCCTCCTCACTCATCGCCGCGATCGCGGCGTACCGGGCTTTTGGGGGCACCGCCTCCTTCTTCAGCAGCTCGGTCGCTCGCCGATGCACCGCCAACTCGGCCTCCAACTCGGCGATCCTCTTCTTCGCGGCGGTCAACTCGACCTTCTCCGCACTGGTCAACCCGGACTCCAGGCCCCGGTCAATCCGATCCTGGCGCCGCCAGGCGTAGCTCGTCTGATCGCTGATCCCCAGATCATCCGCCACGTCGGCAACCTTGCGGCCGGCCTCGATCAGGTCCAGCACCTTCCGCCGGAACTCCGACGGATACCCACGTCGTCCCATACCACCCCCTCAAGATCAAGTGGCATAAGAATCCACCAATCAGACTCTGTCAAACCCGGGACACACCAGAGCCTCCACCCAACCCGGGGCGCATCACGGCAACGTTCAAGGCCAGCGTCGCGGCGCTGGCAGCCAAGAGGAGTCGGCGAGCTGGTCTCAGCACCTCCTCCGAGGCTCCGGACACCGCCAGGTGCCTGGTGCCCACCAGCAGACCGAGCACCGTCAGGTCCAACGCGGGAGCCACCAGCGGAGCGACGTAGGCAGGAACACCGATCCGCAACGCCAAGGCCAGAACGTTGCCGAAACCGAAGAGGAAGGTCAGCCCGATGACGATGCTCATCATCGTGGTGACGAACCTGCTCACGCTGGCCGAGGAGACCGCCTCCCGCGCTTCGACGAGAGGTCGTACGTCGCCTCGATGATCAGCGTGCCGGTCAGCCTGGGCCGTTCAGGTGATGATGGTCTGCGTGGTGCCCCCGACGGGGATCGAACCCGCACTGGGTCGGTTTTAAGCCGACTGCCTCTGCCAGTTGGGCTACGGGGGCGGGGCACACCTTAGCGGGGTCCGGACCGTCTGTCGCTGGCGCGGGGACGAAACGAGCCGGGCCGCGGCGAGGCGGTCCGGCTCGGTTGCGACGGCGGAGGGGTCAGCTCTTGGAGACCCGCGCGAACTCCTCCTTGGGGTTGTTGATCTGGCCCAGCGAGATCACCTCGCGGCGGAAGAGACCGCCGAGCATCCAGTCGAAGAGGATGCGGATCTTGCGGTTCCAAGTCGGCATCGCCTTGAGGTGGTAGGCGCGGTGGAACAGCCAGGCCGGGAAGCCCTTGACCTTGATGTTCAGCGCGTCGGCGACGCCCTTGTGCAGGCCGAGGCTGGCGACCGCACCCAGGTTCTTGTGGTAGTAGTCCTTCGGCTTGCCGCCGCGCAGGACCTTGATGATGTTCTTGGCCAGCAGGGTCGCCTGGCGCACGGCGTGCTGCGCGTTGGGCGGGCAGGTGGCCGTCGGGTCCTGCTCGGTGCGCGCGAGGTCCGGGACGGCGGCGTTGTCGCCTGCGGTCCAGACCTCGGGGTGGCCGACGACCTGCATCGCGGCGGTGGCCTCGACCCGGCCGCGCTTGTCGAGCGGCAGGTCGGAGTCGGCAAGCACCGGGTTGGCCTTCACGCCGGCGGTCCAGATGAGCGTGTCGGTGTCGAACTCGGTGCCGTCCGACAGCACCACGTGGCCCTTTTCGAACGACTTCGCCGCGGTCGACAGGTAGACCTCGATGCCGCGCTTTTCCAGCTGCTGCACCGTGTACACGCCGAGCGTCTCGCGGACCTCGGGCAGGATGCGCCCGGCGGCCTCCACGAGCACCCACCGGATGTCGGCCGGTTTGATGTTCGGATAGTAGTTCTCCACCGCGAACCGGGTCATGTCCTCGAGCTCGGCCAGCGCCTCGATACCGGCGAAGCCACCGCCGACGACGGTGAACGTGAGCAGGCGCTTGCGCAGCTCGGGGTCGAGCGTGCTCGCCGCCTCGTCGAGCTTGGTCATGATGTGGTTGCGCAAGTAGATGGCCTCGCCGATGGTCTTGAAGGCGATGCCCTCCTCCGCGAGGCCAGGGATCGGGAGGATGCGCGCGACGGCACCGAGCGCGACCACGAGCACGTCGTAGTTCAGCGTCTCGATGTGGCCGTCGGCGGCCTCGACCGTCACGGCCTTGCGCTCGTTCTCGATCTTGGTGACGCGCGCCGTGAGCACGTGGCAGCGCTTGAGCACGCGACGCAGGGGCACGACCACGTGCCGGGGTTCGATCGCGCCGGCCGCCGCCTCGGGCAGGAAGGGCGCGTAGGTCATGTGCGGCTGAGGGTCAACGACGGTCACGGAGGCCTCGTTGGCGCGCAGCATCTTTTGGAGCCCGTACGCCGTGTACAGGCCGACGTAACCACCACCGAGGATGAGGATCCGAGTCGGTTCCGACTTAGCAGCCATGCGTCCATAGTCGCACCTGCTGAGCGGGTGCGCTCGGGCACCCCGTCCTGCTGTGACCAGCGTCGCCCGGCTTGCCTTAACGATTCAGAAGAGCCTTGCGGCCGAGGCCGCGGCGGTGAACACGTCCGACACCATGGCGTGGGTCACGCGGCCGGTCTGGACATTGCGCGGCGACACGTGGTAACAGCCGAAGAGCCGCAAGTCGCCGAGCACCGTGATGGCCCCGTGGGCGAACTTCGGCCGCGGCGACGGCACCGGCCACCCGGCGTCGGCGAGGGCCGGAAGCAGCGCCTGCCACCCGAACGCTCCGAGCACCACGACGGCCCTCAGCGTCGGCGCCAGCAGCGCCAGCTCGTCCGCCAGCCAGTGCCGGCAATTGTCCCGCTCTTCCGGCGTCGGCTTGTTCTCCGGCGGCGCGCACCGCACGGGCGACACCAGTCGCGTGCCCCGCAGCTCGAGCCCATCGCCGAGACCGGTCGACTCCGGTTGCGACGCGAGCCCCACTTCGGCCAGCACACGGAACAGGAAATCGCCCGACGGGTCCCCCGTGAACATCCGGCCGGTGCGGTTCGCGCCGTGCGCCGAGGGCGCCAGCCCCACCACGGCCAGCCGCGCGTCTACCGGCCCGAACCCGGGCACGGGCTTGGCCCAGTACTCGTCACCGGCGTACGCGGCCCTCTTTTTCACCGCCACGCTCTCCCGCCACGCCACCAGCCGCGGACACGCACGGCACCTCGTGACGGCTTCGTCGAGCTCGGCGAGGCTACGCATCAGTACCCCGCCGGTCGTCGAGGGCGAGCCTGACCGCGGCGGCGGTGCGGGGGCCGGCCACGTCGAGCCCGGTCACCCGTCGCCGGGTCCGGGCACACGTCGGTGAGGTCCACCCGCGCGCGGAGACGGTCGTGGCTCTCGATCGCTTCGGGAATCGAGACAGGCCAGCGCATCTCGTCAGCTTTCCACAGCCGCGTTGGCTAGGTTGGGGCCATGCCCGACACCAGCGAAGAGAAGACCGAACCGAAAACTGCCGACGAGACCAAGGCGCCGGAGCCGACCGACGATCTCGTGACCACTCACCACACGCTCACGGTCAGGCGCCGCAAGCTCGCGTACACCGCGCAGGCCGGGCGGGTAGTGCTGCGGCAGGAGGTCGTCAAGGACGGGAAATCCGAAGGCCACAAGCCCAAGGCCGAGGTTTTCCTCACCTCGTACACGCTGGACGGCGCGGAGCCGGGCAGCCGGCCGGTGACGTTCGCGTTCAACGGCGGCCCCGGCTCGTCGAGCATCTGGCTGCACCTGGGGCTGCTGGGCCCGCGGCGGGCGATGTCGGGAGACGTCGACGATCTGGCCGCGCCCCCGTACGGGCTCGAGGACAACCCGGAGTCGCTGCTCGTGCACAGCGACCTGGTGTTCATCGACCCGGTGTCCACGGGCTACTCGCGGGTGACCGACGGCGGCGAATCGCAGGAGTACACGGGATTCAAGGGCGACATCGATTCGGTCGCCGAGATCATCCGCCTGTGGGTCTCGCGCAACGGCCGGTGGCTGTCGCCGAAGTTCCTCGCGGGCGAGTCGTACGGCACGCTGCGCGCGGCCGCGCTGGCCGGGCACCTGCAAGAGCGCTACGCGCTGTACCTCAACGGCCTGCTGCTCATCTCCTCGGTCCTCGACATGGGCACGTTGCGCTTCCACGAGGGCAACGACCTGCCCTACTCCCTCTTCGTGCCCACCTACGCCGCCATTGCCCACTACCACGGCTTCCACGGCGAACGTCCCCTCGACGAAGTCCTCGCCGACGCCGAGGACTTCGCCGCCAAGGAATTGCCGTGGGCACTGGCCCGCGGCGCGCGGCTGTCGAGCCAGGACCGCGCCGACGCCGTCGCAACGCTTGCCTCGCTGACGGGCCTTTCGGAGTCCTATGTGGACCGGGTCGACCTGCGCATCGAACACGTGCGCTTCTTCACCGAACTCCTGCGCGACCGCGGCCTGACCGTCGGGCGCATGGACGGGCGCTTCACCACGTGGGAGGTCGACGGCGGCCGCGAGCACATGAGCGACGACCCGTCGGTGTCACGCATCATCGGCGCCTATTCGGCCGCCTTCAACCACTACATCCGCACCGACCTCGGCTACGAAAACGACCTGCCGTACGAAATCCTCTCCGAGGAAGTCTTCAAGGCCTGGTCGTACAAGAATTTCGAAGGCCGGTCCGTGTCCGTCGTGGACTCCGTGAGCGCCGCGATGCGCGCCAACCCGCACTTGAAGGTCCACGTCGCCTTCGGCCACTACGACGGCGCGACGGCCTACTTCGCCGCCGAACACGTTCTCGCGCACCTGAAGATCCCCGACGCGCTGCGCGAAAACATCGAAACCGCCTACTACCCGGCGGGACACATGATGTACGTCCACGAACCGACCCGCATCCAGCAGTCGAAGGACCTCGGCGACTTCGTCAAGCGAGCTGCGAACCGGTGACCGGGTTACCGGACGGACGCGCCGAGGAATGCCGCCGGAAAGCCGGTGGGATCACCCCGACAACTTGATCACGCGGGTGGCGGGAACGCTTCGATCAGGCCAGTGACAGCGCGATTCCATCCAGGATGTCATGTTCGCTCACGACCAGCTGGTCCGGACCACCGCGCCGGGCGAGCTGCTCGGCGAGCGCCTGCACGATCACCGCGCCGCCGCCGATCACGTCGACCCGGCCCGGGTGGATCACCGGGTTGGCCGCGCGGGTCGCGCGATCCTCGGCGAGCAGTCGCGTGGTGATGCGGTCGATTTCGGCGTGCGAGAGCTTCGACAGGTGAGTGCGCTCGGCGTCGTATTCGGGTAGGCCCTGCGACACCGCTGACAATGTGGTCACCGTGCCGGCGACGCCGATCCAGGTCTGGGCCTTGGTGACGCCGACGGCGTCGAAGGCCTGCTCGAGCACCTGATTGGCGAGCTGCTTGGCCTGCGTGATCTCGCCGGTGGTCGGCGGGTCCTGCGTCAATGCGCGCTCGGTGATGCGGACGCAGCCGATGTCCACCGACTTCGCCGCGATCACCTCGGCGCGGCGCCCGTCCCACGTGCCGAGGACGAGCTCGGTCGAGCCGCCGCCGACGTCGACGACCACGAACGGCCCGTCGTCCGGGTCCTGTTCGCCGACCGCGCCGGTGAAGGACAGGCGCGCTTCCTCGTCGCCGCTGATCACTTCGGCTTCGACACCGAGCGTCTCGCGGGTCATGGCGAAGAAGTCGTCGCGGTTGCTCGCGTCGCGGGTCGCCGACGTGGCGACCATGCGGACCTTCTCGACGCCCTTGCGCCGCGCCGCGATGGTGTAGTCCGCGAGCGCGACGCGGGTGCGTTCCAGTGCTTCGGGCGCGAGCCGGCCGGTGGCGTCGACGCCTTGGCCGAGCCGCACGATGCGCATCTCGCGGTGCAGGTCGCGCAGGTCCACCGTGCCGTCGTGGCGCGGGGTCAGCTCGGCGACGAGCAGCCGGATGGAGTTGGTTCCACAGTCGATCGCGGCAACACGAGGCATGGGCCGACTCTACTGGGCTGTCGGTCAGGTGCCGGTCGGGCTGGGTGGGGCGCCCGCCCCGTCGCTGGACGGCGGCGCCGAGCTCGGCACGCCGCAGGGCGGCAGGGTCGCAGTGGTCGAGGGGGTGCTGGTCGGGGTGGGGGTGCTGGTCGGGGTGGTGGTCGGGGTGGGGCCGCCGGTGGTGACGCAGGTCGGAGTGCTGGAGCTGGGCGTTGGGCTGCCCGGGCTTCCCGGGTTTCCGGTGCCGGGTGCTCCGCTACTGGACGTTCCAGCGCCGGACGTTCCAGTGCCGGACGTTCCGCTGCTGGGCGGCAACGACGGCTGCGGCAGCCCGGTCGTCGGGCTTGCCGGCACCGGGGGCGGTGGCACGGCAGGCGGCGCGGGCACGGCGGCGGCGTTGGGGGCGCCGACGGGGATCTGGCTGTCGGGCAGTGGCGCGACTCCGGTGCGGTAGGCCTCGGCCCAGAGGATGACGGTGGTGACGTAGACGTCGGAGTTGTTGTAGCGGTGGATGGCGGTGCGCAACTGGCCGGGGTTGGCGACGTCGAGGCCGCCGGAACACAGATATCGCGCGGAGGCGAGGGAAGCGTCGAACAGGTTCTCGGGGTCGGCTTTGCCGTCACCGTTGCCATCGGACGCGTACTCGCGCCAGGTCGCGGGGATGAACTGGGCCGGCCCGACCGCCCGGTCCCAGACGGTGTCGTGGTCGAGTGCGCCGCCGTCGGTGTCGGGAATGGCCGCGTACGGTGGCGTGCCGTTGAGCTCCGGGCCGAGGATCGGTTCGAGCGCCGTGCCCGCCGTGCCGACGTATCCGCCGCGTGCGTGGTTCGACTCGATGCGGCCGATACTGGCGATCAGTGCCCAGTCGATGTGACAGCCGGGCTGCTCGCGCGCCAGGATGTCGGCCGCGTTGTGGTAGGCGGCGAGCGCCGTTTTCGGGATGCCGAGTGGACCGTTCGGCAGCTCGTACGCGGGCAACGGGAACGGCACCGGCGGCTGCGGCAGGCTCCCGTCGACCGAGACCTTCTCGACCATCGGGTTCCGCGGGTCGTACCCCTGGCTCAGCCCGACGTCACGCGTGTGGTCCGACGGCAGTGCCCCGGCCCACGCGGCCACGGCCGTCGCGCCGCCCACCGCCGTGGCGATCGCCAGCACCCCGGCCACGACGCCGACCACGCTGCGGTGCCGCGCACCCATCCGGCGCCCGCGGTAGCGCGCCTTCCTCAGTGCCACCCGGAGGGTGCGGAGCTTCCGGGCCGTGTGCCCGTGTCCGCGTGGCATGCTCCGACCCCCCCCTGCGGGCACCCTTCGGTGGGCCCGATGGTTGCTCACGTCGTGTGCAGATCCCGTTTTCGTAATCTGCTCCCGAGACGGCCGTGTTACGTCACGTGTTCCCGCTGAGCGGTGCCAATTCCGGGTTTCGAGCGCAATCAGGCGTTCCTCGAGCGCTGCCGACCTGGAGTTCGGCCACTTCCTTGAGTAACAAGGACGCTGAAACTTTCGCCACGTCCGGGTCACCCCGCGGGGCCGGCTCCGCCACTGCTCACGGCTTCCGCGTCGGCACGCTCCCCGAGGACGCGCTCCCCTCGCCTTACGCGGCGCACTCCCCCGACGGCCATCCCTGTGCGCGCACCCACTCGAGCGTTTCGTCGCCGAAGGGGTTGACTCCGAGTCCGGCCGCCAGGGTGTGCGCGAGGTGCACGTGCAGGCACTTCACCCGCCCCGGCATACCGCCGGCGGTCACCTGCGTGCCGAGCGACTCGATGGCGTCGCGTTCGGCCAGGTACGTCTCGTGCGTGCGCCGGTAGGCCGCCGCCAGCTCCGGCTCCACCTCGAGCCGCGCCGTCATCTCCTTCATGATCCCCGACGCTTCCAGCGTTCCGACCAACGACGTGAGCCTCGGGCAGGTCAAGTAGTACAGCGTCGGAAACGGCGTGCCGTTCTCCAGCCGAGGATTCGTCTGGACCACGGCCGGATGCCCGCTCGGACACCGCGACGCCACCGCCCTCAACGCCCGCGGCGGCCGGCCGAGCTGCTGCCTGATGATCTCCCGATCCGCCTCGCTGACCGGCTCGAAGCGGGTACTGCTGTTGCTGCTGTTCACGTCCCCCAGGCTAATGCCGACGCCACCCGTAGGTCGCCCGCCCTCGGCCCGAACCCCGTACCTGTCCACAACTCGGCCGCCCTGTGGACAACCTTCGCTCCGCGACCTCCCCGCCGCCGCCCCGAGTGGTACAACCCTTCGGCGCCACAAGGCTTACGCCTGCCTGCGTGGACCTCGCACTACTGGGACATCCAGGACAACCCGAACGGCGCCGTCAGCCGCGGGAAACCGAATCCCACAGCTTCTCGTACCAAGACTCCTGCGGTGCCGCCGCCGGACCGCCGGTGGGCGGCGGTGCGGCCGGCTGGTCCTCCGGCAGCTGCACGATGTACGGCGTTTCGCCGGGCTTCACGTACCGCAGCCGCCGACGGGCTTCCGCTTCGATCTCCGCCGGGTCGCTGAGCTTGGCCTTCTGGGCGCGCAAGTCGTCGACCTGGGCCTGAAGCTGTGCCTGCTGGGTCTCCTGTTCGCGGACTTCAGAGCGTTGACTCAGGTACGTGCGCAGGGGAACGGCGACGGTGAATGCGAGCGCGCACACCACGATCGCCACCACGGCCGCGCGCCGCGTGGTGGACATACCGAGCACCTTGGCCGCGCCGGAGGCGCGCTTGGCGGCGAGGCCGCGGCGCAACCGAGACCGCGTCGACTCCTGCGAAGCAGAGGAACCCGAAGCGGCAGGACGCCGCCGCGCCGAGGCCGGGCGGCGGGTGCGCGTGGCCCCGCCGCCGTCGGTGCGCCGGGTCCGCGCGGACCCGGCGCCGGTGCCGCCGCGACGGCCGCGCGCCCTCCCCCGGTCGGCCATGAAACCCTCAGGCCTCCGCGCTGAACCGCGGGAAGGCGAGATCGCCCGCGTAGCGCGCGGCATCCGCGAGGGTCTCTTCGATGCGCAGCAGCTGGTTGTACTTCGCGATGCGCTCGCCGCGCGCCGGCGCGCCCGTCTTGATCTGGCCGACCCCCGTGGCGACGGCCAGATCGGCGATGAACGTGTCCTCCGTCTCGCCGGAGCGGTGGCTCATCATCGACTTGTAGCCGTACGACGTCGCCAGCGAAACCGCGTCGAGCGTCTCCGACAGGGTGCCGATCTGGTTGACCTTCACCAGCAGCGCGTTGGCGGCGCGGCGGGTGATGCCCTCCTCCAGCCGGTCCGGGTTGGTGACGAAGAGGTCGTCGCCGACGAGTTGCACCTCGTCGCCGATCTCGCCGGTCAGCTGAACCCAGCCGTCCCAGTCGTCCTCGCTCAGCGGGTCTTCGATCGACACGAGCGGGTAGTCACGCAGCAGTTCGCCGTAGTAGGCGGACATCTGCTCGGCGCTGCGCTTGCTGCCTTCGAACGTATAGGCGCCGTCGGCGAAGAATTCGGTGGCGGCGACGTCGAGTGCGAGCGCGACGTCGCGGCCCGGCGCGTAGCCGGCCTTCTCGATGGCCTGCAGGATCAGGTCGAGCGCTTCGCGGTTGTTCGCCAGGTTGGGCGCGAACCCGCCCTCGTCGCCGAGGCCGGTGCCGAGGCCGCGCCCCTTGAGCACGCCCTTCAGCGCGTGGTACACCTCAGCGCCCCAGCGCAGCGCCTCGCGGAACGACTCGGCGCCGATGGGCGCGATCATGAATTCCTGGATGTCGACGTCGGTGTCGGCGTGCGCGCCACCGTTGAGAATGTTCAGCATCGGCACCGGCAGCACGTGGGCGTTCGGGCCGCCGAGGTAGCGGAAGAGCTCCAGCTCGGCCGATTCGGCAGCGGCCTTCGCGACAGCCAGCGAGACGCCGAGGATCGCGTTGGCTCCGAGGCGCGACTTCGCGGGCGTGCCGTCGAGGTCCACGAGCTTCTGGTCGACGATCCGCTGGTCCACGGCGTCGACGCCCACCAGGTCGGGGCCGATCTCGTCGAGCACCGCGGACACCGCGCGCTCCACGCCCTTGCCGTTGTAACGGCCGGTGTCCCCGTCGCGCAGCTCGACCGCTTCGTGTTCGCCGGTGGACGCACCCGACGGGACGGCCGCGCGCGCGAGCGTGCCGTCGTCGAGCGCCACCTCCACCTCGACGGTCGGGTTGCCGCGCGAGTCCAGAATCTCGCGCGCGCCTACCTGCTCGATGAGAGCCACGCCATGCTCCTCAGTGGGTCGTGCCTGCGGTGACGCCGCCCAGAGTAACCGTCCGCGGCTTTCACCCGTTGGAGGCACGGCCATTGTGGTCAGGGCTCCTGGCTGCGCACTTCTCGCCAACCGGATGGCAGCTCGACGGTTTCCGACGTCTGTTCCCAGAACGTCCAGCTGTTGCCGCCCGGGTCGGCGACGGTGAACACGCGCGCGCCGTACGGCTGGTCCTGCGGCGGGTCCGGGAGGGTATCGTCGCCGAGCGCCGAGCGGACGCGCTCGTACTGGGCGTCGACGTCCGTCACGTAGATGATGTTGAGCTGCCCGACGGGTCCCTCCACGCCCTTCGCCGTCCAATATTCGGGGCCGACGCCCGCCAGCTGGACCCGGGCGGCGCCCGCGCGGAGCGTCGCCTGGAAGATCTCTCCGGACGCGTCTTCGAACCGCACTTCCTCCGTGAAGCCGAAGACCCTGGTCAGCCACTCGACGGCCGCGGTGGCGTCCGAGTAGTAGAGGTAGGGCGCGAGGCCGAGATAGGTAAGTTCCTGCTCGCTGCTCATGACAGGACACTTCACCACGACCCGTCCGCCGTCTCGTGCTACCCCCTCCGCAGCGGTATCGTCGGAGTGACCATGACGGACGCCGCAGCAGCACCAGAGCCCACCGGCGAAGACCGTTTTCGGGCCTTCCGCCAGGCGGAACGGCTGGTCGAACACCGTCGGCCACTCGACGCATTGAAGGCACTCCAGCCCCTGCTCGACGACGACAAACCGAGCGTGCAGCTTCTCGCCGGGCGCGCCTACTTCCATTCCGCGCAGCTGCGCCGCGCCGAACGCGCGTTCACTCGCGTCCTGGAACTCGACCCGACGGACCACTACGCGCGTTTCGTCCTCGGGCGGACCCTTCAGCGCCTCGGCCGCTTGGCCGAGGCGCTCGCGCAGTTGCGGATGGCCTCCGCGATGAACCCGGTGCCGGAGTACCTGGAGGCGATCTCCGAGGTCAGGGCCCGGATCACGTTGCGGGACCGCTGAGCTTCCCGGCTCTGACCATCCGGCGCCCGCGGGTGGCCGGTCGGCTGATCCGTCCAGGCCGGCGGGACCGCGAAACTCGAGTCATCCCAAGAGATCGACTCGAGGAAGGCGAAATGACCGTACTCACCATCATCGCGACCGTGGCCGGACTGCTGGTGTTTCTGCTGGGCGCGCTGGCCCCGGCGATCGTCGAGCTGAACGATCGCTTCCCCGTGAAGCCGAAGCCGGCTCCTGAGCCGGCCGCGAAGGCCGTGCCGGCTTGGGGTCGCGCCGCCGTGGCAACCCACTGACCGGCAACCCACTGACCGGCAACCCACTGACCATCACGCGGCGACGCTGGCTGTCGCATAGGAGTCGGCGGCGGAGAACACGGCCTGCACGTAGTCGACCGACGCGTTGTAGAACAGCATCGCGCGCCACCAGCCTTCCGGTGTGCCGAGGTCGTCACCGCCGGAGCACAGTTCGCGAGCGGCGGTGAAGGCCGCGTCGTCGAGGTTCTGTGCGTCGGCGGGTTTGCCGTCGCTGTCGGCGCGCTGGGCGTATTTGAGCCACACCTGCGTCGAGAAGCGCAGCGGGCCGAGTTCGTGGTCGGCCTCACGGTCGCCGTCCACCTTGCCGCCGCCGGTGTCCGGACCGGTGGGCCCGCTCACGATCGCCGGTTCGACCATCCCGGACGCGGCCACCGTCAGCGACGGCGACGCCTGGTGTCCGATGCCCGCCAGCGTCGCCCACGACAGGTGGCACGCCGGCTTCTGACGCCGCATCCACATTTCCGCGCGCCCGTACGCGGCGAGCACGCGCGCGGGCAACTGGGTCTTCCCGGCGACGCGGGTGGCCCAGGCGTCGAGTTCGGCCTGGTCGGACGCGGTCGGCCGGTCCGGCGGCGCGGCGAGCCCGGCGCGCGGCGCCTCCCGCCCCGCCTGCGGCCGCTGAGGCACCACTGAGAACGACGATGGTGCGGGTGGCGCCGGCGCGGCCACGGGATCGGGGTCGTGGACTCCGATCGTCACCACCAGCGCGACACCTGTGACCACCAGCCCCAGCGACAGCGCGATCCGGCTGACGTAACGACGAGGCGCAAACGACTGAGTGGGATCGGCCACCCGGACAGGCTACTTGCCCCACCTCGGCGTGACACTGAATCGGGTGATCGAACCCGAGGCGAGCGGACAGTCGACTAGGCGGCCGTAGCCGCACAAATCACATTATTCGTTATCGAGCCGGCGCGCACCGCTCTGACCTGCGGTTACCCTAACCTAACTCGCCCCTTCAGTCCGGTTTGCCAGATTCAGGGGGTCCGCCGTGGAGTACTCTCCTCTGGACTTACAGGCAAGGCTTACCTAAAAACAGTGGGTCCGGGTTCCGAAGGAGGGCTGAACAGTGGTGTTTTCGAGCGCGCTCATCGGGCTGCGTGAAGGTCTTGAAGCCGCACTCGTCGTGAGCATCCTGGTCGCCTTCCTCGTGAAGACGGACCGCCGCCACGCGCTGAAGTTCGTGTGGCCCGGCGTCGGCGCGGCCGTGCTGCTTTCGGTGGCCGTCGGCGCGATCCTCACCTACAGCACGGCACAGCTGAGCTTCGAGCACCAGGAGCTGCTCGGCGGCAGCCTGTCGATCGTCGCGGTCGGGTTCGTGACGGCGATGATCTTCTGGATGCGTAAGGCGTCGCGGCACATTGCCGCGGAGCTTCGCGGCAAGATGGAAGACGCTCTGAAGGTCGGGCCCGCGGCCGTACTGCTGCTTTCGTTCCTCGCCGTCGGCCGCGAAGGCCTGGAGACGGCCGTGTTCTTCTACTCGGCGGTGCAGACGGCGCAGTCGGACACGATCCAGCCGCTCATCGGGTTCGTGGTCGGAATCGCGGCCGCGGTCGTCATCGCCTACCTGCTCTACCGCGGCGCGGTGCGGTTCAATCTGGCGAAGTTCTTCACCGTGACCGGGGTGCTGCTGGTGTTCGTCGCCGCCGGCGTGCTCGGCTACGGCCTGCACGACCTGCAGGAGGCCCAGTTCCTGCCGGGCCTGACCACCCTCGCGTTCGACGCGTCGAGCACGTTGCCGGAGACCTCCTGGTACGGCGCGCTGCTCAAGGGGATCTTCAACTACTCGCAGCAGACCACCGTCCTGCAGGCCATCGCCTGGGTGGCCTACGTGGTGATCGTGCTGCCGCTGTTCCTCAAGCCCACCAAGACCAACCCGTCCCCGGCTCCTGCCGCCGCGGCCGCCGTCAAGGAGTGACCGTGCCCGTTTCGCTGCGAACCCCGCTGGCCCTCGTGACCGGATTGGGCGCCGTGCTCGCCTTGTCCGCGTGCGACGGCAACAGCTCCGCCACGGGCGGTGCCGACGCGGGCGGGCCGATCAAGGTCGACGCGTCGGACACGTCGTGCTCGGTCGCGACGACCACGGCCAAGGCGGGCACCCTGACGTTCGAGATCAGCAACAAGGGCACCAAGGTCACCGAGTTCTACCTCTACGCCGAGGGCGACCGGATCATGGGCGAGGTCGAGAACATCGCGCCCGGGCTCAACCGCAGACTCATCGTCGAGGTGCCCACCGCCGGCAAGTACCAGACGGCATGCAAGCCGGGCATGGTCGGCAACGGGATCCGCGGCGATTTCACCGTCACCGGCGGTGCGCAGAAGCAGGACGGGACCGACGCGCAGAAGACCGCGGCCACCAGCAGCTACGCCGCCTACGTGGCGAACAACAGCGCGGCACTGGAGACGGAGACGGCCAAGTTCGTCGCGGCGGTGAAGGCCGGCAACGTGGACGAGGCCAAGGCGGAGTACGCCCAGACGCGCGTGTTCTACGAGCGCATCGAGCCCGTCGCGGAGAAGTTCGGCGACCTCGACCCGTTGATCGACGCGCGCGAGGCCGATCTGACACCGGGCGAACAGTTCACCGGGTTCCACCGGCTGGAGAAGGACCTGTGGTCCACCGGCCTCAAGCCCGACAGCTCGCAGATCGCCGACAAGCTCCTCTCCGACGTGAAGGACCTGGTCACCAAGACGAAGGCACTGCAGCTGAGCGTGCTCGATCTCGCGAACGGCGCGAAGGGCCTGCTCGACGAGGTGGCCACCACCAAGATCACCGGCGAGGAGGAGACCTTCTCGCACACCGACCTGTGGGACTTCCAGTCCAACGTGGACGGGTCGAAGGGTGCGATCGCCGCGCTGCGCCCGATCTTGCAGCAGCGCGACCCAGCTTTGGTGTCCACTCTGGACAAAGAGTTCGCCAACGTGCAGTCGCTTCTGGACAAGACGCGGGTCGGTGACGGGTTCAAGTACTACAACCAGCTGTCGCAGAGCGAGATCAAGGCGTTCGCCTCGGCGGTCGACGCGCTGAGTGAGCCGCTGAGCAAGGTCGCGGAGGTTGTGTCGAAGTGAGCGAAGAGGGCACTCGCGTCTCGCGCCGGAAGCTGTTCGGACTGGCGGGGGCGGGGGTCGCGCTGGCGGGCGCCGGCGCGGCAACCGGCGTGGGGTTCGAACGGGGTGGCAACGCGCCGGCGCAGGCCGCTGTGTCGACAGTGGACTTCCACGGCGCGCACCAGGCCGGCGTCGTCACGCCCACACAGGAGAACCTGCACTTCGCGGCCTTCGACGTGACCACTTCGGACGTGGGCGAGCTGCGGCAGCTGCTGCGCACATGGACTTCGGCGGCGCGGCGCATGACGGCGGGCCAGGAGGTGGTGCCGAACGGCGCCGTCGGCGGCGCGGCCGAAGCGCCGCCCGGGGACACGGGCGAGGCGCTGGGATTGCCGGCGTCGAACCTGACGTTGACGATCGGGTTCGGCCCGTCGCTCTTCGACGGCCGGTTCGGCCTCGCGGCCAAACGGCCGCCGCAGCTGATCGACCTGCCGTTGTTCCCGAAGGACAACCTGGACCCGGCGCGCACCGGCGGGGACCTGTGTATCCAGGCGTGTGCCAACGATCCGCAGGTGGCCGTGCACGCCGTGCGCAACCTCGCGCGGCTCGGGTTCGGCGTCACGGAGGTGCGCTGGTCTCAGCTCGGGTTCGGGCGCAGCGCGTCGACTTCGCGTTCGCAGGCCACGCCGCGCAACCTGTTCGGGTTCAAGGACGGCACGAACAACATCAAGGCCGAGGACACCGACCTCCTGCGTGACCAGGTGTGGGCAGGCGCGAACGACGGGCAGGCGTGGATGGCGGGCGGCACGTACCTCGTGGCGCGGCGCATCCGCATGCACATCGAAACGTGGGACCGGGAAACCCTCGACGGCCAGGAGCAGATCGTCGGCCGCACCAAGGGTTCCGGCGCGCCGCTGGGGCAGACCGCGGAATTCGACCCGGTGGACCTCGGCGTTCTCGGCGCCGGCGGTGTACCCCTGATCGCCGAGGACGCGCACATCCGCCTCGCCTCGCACCAGACTCGCGGTGGTGCCCGCATCCTCCGCCGCGGCTACAACTTCGTCGACGGCTCCGACGGCGTCGGCCACCTCGAAGCGGGTCTGTTCTTCCTCGCATTCAATCGCGACACGCGCAAGCAGTACGTGCCGATGCAACAGGCGCTGTCCGCGAAGGACGCGATGATGGAATACGTGCAGCACACGGGTTCCGCGCACTTCGCGATTCCGCCGGGCGTGTCACCGACGGGCTCGTGGGGCGACGGACTGTTCGCCTGAGCTCGACTACAGGGAGACTCGAACCTTCATCCTCGGTGCCATGTTCACCGAAGCCGAACTCGATTGAACAGCCGTGCGATGCGAGCCGACGGTCAGCGGCGTGCGCCCACGGCGGAATAGGTGGCGACGCCGACGGCGAAGAGGGCGGCGGCGAGCCACCAGGTCACGGAGATGTCGGCGGGTTGCAGTGGCCAGGCGATGATGTGGGCGGCGGCTTCCGGTGTACGGGGTGGGAAGAGCCCAACTACAAGCCACAGCAGGGGAAACGTCCAGCCGAACTGGCCGCCGAAGAGTGTCGCGGCGAGGCCGGCGAGGCCGGTGAGGCCGAGGCCATCGCGGAGGATGACCGCGGTGGGTACGACGTCGGCCTGAACCAGCAGCAGCACGCCGACGGCGAGGACGCCCACCGTGGCGAGGTGGACGAGCCGCCGCGGGGACCAGCCGAATGCGGCCGTCCGGTCGAGGTCGATGTCCTGGCCGGACAGGCCGGTCGCGGCAACGGCGACCGCGGCACCGAGCGTCAGGGCGGCGAAGAGCACCGACCAGTCACTGCCCGCGAGCACCCGAACGGCGACGGTGCACACAACCAGAGCGGCAAAAGATGCCGGCAGCCGGCGGGAGCGCGCGTACAAAGCCAGCCATCTCATCGGACGGCCTCCACGGTCCGCGCGGCCCGCAACCAGCCGCTGCCGCCGGTCAGTGCTTCGCAGTTCCGGCCAGCTCGCGGACGCCGAACCCCACCGGCCATGCCCAGGCTGGCACCCGACGCCGGGCGGCTCATTCGGCCCACCCGATGACCGCCGGCCCCGAACGTCGCGCAGTTCATCGCGCCGCTCCCACGAGCAGTGCATACGGGTCGCCACTGCACGTCTGCTGAGCGTGGTGCGCGGCGGAGACGCGGGCAAGTTGTTCGGCGGGCGGTACGGCGTGCAGCCGCATCCAGGCAGAACGCATGGCCGGGGCCAGGGACGAGCCGTAGACGTCGCTGTGTGGCGGCGGGATCAGGTCACCGCCGAGGAGCCACGAGGCGATGACGTAGCGAGCGGCCGACGCGGTTTCGGCGCCAGAGCACAACGGCGCGGTGGCGAGGATTTCGTATTCCAGGGTGCGGCCGGTGGCGTCGCGCAGGTTGTAGCCGTCGCGGCGGATCGCGAGGACGTTGGGGTTGGGCGTGTCGTGGACCTCGTACATCGGTTCCGTGGTCTCCTCGATCCGCGTCGGCGCCGCGGACAGCTTGGCCAGCGCCGCCAGCGCGGCCTTGCCGGGGCCGGCCACAGTGGACAGCCAGTGTTCGTGCAGGGTCGTGACGCAGACCGGTCCGTCGCAGACGGGTGCGGCCGCGCCGGTGTTGTCGGCGAAGTTGCCGGACGCCGACGCGGGGAAGATCGGGATCGCGACGGCCAGCCCCGCGACCACCGGCACGACGGCGAACCAGCGGCGCGTGGCCAGCACCAGGAAACCCGTCGCCGCCAGGCCGAGCAGCCAGCACAGCTGACCGACCGACACCGCGGGCACGGGGTCCACGAAGGCACTGCGCGGTTCGCCGCCGGCGGGCGTGAGCAGCGCGACCCAGTTCGGCATCGAGCCGAGTGAGCTGCCACGTGCCCCGGCGAACGACAGCACCACACCTACCAGGAGCGCCACGACTCCGGCGGCGGGAGCCGTCAGTGGGTGCGGCAGCAGCCGCCCCGCGGCAAGTCCGACCGCGACGCCCGCGACCACCGACGCCACCCCGGCGAGCAAGGGCAGCACCCACGCGAACGTGAAGCGCCCGTCGTTCGCGATGACCTGACCGAGTCCTATCGCGACAATGACAAGGTACGCGACCACTGCGGACAGTCCCACCGCGAGCGACGCCTGTGCCACTCGCTGCAGGGCCGGCCGTGGTGTCGTCGAGATCAGTTCGTCCATTCCGGACCGATGGTCGCGCATCCCCTGAATCGCCGAAGCGCAGACGATGACGGGCCACAGCAAAGAAAGCAAGTAGCGCGACCACAGGACCGAAGGTGTCCACTGTAGATTCCAGGCGTCGGCGTCACGCCACCACGGCCCGGTGAACAGGTAGAAGAACCCCAACCCGACGGCCAGGAGAATCACCACCAGCCACGGCGCGATCGTACGCCGGGCTTCGATCCGGAATGCGCTCACCACGCTCCCCTCCCGGGTTCGTGGTTCAGCAGCGCCGAGTAGCCGCGCTCGATGGGGCTGTCGCCGATGTGGCCGGGCGTGCCCGCGTCCGCCAACTGGTCGGGCGTGCCCTGGAAGACGAGCTTGCCCTCCGCGAAGAGCACCACGTCGGTGCACGCCGTCGCGACGTCCTCCACCAGGTGCGTCGACACGACGACACACGACTCGCGCCCCAGCTCGGCCATCAGCTCGCGAAAGCGCACCCGCTGGGCCGGGTCGAGGCCCGCGGTGGGTTCGTCGAGCAGCAGAATCCTCGGCTCGTTCACGATCGCCTGTGCGATGCCGACGCGGCGTACCATGCCGCCGGAAAGCGTTTTCAGCCGGTCGTCTGCCCGGTCGGCGAGGCCGACGCGTTCGATCGCGTGCTGCACGGCTTCCGGAACATCCTTTTTGGACATCTCCTTGAGCCACGCCATGTACTCGACGAATTCACGGACCGTGAACCGCTTGTAGTAGCCGAACGTCTGCGGCAGGTAGCCGATCCGCCGGCGCAGGCGACGCTGGTCGATGTGTCCCCCGACCGACTCACCGAGCAGCGCCAGCCTGCCTCCCGCCGGTCTGAGCACTGTCGCGAGTGCCCTGATCAGCGTGGTCTTCCCGGCCCCGTTGGGCCCGAGCAGGCCGTGCACTCCCGCGCCCAGCGAGAGGTCCAGCCCGTCGACGGCCATCTTCCGCCGCCCGACGCGCACGTTCAGCCCCTCCGCCTGGATCTCCCAGGCGTAGGCGGTGGGCGCGACTTCGGCGGGTTCGACTGCCCTCATCCCCATTCTCCCCTTTCTCGCTCAATGGTGCGCGCTGAGCCGGGTGAAGGCGCTCCTGCGAAGCACCACCACCACAGCCGTCAGCACGAAGATCCCGCCCCAGACCGGAAGCGTTTCCGGCTGCAGCGCAAACGAAGTCCCACGGGCCAGCGCCGGCGCGACCAGCACACCCAGCCACGCAACGACGAACGCCCCGGCCGCCCGGGTGACGCCGATGAGCGCGCCCAGCGCGAGCGTGCCGGTGGTGAACGCGAGGCTCGGCAGCAGCACCATGCCCACGCTCGTGCCCGTGAGCCAGCCGGCGATCAGCAGCACCGGCAACACCGCGACCAGCACCGCCGTCGTGCGACGAAGCACGAGGTACAGGCCGGCACGCGGGCTCGCGGCCGTCACCTCATACGCCGGGTCGATGCCACGCGACCACGAAGCGGCCACGCCCAGCACCGGAAGCACCGGTGCGAAGACCGCCAGAACCGAGGTGGTGCCGGGGATTCTCCCGCTGAGCACCACGGCGACGATCGTCACCAGCAACAACGTCACGAGCCACGGCAGCATCACCGGCGTCGCCCAGCTCCCCAGCGCCCTCAACCGGCTCGACACCGGTGCTGGTGCCGTCGTGAGCTGCGGTTCGAGTCCAGTCCACACGGTCGTCAGCAGATCGTCCGGAGTGGACAGTTCAGCGAGCCGGGATCGGCAGAGGGCACACGCCTCCAGGTGGCCTTCGGTCGCCCACGTCTCGTCGGCCGGCCGCGCGGCCCCGGCGAGGTAGGCGCTCAGTGTCCGGTCGGGAATGTGGTTCACGACAGTGCCTCCCGCATGGCGATCCGCGCGCGGCGCGCCCGAGTCTTCACAGTTCCTTCCGGTAGGCCGAGCAGCACGGCGGTCTCGCGGACCGACAGTCCGTCGAGCACCATCGCCTGTAGCACCTGCCGTAGCTCGGGGGCGAGCGTGCGTAACGCGTCGCCTATCTCGCCGCCGACGGTCGCGCCCAGCGCCTCCTCCTCGGCGGCGGGAGCGATCACGTCGGCGTGGACCGCCGTCGGCACCCGCGCGTGCTGTGCCCGCCGGCGAAACGCGTCGACGAGCCGCCTCGCCGCGATCGTCCACACCCACCCGACGGCCGACCCACCGGCCGCTGCCCCCGCGAACGACCCGGCCGCGCGCCAGATGGCCAGGTACGTCTCCTGCATGACCTCGGCGACGATCTGCTCGTCCGCGCACCGCCGCCGCAATCGCACCATCAGCCAGGGTGCCGTGCGGCGGTAGAACTCCTCGAACGCCGCGCGGTCCCCCTTCGCTGCGCGGCGGACGAGTTGCTCCTCGTCGCATTCCGAGTGCTTCACACCAGGCAAGACGCCAGACACCGCCCGACGGTTCTCACTCGAAGGTGTTCTGCGTCACATTCATCGCCTGGCGTGGAGGGACAGCCGACCGCCCGGCGGGAGCGGGTCGGCGGTCGCCGAGGTGCTGAACGCCTGGATGGCCAATGCCGCGAAGCGGCGGGAGGCGGCGACGCGCGCGGCGGGCGTGACGGCGCGGATGCCGCCGTTGGCCATGATGACGAGGACGAGGTCGTCGACAACGAAGTCCGCGCGGAGGTGGCCCGTGGACTTCGCGCGGCGGGCCAGCGCGGCGAGGCCGGTCAGTGTGGCGTCGCGCTCGGTGGTGAAGTCGAGTGCACGCGGGAACTTCGACAGGAACGCCGCGGTGAAACCGCGGTCGCGAGCGTGCAGGTCGAAGAGCTTCTCGATGACCAACCGGAATCCGTGCCACGGGTCGGGGTCGGCGAGTCCTTCGGCGACGATCGCACGGCAGGCGTGCAGCTGGTCGGCGAACGCGGCGGAAGCGAGGGCCTCCTTCGTCGGGAAATGCCGGTACAGCGTCGCCGGCCCGACGCCGGCGCGGCGCGCGACCTCGCGCAGCGGCGCATCGAGGCCGTCGGTGGCGAACACGGCCCGAGCGGCGGACAGAAGCCGGTCGCGGTTGTCACGGGCGTCGGACCGACGCGAATCCGGCTGAGGCAAATCGTCACGCACGCTCTCACTTTAGCGAAACGGACGCCCCCGTCCGTTAGTTTCGAACGGTATGAAGGCAGTGAAGATCAAGGAGTTCGGCCCGGCCGAGGGTCTCGAAGTCGTCGACATCGACGAACCGGAGCCGGGCGCGGGGCAGGTGCAGATCGAGGTCGAGGCGATCGGCGTCGGGGGTGTCGACGCGGTGATCCGGCGCGGGACGCTCGCCGCCTACGGGTTCGAGCCGGGCCTCGTGCCGGGCAGCGAAGTGGCGGGCACAGTGACCAAGGTGGGCGAAGGAGCCGACCCGCGCCTCATCGGCTCGAGGGTCTGGGCGTTCGTCGGTGTGGGCGGTGCATACGCGGAGCTGGCCGTCGCGAAGGCCGAGGACACGGTCGTCCTGCCGGAGGGGCTCGATCTCGAGGATGCGGTGACGATCGGTGGCTCCAGCGCCGTCGCGCACCACGCGCTGGAGCATGCCCACTTCGCACGCGGCGAGTCCGTGCTGATCCGGGGGGCCGCGGGCAGCATCGGCATTCCCGCCGTGGAACTGGCCCGTCGCCGGGGAGCGGCGACGATCGCGGTCACCACGTCGGACGCGGAGCGCGGCCGCAAGCTCACCGAGCTCGGCGCCACCAGCGTGCTCGACCGCCAAGCGACCGGACCGGACACCTTCGACGTGATCCTCGACCTCATCGCCGGCCCGGACATCGGCCGGTTTGTCGACAAACTGAACCCCAATGGTCGCTACGTCGTCCTCGGCGCCGTCGCCGGCTTCCCGCCCGCGGACTTCGGCACGTCGCTGCTGCGCAACTTCCAGCGATCTCTCTCGCTGTCCACGTTCAGCGCCGACACCGTGCCGACACCCGAACTGCGCCAAACCACGGCCGACCACTTCACCGGCGTCCAGAACGGCGAGCTCCACCCCGCCGTCCACGAAGTCCTCAAACTCGACGAAGCCGCCGTCGCGCACCGCAAAATGGACGACGGTGAGGTCTTCGGACGAATCGTTCTGAAGCCCTAGGTGCGCCCGACCGGCCCTCCGGCTCGGGCGCCCTCGGCCGCTCCGACCGCATCCTGGCGTCACCGATTGGCGGCCCGAGTACGTCGAGCGGGCCACGACCGGCTCGTCCCGGCTGCGGTGCTCGCGGCGACGGCCACCGAGGCCGGGTCGGCCCGGCGGCCATCCAGCCCGCCCCAGCACGGCGACGGGACCGCGTTATGCGCTGAGGAACTCCCGCACCGAGGTCTCCGGGTCGCCCGAGCGCACCAGTGCCTCGCCGACCAGCACGACGTCGGCGCCCCAGCTGTGGTACTCCGCGACGTCGGCGGGCGAAGCCACGCCGGACTCGGCGACCCGCACTCGGTCGGCCGGAATGTGCGGGGCAAGGTCCTTGAACACGGTCCGGTCGACTTCGAGCGTCGTCAGGTCACGGGCGTTGACGCCCAGCAGCTGCGCGCCCGAGTCGACCGCGCGCGCCACCTCCTCGGCGGTGTGCGATTCCACCAGTGGCGTCAGCCCCAGCTCGACCGCCAGCCCGTGGAGGTCCGTCAGCAGCGAGCCCTCCAGCGAAACCACCATCAGCAACGCGAGATCCGCGCCGTGCGCCCGCGCCTCCCACAGCTGGTACGGATCGACGATGAAATCCTTACGCAGCACGGGAATCCCGACCCGCGAACGGACGGCGTCGAGGTCCGTCAGCGACCCGCCGAAGCGGCGCTGCTCCGTCAGCACACTGATCGCGGCCGCGCCGCCCTGCTCGTACCGCGCGGCCAGCGACGCGGGATCTGCGATGTCGGCCAGCGCCCCTTTGCTGGGACTCTTGCGTTTCACCTCGGCGATGATCGACACGCCCGGCGCGCGAAAGGCCGGCAGCGGGTCGTGCGCCGGCGCGGCGTCGTGGACGCGAGCCCGCAGCTCCGCGAGCGGTGTCGCACGCTTGCGCTCTTCGAGGTCCTCGACGACACCCTCGAGGATGCCCTTCAGCACACCCAGTCCCACGATGCCTCTCCTCCCGAACGTCACCATCTTCGACCTCGACCACCGGTAAAGCACGCCCGAGTAAGCCTGCTCACGACCGCGACGGACCGGAGAAGGCACCCAGCGTGGCCGATGGTCTCAGCCGGCCGGCCAGAACTTGCGCCAACCGTCGGCTTCGAGCGTCGAGGGCTCCACGCCCGCTTCTCTCGCCGCCTGCTCGGCCGCGCGCACGTCGCGCGCGAATTTCTTCGCGACGGCCCGCAGCTCCCCCTCTGGATCCACCCCGCCGCGGCGCGCCGATGCGGCTACGCGAAACAGCTGTGCGCCGGCGTCGGAACCGGCCGGAAAGAGGTCCAGCGGGATGCCCGCGCGCCCGCTGCGCTGGCCGAGCTTGCCCGCCAGCGCGACCGCGGGCTGACCGAGCGCGACACCATCCACAATGGAGCGACGCTGCTTCTCGGCCTGCTTGAGCTCTTCCCAGTTGAGCTCCTGGCGCTCGGCCGTCGTCACCGGCTCGGCGCCACCGAAAATCGCCGGGTGCCGCCCCACGAGCTTGACGACGAGGGCACGTGAGACGTCGTCGATCGTGAACGGGTCCGCCGGGTCCTCGGCCGCGACTCGCGCGTGGAACAGCACCTGCAACAACACGTCGCCGAGCTCTTCGCGCAATGCTTCGCGGTCGTTTTCCTCGATGGCGTCGAGCAGCTCGTAGGTTTCCTCCACGAGATACTGGCGCAGCGATTCGTGCGTCTGCACGGCATCCCACGGGCAGCCGCCCGGAGAACGCAGCGTGTCCATCACCTCGGCCGCTTCCAGCAACGGCGGCACCGGCGCCGCGACGACCGAAGCTCCCGCAGCGATCAGCGCGGCCGCCGTGGGCTCGTGCACGGAGCCCGCGATCAGCACGAACTCGTGCTCCACCGGGGCTTCCGTCACCGGCGGCACACCGAAGAGCGACGCGTCGACGTCCGAAGCCGCATACACCGCTGAATCCCGCAGCAGTCCCACCGCCGCGGCCGGGATGGTCGCCCCACGCGCGACGACCACTACGGAACCGGTCACGGCTGCGCCGGCGCGGGACCCCGGACCGGCAGCACCACGCCCTGCAGGCTGTTCGCGTTGGCCGCGAGATCCATCCCCACCGGGTCCCACACGCCGTAGCGCGGGTTGATCTTGTAGTCGACGTCGGCGACGTACGGCTGCAGCATCCGCACCCCGATCGGCCCGATCTGGTCCGGTGTCGGCTGCTGCGCCTGATCCGTGGACACCGGCTTCGTCGTCGACCGGTCCTTGATCACCGCGACGATCCACCCCGCCGGCGCACCGCTCGGGTTCGGCTGAAAGGCGATCACGTTGTTCGCCGCCGCACCGAACAGCACCGACGCGGCGTCGGCGGGCGATGACAGCGCAGCCAGCGGCTCCCCGACGTTGCCCTGCAGGCCCTTGCTCAGATCCCCGCGCACGGCGCCCGGGTCGGCCGCGTAGGTCTGTGCCTTCGCCAGCGCCTGGGCGCGGGCGTCGGCCGGGTCGAGCGACGACACCGTGCCGTCGGCCGTCGGTGCACCGATCACGACGTAGTCCAGCGTCACCGAAAGCTTCGGCAGGTACTTCACCGCGAGCTGCTGCTCCAGGTACTCGTCGGTCAGCGCTTCACGGTGGTCACGCACGCGCTCGACCAGCTGCGTGACGGCTGCGGGTTGGTCCTGCGCGAGGTTCTCCGGCAACGGTCCCGCGAGCGGGTCACCCTGCGCCAGCGCGGCCGAGATCGTCGCCGGATCGGCCGACAGGTGCTCCTTCTGTGCAGCCTTCTGGACGACGGCGTGCAGCAACTCCTGCCGCACGATCTCCCGGCCCACCAGATCGAGCTTGTGCTGCGCCGCCAGCTGCTGCGCGTACGGCTGCTCCTTGACGGCCTTGTCGATCAAGCCTTGGACCTGGTCGATCGTGGTGACCTGCCCGTCGATGACCGCCGCGGTCGTCACCTGACTCGGCCCGGCACCGCACCCGGCCAACGCCAGCGCACCCGCCAGGACGGTTACCAGCGCGCCGGTCCGCTTCCCGAGGCCGGGGCGCCCCATGATCCGCATCACAGGCCATACCCTCTCACACGGCCGGGTCCGCACCGCAAGACCGTCGGCGTGCGCGGAGCGTTATCGCCGACGACGCGGCTTCGGGCCGTCGATCAGTTCCAGGTGAGTAGAGGTTTGTCGTCTCCGCTGCCTCGTCGCCGACCACGCCCGTGACCGTGCGCACCTTGACCACGTCGAGGTACTTGCTGCCCCGCCGTCCGTTGAACATGTCGGAGATACGGGTCGGCGGCCAGTCCAGCCGACGCGCCATCTCGCGCACGCCTCAGGCTCAGAGAGTGTTGTGGAACGTCGATGATCAGTCCTTGAGGTCGTCTGCTAGCCGACGGGCGGCTTCCTTCTGGATGTCGCTACGGGGCTCGGGGACGTCCTCGCCGGCGAGTCGGGCAGTCATGAGCCGGATCATCGCCAAATTGATCATCGCCTCGGCGTGGGTGGTCTTGCGTTCGTAGTCCCGGGCCAACCGTCTACACCTCGTCAACCAGTTGAAGGTTCTCTCGACTACCCACCGGCGCGGCAGTACCTGGAAGCCTTTCACGTCGGCGTTGCGCGGGACCGCGACCACCTCCAGACCCTCGCTTTGGCGGGCCCAGCCGACCAGGCCGGCGTCCACGGGGTTGACGTAGCCGCCGTCGACCCACACCAACCCGAGCATCGCTGGACTTGGCCGACTGCGAGTCCAGCACGGCGGCCGAGGGCTGTGGGCCACGCCCATCAGCGATCCGCACCTGGTCGCGCAGCACCTCGTGCACTCGGTCCCAGGTGCAGTCTCGCGTCCAGGCCCGAAACCACTGGTAGGCGATGCTCCACGGGGCAGATCGTGCGGCACGAGCCGCCAGGCGCACCCACTGACCAGCACATAGCTGATCGTGTCGATCATCAGACGGCGGGAGTGTATGTGCGGGCGCCCACCGAGCATCGCCGAAGTGCGGGAAAGCAATGGCTCGATCAACGCCCACTGGGCATCGGTCACCGACGAGTCATAGGCCGGCTTGCACGTACAGACGCACACCACCAAATGATCAACAGGCTCGTACCGCTACCACGGCCGCCACACCGAACGATCAACAGGTTTCACAACGCTCTCTCAGTGGTGCTCGGCCATCCGGTCGCGGAGGAGAGCGCCCCAGCTGGCGGCTGCGCACGCTCGTCGGGCGATCATGCAGGTGTGGGAGCGCACGGGCGGGTCACTCACTGACCAGCGTTCGCGCTGACAGTTCACCCGAAGAGGCGCGGTGTGCCCGCGCGGGTACGCGTCACACCGCCTCCGGTCGCGACTCTTCATCACTGAAGCCGATATCAGGTCCCCGCCACGCCGGCTGGTTGTAACGGGGCCGTGGGTAGCGCCCGCCGGCGGTGTTCGGGTCGGGCGACCGGGCGGTGTCTCGCAGCATCGGTTTCCCAGCGAGGCCCCGCCCGATCGACGTTGGTAGCTGGGTGAATCGCGATCCGCTGTGTGATGCCCGAATCCAGGGGGGCGGCGAGTCGTGGGCGGTGTTGCGCAAGGGCTTGCGCTCGGGGTCGAGGATCGCGGGTGGGATCCAGCGCACGGCGCCGTCGAGGATGGTGATGTCCCAGCCACTGTGGTGGACAAGCCGGTGGTGCCGGGTGCAGACGAGGGCCATGGTGGACGAGTCGGTGGCGCCGCCGTCGGCCCACGGAACCACATGGTGCGGCTCAGTCCATTTAGGACCGAGCGCGCAGCCCGGGTAGGTGCACCCCTTGTCCCGCAGCACCAGTGCGCGGCGTAGCGCGGGGGGTGCGGTGCGGGCTGAACGGCCCAGGTCGAGAACCTGACCGGCACCGCCGAGCACGGCGGGATACACCTTGGCGTCGCACAACATCCGCCGCAATGTCGAAGCCGCCATCGCCGTTCCGTCGTCCAGCAGCACAAGGTTTCGCGGCGTTCTGTAAGTCATGGAGGCTGATGGTGACGGTGGCGACAGCGCGCTCACCGGCCTTGACCGGAAGCTCCGGCGCGCGGGCCGCGAGTTCCACGATCGCGGCGAGCCCGTCTCCACTGCGTTCGGCGGCGGTGCGCGGGTCCGGGTTCCCGTCAGGGTCAGCGGCATCTGGCGCCGCGAGGGGCACCAGCAGTTGTTCGAGCAGGGTTCCGGTTTCGCCGTCAAGCTCGCCGCTGAAGCGGAGCCGACCCTTGCGGGTCCAGTGGCAGTGAAGTTCTCGCAGTGGCCGGGCCAACTCGTGTTCGCGCTCGTGCGGATCCTGCCCATCGGAGTCCCAATAGTGCTTCACCCGCCGGGCCACTTACGCACGGTCTCGACGCTCGCCTGCCCGGCCACGGTCACCAGCGCCTGTTCGGTCGCCGTCGCCGTCTCCGAGGGCAGCCAGTCCGGTGCGTGCGCCAGCAGGCGGGCGATCTCGACGAAATGCCGCGGCGACAAGTTCCCTTCCGACAGTGCGCTTCGAGCCAACGGCAACTCCTGGCAGGCCAGGGCAATACGCTCCCGCGCTTCGCGCAACGACAGCCTCAACGCGGACGCGACGAACGCCGCCGTCGACGGGAAATCGTCCGGCCCACCCCGAGCCTCCAGCTCGGCGATCGACTCCAGCTGTGCCGCGAAGTCCGCGGCCATCCGGGATTCCCTCGCCAGCACATCGCCGGCCAAGTCGCCGAGAGGGAGTTGCCACCTCGCTCCGGCGGCCAGCCTGCTTGTCATGATCCAATTGTATCGAACACAAGTTCGACACCGCATCACTCGATCGAGTGCCCCGCGGATTGCCGCCAGCCGATGCCGGAGTCGTTGGAGATTCGGGGACACCAGAGTCGCCAAGATCGCCGAGGCGCCAAAATCGTTGAAGTCACCGCGGCTCGTCTCAATTCCACCAGCACGCACACAATCGTGAAGCGAGCCTCACACGGCAGCCGGCGTCTTCGTCAGCTGAGCCAACAACCGGGTACACCAGTCCAGCAATTCCTGGTCGCGCAGAGGCGGTGCGCCCATGCGGCCACCGGCGGGGCCTTCGGTCGGTTTGGGCACCGACACGATGCTGGTCACCGCCTTGTAAACCGCCTTGGGGTACAAGCGCTTCAGCCGCACGAGCTGCGAGTCCAGCAGCGGCAGCGGCGCGAACCGGATGGCGTTGCCCTGCACGGCAACCTCCGTGACGCCTGCGGCACGGCAGGCGTGCCGGAAGGCGGCGACGCTCAGCAACCGGTTGACCGGCGCGGGTGGTTCGCCGTAGCGGTCGACGAGTTCCTCGCGCACGGACTCCAGTCCGGCCGGGTCGGGGGCAGCGGCGATCTTGCGGTAGGCCTCGAGTCGTAGCCGCTCGCCCTCGACGTAATCGTGCGGGATGTGGGCGTCGACGGGCAGGTCCACGCGAACCTCCGCGAGCTCTTCTTCCTCGGTCGGTTCGGCGCCCGCATGGCGGCGGAACGCCTCGACTGCTTCGCCCACAAGGCGGACGTAAAGGTCGAAGCCGACGCCCGCGATGTGGCCGGACTGTTCGGCACCGAGGATGTTGCCGGCACCGCGGATTTCCAGGTCCTTCATGGCGACGGCCATGCCGGCGCCGAGTTCGGTGTTCTGGGCGATCGTCGCGAGCCGGTCGTGAGCGGTCTCCGTCAGCGGTGTTTCCGGTGGGTACAGGAAGTACGCGTACCCACGCTCGCGGCCGCGGCCGACGCGTCCGCGCAGCTGGTGGAGCTGGGCGAGCCCGAGGAGGTCGCCGCGTTCGACGATGAGGGTGTTGGCGTTGGAGATGTCCAGGCCGGTTTCGACGATGGTGGTGCAGACGAGCACGTCGTACTCGTTTTCCCAGAAGCCCTGGATGATCTTTTCGAGCTTGTCCTCGTTCATCTGGCCGTGTGCGGTCACCACGCGCGCTTCCGGCACAAGCTCGCGGATGCGTTTCGCGGCCTTCTCGATCGACGAGACGCGGTTGTGGACGTAGAAGACCTGGCCGTCGCGCAGGAGCTCGCGGCGGATGGCGGCGCCGACCTGTTTGTCGTCGTAGCCGCCGACATAGGTGAGGATCGGGTGGCGGTCTTCGGGTGGCGTCAGGATGGTCGACATCTCGCGGATGCCGGCGAGCGACATCTCCAGCGTGCGCGGGATGGGCGTGGCCGACATGGTCAGCACGTCGACGTGGGTGCGCAGCGCCTTGATGTGTTCCTTGTGCTCCACGCCGAAGCGCTGTTCCTCGTCGACGATCACGAGGCCGAGGTCCTTGTAGCGAATGCCCGTCTGCAGCAGGCGGTGCGTGCCGATGACGATGTCGACCTCGCCGCCCGCGAGCTGCTCCATGATCACGTCGGACTCGGTCTTGTTGGTGAACCGCGAAAGGCCCTTGATGGTGACCGGGAACGACTGCATGCGTTCGGTGAACGTGTTGAGGTGCTGTTGCGCGAGCAGCGTCGTCGGCACGAGGACGGCGACCTGTTTGCCGTCCTGCACGGCCTTGAACGCGGCCCGCACGGCGATCTCCGTTTTGCCGTAGCCGACGTCGCCGCAGATCACCCGGTCCATGGGGACGCCGCGTTCCATGTCGGCCTTCACCTCGTCGATGGCCGCGAGCTGGTCGTTCGTCTCCTGGAACGGGAAGGCGTCTTCGAGCTCGCCCTGCCACGGAGTGTCCGGGCCGAACGGGTGGCCCGGCGCGGCCTGACGGGCGGCGTAGAGCTGCACGAGCTCCGCGGCGATTTCCTTGACCGCCTTTTTGGCTCGGGCCTTGGTGTTCTTCCAGTCGGAGCCGCCGAGCTTGTTGAGCGTGGGGAGTTCACCGCCCACGTAGCGGGAGATCTCGTCGAGCTGGTCGGTCGGCACGAACAGGCGGTCGCCGGGTTGGCCGCGCTTGGACGACGCGTACTCCAGCAACAGGTACTCGCGCGTGGCGCCGGCGACGGTGCGCTGCACCATCTCCACGAAGCGGCCGATGCCGTGCTGGTTGTGCACCACGTAGTCGCCGGTCTTCAGAGCCAGCGGGTCGACGGCGTTCCGTCGCCGCGACGGCATCTTGGCGTTGAGGTCCTTTGTGGACGTTCCGGCGGTGGCGCCGCGGCCCGTCAAATCGGCTTCCGAGAGGACCACGAGTGCGCGTTCGGGGGAGACGAAACCGTCGCCGACCGCGCCGCAGACAACCGTGACGACGCCCTTCGGCGGCACGTCGGTGAGGCCTTCGGCCAGCGCCGCGGGCACTTCGGCGCTGGTCAGCTGCTCGACCGCGCGGTTGGCCGTGCCGTGGCCCGCGACGACGAGCACGCCGGTGCCGCCGGAAGCGACGTGAGCGCGTAGGTCGGTCATCGCGCGGTCGAACTCGCCGCGGTAGGCCGGGGCGGCTTCGACGCCGATCACGTAGACGTCGGGGTCTTCGGTGGTGAGCTGGGTGAGCGTCCACCAGGGGCGTTTGGTGTCCTGGGCGTGGGCGGCGACCTCGGCGAGGTCGCGGTAGGCCGACGCGCCAAGGTCGATCGGCGCCTGTCCCCCGGCGGCGGCGGTGGTCCACGACGCTTCCAGGAACTCCTGGCCGGTGCGCACGAGGTCGGCGGCACGGGCGCGGATCTTCTCCGGGTCGGCGAGCAGCACGTGGCTGCCGCGCGGCATCGCGTCGGTCAGCAGCGTGAGCTCGCCTTCGCACAGCACCGGGATGAGGGCTTCCATGCCTTCGACGGGAATTCCGCCCGAGAGCTTGGTGAGCATTTCGGCGAGGTGCGCGTCGGATTCGTAGTCGGTCGCCAGCTCCGCGGCCTTCCGCTTGACGGCCTCGGTGAGCAGCAGCTCCCGGCACGGTGGCGCCGTCACGCGCTGGATCTCCCCCGGCAGCGACCGCTGGTCCGCGACGGCGAACGCGCGGATCTCGCTGACCTCGTCGCCCCAGAATTCCACCCGGACGGGGTGCTCGGCCGTCGGGCCGAACAGGTCGAGAATGCCACCGCGCACGGCGAACTCGCCGCGCTTTTCGACCATGTCCACGCGGGTGTAGGCGAGCTCGACCAACCGATCGAGAAGCCCTTCGAAGCTCTGTTCCTCACCCACGACCAGGTCGATGGGCGCGAGCGACCCCAGCCCGGGGGCCATCGGCTGGATCAGGCTGCGAACCGTGGAAACGACGACTTTGAGGTTGTCGGCCCGGTTGTCGGCCCGGTTGTCGGCCTGGTTGTCACCGTTCAGCGTGTGCAGCCGGTGCAGCACCTCCAGCCGCCGCCCGACGGTGTCGGCCCGCGGTGACAGCCGCTCGTGGGGCAGCGTCTCCCACGACGGGAAGTCGACGACGCGGTCGTCGCCGAGGAGGGCTTTCAGCGCGGCCGTGAGCTCGTCGGCTTCACGGCCCGTCGCCGTCACCATGAGCACGGGCTTGCCCGCGCCGTTGCGGGTTTCGTCCTCGGCGAGGGCGGCGGCCACGAGCTGCCTCGCGGTCACCGGGCCCTGCAGCTCGAGCACCGGCGCGCCCGCGCGCTCGACGACCCCGCGCAGGGCGGGGTCGGGAAGGATGGCTTGGAGGAGTCCGGACAATGGAGCGTCGGTCACCTTCCCAGCCTACGTCCCGAAGGTCTTCGGGTGGGGGTGCCCCGGGTAGGTGGTACGGATCTTCGCCGGTGGCGCGGCCGGGCAGCCGGATGGGCACGGCGGATGGGCACGGCGAACGACCCGCGAGACCCGGGTCGCCGCGGATTCACCGTGCCGAGCCGCCTGCCCGCGACACGGATGGCCAGCGTCGATCGGTCACGACCTCAGCCGCGCCACCGCTTCGGCGATGCGGGGAAGCTGGTCATTGACCCGCTCGGTGGCGCCGATGCGGATGAGGACGTGCTCGGCGCCGGCGTAGGCACGGAGGCTTTCGGCGACGCTCGAGGCGGAACCGGTCAGCGTCGTCTGGATGGTGCCGATGACGTCCAGCGGACGGTTGTAGGTGCGGCGGGCGTAGTCGTCGAGGGCGGCGCGGCCGCGGGCCTGGTCCTCGTCGACGTAGACGGTGGCGAACAGCGCCGGCGTGAACGGTCGCGTCGGATGGATCTCCCGCAGCGAACGGGCGTAGACGGCCGGGTCGGGCGGGTACGGGAGCCAGCCGTCGTAGAGCTCGCCCGCGCGGCGCAGCGCCGACGGCGTCGCGCCGGCGAGCCAGATCGACGGGCCGGCTTCCTGCGCCGGGCACGGGACCTCGGGAAGCCAGTCGTAGTGCAGCACCTTGCCGTGGAACGAGCGCGGCCTGCCGGTCCACAGCTTGCGCCACAGGCGGACGACGTCGTCGAGGTGGGCGAAGCGCGTCTTGAACGGCACGCCGACCAGGTCGAATTCCGGCTCGCTGAACCCCGGGTACCCGGCACCCACGCCGAGCACCAGGCGGCCGGAGGAGATCAGGTCGAGCGAGCTGATCGTCAGCGCCGCCTGCACCGGATGCCGGAACGCGGGCAGCAGCACGGCGGTCCCCACGGTGACGCGCTCGGTGGCCTGCGCGACGGCCGTCAGCAACGTCAGCGGCTCCACGCGGGCGCGCACGATCGAGTCGCCGGCCCAGACGGAGTCGAAACCGAGGCGTTCGGCTCGGCGGGCGAGCTCGATGATCGAAGTGACGTCGCCGCCTGCCGCGAGCTGGGCCTGTCCGGCGGGGAGAAGCAGTCCGAATTTCATGGCGCCGAGTCTCGGGTTCGCCGGGATCGGCGGCAATTCCCTGCGGGGAATGGCTTTCTGGTTGACTGGTCGCATGGAGCCGGCGTTTCCCGAAGCACTGCGCGCCGCGCGGAACTGCTCACCGAAGGCGTGGCACCGGAATTGCTGCGGCCGCCCGTAAACGTCCTGCGAATGGCGTTGCATCCGCGCGGGATGGCGCCGCGGATCGGGAACTTCGCCGACTGGGCCCAGCACGTGCTGGAACGGCCGCGGCAGGGCCTTCCGGATCCCCGGCACCGGGTGTTGCTGGACGAATTGATCAGCTATCTGCCTGCGCCGCGGGAACCTTCGCCCGATCATCTGGGGTTCGCGGTGCCTCTTCAGCTGCGCACCTCGTCCGGTGAATTGCGGTTGATCACTGCGATCACGCGCTTCACCACGGCCGTCGACGTGACGATCGCGGAGCTGAGTCTGGAGACTTTTCTCCCTGCCGACGCGGAAACGGCGGCTCGGCTGGCGTCGTGAATGCCGGGACCCCACCTGGCTGGAACCGGGAAGCGATCACTCCGCCGATGCGGAACTCTTGCCGTGCGTGGCATTGAACCGCGCTTTCTTGTGGCGATTCCCGCACGTGCCCATGTCACACCATTTGCGGGTGCGGCTCTGGCTGGTGTCGAAGAAGGCGGCTCGGCACGTCGGTGACGCGCACAAGGCCAGTTTTCCGTCTCGTTCGCCGGCGAGAACGGCGACCGCGTCGGCGGCGATCACGCTGAGGGCGTCCTCCACGCGCGACGCCGGCCCGAGCTGCCATCGCCGCGTGCCATCGGGCGTCAGGGTCGCCACCGCCCGGCCCCCCACGCTGAAGCTGTTGATGACGTCGACCGCAGGGGCAGGAAGTGCCTCCTGGTTCGCGGCCGCTGTCGCGGCGGCGTGGATCGATTCCCTCAGTTCTCGGGCGAGGTCGAGCTGGGCCGGGGTGCAGGAGTCCACGGCGAGGCCGTTGACCGCCAGCCAGTCGAGGAGTCGCTGCGGTGTGGGAATGCGCTCCACGGCATCGCCGCGACGCTCCGTCAGCGTCCCCGTGAAGCTGGTCGCGAGCACGGTACCGAGGCGGAAATCAGGGAAGCCACCACGCATGGAACCACCTTAGCCGGTTGCGCGACGGCGGAGCGAACTGATAGAACCGTCTAAGCCGGTTCCATCGATGTCGGGAGGTCTCATGCCCCGTGCCACCAGCGACGTCCGAGCATTCGAAGCCCACGCACCCGAAGCCGACCTCGACGACCTTCGCGCACGGCTGGCCGCGGCGCGGCTACCGGAGACCGAGACCGTCCATCGCGCCGCGCCCGACCCTCGCCGCTGGGACCAGGGCGTGCCGCTCGCCGACCTCGTCGAGGTCGTGGACTACTGGCGCACCGGGTACGACTGGCGGTCGTTCGAAGAGCGCCTCAACCGGATCGGCCAGTTCCGCACGACCATCGACGACCTGGGGATCCACTTCCTGCACCGCCGTTCCGCGCGCGCGGACGCCACGCCGCTGATCCTGACGCACGGCTGGCCGGGCAGCGTTGCCGAGTTCATCGACGTCGTGGACGAGCTGGCTGATCCGGACGATGCCGACGCACCGGCGTTCCACGTCGTGGTGCCCTCGCTGCCGGGCTTCGGGTACAGCGACAAGCCGGCCACGACCGGGTGGGGCACCGAGAAGATCGCGGCCGCCTGGGTGGAGCTGATGGGCCGGCTCGGCTATCCGACGTTCGCGGCCCACGGCGGCGACTGGGGAGGCAACATCACCACGGTCCTCGCCGGCCGGTTCCCCGCGCACGTTCTCGGCATCCACACCACGTTCGCCCAGGGACCACCCGGGTTGACGCCGGACGGACTGACTGCGACCGACCGCAAGTGGGCCGAAGAAACCCACGATTTCTGGCACCACCGCGCGGCGTACGCGAAACAGCAGGCGACCCGGCCGCAGGCCATCGGCTACTCGCTCGTCGACTCACCCGTCGGGCTTCTCGCTTGGCTCCTCGACAAATTCGCCGAGTGGTCGGACACCGAAGACAGCCCCTTCGAGACGATCTCCCGTGACCGGATTCTCGACGACGTCACCCTGTACTGGCTCACGCGGTCCGGCGCGTCGGCCGCCCGCATCTACTACGAAAGCCACAACTCGCTCGATCCCGGACTCCGGGTCGACGTACCGTCGGCAATCAGCATGTATCCCCGCGACATCGAGAAGTGTCCGCGGCCCTTGGCGCAAAAGCGCTACCGGCGGATCGTCCGATGGAACGCGCCCGATACCGGAGGACACTTCCCTTCACTGGAAGTGCCCGGGTATTTCGTCAAAGACCTGCAAGAGGGCCTCACGGCAGTGCTAGCCGCCGGTCGGTGACCATTTTCACGCCGGTGTCACGCGCAGCACCTTGTCGTCCGTGCCGTTGTCGGTGGTCAGGTACAGGGTGCCGTCCGGGGCCGAGCGAGCCGCGCGGAGGCGACCGAAGTGGTCGTCGAATTCCGGCGGCAGCGTGACGGCCGTGACGCGCGCCGCGGGGTCGAGGTGGAGCAGCAGCAGTTTCTGGCCCTTCAGCGCCACCACGGCGAGCGCGCCGGAGTTCGAGCCCCATTGCGGGCCGGTGAGGAAGGCGTTGCCGGAGATGGCTTCGGTGGTGCTTCCGGAGGTCCAGAGTGGACGGACCGCCGCCGGGAAGCGCGCGATGTCGGTCATGGGGACGGATTCGTCGTACGACGGGTCGGTGCCACCCTTCGACGGGTCCCAGCCGTAGTTGGCGCCGGGGTGGAGGAGGTTGACTTCGTCGTCGAAAGTGGGGCCGTGTTCGGAGACGAGAACCTGGCCGGTGCCGGGGCGGATGGAAACGCCCTGGACGTTGCGATGGCCGAACGTGTAGACCCGGCGTTCACTCGGATCCGGCGACGAGAAGAACGGGTTGTCCGGCAAGGGATCCCCGGTCCGCGCGTTGATGCGCAGCACCTTGCCGCCCAGGCTGTGGCGGTCCTGGGCGATCGTGGAGCGCGCGGTGTCGCCGGTGCCGACGAGAAGGGCACCGTCGGGGGCGAGGGTGGGGCGGCAGCCCGAGTGGCGGCCGCTGGGGTTCAGCGGTAGCCCGGTCAGCAGGTCGCGGACCTTGGTCGCGCTGGTCGCGTCGGGTGAGAGGCGCCAGGTGACCAGGCGGATGTCGACGGGCCGGCCGCCCTCGGCGTGCGTCTGGCAGGTGGTGAATTCGCGCGACGTCGCGAAGTCGGTCGCGACCACGAGGCCCATGAGGCCGCCTTCGCCCCGGACGTACACGTCGGAGAAGTCGGCGCGGACGTCGGTCACGCGGCCGCCGCGGATCAGGGCGAGCTTGCCAGGGCGCTGTGGGATCAGGAGGGATCCGCCAGGGAGAAAACCGACGTCCCAGCCGTGGTCGAGGCCGCTCGCGACCGTTTCGACGCGGAACGCGCCGGTCGGCGCCGGAGAGGGCACGCTCGTCGTCGGGCTGTTCGGAGGCACCGACGACGCCCCCGAACAGGCCACGGCGAACGCCGCAACCAGCCCCATGACCAACACTCCGGCAAGCTTCCGCACCACCCCAGCATGCCCGCCGAACCGCGCGAACGGGTCTGATTCGCCCGGACGAACCAGCCCCGATTCGTACGCGAACACCACCGCGTGCGCCCGATCGCGCAGCCGCAGCTTCGCCAGCAGCCGCCCGACGTGCGTCTTCACCGTCGTCTCCCCGATGAACGACTTGCCCGGAATCTCGCGTGAGCAGTCTGCTGCGGCCTTCCTGACGCGCCCGCGCTCGGGCAGGCGGCCGGGTGGGTGGCTCAGCTGCCGGGGTAGGCGCCGGACCTGACGTCAGGACTCGTGCATCGGATGACCCCGACGCGTTCAGCTCTCCCCGGTGGCGCGGCCTTGAGCACGGCCGAGCCGCAGCGCCGAGACGAGGAAGAAGAGGCCGCCGAGCACCGCGTAACCGGCCACATTGGACAGGCTCGGGTTCGCCGCGGAGGCCCCCACGACGAACGAGACACCGGCCAGCACGGAGATGCCCCCGCTGAGGATCATCGGCCACTGTCCGCCCATCGTCCGGCGGACGAGCGCCACGATGAGCTGCACGAGCCCGGCCAGGATCGCCCATGCTCCCCACACGCGCAGTACCGCGGGCACCCCGGAAGCACTGCCGATGGCGACGCCGATGGTGGCGAGCGAGCTGATCACGATGTTCACGTACAACCTGCGAACCGAAGTGCCGATGCGCGAAGAGCGAGCGTCCACGACAGCCGCAGCCACGTCGAACAAGGGGTACAGCACGATCAGAGCGACCCCGGCCGGTGACAGGCCCGCCTTGGTGGTGACGAAGAGCAGGATCGCCCAGACGATCGCGAAGGCGAACCGGACGAAGTACAGCCGGCGCAGAGCCGGTGCGACCTTGCTCGCGGTCGGTGAGTCCACAGTGGTCACGATGATCCCTTCGAAGAGTGGTGCCGCAGAGCAGCTGCGGCTCGACCGGTGAATCCGGTCGAGCCCGGCCGTCAACGAGACCGAACGTTCTATCTCATTAAGCATGTCGATTCACACAGCTCGTGTCAAGACCGAACGTTCTCCCTGTACGCTTTCAGTGAGATCGGAAAGCAGGTGACCAAGTGTCCGAAGCACGCTCACGGCTGCTCGGTACGGCGAGCCGGCTGTTCTACACACAGGGGCTGCACTCGGTCGGCATCGACCGGATCGTCGCGGAAGCGAACGTCACACGCGCCACGCTGTACCGCCACTTCCCGAGCAAGGACGATCTGGTCGTCGCCTACCTGAGGGGCACGGACCAGCAGATCCGGTCGCAGGTCGAAGCCGCGCGCACGGCGGGACACTCACCGGCCGACACCGTGCGCGCCGTCGCCGCGACGATCACCGACGGCATCCGCACCGAAGGGTTCCGCGGGTGCGCGTTCCTCAACGCCGCCGCCGAGTACCCGGCCTCCGACCATCCGGTGCACCAGGCCGTGCTGGACCACCGGCAGTGGTTCCTCGACACGGTCACCGACCTGATGGCGAAAGCGGGCGAAACCCCACCCGCGCCGCATGCCCAGCATTTCGTCATGCTGCGCGACGGCGCGATGGCCGCGGGCTGCCTTTCCGACCCGGAGCCGGTCTGCGAAACATTTCTGCTCGGCGTCGAAGGAATCCTCAAATACCGTGACGCCGCCGGCGCGATCAAGACGGCGAAGCCGAAGCGGCGCTGACCCCGCCCGCCGCCAGGATCAGCCGAGCAGTCGCGGCTTGTGTTCCAGGTGTGACAATCCGTTCCACGCCAGATTCACCAGATGCGCGGCCACTTCGTCGCGCTTCGGTTTCCGCGCGTCGAGCCACCACTGGCCGGTCAGTGCGACCATCCCGACCAGCGCCTGCGCGTACAGCATCGACAGCTTCTCCTCGTAGCCGCGCGCCGCGAACTGCTGGGCGAGGATGTGTTCGACCTGGCCGGCGATGTCGTTGAGCACCGTGGAGAAGGTGCCCGTGGAGCTCGCGACCGGGGAGTCGCGCACGAGGATGCGGAAGCCGTCGTGGGAGTCCTGGACGTAGGAGAGCAGGGCGATGGCCGCTTGTTCCAGCATCACGCGCGGGTGGCCGCCGTGGAGGGTGTTGACCATGCGGTCGAGCAGGAGCTGCGTCTCACGGTCCACGACGACCGCGTAGATGCCCTCTTTGCCGCCGAAGTGCTCGTACACCACGGGTTTCGAGACGCTCGCGCGGGCGGCGATCTCTTCCACCGACGTGCCGTCGAAGCCCTTCTCGGCGAACAGCGCTCGCGCGACGGAGAGCAGCTGCTGGCGCCGCTCGCTGCCGGTCATGCGCACGCGGGCGACCGGCGCGACCGGGCGTGCCCCGGTGACCGCTGCCGCTTCGCGTTTGGCCCGTCGTCTCCCCGCCATTCGCAGGAGGGTACTGGGCGGACGTCACGGTCCGGGTCAGGCGTCGCCCGAACCAGCCGTGACGTCCACAGTGGACACGCTTGGGACCGGTTCCGGTGCTACTTGGACTCGGCCGCGATGCGGGCCAGGCGCTGCGGGGTCGGCCAGCGCACGTCGTGCACCCAGCCGAACTTCTCGAACATCCAGATCAGGCGCGCCGACATGTCGATCTGGCCGCGCTTCACGCCGTGGCGGGCCGAAGTCGGGTCGGCGTGGTGAAGGTTGTGCCAGGACTCACCGAAGGAGAAGATCGCCAGGGGCCAGAAGTTGGCGGACCGGTCGCGCGCCGTGAACGGGCGCTCACCGATCATGTGGCAGATCGAGTTGTCCGACCACGTGACGTGGTGCAACACGCAGATGCGTACGAGCCCGGCCCAGAACAGCGCCGTCACGCCGCCCCACACCGACCACGTGATCAGCCCGCCCAGCACCGCGGGCAGGGCCAGCGACAACAGCGCCCACAGCCAGAACAGGTCGTCGACCTTCTGGATGGCGGGGTCCTTAACGAGGTCGGGCGCGAAGCGCGCCTGGTTGCTCTTGTCGCGTTCGAACAGCCAGCCCATGTGGGCGTGCCAGAAGCCGCGCGCGATGGCGATCGGCGAGGTGCCGAACATCCACGGGGAGTGCGGGTCCCCGTCACGGTCGGAAAACGCGTGGTGACGCCGGTGATCGGCGACCCACGTGATCACCGGGCCCTGCAGTGCGATGCTGCCGGCGATGGCCATCACGACCCGCAGCCAGCGCTTCGCCTTGAACGAGCCGTGGGTGAAGTACCGGTGGTAGGCGACGGTGATACCGAGCCCGCTGATGCCGTAGAACACGACGAACAGCGCGACGTCGGTCCACGTCAGGCCCCAGCCCCACGCGAACGGCACGGCGACCAGGAGAGCCAGAAGCGGCGCGAGCACCCCGAGGTACACCGAAACTTGCACGCCGATGCCGCGCTTACCGTCGAGGATCGGCTTGGGGCCCTTCGGGGCGGATGGCTCTCCGGCGGGCTGGGAACGGTCGAGGGTGGCCGTCATACAGTTCACTTCTTCCTACGAGCCCTTACCAAGGGTGACCTAACCTACGATGCCGTAAGTTACGGTACAGGAGGTTTCGAGCCCTGGGGAGGCCCGAAATGACCGGTTCCGTCACGGCGGCCGCGCACAAGGAAGTACCCACGGGACGAGCGCCTCACCCTCCCGGCACCGCTGTCACCGATCATCGCTATCCTGACCAGGATCGATCCGCCGTAGTGTAATCGGCAGCACTTCAGATTTTGGTTCTGACAGTTCAGGTTCGAATCCTGGCGGCGGAGCACTGACCGACCCGAGGCATAAGCGACCGCAATGGGGAAGTGGGACGGCTGAGCGACGAAGCGATCGACTCCAGCGGCTCCAGCGAGTCGAGGGGCGCCAAGCGACCGACTCTCGTCGAGATGTCCGACGCCTGGCTGGTCGGCCGCGCGCGCGAGCTCATCGCCGCCGTACAGCGGCAGAATTTCGACAAGCAGCTCGAAATCGTCGCGATCATGGACGAGCTGCTCGAGGAAACCCTGCGCCGCGGCGAGCCGACGCTGGTGGCGCAGCTGCTGCGGGGGTCGGCGTTCGCGCGGCTGGTCACGCGCGGGCTCGCGGCCGAGGCCGAACCGCGGCTCGACGAGATGCTCGCCCACACCCGCCGCCACGGCCTGTCGCTGCTGCGCGCCGACGCGCACGCCCTGCGCGGGCGCCGGCTGGTGCTGGCCGCCCAGGAAGACGCCGCGCTCACCGAGATCGCCCGTGCGCTCGCGATCCTCGACGACTCCACGGTGCCCGACCGTCAGGTGGGCGTGCGCAACTGGAACCGCATGCAGTCGATGGCGCTCATCGACTGCTGGATCGTGCTCAACCAGCTCGGCGTGTACGAAGCCGCCGAGGAGGTCATCGGCCGCGCGCACCAGGCGATCCGGGAAAGCGCCAGCCCCCACGAGATCACGCTGCAGCTGATGAACCGCGTGAAGATGCTGCTGGGCTGGGGTCTGCGGCTCGAACGCATCGAGCAGTACGACGAGGCGGCCGAAAAGTTCCGCACCGCCGCCTCGATGGCGGTGGCGGCCGAGGGCCCGTTCGCCGAATCGCTGTTCCCGCGCAAGGCCGGGGTCGCCGCCGTCGACCAGGTCGGCGTGCTGGCTTCGGCGCTCGCGCTGCACAACCCGGCAGGCGAGCACGTCGGCCGGCTGCTGCAGCTGCGCCAGGGCCACCACTTCCCGCACGAGCAGGAGATCGTCGCCATCGCGCTCGCGCGCTGTCTCGACCGCTCCGGTCGCCGTGACGAGGCCCTCGACGTGCTGCGCGACGCGCGTGCGGAGATGGCCGAAGACCTGTCGCAACCGTCGATGCGCCTGAACATCGCCCGCGAGCTGGCCCGGCTGGACACCTCGGCCGACGCCGCCACCTGCCGGTCGCTCATCGACTACTCGACCACGCTCGAAACCGAGATGTGGACACTGCGCGAATCGCAGATCGCCACGCTCCACGCGCGCCGCGAGCACGAACGGCTTTCGGCCGAACACGGTGCGATCACCCAGCAGGCGCTGCAGGACCCGCTCACGGGCCTGCCCAACCGCCGCGCACTCGACGAACGCCTGCGCGTGCTCGCGTCGTCGGCCGACGCGCAGCCACTGGCCGTCGGCCTCGTGGACCTCGACGGGTTCAAGGGCGTGAACGACAAGCAGTCGCACGCCGAAGGCGACAACGTGTTGCGGGTCATCGCGAGCACGCTGCGCGACGCGCTGCGCGGTGACGACGTGGTGGCCCGCTACGGCGGCGACGAGTTCATCGTCCTGCTGCCGGGCGCGCCCGCGTCGGCCGCGAAAATGGCGCTCGGGCGCGCGGTGAAGTCGGTGGCGGAGCTGCCGCACCACCTGTCGCACGGCGTCACCCTGTCCATCGGATTGGTGTCGCTGCGGCCGCAGGAGCGGGCCGAGCAAGTGCTCGCGCGCGCGGATGCGGCGATGTACGAAGCAAAACGCGACGGGGGCAACCAGGTGGCCTCCGCCAATTCGATGGCGGGCGACACCGGCGCGAGCTGGCCTGCGGAAAGTGTCCACGCCGACCCCTCGTGGGGTGTCGAGGAGCCGACGTAGGATCGTTGCCCGACGGAAATTAGCCGTTGAATCGTTGGGAGTCTCGTTGAGCGGCCCGCTGAGCACGCTGATCCTCGCCGCGGGTGAGGGCACCCGCATGCGTTCTGCCACCCCGAAGGTGCTGCACCCGATCGCCGGGCGCCCCTTGGTGGAGCACGCCGTCCGCGCCGCGGCCGGACTGAACCCCGAGCATCTGGTCGTGGTCATCGGCCACGGCCGCGACGCCGTCGGCGCCGAGCTGGCGCGGGTCGGTGAGGCGCTGGGCCGCGGGGTGACCACCGCCGTTCAGGCCGAGCAGAAGGGCACGGGGCACGCCGTATCGTGCGCGCTGCACGAGCTGCCGCAGGGACTCACCGGCACGGTGCTCGTGAGCTACGGCGACGTGCCACTGCTCGACACCGAGACGCTGTCGGCGCTGCTGGCCGAGCATACGGGCGCGGGCAACGCGGTCACGGTGCTGACCGCCGTCGTCGCCGAGCCTGCCGGCTACGGCCGCATCGTGCGTGACGCCGGCGGCGCGGTGAGCGCGATCGTGGAGCACAAGGACGCGACGCCGGAACAGCAGGAGATCACCGAGATCAACTCGGGCGTCTACGCCTTCGACGCCGCCGTGCTCGCCGACGGCCTCTCGCGCCTGTCGACGGACAACGCACAGGGCGAGCTGTACCTCACCGACGTGCTGGGCATCGCGCACCACGACGGCAAGGGCGTCGGCGCACTCGTGGCCGCCGACCCGTGGGTGACCGAGGGCGTGAACGACCGGGTGCAGCTGGCGACGCTGGGTGCGGAGTACAACCGCCGCATCGTGCGCCGCTGGCAGCGCGAGGGCGTGACCGTCGTGGACCCCGCCACCACCTGGATCGAGGCCGGCGTCACCCTCGCCCGCGACGTGACGCTGGAGCCGAACACTCAGCTCAAGGGCACCACGTCCATCGGCGAGGGCTCCGTGGTGGGGCCGGACACGACGTTGACCTCCGTGACCGTCGGAGCCGGCGCTTCGGTGGTTCGGGTGCACGCTTCGGAGTCGGAGCTGGGCGACGGCGTGAACGTCGGCCCGTACACCTACCTGCGACCAGGCACCAAGCTCGGCGCGAAGGGCAAGCTAGGCGCGTTCGTCGAAACGAAGAACGCTCATATCGGGACGGGAACGAAGGTGCCCCACCTCACCTACGTGGGCGACGCGACCGTCGGGGACCACAGCAACATCGGCTGCTCCAGCGTGTTCGTGAACTACGACGGCGTGAACAAGCACCACACCGTCGTCGGGTCCTATGTGCGACTCGGGGCCGACAACACGCTGGTTGCACCGGTGCGGATCGGTGACGGCGCTTACAGTGGAGCGGGTGCGGTGATCCGGGACGACGTGCCGCCTGGTGCACTGGCCCTGTCGGCGGGGCCGCAGCGCACCGTCGAGGGCTGGGCGGTGCGGCGCAGGCCGGGTACGCCCGCGGCGGAGGCGGCTCAGTCGGCGCTCGCCGCGAGCGAAGACACCGCCGGGTCCGTGCCGGAAGCAGGAAACGACGGGGAGTCGCCAACATGAGTCCGAAGTCAGGTACGCCGAAGAAGAATCTGATGCTCTTCTCCGGCCGCGCCCACCAGGAGCTCGCGGAAGAGGTCGCCAAGCACCTCAACGTGACGATCACCCCGCAGACCGCGCACACGTTCGCCAACGGCGAGCTGTTCGTGCGGTTCGAGGAGTCCGTGCGCGGCACCGACGCCTTCGTGATCCAGGCGCACACCACGCCCATCAACGAGTACGTGATGGAGCAGCTGATCATGGTGGACGCGCTGAAGCGCGCCTCCGCCAAGCGGATCACCGTCGTAATGCCCTTCTACCCGTACGCGCGCCAGGACAAGAAGCACAAGGGCCGTGAACCGATCTCGGCGCGGCTCATCGCCGACCTGTTCAAGACCGCGGGTGCCGACCGGATCATGACCGTCGACCTGCACACCGCGCAGATCCAGGGCTTCTTCGACGGCCCCGTCGACCACCTGATGGCGCAGTCCGTGCTGGCCGATCACATCAAGACCGCCTACAGCGACGCCGACATCACCGTCGTCTCGCCGGACTCCGGCCGGGTCCGCCTCGCGGAGAAGTGGGCCCAGCAGCTGGGTGACCGGCCCATCGCCTTCATCCACAAGACCCGTGACCCCGACAAGCCGAACCACGCCGTGGCCAACCGCGTGGTCGGGCAGGTGTCCGGCAAGCTCTGCGTCCTCATCGACGACATGATCGACACCGGCGGCACCATCGTGAAGGCCACCGAGGCACTGCTCGAAGAGGGCGCCGCCGACGTGGTCATCGCGTGCACCCACGGCATTCTCTCCGATCCGGCCACCGAGCGGCTTTCCGAGTGCAAGGCCCGGGAGGTCATCGTCACCAACTCCCTGCCGATCCCGGAAGAGAAGCGGTTCCCCGGGCTGACCGTGCTGTCCATCGCGCCAATGCTGGCCGAGGCGATCCAGCAGGTGTTCGAGGACGGTTCGGTGACGTCGCTGTTCGACGGCGCCGCCTGATCGGTTTCCTTCGCCGCCGGTGGATCTTGTTCTGCCGGCGGCGAAACCGCGTGCCGGGGTACCGGGTGGGCGGCTAGCTTCACGCCATGGGGAAGTTCAAGTTCGGGGTCAGCCTGCTTTCCGTGACATCGTCCTTCACCGCGCAGTGCCGGCGGGCGGAGGAGCTCGGATACGGCGCGATCAGCGTGCCCGACCATCTGGGGGCCGGGCGGCCTGCCCCGTTCCCGGCGTTGGTGGCCGCGGCGGGAGCGACGGAGCGGGCGAGCGTCGGGACGCTCGTGTCGAATCTGCCGTTCTACAACGTCGCGCTGTTCGCGCGGGACGTCGAGAGCACCGACGTGCTCACCGGCGGGCGGTTGGAGCTCGGGCTCGGCTCGGGACACATGAAGGCCGAGTTCGACGACGCGCGTATCCCGTGGCGCAACGCCGCCGACCGGATCGCGTACCTGCGTGACGGACTGGCGGAGCTGCGCGACCGGCTCGAGACCGTGCCGCGGCTGCTGATCGCGGGCAACAGCGACGGGGTGCTCGCGCTGGCGGCGGCCGAGGCCGACGTCGTGGGGTTCGCCGGGTTGCGGCAGGCGGCCGGGAAGCCGCCGGGAACGTTCGTGCTGGATCCGCCTCGGGTGGTGGACGAGCGCGTTGCCTACTTCCGAAAGCTCGCGGGCCAGCGGGACGTCGAGTACAACCTGCTGGTGCAGCGCGTGGTCGTGACCACAGACCGGCGGGCTGAGGCCGAGAAGTGGCGGGCGCTGACCGATCCGGAGCCGGGCGTCGACGAGCTGCTGGAGGCGCCGCAATTGCTGTTCGGAACGGTCGACGAGATCGCCGAGCAGCTCGTGAACCGCCGTGAACGCTGGGGTTTCTCGTACATCACCGTGTTCGGCTCGATGATGGACGAGTTCGCGCCCGTGGTCGCCCGGCTACGCGGACAGTAGCGAACAGCTCGGCCCACTGCTCGGGCGCCAGATCCTTCGGCAGCCCGCGAAATCGTCGTGCGACAACGGGTGGGACGCCCAGGCGGGGCAGGATCCCCGGCAGCCCTCGGCCGCGGCCGGTGAACACGGCGTGCGCGAACGCCTGGTACGCCGGGCGCGCGTCCGCGGGCACGAGCGGTTCGACGCGCCTGCGGACGGTCAGCAGACCGCCGTCGACGCCCGGGCTGGGCGTGAACGCCGCGGCCGGCACCCGGCGCGCCACGGCGAACTCGAACCACGGCCACCACTGCGCGGTCATCATCGTCGCGCCGCCGATCGCGGCGCGGCGGCGCGCCACCTCCCACTGCACCAGCAGCACCGCCGCGGTCCACTGTCCACTGTGGAGAATCTTGCGGAGGATCGCGGTGGTCTGGTGGAACGGCAGATTGCCGACGAGCACGTGCGGGCCGCGGGGCAGCCGGTGGCGCAGGAAGTCTTCACACACCACCCGGGTGAGCGCCGGATCCACGCTGGCTCGCAGGCCCGTCGCCAGCCGTGGGTCGACCTCGATGGCGGTGACGGGCCGGCCGAGTCCCTGGAGGGGAACCGTCAGCGCCCCCTCGCCCGCCCCGATCTCCACGATCGGGCCCGGCAGCCGGCCGACGGCGGCGACCACGGCGTCGACCACCGCCGGATCGGTGAGAAAGTTCTGGCCGAGCTCGTGACGGCCGTTGCGATAAGGCATGAGCGGGCTCCGGAGCGTTCAGAACTCGTGAGTGGCGGCGCCGGTTAGAAGCGGCGCGAACACTCACGAGTCGAAGACGTGGTCCGGGCAGGACGGAACTCGCTGCCCGGCGAGAACGTGCGGGAGCAGCGGAGCGTTCTGGAACGCGCGCCGCTAGAAGAGGCGGATGCGCGTGATGGCGATGGCCGGGCAACCCATACCCGGCACGCTACGGGACCTCGGGGGACCTGCCGCAACTCCTTTTCGCGGCAGGCGGACGGGGTCAGCCGCCGAGCGCCGCAACTTTCCGCGGCAGGCGGGCGGGGTCAGCCGCCGAGCGCCGAGAACTCCTTGTCCAAGCTCGTCTTCAGCGCGTTCGCGTCCACGGGCACGTGGACCTCACCCGTGGCGGTCGGCTTCGCGAGCACCTGGTAGCTCGCGGTGCGGTTGGGAAGGTTGAACTTCACCGAGCACGACATCGTGATGGTCGCGTCGGGGGCCGCGTCGCCCTGCGTACCGCAGGTCTGCGAGCCAAGGGTGTCGGCGCTGATGTCGATGCTCAGTGAGATGTGGACGGTCGGTTTCGAGCCAGGGCCGTTGCCGACGACGCTGTTGGTCACGTCGACCGTCGCGGTGCACGAGCCGACGTAGTCCTGGCAGTCGAGACGGTCGTTGGTGACCACGACACTCGCCTGCGCGAGCCCGTCGAACGGCGAGCCGAGCCCACCGAGGGCACCGGTGAAGTCGGAGTGGAACTTCGCGAGGTCGGTTCCGGTCAGCGCGCGCACCTGGAAGCCGGTGCCGAGCTTCGGGCCGCCCAGCGAATCGACGAGCGCGGGCGCGAAGGAGACGACGCGGCTGGGCGCGCTCGTCGTCACCTGCAGCTCGCCGAGCCCACCGCCGAGCTGGTAGACCTCCGTGCCGTCGGCCAGCTTCCGCGTGACCGGATCGGCTGTCTGGTTGAGACTCGGCAACGATTTGCGCAACGCGGCCGCGAGTTTGGGCGGCGCGAACTTCGCGGCGGGGTCCACCGGCAGCTCGGAGCCGACGGTGTGAACCCAGCTCGTGCCGAATTGCGTGCTGTTCTCTTCGAGTCCGTGGGACTTCCAGTAGTCGGCGTCGGCGGAGAGGTAAAGCTCGCCCGTCGGTTCGGCGATCTGCACCACGTGGCCTTCGAACGGCAGCGCACCGAAGCCGTCGCCGTCGCGCGTGATGCGGAACCCCACGCCGACGGGTTTGCCCGACGCGTCTTTCACCGTCGTGTCCAGTTCCAGTGCCGGCGCCTGTTGCAGCGCCTTCAACGCCGCGTCGACCGCCGTGTGCTGCGCCGCCAACCGCCCGGCTTTCTGCTGGTCAGCAGCCGAAAGCCCGGCCGAGCCACGCACCGCGACCTGACAGCCGGACAACAGCCCGCACAGCAGCACGACCGCCGTGGCGATCCATCGAGCCCGCATTCTCGCCCCTCTTTTCCGCGGGGATCATCCCACGCCCGCGGTCCGCTCACGCACCACCGGAATCGTGTCGTCACGCACCGGTCGCGCCAAGGTTTATCCGCGGGAAGCCACCCACCGCAAGCTCCTTGGTCGCGCTTGGTTTACACTTCTCGAGTTGTCTCGGCGAGGCGGGTGCACCATTCGGTGCCCAGCGTGATCGACGCGGCGGCTCGAGAAGCCCCGTGGAGTGTTCGCGCCCGGAAACTCGCCGCCGTACACAGCCGATTTTGAAGATTGTGCAAGTACACCGCCCGAGCAGAGATCGACGATCCCCGCCGCCACTGCTGCACCGATTTGTGATTTGAAGGAGTGCCACACCGTGTCCGAGGTACGTCTTACCGTCGAGCCGCGCACCGAGTTCGGCAAGGGCGCCGCGCGACGCACCCGTCGCGCCGGCAAGATTCCCGCGGTGCTCTACGGGCACGGCTCGGACCCGCGCCACTTCGCGCTGCCGGCCATCGAGTTCGCCCGCGTCGTGCGTGAAAACGGCTCCAACGCCGTGATCACTCTCGATCTGGAAGGCTCCAGCGAGCTCGCGCTGACGAAGACCATCGTCGTGCACCCGCTCAAGAACTACATCGAGCACGTCGACCTGCTGGTCGTGCGCCGTGGCGAGAAGGTGACCGTCGACGTGCCGGTGGTCGTCACCGGCACCGCCGCCCCGGGCACTTTGGTGAACCAGGACCTCGACGCCATCCAGATCGAGGTCGAGGCGCTGCACATCCCGGACCAGGTCGAGGTTTCCGTCGAGGGCCTCGAGGTCGGCACCCAGATCAACGCCGGCCAGATCACGCTGCCGCGGGGCGCGGAGCTGGTCACCGACAGCGAGGCGCTGGTCGTGGCGATCAACGAGCCGCAGCGTGAGGAGGTCTCCGAGGAGGAGACCGCCGAAGGCGAGGAAGCTGCGGCCGAGGACGCCGAATAAACTCACCTCGTGAGTGAAGACCTGCCCGGGGCCGGCGAGCTGACTCTGCTCGCCGGCCTCGGCAATCCCGGGCCCCAGTACGCCGGCAACCGGCACAACGTCGGCTTCATGGTGCTCGACGAGCTCGCCGGCCGAGTCGGCGGCAGGTTCAAGGCCCACAAGACCGGCGGAGAAGTGCTCGAAGGCCGCCTCGCCGGGCAGCGCGTGGTGCTGGTGAAGCCGCGCTCGTTCATGAACCTCTCCGGCGGGCCGGTCGTCGGTGCCGCGCGGTTCTTCAAGGTGCCGCCCTCGGGCGTCGTGGTGGTGCACGACGAGCTCGACGTCGCGTTCGGCGCGCTCAAGCTCAAGCTCGGCGGAGGCGACAACGGCCACAACGGCCTCCGCTCCATCACCAAATCCCTCGGCACCCGCGACTACTACCGCGTGCGCTTCGGCATCGGCCGCCCGCCCGGTCGCCAGGACCCGGCCGACTTCGTGCTGAAGGATTTCTCGACGGTCGAGCGCAAGGAGCTCCCGTTCGAGATCTCCAACACCGCGGACGCGGTCGAGGCCCTCATCGCTCAGGGGCTGGCCGCCGCGCAGAACGAATTCCACGCCGGCTGATCGCGCTGTGTAGTTCCCCTTCACTCGATGGGCGCCTCCTGGGGGCCTGATCGAGTCGTCCGCGTCGGCTCGGCCTTCCCGCCACCCCGATGACCGGTTAGGACGGAATGCGGGAGTCCGCATACCGACCCTGAATCGGAGAATGTTCATGTCGTTTACCGCCGAGGACCTCACCAAGGTCACCTTCGGTAACGCCCCTATCGGCCGCCGTGGCTACGCGAAGAACGAGGTCGACGACTTCGTCGCCCGCATCGCGAAAACCATCGCCGACGAGGACGACCTCACCGCAGCGGAAGTCCACCACGTGATGTTCTCCAAGCCGCTCATCGGCAAGCGCGGCTACGACGAGCGCGAAGTCGACGAGTTCCTTGACGCCGTGGAGCACCAGCTGGCCGACGCGTCCGGCCGCCGGGCGCCTTCGGTGCCGGACACTCGCCTCGAATCCGAGGCCACCGCCGCGCGGGCCGTCGTCGAGCGCGACTCCGGGGAGGTCGTGGAGCACCTCCAGTAGGCGGGGTCAGCTCGCGCCGTTCCCCCGCGGCGCTCGTCCCTTGTCGTTTTCCGTGGTTCTCAGCAACCCGAGTACCCAGCAACCCGAGTTCCAGCGACCCCGTCATTCCCAGCAACCCTGCCCTCCGGGCTCCCGAACCCCGAACTCGAACCGGCCCGCTCGTTCGCGCGAGCGGGCCGGTTCCGGTGTCTTCAGCCTTCGGCGTGATGAGCGATCTTGTCGGCGTACTGCACGGCCGTCGCAGCGCGCTTGACCTTGCCGGAGGGGGTTTTGGGGAGACTGCCGGCGGGGAGGACGACCACTGAGTAGGGCCGCATGTCGACGGCGGTGCGTACGCGCGACGAGACTTCCTTCGCCAGCGCGCGTTCCGCGGTGGCGTCGCCGGCGAGCTTGGATTCCACGACGACGGCGAAGCGTTCCCGACGGGAACCGGCGTCGAGGCGAACGGCGACGGCGTTGCCGGCGCGCACCCCCTCGACGGAGGTGGCGGCACGTTCGATATCGGTGGGATACAGGTTGCGGCCGCCCATGATGATGACGTCCTTGCGACGGCCACAGATCACGATCTGGCCGTCGACGAGGTAACCGAGGTCGCCGGTGAGCATCCAGCCGTCGGCGTCCTGCGTGGCCAACGGGCCGTCGACGGTCAGGTAGCCCGGCGTCACGGCCGGGCCGCGCAGCCGGATCTCACCGACTTCGCGGTCACCGAGCACCTGTCCGGACGAGTTCACGATGCTCGCCTCCAGCCCGTCGAGCGGACGACCCAGCAGCGCGAACGAACGCACCTCGTCCGTGCCCCGCCGCGGATCGCCCTCAGGGACGGGGACGGCCCGGTCGTCGGCCTCCAGCGCGTCGGCCTCCACCACGTCGAGCGTCAGGCCCGTGAACAGCGGCGCGAACGACACCGCCAGCGTCGCCTCCGCCATGCCGTAGGCCGGAAACACGCACTCCGGCGGCATCTTGAAGCGCTTGCCGGCGTCGACGAACGTCTGCACGGCCGTCTCGTCGATCGGCTCCGCGCCGTTGAGCGCGATGCGCAGCTTCGACAGGTCGTACGCGTTGTCGTCCTCGACCCGCGCCATGCGACGGCCGACGATGGCGTATGCGAAGTTCGGCGCCGCCGTCGTCGTGCCGCCGTACTTGGAGATCAGCTCCGGCCAGATCAACGGCCCGGTCAGGAACTCGACCGGCGTGATCTTGATCAGCTCGACGCCGAACGTCATCGGCACCGTCAGGAACCCGACCATGCCCATGTCGTGGAACGTCGGCAGCCACGACACCATCACGTCGACGTCGAAGTCGAACTCCGCGCGCTCGACCATGGCCTTGACGTTGGTGTAGAGGTTGCCGTAGGTGATTCGCACAGCCTTCGGCTCTGCCGTCGAACCACTCGTGAGCTGCAGCAACGCCGTGTCGTCCTCGCCGGTCGGCACCACGTCCGCGAGCTCGGGCGCCTCGGCCAGCTCCGTGATCAGCCGGTGGTGGATGCCCTTTTCGGCGAGCACCGGCGCGAGCTGGTCGAACGGCTCGCCCAGCAGCACCAGGCCCGCGTCGATCATCTCCAGGACCTTCACCGTGTCCTCGGCCCACTCGGCGAGGTCGGTGCGCGCCGTCGGCTGGTGCAGCATCGTGACGCTACCGCCGGCGAGCCACACCGCTTGCACGGTCGGCGCGATCAGCACGGGCGCCGCCGCCAGCACGGCCACCGCGCTGCCCGGCCTGACTCCGCCCTCGACCAGCCCACCGGCGATCTTCCTGGCCTCGGCATGGACCTGGGCCCACGTCCGGCGCACCGGCTCCTTGGGCTCCCCCGTGACCATGCCGCGCTGCTGACCCCGCCCCGCCGCCGTAGCGACGAGAGTGTCCACGAACCGACTCATGGGCGTCAGATTACTGTCCGGTTGTCAACGCCCGCCCGCGGTGGCACTCACGCGTCATTCGAGGGCTTCGGACGTCTCCAGCCACTGGGCTTCCACGTCGGCCTTTTCGCTGTGCAACGCTTTCAGCTCGGTGTTCAGCTCGATCAGCTGCCCCGGATCCGTCGCCGCTTCCAGCAGCGCCGCGTGGAGCTTCTCCTCGCGTTCGGCCAGCTGGTCGAGCTTGCGTTCGAGCCGCCCGAGCTCCTTCTGTGCCGCACGCAGTTCCGCCGCGCTGCGTTTGGCTTCGGCCTTCCCGGGTGCTGCGGGGGCGACCTCGCGCCGCGGCGCGGCCGAGCGGCGGGTGAGGTACTCGTCGATGCCGCCCGGCAGGTGGGTGACGTGGCCGTCGCCGAAGAGGGCGTACGTCGCGTCGCAGACCCGCTCCACGAGGTACCGGTCGTGGGAGACCACGACCATCGTGCCGGGCCAGCCATCGAGGAGGTCCTCGAGCTGCTGCAGGGTGTCGATGTCCAGGTCGTTGGTGGGCTCGTCGAGCAGCAGCACGTTGGGCTCGGCCATGAGCAGCCGGCACAGCTGCAGCTGGCGCCGCTCACCGCCGGAGAGGTCGCCGACTGGCGTCCACTGGCGCTCCGCGGGGAAGCCGAGCTTTTCTCCCAGCTGCGACGCCGTCATCTCCAGCTTGCCGAACCCCACGCGCCCGGCCACCTGCTCGATCGCCTGCAGCACGCGCAGGTCGCCCGGCAAGTCGTCGAGCTCCTGGCGCAAATGGGCGAGCGCGACCGTCTTGCCCTGGATCCGCCTGCCCGTCTCGGGCTCGACGTCGCCACCGAGCAACTTGAGCAACGTCGTCTTGCCGGAGCCGTTGATGCCGACGAGGCCGATGCGGTCGCCCGGCCCGATGCGCCACGTCACGTGCTCCAGCAGCGACCGCGAGCCGACGCTCAGCGACACGTCCTCCAGCTCCAGCACCGTCTTGCCGAGGCGGCGCTTCGCGAACGCAGTCAGCTCCACGGTGTCGCGCGGCGGCGGCACGTCGGCGATGAGCGCTTCGGCCGCCTCCACGCGGTACCGCGGCTTCGACGAGCGCGCCTGCGGTCCGCGGCGCAGCCAAGCGAGCTCCTTGCGCGCCAGGTTCTGCCGCTTCTCCTCGGCCGTCGCCGCGAGGCGGGCCCGCTCGGCGCGCGCGAAGATCCAGTCGCCGTAACCGCCGTCGTACTGTTCGACCCGCCCGTTCGCGACCTCCCACGTGAGGGTCGCGACGGTGTCGAGGAACCACCGGTCGTGGGTTACGACCACCACCGCGACGCGCCGCGCGAGGAGGTGGTCGGCGAGCCACTGCACACCCTCGATGTCGAGATGGTTGGTGGGTTCGTCGAGCACCACGAGATCCAGCTCGCCGGTGAGCGCCGCGGCGAGCGCGACGCGGCGGCGTTCGCCACCGGAGAGGTTCGCGGTCGGTGTGTCGAGCCCGATCGCGGTGATGCCGAGACCGTCCACGATGGACCGGACCCGCGCATCGGCCGCCCACTCGTGCTCGGCGCCGTAGCGGGCCAGCACGACGTCGCCGACCGTGCTGCCCGAGGGCAGCTCGGTGCGCTGCGTGACCACGGCCATGCGCAGGTCGCGCACGTGGCTCACCCGCCCGGAATCCGGCTCGGCCAAGCCGGAAAGCACCTCGAGGAGCGTGGTCTTGCCGCCGCCGTTGAGGCCGACGACACCGATGCGCTGTCCGGCGGCGATGCCGAGCGAAACGCCGTCCAGCAACGGTTTCACGCCATACGACTTGCTCACCGACTCCAGGTTGACCAAGTTGGCCATCCGCTTCAGCCGATCCTTTCCACAGTGGACTCTTTTCCGGGCAGGGACTCTTCTCGGGCAGGGGCTCTCGTTCTGTAGGGACTCTTTTCGGGCAGGGGGCTCCGTCAGGCGTGCACGCGCGGAGGGGCGTTGCGTGGGGCGTCGTCGCCGCCGACCACGCGCGCGCCGGGCACCGGACCGTGGGCGACGCGTACGGTGCGGCAGACACCCGCGCCCGACAGCTCCGCGGCCACCTCGACGGCCGTCTGCGCGTCGGCGCACAGGAACGCGCACGTCGGCCCCGAGCCGGACACGCAGCCGGCCAGCGCGCCCGCGTTCACGCCCGCGCGCAGCGTGCGGCGCAGGCCCGGCCGCAGCGAAACGGCCGCCGCCTGCAGGTCATTGCCCAGCAGCAGCGCGAGCTGACGCGGATCACCCGAGGCGAGCGCCTCGACGACCGGCGTGTGCGACCCGATGCGCGGCGGTTTGCCGTCGGCCCGCAGGCGGTCGAGCTCTCCGAACACCTTCGGGGTCGACAGGCCTTCGGCGTCGAAGGCGAGCACCCAGTGGAACGTGTGCCGCGACAGCACGGGCACGAGCTGCTCGCCTCGGCCGGTGCCGAGTGCCGTGCCGCCGTAGAGGGCGAAGGGGACGTCGCTGCCGAGCTTCCCCGCAAGAGCGGCCAGTTCGTCGCGCGTCACGTCGAGTTTCCACAGCGAGGCCAGGCCGACGAGCGTCGCGGCGGCGTCGGCGCTGCCGCCCGCCATGCCACCGGCCACCGGAATCCCCTTGCGCAGCACGATCCGCACCTTGGGGTCGGCGCCCTCCGGACGGCCCGCATACACGGAGAGCTCCTGCGCCGCCCGCCACGCGAGGTTGGTGGCGTCGGTGGGCACCGCGCCCTCACCCTCGCCGTACGCCTCGATGCCCGGCTCCTCGGTGACGGCGACCGTCACCTCGTCCGTGAGCGACAACGCCTGGAAGACGGTGACCAAGTCGTGGTAACCGTCCTTGCGCAGGTCGCCGATCGCCAGGTGCAGGTTGACCTTGGCCGGGACCCGGACGGTGACTGGTGGTGGAACGACGGCGAGCACCCGTCCAGCCTACGTGGCCGCGGCGGTGGTCTCCCCACCAGGAGAAAGCAGGCGTTTCAGGACAGCTGTCCCGAGCACTGGGACACCGCGGCGCCACACGCGGGACGTCGGTCCGGGCCGACCATGACGGAACCCCTCGGCTCTGTCTCGAACACTGCGTTGGACACTGCGTTGGACGCTGCGCCGAACACTGTGGTGAACGCTGTGCCAAACACTGTGTCGCACGCTGTGTCGAACGCTGCCGAGGGGTCCCACCGGGTGAAGAAGCCGTCAGGCGGCGGCGACGGCGGCCGCGCGGACCGGGCGGACGACGTGGGCGCCGCGGTCGGCGATCCAGGAGAGGGCGGCCTCGGAGCGGTCGCCGCGGAGTCCGATGCGGAACCGCGCGATGGGGGTGTCGCCGATGCGGGTGATGCCGCCGCCGATGGTGGCGACCTCGACGTCGAAGCGGCCGGCCGCCTCGGGCAGCAGAGCGCCGACAGCCGCGAAGCCGATCAGCACGACATCGGCGGAGCGGTCGTACTTCGCGGCCTGCGCGCGCGACGTCTCGATCGCCGGCAGCACGGCCTCGGCGGTCCAGCTGCCCGGCTCGGTGATGAGGTCGAGCACGTGGCCGCGCTCGACGACGGAGCCGTGGTCCAGCACCGCGACGTCGTCGCAGACACGGCGGACGACGCTCGCGTCGGGTGTGGTGACGAGCACGGTGGTGCCCAGTTCGGCGCGCGCCCGGTCGAGCACGGCGAGCACGGCGCCTGCCTCCTCGGGGGCGATACCCGACGTCGGGTCGTCGGCGAGCAGCACGGCCGGGCCGGCCGCCAGCGCCTTGGCGACGGCGACGCGGCGCAGCTGGCCCTGCGACAGCTCGCCCGGCTTCTGCGCGGCGCGGGCGGTGAGGCCCACGAGGTCGAGGAGCGACCCGACGCGGCTCTTGCGCTGCGGCCCGTCGACGCCGAGCTGTTCCAGCGGAGTCGCGATGTTGCCGGCGACGGTGCGCTCGGCGATCAGCTCGGGTTTGGTGCCGACGACGCCCAGCTGGCGGCGGACCTCACGCAGCCGTCGGCCGTCGAGCGCGGCCGTGTTGAGGCCGTCGAGCCGCACGACCCCGCGGTCGGGACGCTCCTGTAGCGCGATGCACCGGGCGAGGGTCGATTTGCCGGAGCCGGCCGGACCGACCACGCCGAAGAGGGAGCCGGCCTGCACGTCGACACTCACGTCACGCAGCGCGGGCACCGGATTTCCGTTGAGGGCGAAGGATTTGGACACGTTTTCGACTGTGATCACGAAGATTGCTCCTGGCAGCAGGCGCAGCACCGTTCCCGGGCGCGCCGGACGTCACCGAATAACCGTCCTTTTCGGACAGTCCGCGAAATGGGAGAGAGAAGATCAGATGGTGACCATGGAGCGTCGACACGCACATACCGTGCGGCGACCTTCGTCCACGACACGCCGCCGGGTCAGCAGGAGCGGGCGGGCAACCCTCTTCATCGGTAACAGCCTCCATCGGTCCTGGCGGTAGCACCTGCCCCATCGGGGGGTGGTTGCTGCGACTTCGTCGAGCCAGGTCTCTCAGTCGCTCGGGATGGACAGATCGAGTAAAGCCGATCCCATTGGGTGAACGCAAGCGCGTTGGTGCAGATCACACGAGTGGTCGCGCCCGGATACCGGGACATCTACCGCCACATCGTGGACGCCTTGGCGACGTCGATCATTCCGCCACCGAAGTGCTTTCACTCGGGTGTTACCGACGCCTTCTCCACCGCGGGTCAGGAATTTCCCCTGTTTTCAAGGAAGTTCTCCCGAAATGAGCGATGAACGCGACGGACCGGCGGCAAGCGGCTCCGGCGCGAAATAGTTCGTATCCGCAAGGCATCTTGTCTTCCGAACCGGACAACTGTCCTACCGGGTGGCGATAACGAACGCTGATGACCCTGCTGTGATACGGCCGTATCCAATACGCTCGTATCACCATGCCGCACCGCACCGATCACGAGCAGCGCCGGCGCGAGATCGCGGCGGCGGTGTGGCGCCTCGCCGCCGACCGAGGGCTCGAGGCCGTGAGCATGCGCGAGGTCGCCGCCGACGCGGGCGTGTCGCTGCGGCTCGTGCAGTACTACTTCGAGACGAAAACCAACCTGCTCGTGCTCGCGCTTCGGTACCTGCACGAGCGCGGCGAACAACGGACTCAGGCGCGCCTCGCGGCGCAGCCCGATCAGAGCGTGCGCGGCGTGGTCCGAACCTTGCTCACGGAGCTGCTCCCCCTCGACCCCGAACGCGAGTTGTCGCTGCGCGTGCACCGCGCCTACTTCAGCCGTACCCACAGCGATCCGCGGCTCGCATACGCTTTCGTCCACGACGAAACGCCGATCGAAGACCTGATCACCGACCTGCTGCACCGCGCCACGCTCCCGGCGGGCGCGCACCCGCGGCACGAAGCGAACCTGCTGGTCGCCGGCATCACCCGACTCGGCCTCGACGTGCTCGGCGGCCGATTCACCGCCGGCGAGGTCCTCGCGACGCTCGACTACCACCTCGACCGGTTGTTTCAGGCCTGAGCCGCGATCCTCGCGAAATCGCGTACGTCGAGCTGCTCGCCACGCGTCTTCGGGTCGATCCCCGCAGCGGTCAGCAGCTCACCCGCGCGATCGGCGGAGCCCGCCCACCCGGCCAGCGCGGCCCGCAGTGTCTTGCGGCGCTGGGAAAACGCGGCGTCGACCACGTCGAACAGGCGGCGGCGGTCGACGTCCGGCGGCGAACCCGCGCGCTCGAACGCCACGAGCGCCGAGTCGACGTTCGGCACCGGCCAGAACACCGACCGCGGCACGGCACCGACCTTGCGCGCCGGGCCGTACCAGGCGAGTTTCACGCTCGGCACGCCGTAGACACGGCTGCCAGGGCCTGCCGCCATCCGGTCGGCGACCTCGGTCTGCACCATCACCAGGCCGCGCGTCAGCGACGGCAGCTCGGCCAGCAGGTGCAGCACCACGGGAACTGCGACGTTGTACGGCAGGTTCGCCACCAGTGACACCGGCGCGGCGGGTAGCTCGACCGCGGTGATCCGCAGCGCGTCGGCGCCCACGACCGCCAAGCGGCCGGCCGCTTCGGGCGCCCGTTCCGCGGCGGTTCGGGGCAGCCGTCCAGCCAGTACGGGGTCGATCTCGACAGCGACCACCGACGCGCCGGCGTCGAGCAACCCCAGCGTCAGCGAACCGAGACCGGGACCGACTTCGAGAACGACGTCGCCGGCACCCACTCCGGCCAGCTCGACGATGCGGCGAACCGTGTTGGGGTCGTGCACGAAGTTCTGGCCGAGCTTCTTCGTCGGCCGGACATCGAGCTCGTCCGCCAGCCCGCGGATCTCGGCAGGCCCCAACAGTTCAACCACCGGCTGAGCCTACCGAGCCGCGGAACGGGGAAAACTCAGGCCTTCTTGCCGCACACCGGCCAGGCGCTGTAGCCGCCGCGAGCGTCGCGGACCTTTTCGGCGACCGAGATCTGCTGGGCCCGCGAGGCCTGGCTCGGCAGCGCCGCGTACTGGTCGCCGCCGTAGGCGTCCCAGGTCTGCTTGTCGAACTGGAGCCCGCCGTAGTAGCCGTTGCCGGTGTTGGTGGCCCAGTTGCCGCCCGATTCGCACGCCGCGATGCGGTCCCACACGGACGCGTCGCCGATCGCGGGGTCCGGCGGCACCTTCGTGCCCACCTTGATGATCTTTGGCTTGGCCTGGACGAGGATCTTCACCGAGACCTGCTCGCGGGAGACCTCTTCGCCGTTCTTCTTCGTGACCTTGTAGGTCACCATCTTCTGGCCCGGCGTACCCGGGTCCTGCACGCTGGTCTGGCCCTGCAGCTGCGTCGGGTCGTCGACCTTCTGCACCTCAGGGTCGATGGTCTCCTGCTGGTTGACCATCGACACGCCCATGCGGCTGATGTGGATCTCGGCGCCGTCCTTGATGGAGACGTCGAGCCCGCCCTCGACCGCGTCGTCCGGGCCGAGGCTCAACTTGGCGTCGGACAGGAACTCCTTGGTGGTCACCGCGTTGGTGGTGACCTGGCGCGGCGCGTTGGTGCCGTCGAAGAGCGTGATGTGCTTGAGGGTCTTGACCTGCACGGTCGAACCCTGCAGCGGCAGCTCGCCGTTGGCCGGCATCGACGTCCACGCGCCCTGGGACATCAGGTCGCCCATGCCGAGCTGGGTCATGGCCTCGCCGAGCGTGGTCGCCCGCACCCACGAGGGGCGGGACACGCCGTCGACGACCAGGTCGAGCTGGCGGCCACGCTCGAGCTTGATGACACCGCCGTCGCCGACCGCCGCCTGCGGCGAGGGCGAAAGCGAATCGTGCGCACCGACGGCGACGCCGGCGTCCTTCAGGACCTCGCCGACGGTGTCCCCGTAGCTGTGGACCGTCTGCTCGTGGCCGTCGATGTCGACGGTCACGCTCTTGTTCATCGCGAGCGCCGCGGCACCGCCACCACCAACGGTGATCATGACGGCGAGCACGGCGCCCTTGAGGAAGCGGCGCTTCCAGGTGCGGGTGGCCTCGACCAGGCCTTGCTCGACGGCGACCTTCTTGGTCTCCGGAGCGGCCGTGCGGTCCTCGGCCAGCTCGTCCGGCAGGGCGAGCGGCGGGAGCATCGTGGTTTCGGCGTTGATCAGACGGATCAGCTCGTCGACATCGACGTCGATCTCGGCCATCAGCGCGTCGGCGTCGGGGCCGAGGGCGACGAGCACGTCCTGCTCGGTCACGTACAGCTCGTCGGAGAAGTCGAGCTCCCCGTACGCGGTGTCCTCGAGCTCGCGGTCGAGCACGGCCACCGAACCAGCGGAAGTGAAGTATGGGTTGTCCGCGCCGCGCGTTTCCGTGCTATGGCGCGCACCACCGTACCGACTACCAGTCACCGGGTCGTTCCCTTTCCCAGGACAGGTTGTGTCGCCACTACCCGTCCTTCGTCGCGACGCACCACGAGGCGCGCCTCTCAAGTCCGACACCCCCAGCCAGCGCCATCGTCACGGTTCCGAGTCGTACCAACCTCGGTTCCGCTTCCCCGACGTGCACTGACGTGACTGTGGGCGTATCAGCCGGCATCGCCTTCGCGGTACCGACCGGCACGATCACGGGACAGTAACGGAGGTCGCGGGGTTGCGCAAACACCCCCCGGAGTGTCGTGACCTGTGTCACTCGTCAGTGTGGGCTACGGCGCTTCCCGAACGTCGCAATGGGTGCAACCCGTTGTGACAGACGGCAATCGATACACGCGTTCGGCAGTGGTCCGGACCGCTTCGGCGACTTCGTGGACGGCTTCACCCCTCAGCGTCGCGAGGTGCCGGACGGTGTAGGCGGTGCAGTAGGGCTCGTTCGGACGCCCTCGGAACGGGTGGGGCGTCAGGAACGGCGCGTCGGTCTCGGCGAGGTACTGGCCCGCCGGAGCGAGCCGCGCCGCCTCGTGGAGCGCGCGGGCGTTCTTGAAGGTCACCGTGCCCGCGAACGAAAGCACGTATCCCTTGTCGAGACAGCGTCGGGCGATGTGCTCGTCGCCCGAAAAGCAGTGGAAGACGACGGTGTCCGGTGCGCCCTCTTCGTCGAGGATGCGCAGCACGTCCTCGTGGGCGTCGCGATCGTGGATCATCAGCGTCTTGCCGAGCCGTTTGGCGAGGTCGATGTGCCAGCGGAAGGCGGCCTGTTGCGCCTCGTGCGGCGAGTAGTCCCAGTAGTAGTCGAGGCCCGTCTCACCGACGGCGACCACGCGCTCCGCCGTGGCCAAACGCTCCACTTCGGACTTCTCGGTGTCGGAGAACTCCTTGGTGCGCGTGGGATGGATGGCCACGGCGGCGAACACGCGCGCGTCCCATGTGGACGCATCGACGGCCCAGCGCGCCGCCGCGAGGTTGTCCGCGACCGTCACCACACGGGCGACGCCGGCGCGTTCGGCGCGGTCGACCATCGCCGTCACGTCGGCGGCGGTGACGGCTCCACACGAGTCGAGATGGGTGTGCGCGTCGACCACCGCGGCCGGGAGCCGGTCGGGGATCGGCGGGAGTTCGCGCTTGTCTTCAGCCACTCCCTGAACTTACTGCGTCGCCGTGGCAGAGCTCGTGAGTGGCAGAGCTCGTGAGTGGCAGCGCCGGTTAGAGCCGGTTCTAACCGGCACCGCCACTCACGAGCTACTTGGTGATGGGCGCCCAGTCGGGGCCGGTCTCGCCGAGGCTCGGGTCGAGCTTCGTGAACAGCGGGGTCGGCTTCTGCAGGGCACGGCCGACCTCGATGGGCGTCGACTCCCACTTCGCCTGCTCGCCCGCGTAGTCGCCGGTGAGGATCGGGTTGATCCGGCCAGGGATGTCGAGGTCCTCGACCTCTTGCATTTCCGGCTGCGCGGCCCACACGCCCGTGCCGCCGAGCGCCTCGTGGACCTTCTGCGCCGAATGTGGGAGGAACGGCGTGAGCAGCGTGTTGGCGTCGCTGACCACCTGCAACGCGGTGTGCAGCACGGTGTCGCGCCGGGCCGGGTCGTCCTTGAGCTTCCACGGCTCCTGGTCCGACAGGTACCGGTTCGCGGCCGTGACCACGCGCATGGCCTCCGAGGCCGCCGCCTTGAAGCGGGAGCGCTGCAGGTGCGCGCCGACGGTGTCGAACCCCTTGCGCGAGAGCTGCTTCAACTCCTCGTCGGCCGGCGCGGGGGCGTCGGGCCGCGGGATGGCGCCGACGTTCTTGTGCGCCATCGAGATCGACCGGTTCACGAGGTTGCCCCACTCGTTGGCGAGCTCGAAGTTGGTGCGGCGCACGAACTCTTCCCACGTGAAGTCGGTGTCCTGCGTTTCCGGGCCCGCCACGGAAATGAAATAACGCAACGCGTCGGGGCCGAATTCGCGCAGGAAGTCGTGCACGTAGATCACGGTGCCGCGCGAGGTCGAGAACTTCGAGCCGCTCATGGTGAGGAACTCGCTGGACACGATCTCGTCCGGCAGGTGCAACCTGCCGTACTTGCCGGGCTCGCCGCCGTGATCGCCCTCGCCGTTGTGGCCGAGCAGGAGCGCGGGCCAGATCTGCGCGTGGAAGGTGATGTTGTCCTTGCCCATAAAATGGTAGGCGCGCGCGTCGGGGTTGTTCCACCACTCCTGCCACGCGTCCGGCTGTCCCGTGCGGCGGGCCCACTCGACGCTGGCGGAGAAGTAGCCGATCACGGCGTCGAACCACACGTAGAAGCGCTTCATCGACTGGTCGCGCCAGCCGTCGAGCGGGATCTTCACGCCCCAGTCGAGGTCGCGCGTGATCGGGCGCGGGCGCATGTCGTCGATGAGGTTCTTGGTGAAGTTGAGGACGTTCGGGCGCCAGTCGGTCTTCGTGGCCAGCCAGTCACCGAGGGTCTTGGTGAACGCCGGCAGGTCGAGGAAGTAGTGCTCGGTCTCCACGAACTTCGGCGTCTCGCCGTTGATGCGCGAGCGTGGGTTGATGAGCTCGGCGGCATCGAGCTGGTTACCGCAGTTGTCGCATTGGTCGCCACGCGCGGCCTCGTAGCCGCAGATCGGGCAGGTGCCCTCGACGTAGCGGTCGGGCAGCGTGCGCCCCGTCGACGGGCTGATCGCGCCGCGCGTGGTCTTCGGCACGACGTAGCCGTTGCGGTTGAGCGCGAGGAAGATCTGCTGCGTCACCTCGGCGTGATTGCCGGTGGACGTGCGCGTGAACAGGTCGTACGACAGCCCGAGGCCGCGGAGGTCCTCGTCGATCTGCCGGGTGTACTTGTCGGCGGTCTGCTGTGGGGTCAGGCCCTCCTTGTCGGCCTGGACGGTGATCGGGGTGCCGTGCTCATCGGTCCCGGACACCATGAGCACCCGGTTGCCGGCCATTCGCTGGTAGCGGGAGAAGACGTCGGACGGGACGCCGAATCCGGACACGTGGCCGATGTGGCGGGGGCCGTTGGCGTAGGGCCAGGCCACCGCGGTCAACACA
>DASZNR010000034.1:0-112566 GCA_035551175.1 Amycolatopsis sp. | reverse complement strand
CGGCCGGTTCTGACCGGCCGGAACACTCACGAGCAGTTCGGGGTTGAGCGGGTGGATGGGCGTCGCCTGGGCGCTCGTCGCCGGGTTGCGTACACCGCGCCGTTCGTCGGTAGGCGAGGGTGTGGAGAGCGCGGAGATCGTGGTCGGACTGGCTCTGGGCCTGGGCTGGGCCGTGCCGAGGCCCGCTCCGCTCCGGTGCGGGTTCCGGTTGGGCATGGGCTGGGCCGTGCCGTGTCCGCCCTGGGCGAGGCTTGCTCCGCTTCGCTCCGTGCTCCGGCTGGGCTGGACGGGTCTTGCCGTGCGCGAGGCTCGCTCCGCTCCGGGCTCCGGCTGGGCCCGGACGGAGGCCCGCTCGCTCCGGTCCGGGCTCCGGCTGGCCCTGGACGGGCCGTGGGCGCGGCTCGGACCCGCTGCCACCAGCCGGAACGTGCCGATCAGGCGGCGCGCCCGCTGCCGACCACCTGCGCCCGCATCGTGCGCAGTGCCGCGTGATCCACAGTGGACGGTTCGACGGAGAGCCAGGCGCCGATGGTGTGGAGAAACGTTTCCGGCGTCATGGGCGGGCCGGGTTCGGGGCCGGGATCCGCGGTGGTGACGGCGCCGGCGCGGCTGGGGTACACGATGATCGCGCCGCGGAGGGAGAAGCCTGGCAGGAGGGCGCGGTAGGCGTCGAGGCTTTCGTCGAGGCGGGTACCGCCGCCGCGGAACGGGCGTCCGTTGCGCAGCAGCCTGCCGTCGGAGGCGGTGGAGTAGTGGCCGGGCAGCCACTGCTTCGACTCGATGAGCACGAGGCGTTTGCCGCACAGCACGGCGTGGTCGACGTCGGCGAACACCGACCCCGGCCAGGCCAGGCCGTGGAAGATGCGGGCTCCGGGCAGGCGGGTGAGGTAGCGCTCGAGCAGGTCGGCGGTCAGGCGTTCGGCCAGCTCGTCTGCTTCGACGCCTGGGCTGCCGCACACCGCGTCGTCCCCGAATTCGGCCGCGAACTCGGTGCGGGCACGCCGTGCGGCCAGGTAGCCGCGGGCGAGCTGCTGCACGAGCAGCGCCGTGCCGGCCGTCAGCACCAGCCACACCACCAGCACCGGCGGCGTGAACCCGATGCCGAACACCAACGGCGCCAGCACCAGCACCATCCCGGCCACCGCAGCGACCACCGGAGTGTGCCCCGGCCCGCGGCGACGGCCGTTCCGCACGCGCTGGTCCTGCGCCGCGAACTCCCACCACTCGAGTTCCTCAGGCGCCAGATCGAGTGGCTCCGGCACGAACCCTGGTTCCTCGCTGAACCGGCGTCGTTTCGGCTTCGCGGGCACGGCGGTGCCCCCTGCGTCATACGCGGCGCGAGCGCGGGGGTCACTCAGCGTGGCGTAGGCCTCGCGGAGCAGCTGAAACGTGCCGACGGTCCCGCCGGCATCGGGGTGCGACGTCTTCGCCAGCCGGCGGTACGCCGCTTTGAGCTGCGCGGGTGACACCGATTTCCCCACGCCGAGCACCGCGTAGTAGTCGACTTCGGGCACGTTCGCGTTCCACCTCCGAATGGCTGCCGCGCAACGATATGGGGTCCGTGATCACGTCCGCCAACCGCCTCCGCGGCGCGCCGGAGTGAACGCCCACTGTGGACGGTGCACACCCGGCCTTGCTCGTGAGTGCCGCCGCCGGTTCTAACCGGCATCGCCACTCACGAGTCCTGTCGGCTCGTCCCCGGCGCGGGCGTCGCGATCGGCGCGTCCGACCGAAACTTCGAACGGAGCTCTTCCCGCCCCGTGAAACTTATGTTAAGAACCTTTACTAACTAGCGGAGGGAGGCGCGACGTGAGCTCACCCACCCGTGCGGGGGGTTCCGGAACGGCGGATCTTCCCCACACCGGCCTCGAACGCAAGGTCGGGCCACTGCAGGCGACCGCGATCAACATGACGCAGATGTGTGGCATCGGCCCGTTCGTGACGATCCCCGCGATGGTCGCGACCATGGGCGGCCCGCAGGCGATGTTCGGCTGGATCGTCGGCGCGATCATCGCGCTGGCCGACGGCCTGGTGTGGGCCGAGCTCGGCGCCGCGCTGCCCGGGGCGGGCGGTACCTACATCTACCTCCGCGAGGCGTTCCAGTACCGGACGGGCCGGCTGATGCCGTTCCTGTTCGCGTGGAGCGCCGTGCTCTTCATCCCGCTCATCATGTCCACGGGCATCATCGGCCTCGTCCAGTACCTGGGCTATCTGGTGCCCGGCGTCGTCGACGACGGCTCGGTCACACCGCTCGGCAAGGTCATCGGGATCGTGATCATCGCCGTGATCGTGCTGGCACTGTTCCGCCGCATCGATCAGATCGGCAAGCTCACCACCGGCCTGTTCGTGGTCATGCTCTGCGCCGTGCTGACCGTGATCGTCGCCGCCTTCTCGCACTTCAGCGGCGAGCAGGCGTTCGGGTTCACGCCCGGCGCGTTCGGCTCCGGCGGCGCGTTCTGGACCGGCCTCGGCGCCGGGCTCGTGATCGCGATCTACGACTACCTCGGATACAACACCACGGCCTACCTCGGCGGCGAAGTCCGCGACCCGGGCCGCACGATTCCGCGGTCGATCATCTTCTCGATCCTCGGCATCATGTCGCTCTACTTCCTGCTTCAGGTCGGCGTGCTCGGCTCGATGCCGTTGGAAGAGCTGAAATCCGCGACGTCGGTGGCGTCCACTGTGCTCGAACAGGCATGGGGTTCGGTCACCGCGAAGGTGATCACGGTCCTCATCGTCATCGCCGCGATCGGGTCGGTGTTCGCCGGGCTTCTCGGCGGATCGCGCGTACCGTTCGAAGCCGCTCACGACAAGGTGTTCCTGCCGGTGTTCGGCAAGCTCCACCCGAAACTGAAGTTGCCGACGGCGGGCGTGCTGACGATGGGGGTGATCACCGCGATCGGTTCGTTGTTCACGCTCACCGACGTGATCAACGCGGCCGTCACGGTCCTGGTGATCATCCAGTCGCTCGCGCAGGTCGCCGCGATCTGGGTGCTGCGCCGCCGACAGCCGCGGTTGCGCCGGCCGTACCGCCAGTTCCTGTACCCGATCCCGACGATCATCGCGCTGGCCGGGTGGGTCTACATCTACGTCTCCGCCACGACGCTGTCGATCGTTCTTTCCGTGGCGTGGATCGTGCTCGGCATCATCGCCTTCCTGATCTACGCGGCGGCGGAGAAGACGTGGCCCTTCGGGCCGAAGGAGATCCGTGAGGCGTTCGTCCTCGGGCAGCCACAGTCCGAAAGGGCGTGAGGATGAGGAAACCACTCGTCGCCGGGGTCGCGGCGGCCGCCGCGCTGATCCTGGTGCCCGGGGCGGGGAGCGCCACGGCCTTCGCGCAGGCGCCCGTCGCGCAATCGCCGCACCATCAGTCGAAGGAGCTGGGGAAATCCATCATCGGCACCGGCGGTTGGCAGGTCCTCACCTCGGCGAGTGTCAAGGACAGTGGCGACCGTGTCTCCCGGCCGGGCTACTCGACGAAGGGCTGGCTCACGGTCGAACCCGACTACGCGGGTGCACCCCGCACGGAGATCAATGCTCTGGTGCAGAACGGAAAGTGTCCGGACGTCTTCTACTCCGACAACTTGCGTAAGTGCTTCGGGTATGTCGGCAAGCTCGGGCCGGTGACCACGAAGCCGTTCTCCGACCCCTGGTGGTACCGCACGGACTTCGACCCCGGTTTCGGCAAGGGCAAGAACGCGACGCTCACGATCCCCGGAATCGTCGGCGAGGGCGACGTGTGGGTCAACGGCACGATGGTCGCGGGCAAAGACGTGGTGAGCGGCGCGTTCGCCGGCCACACGTTCGACGTCACCAAGTTGCTCAAGCCGGGCAAGAACACCCTGGCGATCAAGGTGTATCCCAACGACCCGCTCACGATGTACACGCTCGACCAGGTCGACTGGGGCCAGATCCCGCCTGACAACGACACCGGCATCCAGTACCCGCCGACGATACAGCTCTCCGATGCCCTCTCCGTCGACAACGCCCACGTGGTGCAGGACAACGCCGCCGACCTGTCGACGTCGTCGCTCACGGTGAAGGTCGACGTCACCAACGACGCGGCCACCGCGCAGACCGGTGACGTGCGCGCCACGATCACCCCGCCCTCCGGTGGCGCGCCGATCACCGTACGCCAGACCGTGACGGTTCCCGCGCGCACCAAGCAGACCGTCACGTTCACGCCGGCGAAATTCGGTGCGCTGAAGATCCGCAAGCCGCAGGTGTGGTGGCCTTACTCGATGGGCGCGCAGCCACTGTACACACTGGACACCGAGGTTTCCCAGGGCGGAGTCGCGTCGACATCCACTTCGGACACCTTCGGCATCCGGACGGTGACCTCGAAACTCGTCGGCAAGTCAGCGCAGCTGCCGCAGGGCGCGCGGCTGTTCGCCGTGAACGGCAAGGCCTTCGTGTTCCGCGGCGGCGGATTCGCGCCGGATCTGTTTCTGCGCTACGACAAGGCCGACACCGCGCACCAGCTCGCGCTGATCAAGAACCTGGGCCTGTCGGGCGTGCGGCTCGAGGGCCACGACATGCCACAGGACTTCTACGACCAGGCCGACCGCGCGGGCCTGCTGGTGATCGGCGGCTTCTTGTGCTGCGACGCCTGGCAGCCCGAGGACGAGTCGAAGCTGACCGACCGCGACTACCGGATCATGCACGACTCCGCGTACTCGATCGCGCAGCGGGAACGCGACCACCCGAGTGTTTTCACCTACGGCTGGAGCGACAACAAACCTTTGCCACGGCAAGAAAAGGAGACACTTGCCGCGTTCAAGGACGCCGACTTCCAGGTTCCGGTGATTGCTTCGGCAGAGTACAAGAGCACCCCGACGCTTGGGGTGTCGGGTGAGAAGGAGGGACCGTACGACTGGGTGCCACCGTCCTATTGGTACGACACCACGCACTTCGGCGCCGACGACTCCAGCCGCACCAACGCGGGCGGTTCGTGGGGCTTCGCGAGTGAGCAGAGCGCGGGTCACACCGTGCCCACCCTGGACTCCATCAGGCGGTTCCTTTCCCCCGGCGAGCAGGCGAAGCTGTGGCAGGACCCGGCGTACAACCAGTACCACGCGAACTTCGAACCGGACCACGGCGGCTACGCGTTCGGCACGCTGTACACACTGGACAGTGCCATCGCCATGCGCTACGGCAGGTGGGACTCACTGGAGTCCTATGTGGAGTCCGCGCAGGTCGCGAACTACGAAAACACGCGCTCGCAGTTCGAGTCGTTCATCGCGCACTCAACGGACAAGAACAATCCGTCGACCGGCGTCGTGTACTGGCAGCTGAACAAGGGCTGGCCGACGCTGCTGTGGTCGCTGTACAACGACGACGGTGACCAGCCGGGTGCGTTCTTCGGCGCCAAGAAGGCGAACGAGCCGCTGCACGCGATATACGGCTACGACAACGGATCGGTGACCGTCGCCAACCTCGGTGCCGGCCCGCGGTCCGGGGTTTCGGTGCGGGCCAGGGTCTACGACGCCGCGGGCGCGGTGCTCGACGACCAGACGGCGAACGGCGTCGTGGTGCACTCGCAGGGTGTCGTGACCGGCCTTCTCAAGCCGAAGGTACCGGCGGAGACGAAGCCACCGGCCAAGGCGCAGGTGTACTTCGTGGAGCTGCAGGTGAGCCAGGGCGGGAAGGTCGTGGACCGCAACGTCTACTGGCTGTCCACCCAAAAGGACGTCGTCGACTGGGCCAGGACGCTGGGCGAGCCGCAGGCCACGCTCAGCCAGTACAGCGACTTGTCGGCGCTGCGGAACCTGCCGAAGGCGCAGGTGGCCGTGCGGGCTTCGACCAAGCACGTCGCCGGCCCGGACGGCGCCGACACGGCGACCACGGTGACGGTCACCAACACGTCGAAGACACCGGCCGTCGGGTTCTTCCTGCGCGCCGACGTCCGCCGGGGCACCGCTTCGGGTGCCGTGGCACCGGGTGACAACCAGCTGGCAGCGGCGATGTGGGACGAGAACGACATCACGCTGTGGCCCGGCGAATCGCAGACGTTGGCGGCGACGTACAAGGCCGCGGACCTGCGTGGTGCGCCGGCTGTGATCAGCGTCGACGGTTTCAACACCGGCGACGTGGTCGTGCCCGCCTCGCGTGGCTACCACGGCGGGCGCCCGCCGCGGGTCGAGGGGACTCGCGAGTGACGGACGGAGAACTGGTCCTCGGCCTCGATTTCGGCGGCACGAAGGTGGCTCTGGGGCTCGCCGACCGGGCCGGGCGTTTGCTGGGCACGCGCCGGCTGGACACCGACGCGGAGGCCGGAGCCGAACAGGTCGTGACGCGCGCGCTCGCGGAGGCTCGCTCCCTGGTGGCCGCTGAGGGCGTGCGCGTCGGGGCCGTCGGTGTCGTCAGCCCCGGGATCGTCCAGCCCGACCGCATCCTACTCGCACCGAACGTGCCGGGCTGGGAGCGGCTGCGCCTGGCCGAAGTGGTGGCCGCCGAATTCGCCGACGTGCCCGTCACCACGGGCACGGACGCCAAGGCGGCCGCATTGGCCGAGTACGCGTGGGGCACCCTCGCCGGCGCCGATCCCGCGATCTTCTTGTCGCTGGGCACCGGCATCGCCGCCGCGGTGCTCGTCGGCGGCGTCGTCCTTGGTGGTGCCAACGGCGCGGCCGGCGAGATCGGCTACAACCTCCGCACGCCCCACGACACCACCACGTTCGCCGCCGGTGCCGCTCCCCTCGAGGAGGCTGTCGGCGGCCGCGGGCTCGCCACTCGCGCCCGCTCCGCCCTCGGCCGCCCCGTGACGGCTGCCGAGCTCTTCACGCTGGCCCGCACCAACCCGCAGGCCAAGGAACTCGTCACGGCGGCATTGGACGAGCTGTCCATGCACGTCGCCAACCTGGCCATCGCGCTGGACCCGCAACGCATCGCCGTGGGCGGTGGACTGGTGCGTTCGGCGGACGTGCTGCTACCGGCCCTGCGTGACCGCCTTGACGCGGCGGTGCCGTTCCCGCCGGAACTTGTCGCGGCGCGGTTCGACCAGGACGCGGCGCTGCTGGGTGCGGTGGCTTTGGCCCTGGGCTGACGGTTTCCGGGTGTGCCGGTGCCCGACCCCGGCGCACCACGGGATGCGCTCGAGGTGGGCGCCACGTTCATGACAGGTCCGCAACCAGGGATGAGCTGTCGGTGACCGGTGTCTCCGCGAGATCACCCGGACGGCGGGTGGGGTAGTGTCGCCGCCATGGGGAGTCTCCGCTCGCGTGTCCTCGCCTGGGCCGGTCGCCGCTACCTCGCCCGGCAACAGAAAAAGGGTTTCGACCTCGAGAAGATGGCGTTCCTGCCCGACTCGGCGCTGGAGCCGTTGCGACGCGTGGGCCTGGACCCCGTGCCGGCGCTGGGGCAGCGGCGCGCGGAGGCGCCGATCAGCAAGCTCGATCTGCCGTTCGGGATGAACGCGTGGCTCGTGACCGGGTACGACGAGGCGAAGGCCGTGCTCGGCAAGGTCACGGAGTTCAGCAACGACTTCACGAACCTCGTCGGCAACGCGGGTGTGACCGAGGACCAGAACCCGGGCGGCCTTGGCTTCGCAGACCCGCCCGTGCACTCGCGGTTGCGCAAGCTGCTCACCCCTGAGTTCACGATGCGCCGGCTTTCACGGCTGACGCCGCGGATCGACGAGATCGTCGCCGACCAGCTCGACGCGATGGAGGCCGCCGAGGGGCCGGTGGATCTGTGGCAGTCGTTCGCGCTGCCGATCCCGTCGCTCACGATCTGCGAGCTGCTGGGGGTGTCCTATGAGGACCGCGCCGACTTCCAGCGGCTCAGCACCGCACGCTTCGACCTCTTCAGCGGTGCGGGTGCCTCGCTGGGCGCGATCTCGGAGTCGCTGACGTATTTGCTCGACATCGTCAAAAAGCAGCGCGAACAGCCCGGTGACGGCCTGCTCGGCATGCTCATCAAGGAACACGGCGACGAAATCGACGACCGCGAACTCGCCGGCCTCGCCGACGGCGTCCTGACGGGCGGTCTCGAAACCACGGCCAGCATGCTCGCTCTCGGCGCCATCGTCCTTCTGCGCGACCCCGCCGCCTTCACCGCCGTCCGCGGCGACGACGACTCGGTGCACCGGTTCGTCGAGGAACTGCTCCGGTACCTGACGGTGGTGCAGATGGCGTTCCCCCGCTTCGCCAAGGAAGACATGGAGATCGCCGGCGTCTCGATCGCCAAGGGCGACATCGTGCTCGTGTCGCTGTCGGTAGCCGATCGTGATCCCAAGCTGGGCTCTGACCTGGGCACCGACATGGACACCTTCGACCCCACCCGCGAGCCCACTTCGCACCTCGCCTTCGGCCACGGTATCCACCGCTGCATCGGCGCCGAACTCGCGCGGATGGAGCTGCGGACGGCGTATCCGGCCCTGATCCGCCGCTTCCCGGACCTGCGCCTGGCCGTCGCACCGGAAGAGCTGCAGTTCCGCAAGGTGTCGATCGTCTACGGGCTCGATTCACTGCCGGTTCTGGTCCGCTGACCATCCGGGGGTTTGCTCGCCGCATTCGTGACCCGACCCCGAATTGAGCCTCCAAACCCGGCTCGTTCTTCCGTCGCTCGTTCTGCCCTCGCCTCAACCGGCCCGGCCCGCCTCAACGGTCCGACCCGGTCCGGACCTGCCGGCCCGGCTCCAAACAGTTCGGCCTCAACCGGCGCGGCCCTACCGACCCGGCCTCAACCGGCGCGGCCCGACCGGCGCGGCCTCAACGGTCCGGCTCTACCGACCCGGTCCCAACCGCTTGGCACGGCCCCTCCACCCTGGCCCGATTGCCCACGCCCAACCGCCGGGCTCCGGCCTCCGGCATGGTGAACCCGACCCGGCGATCCTCACCGAACCCCGCGCGGCCGAAACTGCACGCTGATCCTCGGCCCCACTCCCTTTCCCGTCTTCGGAATCGCGTGTTCCCACGTTCGCTGGCAGGAGCCACCCATGACGATGAGGTCGCCGTGGCCGAGGGGGTAGCGAAGGGAGGGGCCGCCGCCGCGGGGGCGCAGCGCGAGGTGGCGCGGGGTGCCGAGGGAGAGGATGGCGACCATGGTGTCTTCGGTGCTGCCGCGGCCGATGGTGTCGCCGTGCCAGGCGACGGAGTCGCGGCCGTCGCGGTAGTAGCAGAGGCCCGCGGTGCGGAAGGGCTCGCCGAGTTCGGCCGAGTAGTGCTCGGACAGCAGAGCACGCGCCTCGGTCAGCAACGGATCCGGTAGCGGCTCATCCGAGCCGTAGAAACACAACAACCGCGGGACGGAAACGACGCGGTCGTACATGCGGCGCTGCTCCGCGTGCCAGGGGACCTGCTCGACGAGCCGTGTGAAGAGCTCTTCCGAGCCGGCCAGCCAGCCGGGCAGCACGTCGACCCACGCGCCACGGCCCAGCTCCCTGCGGCGCACGCCGGCGAGCGAGCCCAGCGCGGCCGTGGCCGAGCCGAAGAGCGATCCCTGAAGTGCGTGACTCATGAACCCCACCGTACACGAGAATCGAACACTAGTTCGACTTGTTCACTCCGCCGGTTTCGGGTACGCCGACACCACCAGCCGCTGCGTGCGCGCACCCGGCGCGGTTTGGTCGTGGTAGCGCGACACCAGGTCGGCCACGAGTGTGGCGAGCTCGTCGGCGAACGCCGCCCGCTCGCGTGCGGAACGGAACGCGATTTCGGTGTCCAACGTCAGGGTCGGCAACGGTTTGCCGGCTTCGGCCGCGCGCCGCGCGAGTCCGGCGACCTCCCGCACGGTCCGGCCCGCGATCGCCAGCAGGTAGGCCGACGAAAGCCGGTCGGGCTCGACCGCCGATGTCCCCGCGTCGCCGAGCGCGGCGGGGGAGACCTGGTACGACGCCGCTGTCGCCACGAACCGGCGTTCCGTCAGCCCGCCCCAGCGGCGCTCACCCGCGGGTTCGACGAGCCCGTGCGACTCGAGCGCCCGCAAGTGATAGGTGATCTTCTGCCGCGCCAGCCCGAGCCGGGTCGCGAGTGCGGCCGCCGAAGCCGGTTCGGTCAGTGCCGCGAGCAGGCGCGCGCGCACGGGCTCCAGCGCGACCGCCGCGACGGCCGGATCCTCGATCACCTCGACGTCCCGCATGTGCCGAGCCAAGCATTGACAAACAAAGTCGTCAATAGGTGCGGCTCCCTCGTCAGTGGACTCGGACAGCGCACGAGCCGAGGAAGAGTGGTCTGAATCTGACTCGGCACGGCGGTGCGGAGGTTGCCAAAGCCGGTGGCCACCGGCCCCGGTGAAGTTCGAACCATCGACAACGCCGGCTACTGCGACGAGTTCGCTTTTAGCGCCCGCCGTGGGACCCGCCACCGTTCAGCGGAACGGGCTGTCGTTCCCGACTAGGTGAGCGCATGCGGCGTCGTCGCTCGCGGGGGCGCCGCCCATTCGTCCGGTGAATCCCACGCGGTGAGGCGGAGCCTGCTCGTGAACCGGCGGTGCTCGCCGCTCACGGGGTCGTCGAACTCGAGCACTTTCGCCAGCAGCTGCAACGGTTTCGTGAAGTCGTCGAGCGGCTTTTCGTTGAGCACGGGGTAGAAGTCGTCGCCGAGGATCGGCACACCCAATCCGCTCAAGTGCACGCGCAGCTGATGAGTGCGGCCCGTCGCAGGCAGCAGCCGGTAGCGCCCGAGCCCGTCGCGATGCTCGACCAGCTCCACCAGTGTCTCGGCGTTGGCCGGGCCGTCGACCTCTTGTGCCGCCAGCACTCCCCGCTCCTTGACGATCCGGCTGCGAATTGTTCGCGGTAGCTCCAGCGCGGGGTCGTACGGCGCGATCGCCTCGTATTCCTTGTGGACGCGGCGATCGCGGAACATTGTCTGGTATTTCCCGCGCACGGCCGGCGTGATCACGAACATCACCAGTCCCGCGGTCACGCGGTCCAGCCGGTGTGCGGGCGACAGCTGAGGCAGGCCGAGCTCGCGGCGCAGCCGGACGAGCGCGGTTTCGAGCACGTGCCGTCCGCGCGGGATCGTCGCGAGAAAGTGCGGTTTGTCGACCACGAGCAAGTGTTCGTCGCGGTGCACGACGGTGACGTCGAACGGCACCGGCACCTCATCGGGCAGGTCCCGGTGGAACCAGATGAACGTGCCGGGCTCGAACGCCGCGTCGACGGTCAGCGGGCCCTCCGCGCCGAAGATGCGCTCCTCCCGCAGCATTTCCTCGATGCGCAAGGGGTCGAGCCGGGGGAGCCGCTCCACGAGGTGCTCCAGCAGGGTGGCCCACGGGCCTTCGTCGGGCAGCCGTAGCCGTGCCGGGTCGAGCCCGTGCCGCTGCGGCAGCGGTCCGCGAAGCTTGCGTCTCATCGGACGCCGAGTCTAACCCGTCGGGCTCAGTGCGAACCGGTGGTGGGAGTGGTCTCCTCGTCAGGGTGCTGGCGGTAGGTCGCGAGGTAGCGCGCCGTTGCCTCGGCGTCGGCTTCCGCGGCCGCCTCGCGCCGCACCCGCTTGCCCGTGCCGGGCGGGAATCCGTTGCGCGCCAAGCGGTGGTCGGTGCTCTCCTCCATGTACACGCACGAATAGAAGTACGCGACGATCGCCGCCATCAGCACGATCGCCAGGCGCAACGTGATCGGGCCGGGCAGCAGCAGCCACACCAGGCACAGCGGGACGAGACCCACCGAGCTGCGGATGACGTGCCGCGCTTTCCAGTGCTTCGACGTCGCGTCGTGCAGGATCCAGTCGTGGTAGCGCTCGGGCAGCCGGCCACCCACCGCGTACCAGAACCAGCGGAACACCCCGGGACGAACCATTACGCCTCCTCGTCGACCATCGACAGAGTACACTAATGATTAGCACACTAATCGATGACGTCATCGAGACCACAAGCGATAGGGTGGCCGCGATCGGGAGGAGTCCGCGTGGCACGAATCGACCTGGGTGAGGACCCGCTGAAGCTCGACCGTCAGGTGTGTTTCGCGCTGTCGGTGGCCTCGCGCAGCGTCATCGGGATCTACCGCCCGCTGCTGGAGCCGTACGGGCTCACCCACCCGCAGTACCTCGTGATGCTCGCGCTGTGGGAGAAGGCGCCGCGGTCGGTCAAAGACCTCGGCACCACGCTGCGCCACGAGCCCGCCACGCTCTCGCCCCTGCTCAAGCGCCTGGAGGCCATCGGCTACGTCACGCGCGGCCGCAGCCGCTCCGACGAGCGGCTGCTCACGGTCGAGCTCACCGACAAGGGCCGCGAACTGCGCGCCGAAGCGGAAAAAATTCCGTACCGCGTGGTGGAAACGCTCGGCATGGAGCTGTCCGAACTGGAGGCGCTGCACGCCGCACTGGGCCGCGTGATCGAGGCGACGGCCTGAGCCCGACCGTCGGGGTTGAGGAAGGAACCCAGCCGGGTGGCCCGCGGTGAACCGGGCAGTGGACGCGGGCATACGGTGAGGCCGTGGGTGTTGTGCCCAGCACAACCGAAGCGGAGGGAGCATGTGTGGGCGAGGACGTGAAAATCCGGGTGGGGGTCGCGCCGGCACCGGGAACGGGGCCCGCCGACTTCGCCGGGCTCGCGGAGACACTGGAGACGGCGGGCATCGACTCGCTGTGGCTGTCCGAACTCGTGTACGCACCTGAAGTGGATCCGCTGGTCGGTATGGCCCACGCCCTGGCCCGCACCGAAAGGCTCAAGGTCGGCACGGGCGTGGCGATCCTGCCGGGCCGTCACCCGGTGCTCGTGGCCAAACAGCTCTTGACGCTGGCCGGGCTCGCTCCGAAACGGGTGCTGCCCGTCTTCGGGTTACGGCCGGCGAATGCGCGCGAACACGACCTGTTCGCGGTGCCCGGCCCGCGTGCCGCGGTGTTCGACGAGGCCCTCGCCCTGCTCCGGCTCCTGCTGGACCACGACGACGTGCACTTCGAAGGCGAGTTCTACCAGGTCGACGGCGTTACGGTCGGGCCGCGCCCGGCGAAACGGCTCGATGTGTGGCTCGGTGGCAGCGCGCCCGCCGCGTTGCGTCGCGCCGGGCGCCTGTCCGACGGCTGGCTCGGCAGCTTCCACTCGCCCGAGCAGGCGCGGGCCGCGCGGAAGGCGATCCAGCAAGCGGCAGCCGAAGCCGGCCGCGAGATCGAGCCCGACCATTTCGGCCTGAGCCTCGTCGTGGCGAGTGAGGGCGTCGCCGACCAGCTGCTCGCGGTCGCCGCGAAACGCCGGCCCGGCACCCCCGTGACGGACCTGGTCGCCACGAGCTGGGCCGAGGCTCGGCGGCTGCTGGAACAGCACATCGACGCGGGGCTCTCGAAGTTCGTGATCCGCCCCGGCCACTCCGGCGACTACCCGCGGTTCCTCGACGGCCTTCACCGCGAGCTGCTGCCGCTGCAGAACTAGCCGGTGGATCTAGAACGTCAGCTGTTCCGTCTTGCGCGGCATCAGTGCCAGCGCCACCAGACTCAGCACGCCGACGATCACGAGACCCACGAACACGTTGTGGGTCGCGCCCGTCAGCGAATCGCGGACGAAACTCGCGGTCGGTGAGTGGTCGTCGCCGCCGAGGACGAGGCTGGTGGCGTCGGAGCTGTCGGGCAGCGGGCCGACGCCGGCGGGCGGACGGGCGAAGCGGCCGGCGAGCGTGGCGTTGGCAATGGCGCCGAACATCGCCGCGCCGACCGCGCTGCCGAGGGATCGTCCGAACATGTTGGTGGCCGTGACCACGCCGCGGCGGTCCCAGCCGACGCTCGACTGCACGGCCACGACCGTGGGGCTCGAACACAGCCCGAGCCCGATACCCAGCAGGAACGCGGCACCGGCCACGAACCAGATCGACGTACCCTCGCCGAGGAACGTCGTGAGTGTGCCGCCACCCAGCACGAACACCGCGCCGATGAGCGCCGTGTCGCGGAATCCGATGCGCATGTAGAACCGGCCGGAGAACGACGACGCGATCGGCCAGCCCACCGACATCGCGGCCAGTGCGAACCCGGCCGTGAGTGCGTCGGTGCCTAGTACGCCCTGCGCATACGTCGGCAGGAACGAGCTCATTCCCATCAGCGTCGCGCCGACGACGAGAGCCACGAGGTTGCCACCGACGAGCGTGCGCCGGGTGAACACCCACAGCGGCAGCACGGGTTCGGCCGCGCGCCGCTCCACCAGCACGAACCCGGCGAGCAACACCACGGCGCCGGTGAACACGACGATGCTCGGCGCCGACGACCAGCCCCACGCCACCCCGCCTTCCAGCAGCGCCAGAATCAGCAGCGTGCAGCCGCCGGTGAGCAGTGCGGCGCCGGTGTAGTCGATGCGGTGGAGGGTCCGTTCGACCCGTTCGGAGAACTTGCGGTACAGCATCCACGCGGCGACCGCGCCCAGCGGCAGGTTCACGAAGAAGATCCAGCGCCAGCTCAGGTATTCGGAGAAGAGGCCGCCGAGCGTCGGGCCGATCACCGACGCGACCGCCCATACCCCGGCGACGTAGCCCTGCACCCGCGCACGTTCTTCGACGGTGTACAGGTCACCGACCATCGTCATGCTGATCGGCTGCACCGCGCCGGCGCCGATGCCTTGCACGGCCCGCGCGGCGATGAGCATCGGCATGCTCCAGGCCGCGCCGCACAGCACCGAGCCGAGCAGGAAGGCCGCGATGCCGAAGAACATCACCGGCCGTCGGCCGAGGACGTCGGCGAACTTGCCGTAGAGCGGCACGGTGACGGCCTGCGTGAGCAGGTAGACCGAGAACAGCCACGGAAACTGCGAAAACCCGCCCAGATCGCCGACCACCGACGGGACGGCGGTCGCGATGATCGTGCTGTCGAGTGCGACCAGACCGGTGCTCAGCATCACGGCCGCGAGCACCGGCCCGCGCTCGGAGCGCAGGCCGACGGCCGTTTTCGGGGTCGCCGGCTGGTCGGCGGCGGTGCTGCTCATCGACGGGGGCTCCTCGGGGCCTTGGCTGACTGCTCACAACTATTTCGCAAGGGTAAGCATTTCACGAAGGGGTGACCGGCGGACAGGCCTTCACCCGGCCGCCAGAATGAGGGGATGGACACGTGGGTGCGGCCGATCAGCCGCGGATGGGTGGTACGCGACGAGGTGCCGGGCCCGGACGTCGACGAGTTCGCCGAACCCGACGCGGTGATCGCCGCGCTGGCGTCGCCGGATGCGGTGGGGGACACGTTGCTGGCCGTGCAGCACCCGGCGCGCACGCCGGCAGCGCTGGCACGTGGGCTGGACCTGCGGGCCGCGCTTCCGTCGGCGCGGGCCGCGCTCGCCCGGATCCGCTCGCGCCACTACCGGTCGATGGCCGGGTTCGTGGCGCCGTACCGAATCGACGGGCCAGACGGACGGGCGGTCGGTGTGCTGTGCCTGGTCGACGTGCGAGAGCTGACGGCGGGTGGCTCGCACGTGCGGCACACCGAAGACGTCTACCCGCACGTGGTCGCCGAGCGCGCCGCTGTGCTGAGTGGTCTGGGCTGCGCCACGAGCGCCGCGTTGCTCGTGCCCTCGACCGGCGGTGAGGCACTGACCGAGGCCGTGGAAACGGCGTGTGCCGGCCGGCCTGATGTGTCCACTGTAGACCGTTTGGGACGTAGTCACGAGCTCTGGGTCGTCCCCTCGGGCACGCGGCAGGAACGGTTGTTGAGGGCGGCGTCGGCCGCCGACCTGCTCGTCGCCGACGGCAACCACCGCGTCGCGGCCGCCGCGCAGACGGGCTGGCTCCTCGCCCTCGTGACGGCCGGTCCTCAGCTGAAGATCGGTGCGATCCACCGGGTGCTGACGGGCACCGGCCTCACGTCCGACGTGCTGGCGCGAGCCTGGCGCGCCGTCGGACTCGACGTCGCGCCCACCACGGACGGCGTGCCGCCCGACCGGCCTGGCTCGGTCGTGGTGCTGGCACGGCCGGAAAACCTGCGCGTGACGCTGCCGCCGTCCGACGAGCTGACCATCGACCACGCCGTGGTCGAACGGCTCCTGTTCGCCGAGGCGCTGCGCCTGGACCTGGACAGCCCCCAGGTCGCACCGCTGCCGGCCGGGCGCCGGGCCCCGGAGGACGCCGACGCGGTGGTGCAGCTCGCGCCGGTCGGGTTCGAGACCGTGCTGAAGATCCACGCGGCGGGCCTGCGCATGCCGCGCAAGGCGACCTACTTCACCCCGAAACCGCGCGGAGGCCTGGTGCTCGCCGAAAACTCGTGAGTGGCAGAGCCGGTTCTGGCCGGCTCTAAAAGGCGCTGCCACTCACGAGTCAGTGCAGCGGGAAGACGGACTCGGCGTTGCGGTAGATCCGCGCCAGCACCTCTTCGCCCAGTTCGGCTTCGTCCAGTACGGATACGGCGGCGTTCGGGCTCCAGCACGGGTGATCGGTACCATAGAGGATGTGGTCCGCGCCGTAGTATTCCAGCGCCGTGCGGATCGTCAGTGCCTGCGGCGCCACGGTGTCCACAAAGGTTCGGCGCAAGTAGGTCGACGGCAGCGACGGCAGATCCTTGATCCGCGCGTTCTTGTCGATCCGTCCTGCCTGGAACGGCAGCAGGCCACCAGCATGGGTCTGGACCACTCGCGACGCCGGATATCGCTCCATGACCCCGCTGAAGATGAGCCGCAGCACGGTGACGCTCGAGTCGAGCAGCCGGCCGATCGAACGCTGGATGCCGTCCTCGTAGCCGGTGAGAACCTCGTTGAACGCCAGGTCGGTCGGGTGGATCACGAGGGGCACGCCGAGCTGCGCGACCCGCGCGAAGAACGGTTCGAGCCGCTGCTGGTCCACGGTCTCGTCGCCGATCATCGACGGTAGATTGATCCCGCGCAGGTCGAGCGATCGCACGGCGTGGTCCAGCACCGCCAGCGCGGTATCGCTGTCCTGCAACGGAACCGCGGCTGTGCCGAAGAAGCGGCCCGGGTGCGTGCGCTGTGCTTTCGCAACCTCCTCGTTGTACGCGTAGGCCTCGTCGTGCGCTTCGGCCGCCGGCATCTGGTCGAGCATTCCGGCGAGCACGCCCGTGGTGCACACGACGACGGTGTCCGGCCCCGTCGCGGCCTGCGCGGTTTCCAGGCCGAGGTCGAGGTCGAACCATTTCGCGGGCAGCGGGATGACACCGCGACCGTCGTGGTAGCCGTACTCGTAGCCGTCGCCGACGCGTACGGTGCGGGGGTGGGAGCTCCGCGCCGCCATCGTCTCGAAGTGGGACCGGGGGAACCAGTGGAAGTGCGAGTCCACCACGCGCATGTCGAGTCTCCTCAGCTCATCCGGTGCTCGGCGAGGATGCCGGCGAAGATCCGCCTCGCCTCGTCCCGGTAGGTGTCGTGCAGGGTTTGGAACAGTTCGCGGCAACGGGCGGCCGGCCAGTCGCGCGGCAGATGCTCGGCGGGCAGCCGCGGTGTTTCACGCAGCAGCTGGCGGTACGCGGACGCGAGCACGAGGTCGCGGCCGAGGTCGTCGGTGGCTTCGGGAACGGGATCCTCGACGTCCCACGCGCGAAGGAATCGCCGGTAGCGTGCGGCGAGTTCGTCGAGGTGCCAGGTGCGGGAGATCATGCCTTCGACGTCGTCGAACCTCGGGTAGGCCGTGAACACCTCCACGTGCCGGTCGACACCGGCTCCTTGCAGCTGCGCGAGGATCTCCGACACGTCGCGCTCGCCCGGCGCGATCCACACCCCGTCGCGCAGCAGCCCGAAGCTTTCCCACGCGAGGCGCCGGCGCAGCAGATGGCGTTCCTTGCGGTGCGTTTCGGGCAGCGTGAACGACAGGATCGTCCACGCTCCTACGGGTTCCTGCGGTTCGACGGTGTCGTGGAAGGTGCGCTGCTGCTGACGGCGCACCACGTCGAGACCCATTTCCGTGCCGCGGAAGTAGGCGGCGCGGCCCCGGCGCGAGCGTTCCAGGAACCCGCGTTCGGTCATACGCGACACGGTGAGCCGGGCCGCGTGCGCGGACACGCCGATCCGGGCCAGCACGTCGATGTACCCCATCGTCGAGATCCCGGGATTCTCGTCGAGACAGTAGTGGCCGATCATCGTCAGCAGCACCGTCTGCGGCGTCGGCGCCCGGCTGAGGTCCGGTTCCGGCAACTCGGTGGTCAGGACGAACCCCCTGTTCTCACACTCGCCGCGGCGTCGTGCGGCGCTCGCCCGAACGTACCGCCGAGCAGCGGCAGCACGTGCTCGCGCACCGCCTGGATCCCCGAGCCGGGGCGCAGCAAGGACTCCGCCACCACCCGGGCCCGTACCGGGCCGAGCTCCCACCGCGCGAGCGTGGTGAACTTCGCGACGATCTCCTGGTGCGTCAGTGGGTTGCCCGGATCGCCCCGCGCGTCGAGCCGGTCCGCGGCCACGACGCCCGACGTGGTGGTCAGTTCCACCCGCGCGCCCCACTTCGCGGGGTAGGCGGCGGTGAGGTCGTCGGCCGCTTCGACGCGGACGGCTCGCGCCAGCTCCAGCACGGCCTCGTCGCGCAGCGCCGCCTCCTCGAAGTCCCACGGAGTGCAGTGCCCGCGGATCGCCGAGATCGCGAGCACGAACTGAGCGCTCCCGAGCGCGCTCAGCGGCGACCCGAACGGCGGTGGCCGATCCACGATGCGGGCCAGCTGCGCCGGCAGCAGGCAGGTGAGCTGCCGCACCTCGCCGGGCCGCCAGCCGCCGGGGCGGCGCAGCGCGAGCACAGCGTCGATCGCGCCCTGCAGGTGTTTCGCGCCGGCGTGGGGTTTCAAGCTCGTCTCGGGGGTGAGGTACGGCCCTGGCAGGGCTTGTTCGCGACGCAGCGGGGACCGGGGGTCGTCGAGGATGTCGAGGGGGCCGGTCCAGCCGGCGTCGGCCGCGAGGAACGCCGTGACCGCGCGTTCGGCGGCGAACCCGGCCATCAGGTACTTGCCGTCGGCGCGGTCGGTGGCGCCCGCGATCGAGCCGCCCGCGTGTTGCGCGGCGAGCGCGATCGAAGCCGCCGTGACGTCCGGTGCCCGGTCGAGCAGCACCGCCGCCGCGGCCGCCGCGCCCAGCGGGGCCAGCAGCGCGGTCGGCCACCAGCCCCGGCGGATCAGCCCGTCGCCACCGATCGCCGCGGCCGCGGCGAGCGCAACCTCGTAGCCGGCCAGAACCGCGCGTTCGTAGTCGTCCGAGGATGCCTCTGGGTGCGCGGGCAGTACGGCGAGGGTCGCCGGCAGCACCACACACCCCGGGCACAGCACCGAACCGCGGTGGATGTCGCCGGCTTCCCAGGCGTGGGCGTAGACGCCGCCGACGAAGGCCGTGCGCCGCGCGGCGCCGAACTCCGGGGACAGGGTGTGCGCAAGCCCGGCCACCGAATCGCCCAGGGTGGTGCGGCCCGCGACCAGCGCGCCGACGGCGTCGGTCAGGTGGGCCCGGACAGCGGTGCGGACTGCGGGCGGCGTCGGCGCCGAGGCCACCGAGTGCGCCCGCGCGGCGAGCTCACCGACGAGCGACATCGGCCCGCAGCCGCCCGGTCTCGTGCTCGTCGACGAGCCCTATCAAGAAGTTGAGAAACATCGTTCCGGCCGGTTCTCCGCCAGCCGGGCGTGCGCACGACGATACCCCCGGCGGACCAAAATCCTTATCCGCCAGGGGATTCCGTCGCCGCCGTCCGTCCTAGCGGAACACCTCCGGCCGGTTCTTCGCGAGGTTGATCAGGCCTCCCGCGTCGAGCATGTCGACGAGAAACGGGTCGGCAGCCGCGCCACGGATCGTCGTCTGCGTGGTCAGGTTGGTGAACTCACCGGTGGTGAGGTCCACGCGCACGCGGTCTCCGTCGGCCGCGAAGTCGGGGTGGAGCCCCACCTCCAGGGCGGGCAGGCCGACCTCGAAGCAGTTGCGGTAGAATGTCCTGGCGAAGGTTTCCGCGACCACGCAGCCGATTCCCGTGGCCTGCAGAGCCTTCGTCGCGATAGCGCGCCCTGAGGACTGTCCGAAGTGCTTGCCGGCGAACACGATGTCCCCGGCCTGCACGTGTTTCGGGAAGTCCGGATTGAGGTCTTCGAGCACGTGCTGCACGAGGACCTCCATCGGTTCGAACACGTACTGGGTCTTCACGAGCCGGTCGGTCGGGATGTTGTCACCGAACCGCCAGCAGCGGCCCTCGAACCTCACGCTTTCCCTCCTTCGCGGGTCGCGATGACTCCCGCGACCGCCGACGCCGCAACGGTTTCCGAAGAGGCCAGATACATCGACGCGTCGGGGCTGCCGTTGCGGCCGGGGAAGTTGCGGGCGTGGGTGGAGATCATTGTTTCGTCGGACGCCATCGCACCCATGTTGTACGCCTGGTTCGAGCCCGTGCTTGGCGGGAACCAGGTCGCGCCCGCCTCGTGCAACGCGAGTACCAGCCCTTCCCGCGCCGCCTCCGCGAACACCTCACGGCTGGACGGCACGAGATGGAACCGCACGTCCGGGTGGACCTTGTGCCCGGCCAGGACCCCAGCTGCCGCCCGGAAGTCCTCCAGCCGGCCGCCGCCGTGGCCGCCGAGTTCGGCGTACTGCACCGGCGTTCCGGCGACCTCGGCCACCGGTTTGACGTTGCCGACGGTCGGCGGGCACGCGACCTGCGAGTCGACCTCGCCGACGTCGATGCGCAGCACCTGTGCCGCCTCGTGACCGTCCCCGTGCACGAGCAGGCCGGCGTCGCCCCCGGGGAGCGTGCGGACGAACGCTTCGGTCACCTCGTCCGGCTCGACGAAGCTGCACTTGGCGCCGAGGTCCACGCACAGCAGCGGGAACAGCCAACGGTCCCAGAAGGACAGTCCGCGCACGTACGGCCCGCCGAACTCCACGGCCCGGTAGTTGAGCTCACCTTCGCCGATGCGGCCGACGAGCCACAGTGCGACGTCGCGTGGGGTGACGCCCGGCTTCGGCGTGCCTTCGAGGTGTACTCGCGTGGTTTCGGGCACCTTGAACCACGCCTTGCCGTACGGCAGCACGGTCCCGGCGTGCGAGTCGTTGCCCAGCGCCACGGCGAGCGCGCCGAGTGTGCCGTGCACGGGGGTGTGGCTGTCGGAGCCGACGACGATCATGCCCGGTTTGATGTGTCCGTTGCGGACCACGGCGTGGTGCAGGTTGCCGTTGCCGCAGTCGTACAGCTTCAGGCCGTGTTTTCGGGCCCACCGACGGTTGTGCTGCAACACGTCCGCCTGCTGCTCGGTCGGCGGTGCGAAGTGGTGGTCGAACACCAACACGGCCCGCTCGGGGTCGGGGATGGGCACGTTCACGCGCTTCTCGTACACCTGCGAGGTGAGGTACCCGGACAGATCGTGCATGATCAGGCGGTCCACTTTGGCCACGACGATCTCAGCGGGCTCCACCGACTCCCGGCCGCTCGCGCGGGCGAGGATCTTCTCGACGAGGTTCACGCGACCACCGCCGTCGCGACGATCTCGCGGGGGTCCGTGATCACGCCGCGGATGGCCGACGCCGCGGCCGTCGCCGGGCTGGAGAGGAAGATCTTCGAGTCGTAGCTGCCCATGCGGCCCTGGAAGTTGCGGTTGGCGGTCGACAGCGTGGTTTCGCCGTCGGCCATCGCGCCGCCGCTGCCCGCGCACGCACCGCAGCCCGGGTTGGTGATCATCGCGCCGGCCTGGATCAGCTTCGTCAGCACGCCGTTTTCCGACGCCTTGGCCATGATCTTCGCCGACGCGGGCGTCACGATGAGCCGAAGCCCCGGGGCGACGCGGTGGCCCGCGAGCACGTCGGCCGCGATCACGAGGTCGTCGTACTTGGCGTTGGCGCACGAGCCGATGAACACCTGGTCGAGCTTCGTGCCGGCGACGTCGCCGACGCCCACGACGTTGTCCACCGTGTGCGGCACGGCGATCTGCGGCGCGAGCGTCGGCCCGCGGAGGTTCACCGTGGCGCGGTAGGTCGCGTCCTCGTCGGGCAGCAGGACGTCCAGCTCGTCGCGCGGCACACCGGCCTCGTCGAGGTAGGCGAGCGTGGTGTCGTCGGGGGCCACGAAGGCGTTCTTCGCGCCCATCTCCATCGCCAGGTTGCAGAACGTCATGCGTTCCGAAACCGACATGCCCTCGACGTAGGAGCCGGAGAACTCGACCGAGTCGTAGGTGAGCCCGTCCGCACCGAGGTCGCCGATGAGCTTGAGCATCACGTCCTTGGCGTAGACGCCCGGGGCGAGTTCGCCGTCGATCACGATCTTCACCGACTCGGGCATTTTGACCCACAGTTTGCCCGTGACCCAGGCGGCGGTGATCTCGCTGAAGCCAACGCCGGTGCCGAACGCGCCCAGCGCGCCGTAGATCGTGGAGTGCGAGTCGGTGCCGATGATGAACTGCCCGGGCCGCACGAGCCCGTGCTCCATGAGCACGATGTGCGCGATGCCGCTGTTGACGTCGAAGAAGTTCTTCACGCCCATCTTCTTGGCGAATTCGCGGCACAGCGCGTGATCGCCCGCCGTTTTCGCGTTCATGGCCGGTGACAGGTGGTCCATCACCATCGCCACGCGGTCGACGTCGTAGAGCCGCTCCACGCCCATCTTCTCGAGCGTCCGGATGCACCGCCAGCTCGCGGTGTGGCTCATGTACAGGTCGGGGAACGCGTCGACGATCTGCCCCGGCGCGAGGCCCGCGACCCCGGACGCGCGTTCGATCGCCTTCTGCGCGAAAGTCATGCCGGTCACTGCTTTCCTCCCGCGAAGCTCGCCATCAGGTGCGGTATCAGCCCGCCGTCGGCCATGATCTCCCGCAGCACCTGCGGGTACGGGCTGAAGGGGAACGTCTGCCCGCCCACCTCGACCGTGCCCGCGTCGTAGTCGACCCACATCTCGCCGCCGTCTTCGGCCGCTTCCGCAGCTGCCGGTGACTCGGCCGCGACGAGCCCGGTGTTGATCGCGTTGCGGAAGAACACCCGGGAGAACGACGCCGCGACGACGGCCTTGATGCCGGCGCCGATCAGGCACGTGGCCGCCTGCTCCCGCGCGCTGCCGCACCCGAAGTTGCGGCCGGCCACCACGACGTCGCTCGCCTGCAGCCGTTGTTGTGTTTCCGCCCCCAGCGGCTCGAAAGCGTGCTCGGCGAGCTCCGCCGGGTCGATGCTGACGAGGTAGCGGCCGGGGATGATGACGTCGGTGTTCACGTTCTCGCCGAAGGTGATGACCTTTCCGCCGACCCTTGAAGCACTTCCGCGATGTGCACTGTCCATTGAGGTCTCTCCGCTCGAAGTTCCGGTGGTGGACGGGCCCGCTCAGGGGCTGGTCTCCTCCAGGAACCAGTCGGTGGGCACCGTGTGACCGAGTTTGCGTTCCTCGGCGAGCGCGAGTGCCCGCGCGCACACGGCGGCGAACTGGATGCCCATGCCGGTGTTGTTGGCGAACACGGTGATGTCGTCGGGACTCGTACGCCCGGGTGCCTCGCCGCGCAGCAGATCGCCCAGCTCGCGGATGTCGCCCCACTGCATGAGGCCGCGTTCGACCGGGCCGAGGATGTCGTACTGCTTGTCGTGGTGCACCTGTTCGCGCGAGAGCACGGTGATGCGGGCCGCTCGGTCGAACGTCGTGTCGTCCAGCTCGCGCCGGGTGGCCGTGCCGTCGGGGGAGGTGATGGCCGTGACGTGGGTGCCGGGATCGAGCCACGCGCCGTCGAAGCACGGCTCCATCGCCGCGGTCGCGCACGTCACGATCTGGCAGCCGGCCACGGCGTCACGGCGCTGGTCCACCGCCACGATCTTGCGGCCCGTCTTCTCGCTCCACACCCGGGCGAATTCCTCGCGGTGCTCGGCGGTCGGGCTGTACACCCGGACCTCTTCGATGCCCGGGCGCACCATCAGCAGGCATTCGAGGTGCGCCTCGGCCTGCCAGCCGGAGCCGAACATGCCGGCGACCGTCGCGTCCGGATTGGACAGTTCACGGATACCGAGCGCCGAAGTGGCGCCAACACGCATCTTCTGGATGAAGCTGTCGTGCATGATCGCGAGCGGTTCGAGCGTGGTCAGGCTGTAGAGCGTGACGAGCCCGACGTACTTGCCGCCCGGCGCGGCCGGGATCAGCCGCCGCCGCTGAACACCGCTGGGCAGCGTCTCGACGCCCGCGATGTCCGAGGTGATCCGCAGCGCCCACACGCCGCTGGAGACGTTGCCGCCCTCCTGCGACTTGAACCGGAAGCGGAAGCCGGGGTGGCGGCTGTCCTCGACCGGGAAGTACGTGTGGTTGCGCGGCCGGTTCGCGCCCTGACCGCCCGAGAGCTCCCGATACGCCGTCTGCAATGCGTCGAGCGTCTCGTCGGCGGTGAGCACCTGCTCGATGTCGCCGTTGGAAAGGATTCTCACCGTTGTGCTCCTGTCAGGTGTTCGGGTTCTGCATCGGTGACGAGGACGGTCTCGGCCGCGGCCGCGTGCCCGCCGTCGGCGAACGCGACCTCCACGGACACCGCGCCCGCTTCGCCGCCGGTCAGCACGGCAGCGGGGTCCTGGGCACGGAACTCTCCCGCGGTGGACAGGTCGGCCTGGTTGACCCAGCGAACCTCGGCATGCGTGCCCGCGGGCAGCTTCGCCAGCGCCGGGGCGGCGGCATCGGACAGCGCGCCGATGGTGGCGCCGGCCTTGACCGCCGTGATCGCCTTTGTGAGCGCATCCTCGAGCGCGGCCGTCCACCCGGGACCTTCGCCGAGCACCCGGCTCGAGTACACCCAGTGCATGCGGTACTGGCCGGTGACCCCGAACGACGTCACGCCATCCGAAGTGGACAGTGAGCTCGGGTACAGGTCGAGGAAGCCGCCGCCGCGCAGCGCGCGTTCGACGGTCTCGACGCGGCTGCCGGCGGTGCTGCCCTCGACGGTCGCCTCGGCCGCGGCGTCGTCCAGGATCCGGCCGGCGGTCCGCAGCAGCTCGGTCTCGGCCGCCGACGGCACCCTCCGCTGCTCGCGGACCAGCCCGCCGAGCCGGCGGACCTGCCAGCCGGGCACGGCGTCGACGATCGCCTCGGCGACGTCGGCGGGCCACATCGCGGCGTCGACCAGGCCGAGCGTGCCGTTCTTCTTACCCAGCAGGTACTTGGCCGCCAGATCGGCGAAGTTCTTGCCGCCGCTGAACTCGGTGACCGTCGACGAGGCCTTCATCCAGTTCTGCACCCGCAACGAGAGCTTGGTGAGGAACGTGACGGGCCCCTCGGCGGGAATCGCCAGCACACCTTCGTTCCAGTAGATGCAGAGGTTCGTGAGGTAGGCAATGTCGTCGGAGCGGGACACGTCGCCGTAGACGAGCGCCACGTCGATGCCCTTGGCGATCATCGTCCGCTGCAGCGCGGCGACCCGGTCGGCCCACTCCCGCTCGGGGATCTCCGCGGGGTCGAGTACGTGCAAGCCTCGTTTCACGCCAGGTCTCCTGTCTCGAACAGCTTCCGTTCGGTCGTGATCAGCACTTCGCAGCCGTCGGCGGTCACGCGCACCGGGTCGCCGAGCACGTGGTAGCCGGCCAGTGGCGTGTAGGTGTTGGGATGGATGATGAACACCGAGTTCTCGGGCAGCACGGTGTGGTTGCCTTCGATGATCGGCGTTTCGTCGAGGTGCAGGCCGTGGCCGTGACCGCGCACGCGGGTGTACTGGCTGGTGCAGTATTCGCCGTAGCCGTACTTGCGGAACACGTCGTTCTCGGCGACGGCGACTTCGTGGGCGGTGACTCCCGGCCGCACCACGGAAATGCCGGCCTCGACGGCTTCGTTGAACAGGTCGAACGACCTGCGTTGCCCATCGTCGGCCTTGCCCACCACGGCGGAGCGGCAGATCTGCAGCCAGTAACCGTCCATTTTGGGCGTGAGCTCGGTGCGGACCATGTCACCGGCTTCGAGCAGCCGGTCGCCGGGCGGGGTCATCCCGCGGACCTCGTCACGGCCCGAGGCGATGAGCATGAAGTTGTCCTCGGCGCCGAGGTTTTTCAGCCGGGCCTCGACCTCCGCGACGATCCGGTACTCGGGCAGCCCGGGTTCCAGCACGTCCACGAACGCCTCCCAGCCCGCGGCGCACACCGCCGCGCTGCGGCGCATCCGAGCCAGCTCCCACTCACTCTTCACGAGCCGGGCGGTGTCGAGCAGCTTCGTCGCCGAGCCGACCTCGGCGCCCGGTGCCGCGGCGCGGATCGTCTCCATGAGTACGAGTGGCACGAGTTCGTGGTGGGCGATCCCGATCCGCCGCGGCGCCAGCTCCTTCAGGACCACGCCCAGCTCGGCGGGGTTTCCCGGGTCGAGCCGGCGGGCCTCGCCGACCCAGCGCCGCGCCGTGAATGCCGGGAGGTCCGAAGGCCGGGTCGAAAACGCGACCGCGTCGCCTTCCGCCGGGAACACGACGAGTGCGGCACTGCCGCCCGGCGTCACGTCCGTGAAGTAGCGGATGTTCTCGCGTCGCCAGGCCGGACCGTAGGCGAGCACGACATCGAGGTTCTGCTCGGCCATTGCGTCGCGGATCTTGCGGTGCCGCAGCCGCAGCTCCGTGCTGCCCTCATCGGACAAGTCCGCACCGGCGGGGGCCGGGGCGTGGTCGATCGTCATGATTCCTCCACGGAGTCGTGGTTTTCGGACGGTCAGGAGCGCGCCGAGGTGAGGGACGAAGCCGTCCCCTCCCCAGTGATCTCCCGGGTGATCTGCTCGACGGTGCGCCCGCGGGTCTCGAAGGTCGCCACGAGCGCCGCGATCCCCGCGAAGATCGAGATGATGCCGAAGAGCAGGAAGAACAGGAACTGCGAGGCGTGCAGCGCCAGGACGAACCCGACGAGCACAGGCATGATGAGCCCGCCGACTTTCTGCCATGCCGCGGCCCAGCCGAGCCCGGTGGCGCGGCTGGCCGTCGGGTACAGCTCGCTGGCGTAGGCGAACAGCGTGCTGCCGGCGAGGCCACTGCCGAAGAACGTGGCGAGCGAACCGAGGATCACGACCGCGGCCGTCGCGGCCGTGGTACCCCACGCGAGGCAGAACAGTCCGCTCAGGACGAATGCGCCGCCGAGCACCACCCGGCGCCCGATCTTGTTGATGAGCTGGCCGGCGAGCAGCGCGCCGACCACACCGGCGGCGGTGATGATCGCCGTGTAGCCGAAGCTCTTGAGCAGGTCAACGCCCTGCTTCTCCAGGACCGAGGGCAGCCAGCTCGACAGGCCGTAGAGGAACGCGCCTGCGCAGACCTCCATGAACCAGATGGCGATCGTGTAGCGCAGGTAGGTGCGGGTCACGAGCGTGCGCACCGTGCCGCTCTCGACGAGTGGCTCGGGTGAGGCGTGATCAGGGCCACCGGTACTCGGCGCGCCGGTGGTGCGGCACAGCGCCCCGACGACGGCTTCCGCGGCCTGCGTGTGCCCGCGGCGCAGCAGGTATCGGACGGATTCCGGCAGCGTCGCCAGCATGACGAAGCCGACGAGGACGGGCACGGTCGCGATCACGAACATCGCGCGCCAGCCGAACGCCGGCACGACCGCGGTACCGACCGCGGCGGCCGTGGGAATCCCGATGAGCCACGCCGCCGTCGCCGCGGTGACCAGTGGCCCGCGATGGCGGGACGGCACGAATTCCGCGATGTAGGGCAGCACCACGGCGATCTCGGCGCCGAGCCCGATCCCCTGCAGGGCCCGGAAAGTGACGAGCGCGCCGAAGCTGGGTGCGAACACCGCGGCGAGTGAGAAGACGGCGTAGACGATCACCGTGAGGGCGAGCGGGACTCGACGGCCGAATCGGTCGGACACGGTGCCCGCCACGGCCGCGCCGACGAGCATGCCGGCGAACAGTGCCGAGGAGAACCCACCGGCGGCTGCGCTGGTGAGGTGAAACGTCTTGATGACGCCCGGCAGGATCACGCCGGTCAGATTGATCACGAACCCGCACAGGAAGTGTCCGATGAGGACGGTGACGTAGATCCTCAAGTGCCGGGCGGTGAACGCCGACTCGTCGAGCCGGCCGAGCAGCGATCGGGACGCGGTAGCGGGGGACGGGGGCATGGCGAGGCCACCTCCTTGTGGCTCTGGCAACTCTGTGGCTCTGGCAACTCAGGGGGCTGGGCAACTCAGGGGGCTGGGCAACTCAGGGGGGCTGGGCAACTCAGGGACGCGGGCGGTGCAGCGGCTGGTGACCGGTGGTGGTCGACCCGGTGCAGGAGTTCCACCGCCGGGGTGGAACCGGAGCACGGTGCGTGATCCGGGCGTGCTCCGGCGTGTCGGGGGCGCGAGCGGGGCTGGCGTGTCGCGCGACCGGACCGGTGTGGCCCTCGGCCCGCTTGAGCGGACCCCCCTTCGGGCCGGTTCCTCCTTCCGGCTCCGTTACCGGTCGTCCAGGTTGCCCTGGACCTCGAAGTACAGGCGGGACAGCGCGGGCAGGAGCTGCTCACGCATCTCGGGGCTGAGGCCGGCGGTGAGCTCGGCGGTGAACTTGTCGAGCGTGCGGCGGGCGGCGTCGCGGGCGTTGAGGCCCTTGGCCGTGAGCTCCAGCCGCATCGTGCGCCGGCTCGTTGCCGACGGGCGCCGGGACAGAAAACCCTGGTTGACCAGCTTGTCGACGCTCTCGGACATCGTCGAGGGATTGCGGTGGGCGAGCTTGCACAGCGCCGTGAGCGACGTGTGCCCGCTGCCGACCCTCGACAGGATCCGGTACTGGCGAATCGTGAGTGGCTGCTCCAGGCCGGCCAGCAGTTCCGTCTGGAGCCTCGTGAGACGTCCGCCGAGAGCGAGCAGAACCTCGCCCAGTGAGGCTTGGGGCCCCAGTTCGTCGAAGGTCTCGGTGTCGCGAGTGGTCATTTTGGTCCCCGTACGTTCCGGTACCCGAAATAACGATGGGGCCGACTGTACGTCCGCGCGCCGCCGCAGGGAAGAGGTGATTTCGTGACCGACGGAGTCTTTCAGCCAGTGAAAACGCCGATGGCCGCGGCGGCGGCGCGGGTGAGAGCTTCGGGTGCCGACCCCCGATCGAAGGAGCTCTGAGGCGCGATGGCAGCGTTCGCCCGGAATCAGTGGTACGTCGCGGCATACGGGCGCGAGGTGGGGCGCGAGCTGTTCGCCCGTACGGTGCTCGGCGAGCCCATCGTCTTCTACCGCACCGAATCCGGTGAGGTCGTCGCGCTCGCCGACCGCTGCGTGCACCGGCGGTACCCGCTTTCCGAGAGCCGCCTCGATGGCGACAAGATCGTGTGTGGCTATCACGGGTTCACCTACGACCGCGCGGGTACGTGCGTGTTCGTCCCCGGGCAGGCCCGGATTCCGCGCACCGCAAGGGTTTCCTCGTACCCGGTCGTGGAGCAGGACTCGTTCGTGTGGGTATGGATCGGGGAAGCGGGGCTCGCCGACCCGGCCGCGATCCCGCGCGCGCCGTGGCTCGCGGACCCTGGCTACACGACCGTGAGCGGGATGGAGCCGCTGGCCGCACGCTACGAGCTGCTCGTGGACAACCTGCTCGACCTCTCCCACGAGACGTACCTGCACGGCGGTTACATCGGCACGCCCGAAGTGGCGAACACGCCCATCACCACCGAGGTCGACGAGGACCGCGGCATCATTTACGTCAGCAGGCACATGGCCGACGCCGAATGCCCCACGTTCTACGCGAAATCCACCGGCATCGAAGGCCGGATCACGCGCTGGCAGGACATCGAGTACCACCCGCCCTGCCTTTACCTGCTGCACAGCCGCATCGCGCCGGTCGGCGTGCTGCCGCACGAGGACGGCACCGACCCCGACGGCTTCCACGTGGAGGTCGTCTACGCGATCACGCCCGAAACCGAGCACAGCACTCACGATTTCTGGGCCGTCGCGCGCGATTTCGCGCTCGAGGACCAGAGCGTGTCGGATTTCCTGGCCGAGAACAACCGCACGGTCGTGCTGCAGGACGTGCGCGCGCTCGACATCCTCGAAGGCGTGATCGCGACGGAACCCGAGGGGTACCAGGAGCTTTCGGTCAACATCGACACCGGCGGGCTGGCCGCGCGGCGGATCCTCAAGAAGCTGGCCGGCGGAGGCGAACAGGTCGTGAAGTCGTGAGTGAGCGGGTGGCGATGCTGCACGGCGACACCGTCGTGCGCATCCACTGGAAGCTCGGCACCGACGTGCTCGTCGGCGTGTGCCATTGCGGCGCCGAGCACGAGTCGGAGGACCCGGTCGAGCTGTGGGACTGGCTGCTCGCGCACCCGGACGGGCACGACCGGCCGCAGCCGGTGGTCCCGCCTGAGCCGGTGCTGACGGCGGCCGAAGCCTGAGGACGAGACAGAGCCTGACGAGCAGACAGAGCCTGAGGAGGAGACGTTGACCGTGGCCACCGATCTCGAGCTCGACGTCGTGCTGGCGGCGAAGGAGCACCTCGCCGACGGCGTCGTGCGGCTGACCCTGCGTGATCCGGCCGGTGCGCCGTTGCCCGAATGGGCGCCGGGTGCGCACCTGGACCTGGTGCTGGGCCCGGATCTGGTGCGGCAGTACTCGCTGTGCGGCGATCCGGCCGACCGGACCGTGCTGCAGGTGGCCGTGCTGCGGGAACCCGGCGGGCGCGGCGGTTCGGAGCACGTGCACGGAAAGCTCGCCGATGGTGACACCGTGCGGGTGCGCGGGCCTCGCAACCACTTCGCGCTCGAGCCGGCGCCGCGATACCTGTTCGTCGCGGGCGGCATCGGCATCACGCCACTCGTGCCGATGGTCGCCGCCGCGGAGGCGGCCGGCGCCGAATGGCGGCTGGTCTACGGCGGCCGTTCGCTCGCGTCGATGGCGTTCGCCCCGGAACTGCGCGAGCGCTACGGCGACCGCGTCGAGCTCGTGCCGCAGGACGAACGCGGCCTGCCCGACCTCGACGCGGCGCTGGCCGCGAGCCCGGATGCCGCGGTGTACTGCTGCGGGCCGGAACCGTTGCTGACGGCGATGGAGCAGCGGTGCGGGCCGGGCACGCTGCACGTCGAGCGGTTCACGGCGAAGCCGGACACCGGGCCGAGGGACGCGTTCGAGGTGGTGTTGGCGTCGTCGGGCCGCACACTCGTGGTACCGGGGGACCGATCGATCCTCTCGGTGCTCGAGGAGTCGGGGGTGACCGTGTTGTCCTCGTGCCAGGAGGGCACGTGCGGCACGTGCGAGACCGGGGTGCTCGACGGGACCCCGGACCACCGCGACGGTGTGCTGACCGACGCGGAACGCGAAGCCGGTGACGTGATGATGATCTGCGTGTCGCGCTGCGCGGGTGCTCGGCTGGTGCTGGATCTGTGACGCTCCCGGTAGCGTGAAGTCATGACCCGGCAGGTCCCGAGCGGTGCCGGCACCTCGGTGACGAGCAAGGTGCTGGCACTGCTCGAGGCCTTCACACCGGAGGCCACCGACCTCAGCCTGAGCGAGCTGGCCCGACGTTCGGGTGTGTCGCTCGCGACCGCGCACCGGCGCGCGGCCGAACTCGTCGAGTGGGGCGCGCTGGAACGCGACGCGGCGGGCCGGTATCGCATCGGGCTTCGGCTGTGGGAGGTCGGGTCGCTCGCGCCACGCGGGCTCGGCCTGCGCGACGCCGCGATGCCGTTCCTGGAGGACCTCTACGAGGTCACGCACGAGAACGTGCAGCTCGCCGTGCGGGAAGGGCTCCAGGTGGTGTTCGTCGAACGTATCGCCGGCCGGGCCGCCGTGCCGGTGTGGACGCGCGTCGGCGGGCGATTCGCCCTGCACGCCACCGGGGTCGGGCTCGTCCTGCTCGCGCACGCTCCCGCGGCCGTGCAGGAAGAGGTGCTCGGCGCGCCACTGCAGCGCTACACCCCCAAGACCGTCGTCGATCCCGCACAGCTGCGCCGGACACTGGCGGACGTCCGCAAGATCGGCTACTCGGTGAGCGACGGCCAGGTGACGATCGACGCGTTGTCGGTCGGCGCGCCGATTTTCGCCGCGGACGGTTCGCTCGCCGCCGCGGTGTCGCTGGTCGTGCGGGCCGACCGCGCCCAGCCGGGCGCGCTGGCACCGCTGGTGATGGCGGCGGCGCGCGGGATCTGCCGGTCGCTGGCCGGAGGTTCACCGCGAGTGTTCCCGAGCACCAGGCTGTGAATTCGGGAGCTGACCCACCGCGACGGCGGAAACGCTGCAGGTCAGCGTCGTCGCGGCCTAGGATCGGCTCGTGGAGCTGCCTGTGATGCCGCCCGTGCGGCCGATGCTCGCCAAGGCCGTGCACGAGGTGCCGAGGTCCGAAGGGATCTGGTTCGAGCCCAAATGGGACGGGTTCCGCTGCGTCGTGTTCCGTGACGGCGACGAGGTGGAGCTCGGCTCGCGCAACGATCGCCCGCTCACGCGGTACTTTCCGGAGCTCGTGGAACTGCTGAAGGCCGCGTTGCCCCGGCAGTGCGTGGTCGACGGTGAGATCGTGCTCGTCACGCCCCGCGGTCTGGACTTCGGGGCGCTGCAGCTGCGGCTGCATCCCGCGGCGAGCCGCGTGCGCAAGCTGGCCGAGGAGACACCGGCGAGTTTCGTGGCGTTCGACCTGCTGGCGCTGGGGACGCGCGACCTGACGGGGGAGGCGTTCCGCGAACGCCGGCGGCAGCTGGAAAGAATCTTCGGCGACAACCCCGATGGCGGGCTGCGGCGGGTGCACCTGACGCCGCTCACCACGGATCCGGACCTGGCCGAGGACTGGTTCACGCGGTTCGAGGGCGCGGGGTTCGACGGCGTGGTGGCCAAGCCGGCCGAGCAGCCGTACCAGCAGGACAAGCGCGTGATGTGGAAGGTGAAACACGAACGCACGGCCGACTGCGTCGTCGCCGGGTTCCGGTGGCACAAGGACGGCAAGGGGATCGGTTCGCTGCTGCTGGGCCTCTACGACGAAGCGGGCACGCTGCACCACGTCGGCGTCGCCAGCAGTTTCACCGCCGTCCGCCGCCGCGAGCTGGTGGACGAGCTGGCGCCGCTGCGGGAAGACGCGCTGGCGCACCACCCCTGGCGCACCTGGGCGGAGTACGAGCCGGAGCCGGGGCGACGTCCGGGCGCGAACAGCCGGTGGGCGCCGGACAAGGACCTGTCGTGGGAGCCGCTGCGGATCGAGTGGGTTGCCGAGGTGCGCTACGAACACCTGCAGGGCGGCCGGTTCCGCCACGGCGGTCGGCTGGTGCGGTTCCGGCCCGACCGGGACCCGGCCTCGTGCACGTACGCACAGCTGGAGGAAGCACCGCCGGCCGAGCTGACGACATTGTTCGGCGAAGCCCGGCGCGAGGAACCACCGGCCGAGGAACCACCGGCCGAGGAACCACTGGCCGAGGAATCACGGTGAGCGGGGTGCTGCTGGCGCTCGACGGTGTCGAGCTCACGATTTCCAGCCCGGACAAGGTGTATTTTCCCGAGCGGGGTGAAACGAAACTCGATCTGGTGCGGTATTACCAGGCGGTGGCGGGGCCGTTGCTGCGGCGCCTTGGCGGTCGTCCGGTGCTCCTCGAGCGTTATCCCGACGGCGCGGGCGGGAAGAGCTGGTTTCAGAAACGGGTCCCCAAAACGGCTCCCGCGTGGCTCACGACGACCGTGGTGTCCACTCCGAACGGAACGACCAGCGACGCGCTCGTCGCGATGGATCTCGCGCACGTGCTGTGGGCCGTCAACCAGGGCTGTCTCGGATTCCACGTGTGGCCGAACCGCGCGGCGGCGCTGGAGATCGCCGACGAGCTGAGGATCGATCTGGATCCCTCGCCGGGCGTGGGTTTTGCCCAGCTGCGGGAGGCGGCCTGGCTCGTCCGCGAATTCCTGGCGGAGATCGGGATCGCGGTGCACGTGAAAACGTCGGGATCGCGGGGATTGCACCTGTACGCGATTCTCGAACCGCGCTGGGACGGCTACCAGGTGCGGGCCGCGGCCGTCGCGCTGGCGCGGGAAATGGAACGGCGGCATCCGGAGCGGATCACGGCGCAGTGGTGGAAGGAAGAACGCGGCGCGCGAGTGTTCGTGGATTTCAACCAGAACGCGCCGCACAAAACGGTTTTCGGGGCCTGGTGCGTGCGGCCGCGAGTTGGCGGGCAGGTGTCGACGCCGATCGCCTGGGACGATCTGGACACAGTGGTGCCCGACGAGCTGACGCTCTCGACGGTGCCGGCTTTGGTCGCGGACAAGGGAGATCCGTGGGCCGGGGCGAACGAACGACCGCAGTCGATCGACGTGTTGCTGGAGATGTCGCGCCACGACCTGACAGCGGGGTTGATGGACGCGCCGTGGCCGCCGGTCTATCCGAAGATGCCGGGGGAGCCGCCGCGGGTGGCGCCCAGCCGCGCGAAGAAGAGTTACCGATCCGCTCAGGAGTAGGCGGACCTCAACGACAGACGCGAGCTGGTGTGCCAACGGGTTTCGCCGTGACTGTGGTCGGATCCGTAACGGCGGCCCGGTGAACGTATGGCGTCACAACCACGCGTGGGTCGTGATTCGCTGTCCGATGTCGCGCGCCCACGTGCGGATGCCGGTCCAGTCGCGGTAGTCACCGGCGCGCTGGCCGAGCAGTCGCGGCACCAAGCGGTGCGCGGCGGCGGTGTCGAGGCGGCCACCGAAGGTCATCGTGGGCTCGGCGTCGACGGAAGCGGCCAGTAGCGCCACGCCGGCGGGCAGCGGGACGCGGACGACGGACACGGGACGGCACGGGCCACTGTGGAACAGCCAGACGGGCCGCTCACGCAGTGCGGTGGTGTGGGTTTTCAGCAGCCGTACGGCGGAGGGCCGCCAGCGGGAGAAGTAGAGGGCGCTACCGAGGACGACGGCCGAGTATCGGGCGACGTCTTCGACGGCCGCGGCGTCGAGGGTGTCCACGCGGTGGCCAAGGGCGCGCAGCTCCTCCGAGACCACTTCGGCGATCTCGCGGGTGCCGCCGTTCTTGCTCGCATGGGCGACCAGCACTCCGGTCATGGCGCCATTGTCCGCCTTCCGCGGCCGGGAAGTGGCGCCGGATGTTCAGGATCCGCCGAACGGGCGGTTTCACCAGCCCGGCAGGAAAACCGCTTCGCCGGGCCGAAGTCGTTGGGGTGACTGAGTTTCCGACGTTTCCGACGAACCGCCAGGTCTTGCCGGGCGGGCGGTGGCGCGACGGGTAGGGTCGCGGGCGAACGGGGCAGGAGGATTTTCACGTGGCAACTCAGCGAATCCCGGTGGTCCTTGTGGCGGGGTACCTCGGATCGGGCAAGACCACGCTGCTCAACCACCTGCTGGCCAACCGGCAGGGCGACCGCGTCGGCGTGGTGGTCAACGATTTCGGCAGCGTGAACATCGACGCGCTCGCGGTGTCCGGTCAGGTCGACACGATGGTGTCGCTGGGGAACGGCTGCCTGTGCTGTGCCGTGGACGCCAGCGGACTCGACGCGATGCTCGGCAAGCTGGCGAACCCCGAGGCCGGCATCGACGTGATCGTGGTCGAGGCCAGCGGGATCGCCGAGCCGCGTGACCTGCTGCGGCTCATGGTCGCGAGCGAGAACCCCGACATCCGCTACGGCGGGCTCGTCGAGGTCGTCGACGCCGCCGAATTCCCGGCGGCCAGCGAACGACATCCCGAACTGCGCGACCACCTGGGCTTCGCCGATCTGGTGGTGGTCAACAAAGCCGACCGCGTCACGGCCGCCGAGCTGCACAAGGTGACAGCAGCCGTCGAGGAACACGCGCCCGGCGTGCCGGTGCTGGTGACCGACCACGGCCGCGTGGACCCGGAGCTGCTCTTCGACCCTCGGCCGCGCGACCTTCACGGCCAGTTGTCCTTCGAGGACCTGCGCGACCACTCCGATCACCTGCACGCGGCGTACGAGAGCGTGACGTTCACGTCCGAACGTCCGCTTTCGCCGCGGCGGCTACTGGCGTTCCTCGAGCAGCGCCCGGCCGGGTTGTACCGCGTGAAGGGCCACGTGGACCTCGGTCCGACCGGCCCGCGTTCGCGGTTCGGCCTGCACGCCGTCGGCGCGTTCGTGCAGGTCGAACGGTCCGCGTGGCCCGCCGGGCCGCGGCGGACCCAGCTCGTGCTGATCGGCGCGGGACTCGACGCCGCCGACGTCATACGGCGCCTGGAAGAGTGCGTCGCCGAAGACGACACCGTGGACGAACGCGGTCTGATGCGGATCCTGCGTTATGCGGAGTCCACCGAGGACTGACCGCGCCACGCCGAACACGGGCAAACGCGCGACATCCGCCGGGACGCGACGGAAGATGGCCGTGGTGAAGGAGTTGAAGCTGAACGGGCCTCCCAGGAGGACAGTTCCATGGCGACCACCCACCCCGTCCCCGGCGCGACGCGCTGGTACCTCGTCGGAGCCCTGCCCGACGAAGCGCCCGTCGCCCACCTCATGACCCGCGCCGACGACCTGCGATACCGCCGTTCCGCTTGCGGCGACCGCGAGTCACGCACCTGGACGCCGGTCGACCTGACCGCGCCGGGCACCGGCGACATCAGGCCGTGCCGTGCCTGCGCGGCGACACTGTCGGGCGCGCCCGAGTCCGGGTCCGAACAGCTGGCGTTCGACCTGCCGTTCGGGTGAGCGCAGGGCCAGATGGGGGAGCGGGATTACGCCCAGATCATCTGATCGGGCGATGAACAGGCCAAACCGGGCAAAATGCGTCGCTTGCCCGGCCCCGACGGGACGTGTAAACCAACACTGGCCCCATCCGGTACGACGCCCACGAATTCGGGGGAATTTCGATGTCCGACGCCGCCGCGCGCCCGAACCGCAAACTCACCTCGGATCAACGGAACTCGTTCATCGCCGCTTCGCTGGGCTGGACCATGGACGCGTTCGACTACTTCCTCGTCGTGTTCGTGCTCGCGGACATCGCGAAGGACAAGTCGTTCGGTGCCACGGCGACGCAGCTCGCGTTCATCACCACGGCGACGCTCGTGATGCGCCCGGTCGGCGCGCTCCTGTTCGGACTGTGGGCGGACCGCGTCGGACGGCGGATCCCGCTGATGGTCGACGTGATTCTGTACTCGCTCGCCGGGATTCTCTGTGCGGTGGCGCCGAACTTCACGGTGCTGCTGATCCTGCGGTTCATCTACGGCATCGGGATGGGCGGTGAATGGGGGCTCGGCGCGGCACTGGCGATGGAGAAGATCCCCGTGCCGCGCCGTGGGTTCTTCTCCGGCCTGCTGCAGGCCGGGTATTCGATGGGCTACTTGCTGGCCGCGCTCGCGTATCTGCTGTTCCACTCGGCGCTCGGACTGGAGTGGCGGTGGATCTTCGTCCTCAGCATCTTCCCGGCGCTCATCAGTCTGCTGATCCGGGCGCGGGTGCGCGAGTCGGAGGTCTGGGAGGCGGCGCAGGAGAAGATGCGGGTGACGCGGACGTCGGTGAAGGACGTCGTGTTCAACCCCAAGGTGATCCGCCGGTTCGCCTACCTGATCGTGCTGATGACGGCCTTCAACTGGCTCAGCCACGGCACCCAGGACGTCTATCCGACGTTCCTCAAGGCCACCGAACACGGCGGCGCCGGACTGAGTGCCGCGACGAGCACGTGGATCGCCGTGCTCTACAACATCGGCGCCATCATCGGCGGCCTGCTGTTCGGCAGCTTGTCCGAACGCTTCGGCCGGCGCATCACGATCGTCGCCGGCGCCGTGCTCGGGTTGCCGATCATCCCGATCTTCGCGTTCGACCACGGGGCCGGCATGCTGGCCCTCGGGTCGTTCCTCATGCAGATCATGGTGCAGGGCTCGTGGGGTGTGATTCCGGCTCACCTCACCGAAATGTCCCCCGACGCCATCCGCGGCTTCTACCCCGGCGTCACCTACCAGCTCGGCAACCTCCTCGCGGCGCTCAACCTGCCCATCCAGGAGAGCATCGCCCAGTCCCAGGGCTATTCGGCCGCGCTGCTGTGGACGGTCATCCCCGCGCTCGTCGGTGTCGCCGTGCTGACGGCCATCGGCAAGGAGGCCAAGTCCATCAAGTTCGGCAGCTCCTCCACCACGACGGCGCCGGCCAGTTCGTAGCACCCGGTTGGGCTCGACTCGGCGGTACGGGCTCGCTTCGGCCCGTGCCGCCGCGCGGTCAGGACCAGCCGAGGAGCGCGGACACCTCGGAAGCGGCCGCGGCGGTGCGGTGCGCGGCGGCCGGTAGGTGCGGGGCCAGGCGGGTGTGCGGCGCGGAGACGTTCACGGCGGCGACCACGCGCCCGCGGTAGTCGCGGATGGGCGCGGAGACCCCGGACAGCCCGGGTTCGAATTCCTCGGTCACGCAGGCGAAGCCGTCGGCGCGGGCGCGCCGGATGCGGGACCACAGGCCCGGCAGGTCGGGGAGGCCGGGGAAGCGCACGTAGAGCTCGTCGGGCGTCGCGTCGCTCAGGAGCACGCGGCCGGCGGACGTGCACGGGGCCGGCACGTCGCGGCCCTCCCAGCCGTGGACCCGGAAGGAATGACCCGACACCGAAAGCAGAGTCAGCACCGAACGGTCGCGCAGCACACACAGGTGGCTGGTTTCCTCCAGATCCTCGGACAACGCCCGCATCACCGGCTCCGCGGCGCGCACCAGCCGATCTTCGGCGGTGCGGGCCACCAGCGAGAACAGGCGCCGCCCCATGCGGTAGCGAAGGGTGTCGGGGTCGCGCTCGACGATGTCCTCCGCGGCCAACGCCTTGAGCGCCCGCGAGACCTGGCTCTTCTCGCGGCCGGTGAGGGCGGCGAGCCGGACGACGCCGAGGCCGTCGTCGCGCTGCGCTTCGGCCGAGGCCAGGGCCTCGAGCAGGTCGAGGTCGCGGCTCAGACCGTGGCCCAGTGCGCGGGACATGCCCGAACCTTACTGCCAGGGCCTCGCCAACGGATGCGTCCGGCCGGTGGTCGGTTGGCGTCAGCGCAACACACGTTGCGATGTCTTGGCACCACCGGGCGCCGCTCGTAGCGTCGTAGCCGATGAAGATCACCGGCATCACCCTCGACCACCTGCGCCTGCCGCTCGACCCCCCGCTGCGTGCGGCGTGGGACCCCGAGCCCCGGCGGCACTTCGACGCAACCATCGTCCGCGTGTACACCGACGAAGGCGTCACCGGCATCGGTTCCGGCGACACCATGGCGGGCTTCGCGAACGTCGAGCACCTGTTCGTCGGTACCGATCCGCTGGACATCGTCCGCCACGTGAAGGCCATCGAGACGGCCAACTTCCACGGCGGCAGCTACTGGCCTTTGGAAGCCGCGCTCTGGGACATCATCGGCAAGGTCGCGGGACTTCCCGTCGCCACCCTCTTCGGCAACTCCGCGGCCGCCGTGCCGGTGTACGCGTCGACCGCCGAGCTCAAGCCGCCCGCCGAACGCGTGGAAGCGGCCCGGCAGGCCCACGCCGAAGGTTTCCGTGCGCTCAAGATCCGCATCGATCGCGATCGGGTCCGCGAAGGCATCGAGACGGTCGCCGCCGTGCGCGAAGCCCTCGGCCCGGACTTTGCCATCATGGTCGACCTCAACCAGTCGTGGCGCATGGCCGGCGACACCGCCCCCGCGACGGACCTCGCCGCCACCCGCCGGATCGTGCGCCGCCTCGCCGAACTCGACGTGTTCTGGGTCGAGGAGCCCCTGCCTTACGCCGACCTCGACGGCTTCCGCACCCTGCGCGCCGAGAACCCCGGTGTGCGCATCGCGGCGGGCGAAATGCACCACTCCGTGCCGGAGCTGCTGCGCTATCTGGAGCACGACGTGCTCGACGTCTACCAGATGGACGCCGTCCTCGCGGTGGGCATGCACCGCGCGCGCACCCTCGCCGAATTCGCGCAGCTGAAGCACCGGGCGTTCACACCGCACAGCTGGACCAACGGCGTCGGCCTGCTCGCGAACCTGGCCCTCGCCGCGGGCATCGGCGCCGGCCCGTACTTGGAATTTCCCTACGATCCGCCGGGCTGGACCCCACCTCGGCGCGACTTCATGCTCGCCCGACCGCTGTTCATCGACCGCGACGGCGAACTGCCCGTGCCGCGCAAACCCGGGTTCGGCATCGAACTCGACGAGGAAGCGGTGGCCCGATGGCGGCTCTGACGCACCTTGCTCGACCTGTCCGGACACCGACGGCGAAACCGTGAAAGGGCACGCCATGGCACGAACGGAGTTCGGTCCGGGGATGCTCACCCGGCTGCCGCAGTTCACCGCGGAGCTCGGCTCGCGCGTGTTCGTGGTGACCGATCGCGGTTTGCGCGCGACCGGCATCGTCGCGCGGGTGGAGAATCTTCGCCGCGGCGGGCGTGGACGGTGTGGTGCACGAGGACATCGGGCCCAACCCCGCGACCACGGAGCTGGATCGCGGCGCCGCACGGCTGCGGGACTTCGGGCCCGCCGTGGTCGTCGCGCTGGGCGGCGGTTCGGCGCTCGATGCGGCCAAGGGCATCGCCCTGCTCGCCGGCAACCCCGGCGCGGTCGCGGCCGACGCCGGCACGCTGTGGGACGGCCTCGACGGCCACCCGGTCGTCGCCGTTCCCACGACGTCGGGCACCGGTGCCGAAACCAACGGATTCGGGGTCGTGGAAGACGTCGCCGCCCGTCGAAAGGTCTACATCGGACACTCGTCGGTCGTGCCGCGGATCGCCGTACTGGACCCGGAGCTCACGCTGGGCCTGCCCGCCGCGATCACCGCCGCCACGGGGCTCGACGCGCTGGTGCACGGCATCGAATCCCTCGCCTCACGCGGCGCCGACGCCGTTTCGGCGGCCGACGCCACGCGCGCCGTCGCGCTCGTCGGCGAGTGGCTCCCCGTGGTTTTCCGCGACGGGGCGAATCTCGATGCCCGCGGCCACATGATGCTCGGCGCCCACCTCGCGGGCCGTGCGCTGACCCGCTCCGGACTGGGCCTCGTCCACGGCCTCGGGCACGCCGTGACCGCCCGCACCGCCACCCCGCACGGCGTCGCGCTGGCGGCCGTGCTGGAGGAGGTCATGACGTTCAGCGCCGAAGCCGCCGCCTGCCCGTACGCGCAGGTAGCCGAAGCACTTCGGGCACCGTCCGCAGTGGACGCCGTCCGGGCGATCTCGGACGGCCTCGGCATCAAGCGCCCACTGCGCGACCTCGGTCTGACCCGTGAAGACCTGCCCGCGATCGCGCGCGCTGCGCTGGCGGATGCGGTCACCAAGAACGCGCCGAGAACGCCGTCGCCGGCGGAGGCCGAGGAAATCCTGGTGTCCGTCTACTGAGGCGGAGGCCGGGCCCAAGAACCTGGCCTCCGCGAACCTGGTCAGCGCTTCAGACCGTGCTCGATCGCCTCGATGATCCGTGGCCGCAGCTGCGCCACCGAGACGATCGCGTCGACGGAACCGACCTCGACGGCCCGTTGGATGCTGTGCACGCGGTCGAACTCCGCGGCCACCTCACCCAGCTTTTCGGCCCGCACCGACGACTGCACCTCGGCCAGTTCGGCGGCACACGCGGCGCGCTCGGCGCCGGTGAGCTCGCTGAGCCGGGCCTGCCGGGTCGCGACGCGCGGGTCGTTCGCCGTGCGGGTGTTGACCTCGCCGGAGAACACGACGGCCGCGGCCGGCGCGCCGCCCAGCACCGAGGCGAACGACCCTTCGAGGGCGAGCACCGTCATGTTCGGGTTGAGCGCCTTGGAGAACACCACGAAGGCGCCACCGTGGTAGCGCGAGATCACGGTGAACACGATCGGGCCGTCGAAGTTCACGATCGCGCGACCGATTTCCGCGCCGTACTCCAGCTGCAGCTTCCGCATCGACTCCGGGGAACCGTCGAAACCGGACAGGTTCGCCAGTACGACCAGCGGCCGGTTGCCGCTCGCGGAGTTGATCGCGCGCGCGGCCTTCTTCGACGAACGGGGGAACAGCGTGCCCGCGGTGAACGCGTCGGGTCCGTCGGTGGGCGGGAAACCGCGGCGTGGCACCGAACGCGACTCGATGCCCAGCAAGCACACGGGGTGCCCGCCGATGTGCACGTCCTGCACTGCCGCCGTGTCCGCGTCCGCCATCCCGGCCCAGCGTTCCAGCACCGGATGGTCCTGATCGGACAGTGCGCGCATCACCGTGCGGATGTCGAACGGCTTCTTGCGGTCCGGGTTGTGCTCGGCCGAGAAGATCTGGCCCACCGTGGTGAAGTCGCTGCCGACGATCGCGTGCGGATAGCCGGACACGTCGCGGTCGGCCGGGTCCGTGGTGGCCGCTGCACGCGGGCCGGCTTCGCCCGGTACGACGTAGGTGTGCGCGTAGTGCGCCATCAGCACTTCGCGCGCGCCCGCCAGATTGGGCGCCCAGTACTGCGCCTGGCCGTTGGGTCCCATCACTCGGTCGTAGCCGCCGATGCCGAAGTTGTCCTCCGCCGACACCCCGCCGGAGAAGTCGAGCGACTGCTTGCCGGTGAGCACCATCGCCGAGTCCGGTGTCATGACCAGAATGCCCTTGGTGTGCATGAGCATCGTGGCTTCGGCGTTCCAATAGGGCTGCGCGCCCACGGTGATGCCGGCGACGACGATGTTGATCTCGCCGCCCGCCTGCGTGAACTCGACGATCCGCTTGAGCGCGGCCGCCACCCAGTCCATGTTCTCCACGCCGGAGTCCATGGAGATCTTGGCGCCGGCCGACAAGGCGAACCACTCCAACGGCACCTGCATCCGCTCGGCGAGGTCCAGCGCCGCGATCACCCGCGCGCACTCGGGCTCCGACAGCGCGCCAAGCGCCTTCGTCGGGTCGCCCAGCAGCACGACCCGCCGCACACCCTCGGGCACGAGGTCGGTCGGCGTGCTCACGACCCCGGCGACGATCCCGGCCTTGTTGCGGCCCTTCGGCCGGTCGACCGGCACCAGCGCGCCGGTGTCGTCGAGGTCGTGTTCGGTGAACGTGCCCTCGCCGGCGAGCAGATCCGTCAGCTCGTACGGGTACACCGTGTCGCGGCGTGCTGCGCGCAGCACCTTCTGGCGGTAGTCGTCCAGCGGCTGCACCGGTTCGCGCGACGGCTCGGACACCGACAGGCGCACGCCCGAGCCGGCGACGTCGCGGATCGTCACGGCGACGTCGGTCAGCTCGCCGGTGTCTGGGTTGCGCCGCCGCGCCAGGAACTGGATCTCCTCCAGGCCGGCGCCCGCCGTCGACGGCAGCACGCGCTGGGCGAGCAGGTTCAGCTCGTCCATGGTGAGGTCGCTCGGCGGCCACACGTAGACGACGATCCGGTTGGTGTCGAAGCGTTTGCGTGCCGGGCGCTGCGCCTGCACGTTGCGGATCGCATCGAGGCACGCGGCCAGCGCGTCTTCGGCCGCGGGCAGTGCCACGAGCCGGCCGTCGGCCTCGCGCAGCGGTGTGAGGTCCCGCACCTGCGTCATCGCGACCAGCCGCTCGTCGGCCGGGTTGGCCTGCGCGACGCACTTGAACAGGTAGACCTCCTCGTCGGACGAGGGCAGGCGGGTGAGGTCGAACTCCTGCAGCCGTTCCAGCTGCATCCGCTCGGCGACGCGCGGGTGCAGGCCGCGGATCAGGCGGTCTTCGGCGAAGCCGCCGGCGTCCCGCCGGAAGGTGAAGTGGTGGTGCATCACGGCACCCCCACCGCCGGCGACCGTGGTCGTGACGCGCCTGACCGGTTCCGGCAACGGCTCCGCGGCGAGGATCTCGCCGAGGCGCGCGGCCATCGTGTCGATGTCGGGCTGATCGGCCCACGTCACGTAGACGTCGGCGACGGCATACGTGGCCGTACCGTCCGCCAGCTCACCCGTGGCGCGGACGGCGTCCGGCAGCCGCGCGAAGTCGACGGCCGTGGTGACGACCCGCGCGGGCTCGGTGTGCTCGGCGGTGACGAACACACAGCCGGCGACCTCGCGCCGGCGGATCTCCGACAGGGTCTTGTTCCCGTAGTAGCGCCGGGTGAGCACCTCCAGCAGCGGTGCCGGATCCGTGCCTTGGCGCCCGATGCGCTGGCCGAGCAACCGCACGAGTGGTTCGGAGCTCGACACCATGTGCGCGATGCGCTCCGCGCGGTCCGGTGCGTCCGGGTTCCGGTCGAGGTATCGCAAGCTCTGGCGCACCTCGGCGTAGACCTCCGCGCGCGCCCGGCGCAGCAGCGGCTGCGCGAACCAGCGGAACACCACACCGCGCGCGAGGTCGCTCACGGCCGGGTACCGCAACTGCGTGGCGGCCACGAGGTGTTCCAGCGCCAACCCGGCCTCTTGCCGCAGATCGCCGGTCGGCAGCGCCTCGCCGAGCCACTGCCGCAGCAGCGCCGTGACGATCGCGACGTCGGACGAAGCCCGTTGCTGCGCGAGGAAAATACGGAAGACCGCTTCCTCGAGCTCCGGTGTGCGCTCGAGGTCGGCGACGCCGTAGCGCCCGAGCACGCGCCGCAGCCGCGCCTGATACGACTCGGGCAGGCCGGCGCGGTCGACGTCGAGGCTCTGCAAATACGTGTGGAAGTACTCGCGCGCGCTGTGCACGGGGCTCGCCGCGCTGACCTCCTCGCCAGAAGGTTTGTTGCGCATCAGCTCCGACAGGTCCGCGAACACCTCGAACAGGCCGATTTCGCCGCTGAGTGGTCGGTTGCCGCCGAGCTCCGCGCGCGCGGCGAGGTAACCGTCGAGCGTGCGGCGCTGGTCGTGCGGGTCGACGTCGAAGCCGAGCACGAGGCTGCGCAGATCCTGGAGGCCGCGTTCGGCGCGATCGGCGGGAGCCGTGCCCGTCGGCTCGGCGGGCAGGTCGATGTCGACCGTCTCGGGCGATTCGGTCGGCTCGGCGGAATCGTCCTCGTCGGCCAGCGGCTCGAGGCGCATCAGCGCGGCGCCGGTCTCGACCTGGCTGCCGACTGACACCGGCAGCTCGCGTACGCGCGCGCGGAACGGCGCGCGCAGCACCGTCTCCATCTTCATGCTCTCCAGCACGAGGATCGGCGCGTTCGCGTCGACCTCGTCACCGACGGCCAGCGGCGTCGCGACGACCAGCGCGGGCGCGGGGGAGCGGACGACACCGCCCTCGTCGCGGCTCACGCGGTGGGTGACGCCGTCGACCTCGACCAGGTGGATCGGGCCGTGGGTGGCGGCGACGAGGCGGAAGCGCGTGCCGTTGACGGTGATCTGGCCGCTGTGGGCGTCGAATCGCTCGATCTCGACGTCGGCCGGATGCACGTCACCCCCGCCGGAAATGCCGATGCGGAACCGTTTCTGCCCGACGCGGGCGACGCTCACGCGGTAGGAGACGCCGCGCAGCTTCAGGTCGAGCGGGCGGCCGCTCTCGTGCTGTACCTGCGGCCGGCCGCCGTGCGCGGTCGTCAGCAGGCGGGTCCGGGCGATCTCCTCCTCGTCCTCGTAGGCCTCGATGGCCGCGGCGGCGAGCGCGATCGCGGAGTGCTTGTGGGCGACCAGGCGGCCCTCGCCGCGCACGCGGTCGATCCAGCCGGTGTCGGCGCTCGCGTCGATCACCTCGGGCTGATCGAGGAGGTCGAGCACGAAACTCTTGTTGGTCGCGCCGCCCTCGATGATCACCGTGGTTTCCGCCATGGCGCGGCGCAGTCGGGCGAGGGCCTGGTCGCGGTCACGGCCGTAGGCGATGATCTTCGCGATCATGGAGTCGAAGTCGGCGGGGATTGTGTCGCCCTCGCTCACGCCGGTGTCGACGCGGATGCCTGGGCCCGCGGGCAGCATGAGCCGCGCGATGTGGCCGGGGGAGGGGGCGAAGTCACGGTCTGGGTCCTCGGCGTTGAGCCGTGCCTCCACGGCGTGTCCGAGCTCGGCGGGCTGGTCACCTTCGAGCTTGCCGCCGGCCGCGACGTGCAGCTGTAGCCGCACGAGGTCGGTGCTCGTGGTGATCTCCGTGATCGGGTGTTCCACCTGCAGGCGGGTGTTCACCTCGAGGAAGGCGAACAGTTTCTCGCCCGGGTGGTAGAGAAACTCCACGGTGCACGCGCCGCGGTACCCGACCTTGACCGCGAGCCGCTCGGCCGACACCTTGAGGTTCGCCGTCTGCTCCGGCGAGAGGACCGGTGACGCCGACTCCTCGATGATCTTCTGGTTGCGCCGCTGCACCGAGCAATCGCGCACGCCCAGCGCCCACGCCGTCTCGCCGTCGGAGATCACCTGGACTTCGACGTGGCGGGCACCCGTGACGAGCCGCTCCAGGAACACGACACCGGAACCGAACGCGCGCAACGCTTCCTGGCTCGTGCGCTCGTACGCCTCGGCCAGCTCGTCGCTCGATGCCACCTTCCGGATGCCGCGTCCGCCGCCGCCTGCGGTGGCCTTCAGCATCAGCGGGTAGCCGATCCGCTCGCCCGCCGCCAGTGCGGCTTCGAGCGTCGCGACCTCACCGCGGCTCCACGGCGCGACCGGGACACCCACCTCTTCCGCGATCAGCTTGGCACCGATCTTGTCGCCCAGCCGGCGCATGGCGTCCGCGCTCGGCCCGACGAACGTGATCCCGATCTTCTCGCACAGCTGCGCGAACGCAGGGTCCTCGGCCACGAAGCCCCAGCCGACCCAGGCCGCGTCCGCTCCGGTTTCGACCAGCGCGTTCTCGAGCTTGGCCAGGTCGAGGTAGGGCCGCGCCGAGGCCGGCCCCAGCGGGTATGCCACGTCGGCCTCACGCACGAACGTCGCGGCCCGGTCCGCATCGGTGTAGAGGGCGACCGTTTCGATGCGCGCCCCCGTCTCCGCCGACAGGTCCCGGACGGCGTGGATCAACCGCATGGCTGCTTCCCCGCGGTTCACGATGGCGACACGACTGAACACCGACTGAGCCTCCCAAGAGCTACCCACAGACAGCAGGCGACGTCCGGCTCCCGGGCGTCGCCTGTCCTCGCCTACACCCTGCTCCCTTACCTCCGGGTACACCACTGTCGCGCCTGACGCATGCCGCGCCCGCTGCGTTGTGGGAACCCGCCAAAAAGCGGCCTGCACCACACCCCCAGACCGCGTGTTCACGCGAGGTCTACCACAAACCTCACCCTGAGCCGCCGGGCCCCGAAGTCACCTTCGCGCGCCGCTGTCGGCCGGTCCCGGCTCGCACCGGCGCGTGGGTCGACGAACCGTCCGGACGGGCTTGCGCGAGAGGCTCCCGTAGACGCCGCACCGGGTACGTCCAAGGCGGTCGGGAGGGGTCGGCCCCTGTCCTGTCCGCGCGGTCGTCGGCGGAATCGGCGGCAGCTTGCTTAACCGTTCGAGTGGCAACTCATGCCGATGAGTGAGCACATGAGACGTCTGTCTCCACCAATGGGGTGAAAGATCCGATGTCGGGCAGCTCCTACTCTTACGGGGCGTTACTCATAGAGGAACATTCACGTTGATTCGTGAGACGTTCACCAACAACCTTTCGAGGAGGTACCGCCATGGGCACCGAGCCCCCCGTCGTCCGCGCGACGATCGTTTTCGGGCTGCGCACGTTCGGGAGCGTTCCGCTGCCGGTGCGCGCCGACCTCGAGTACGACCCGCAGGACCCGTACGCCATCGCCGTCGGCTACCACGCCGGCTCCGGTGTCGTCCGCTGGCTCTTCGGCCGTGACCTGCTCGCCGACGGCCTGATCGCGCCCGCCGGGGACGGCGACGTGCGCGTGCGCCCGGCCGCCGACGACACCCAGGTGATCGTCGAGCTCACCGCTCCCGACGGCTCGGCCGTGCTGGAAGCCCCGGCCGACGAACTGGCCGAGTTCCTGGACCGCACCTACGACGAGGTGCCGGCCGGCGACGAAGTGGCGTGGTTCGACTTCGACGAGGAACTCGAGAAGCTGGCCCTGCGCGACTGACCCGCTCCGGCTGCCCGTCCCACGGCGGGACAGGTCGAACCTTGTCCGAGCGGTCCACAGTGGAATGCGACGCTCAGGTCAGCGATGGCCGCACCAGATCGCGTGCGGCCGTGGCTGATCGCGTGGCAACGAAGTCGCGTTCCGCCGTGGCGCGGCCGATCGCGGGGCAACAAGATCGCGTTCCGCCGTGGCGCGGCCGATCGCGTGGCAACGAAGTCGCGTTCCGCCGTGGCGCGGCACCGCGGGCAGGCGCGCGCTTGCCCGCCGCCAGCGGCACCTGCGCAAAGGCCGGGTGCGCGAGCCGGGGCGCCACCGAAGCGAGCTCGGTGACCCGCGAAAGCCTCGCGCCCGCTCGCTCGACGAGGCTTCCTCACCCGCCAACTCAACAGGGTCGGCGTGGTATCTCTCGGCACGCCGCGAGCGCGTCTTTCCACTGCCGGGTGAGCACTGCGTCGGCCTGCTCACTTGTGCTGCCGTGGCTGAGTCCCTCAGTACGCAAGTCCCGGTTGGACCTCGAACCTCGTACGCATGGCCCGGTTGGACGTCGAACCCGTTGTTTCGCAGGCAAACCAACGTTCAGAAACTGGCGACCGGCTTCGCGAGGCTTCGCACTCTGGCACGGCGCCGGCGCGCCCGAGCGGCTCGATCCCAGGCTGTGCTCAAACGTCCGTCCTTGACCTGGAAGCCCAAGAGCGTACGGTCAAAGACGGTGTCTGCCGGAAACAACCGAGCTTCGGCCTGCGCCCGAAGCAGATTCGTGCGAGAGGAGCGCAACATGAACACGTCGTTCACTGCCATCCCGCTTCCAGCGAATCTGACCGTGACCACAACCCTTCGCGATGGCGTCCGGGTGCTCACTCCGGTGGGCGACCTCGATGCCGCCACCGCCGGTCTGTTCACCGCCGCACTCGCCGAAGCTACCGAGCCCGTCGTGGCCGACCTTTCGCGCGTGGAATTTCTGGGCTGTGCCGGAATTCGCGCTTTGATCACCACGCCACCACTCGCCGTGGTGGGCTCCGACGCCGTACGCCGCGCGCTCACGGTGACGGGCGCCGACTCCGCGCTCACCCTTCACCCCACCCTCGCGGGCGCGCTGGCCGCCGCGACCGTCCACTGACCGCTACGGTGCACTGACCGCCGGCCGGTGGAGTCGGCGCTCCCGTTTTGCAGGTCTATTGTGGACAGTTGTGAGTTCCGCGACCGCGTCGTGCCGCGGAGCGAGTGCGTGCTGACCGAACCGGGCGCAACCCGGGGCGGACTAAACGCGGCCCCCGGTGAACCGAACGCCGCGTTCGGCCGTGATGCTGGGTGAGAGCGGCCCGAGGAGGGGACTGTGCGGAGTCAGCGGAGGGGGGACATGGTTGCGTTCGTGCTGCCCGGCAACGTCGACGACGTGACCGAGCCCAGTGGGGGAAACACCTACGACCGCCGGATGTGCGAAAGCCTGCCGGGGGTGGGGGTGCCGGTGCTGCAGGTGGCGGTGCCCGGGGCGTGGCCCGAACCCGGACCGGCGGGACGGGCGCGGCTCGAGCGGGCGCTCGCCGCGCTGCCGGACGACACCCGGGTGCTGGTCGACGGCCTCATCGCCTGCGGTGTGCCCGACGTGATGGTGCCGAACGCCCGGCGGCTGCGCCTCGGCGTGCTGGTGCACCTGCCGCTCGCCGACGAGACGGGTCTCGACCCCGAGCACGCGGCCGAGCTGGACGCGCGCGAACGCGAGACGCTGCGCGCGGTTCGCCAGGTCGTGGCCACGAGCGCGACGGCGGCGCGGGCGCTGGTCCGGCGCCACGGCCTGCCCGCGTCGAGGGTCGATGTCGTGGAACCGGGCGTGGATCCGGCGCCGCTCGCGTCGGGAACCGACGGGGTGTCGCGGCTGGTGTGCGTGGCCGCGGTGACGCCGCGCAAAGGCCAGGACGTGCTGCTCGAAGCGCTGGCGCGAGTGCCGGGACTGACCGTGGACTTCGTCGGTTCGCTCACGCGAGCGCCGGACTACGTCGACGAGTTGCGCTGGTCCGTCCGCCGTCTCGGTCTCGGCGACCGCGTCTCCTTCAGGGGCCCGAAGGCCGGCGCCCGGCTCGACGCGGCGTACGACCGCGCGGACCTCGTGCTGCTGCCCTCGCACGCGGAGACCTACGGCATGGTCGTCACCGAGGCGCTCGCCCGCGGGATTCCCGTGGTGGCGAGCGACGTCGGCGGTGTGCCCGATGCGCTGGGCCGTTCGGCCGACGGCGTCGCCCCCGGCCTGCTCGTGCCGCCCGGTGACGTCGCGGCGCTCGCCGCCGCGTTACGTCGCTGGGCCGGCGACGCCGAGCTGCGGCGCGAGTTGCGCACGGCCGCACTCGGCCGCGGCAGCGCACTCGAAGAATGGGACGGCGCGGCGCGCCGGCTCGCGGAAGCGACCGCCCGCTGGCGGTCCGTCCCGACCGAGGTGGCCTGATGCGAACGTGGTGGACGTGGTGCCGGCTCGCCGGCGGGTTCGCGATTCTCGGAGTGCTCGTGTGGCGCCTCGGCACGAGCGCGTTCCTAGACGGCCTGCGCGGCATCGGCCTGGTCCCGGTTCTGGCCGCGCTTTCGCTCGGGCTGGTCACCACGGTCGTGAGCGCTGGGCGGTGGCGCCTGATCGCGGCGCGGCTCGGGCTGCGGTTGCCGCTGCCGCGGGCCGTCGGCGACTACTACCGCGCCCAGTTCCTCAACGGCGTGCTGCCGGCGGGCGTCCTCGGCGATGTCCACCGCGCGGTCGAGCACGGCCGCCGGTCCGGCGACGTCGCCCGCGGCGTGCGGGCCGTGGCGCTGGAGCGCATGGCGGGGCAGGTGGTGGTCGTGGCCCCGGGGGTGGCGGTGCTGTTCTTTCGGCCATCGGTGGTCCCGGGCTTCGCCCACGACGTGCTGACCGGGGCCGGTGTCGGGGTGCTGGTGCTGGCCGTCGGGGTGCTGGCGACGGCGGTGCTGGGCTCGGCAACCGGCGATCGGTGGTTGCTCAGCGCGTCTCGCTGGCGGCGTGCGTGCGCCGCGTCGATGGCCGATGTGCGGGCCGGCTTGCTCGGCGTGCGGACCTGGCCGGCCGTCACGGCGTTGTCGCTGGTCGCGCTCGTTGGTCACCTCACGCTGTTCGTGGTCGCGGCCCGCGCGGCCGGTGCCACGGCCCCGCTCACGACGCTGCTTCCGCTGCTCGTGCTGGCTCTGCTGGCCATGGGGCTGCCGATCAACATCGGCGGCTTCGGCCCCCGCGAAGGCGTTGCGGCGCTTGTCTTCGCGGCCTCCGGGCTCGGTGCGCAGCAGGGCGTGACGGTCGCCGTGGTCTACGGCCTGCTCGGCCTCGTCTCGACGGTTCCGGGCGGGGCCGTGCTCGGCGTCCGGTGGCTCCGGTCGTTCCGCCGTCGTCCGGCTCTCGTCCCGGCTCCGTCGGTGGTCTGACTCAGCCCAGCCGGGCTTCGTCGCGGGTCGGCTGGAACAGCTCGACCGGGTTGCCCGCCGGGTCGTCGAGGAGGACCTGGCGGCCGCCGACGCCCTCGATGACGTCACTTCGGAAGGACACGCCGACGGCGCGCAGGCGCGAGACGGTGGCGTCGAGGTCTTCGACTTCCAGCGCGAATCGGTTCCAGCCGCCGGGTCGCGGGACGCGGCCGTCGGGCATCGGCTGGCTGCCGCCACCGGGTCCGCCGCCGGGCGCGCTGAGGACAAGACGCAGGTCGCCGTGGGTGAGCATGGCGAACGTGGGCGCGGGGTGCATCACCACGGTGAACCCGAGGTGGTCGCGGTAGAACGCGATCGCGGTGTCGACGTCGTCGACGATGTAGCGCACGCTGACTGTGGCCATGGCCGCCTCCCGGCCTGTCACGATACGCCCGCGCGGCTGAACCGCACGCCCCATTCGCGCACCTGGTCGCGCAACTCGGCGGGCTCGAAGACGTGGAAGTCGGCGGCGACGACGCCGAGCGCGAACGCCGGCCAGTCGAGCGAGTCGGCGCTCATCCGCACCCGGCAGCGCGCGGGCCCGAGCTCCTCGACGGTGCACCACTGCCCGATCCGCCGCCGCACGTCGGTGGCCGGGGCCTCCACGACGACCTCAACCCGGTACGGCCGCGGTACGGTCACCAGCCGGGCGCGCACAAACTCGGCCGCGTCCTCGGCAGGCAGCTCACGCGGGCGGAACCGTGCGCCTGTGCCGTCGGGTGCGGTGACGCGGTCGACGCGGAAGCTGCGCCAGTCGTGGCGTTCGAGGTCGTAGGCGACGAGGTACCAGCGGCGGCCCACGGGCACCAGCCGCAGCGGCTCGACGTGGCGGCTGGTGGCCGTGCCGTCGGCCGCCACGTACGCGAAATGCAGCCGTTCGCTGTCCCGGCAGGCCAGGGCGAGCGCGGTCAGCACGCCGGGATCGACGTCGGCGCTCCCGCCACCGCCCCAACTGAACGGCACCGTCATGGCCCGCAACGCGTCGACGCGGCGCCGCAACCGCGCGGGCATGACTTGCACGACCTTCGCGAGCACCCGCAGCGAGGACTCCGCGATGCCCTCCACCGAACCCTGTGCCGCGGCCTGCAGCCCGACCGCGAGCGCGACGGCCTCCTCGTCGTCCACCACCAGCGGCGGCAGGGCGGCGCCGGGGGTGAGCTGGTAACCGCCGTCGACGCCGCGCTGCGCATCGACCGGATACCCGAGCTCGCGCAGGCGATCGACGTCGCGGCGCAGCGTGCGTGGCGACACTCCCAGCCGCTCGGCGAGCTCCGCGCCGGGCCAGTAACGATGGGTCTGCAGCAGCGACAGCAGGCGCAGGGTCCGCGAGCTCGTGTTGGCCATGGAGCCAGATTGTTCCGCATAACGGTCAAAAAGTGGCCGCAATACCGCTTACGTTGGGGTTCACCTTGAGCTGCACCTGGAATTCACTAGCCGAAGACGAAAGGACGAAGCCGTGAACGAGACCCTCACCGCCGAGCTCACCGGGGAACGCGCCGATCTGCTCGCGATGCTCGCGAAGCACCGCCACTTCCTGCGGTTCACCACGCGCGACCTCACCGATGAGCAGGCCGGCCTGCTCACCACCGCGAGCGAGCTGTGTCTCGGGGGACTCATCAAGCACGTGACGTCGGTGGAACGCGGCTGGGCGAACTTCATCGTCGACGGCCCGGCGGCCATGCCCGACTTCTCCTCGATGACGGAAGCGGACTTCGCCCAGCGCGCGGACGAGTTCCGGCTGCTGCCGGGCGAGACCCTCGAAGGCGTGCTGGCCGCGTACGCCGAGGTCGCGCGCCGCACCGACGAGCTCGTCGCCTCACTGCCCGATCTGTCCGCGACCCAGCCGCTGCCGAAGGCCCCGTGGTTCGAAGCCGACGCGAGCTGGTCCGCTCGCCGCGTGCTCATGCACATCATCGCCGAGACCGCACAGCACGCCGGCCACGCCGACATCATCCGCGAGTCTCTTGACGGCGCGAAGAGCATGGGCTGACGAACCCAACGCGAGAGCCCCGCGCACGGCTATCGCGCGCGGCGGCGAGGGTGACGGCGCCGGTTCCGACGGCCGGGGCCGCGCCGGCCTTTTGCGGCTCGGTGATCTTCCGGCTGGAATGGGTGATCGGCGTGCGTAGGGTCGTTACACCCAGCTTGACCAGTGCAAACGAGACCGGTCAAGATCCGGAACCACTACCCGGGATGACCCCCGGTAGGGTCCCGGGCGTGGCGGAGGCGTTCGGGGCGGCTCGGCGGCGCGTGGGCGTCGCGGTGGTGCTCGTGGGTGCGCTGCTGGCGGCGGGGTGCGCGGCGTCGGTGGCGGCCGTCGGTTGGCTGGGCGCGGTGGTGCAGACGACGTCCGGCGCGGTGCGGGGGGTGGCCGAGCCGGACCACCGCGTGTTCGAAGGGATTCCGTACGCGGCGCCGCCCGTCGGCGCCTTGCGGTGGCGACCGCCGGCACCTCCCGCGGCCTGGCAGGGTGAGCGGGACGCGACGAAACCCGGGCCGCGGTGCCCGCAGGGCGATGGCGCGGGCACGAGCGAAGACTGCCTGTACCTCAACGTGTGGACGCCGTCCGTCGCCACGGCGAAGAAGCCCGTGCTCGTGTGGATCCACGGTGGCGCGTTCGTCGACGGCGGCGGCGATCGCTACGACGCCCGCCGGCTCGTGAGCCGCGGCGACGTGGTCGTGGTGACGATCAACTACCGTCTCGGCGCGCTCGGATTCCTCGCCGACCCGGCACTCGGCCCGCAGCCCGGCAACTACGGGTTCCTCGACCAGCAGCAGGCCCTGCACTGGGTGCACGACAACATCGCGAACTTCGGCGGCGACCCCGGGGCGGTCACGATCGCCGGTGAGTCCGCGGGCGGGATGTCGGTGTGCGACCACCTCGTCGCGCCCGGGTCGCGCGGGTTGTTCCGCGCGGCCGTGGTGCAGAGCGCGCCGTGCCAGGCGCAGGCGACGCTCGGCGCCGCGGAGAAGTCCAGTGTGGACTATTCGGCGGCCCGCGGCTGTCGTGACCGCGCGAACGCCGCCGAGTGCCTGCGCGCACTGCCCGTGGCGAAGCTGCTGACCGCACCGTCGTACTCGGCGATCTCCGGCGTCGAATTCCCCGGCCCCGTCACGGGCGGAACCAGCCTGCCCGTCGACCCGGTCACGGGCGTGCACAACGCGGCGCCGGTCCCCGTGCTCATCGGCACCACCCACGACGAGTTCACGTATTTCCTCGCCCAGCAGCTCGCGGCGGGCGGCGGACCCGTGACCCCGGCCGGATACGTCACCGCGCTCGGCCGCGTGTTCAACGACGGGCCAGCGGTCGCCGCGCAGTACCCGTTGTCGTCCTTCGAAGGTGACGCGACGCGTGCGTATGCCGCCGCGGTCACGGATTCCGAGTTCTCCTGCGTTGCCGATCGGCTGGCCGGAGAGCTGCCTTCGACGTGGCAGTACGAATTCGCCGACGCGACCTCACCGGCGGCCGCGGGCCTCGGTGCGCCGTTCCCGCTCGGCGCGGCCCACACCTTCGAGCTCCCGTACCTGTTCGACCTCGACGGCAAACCGGCGCCGTTCACGCCGGCCCAGCAGTCGCTCGCCGACGCCATGGTCGGCACGTGGTCCGCCTTCGCCGCCGGCAAACCGCTGCCGGATTGGCCGGCGCACACCGTGGTGTCCTTCGCAGCCGGAGGGCCGCGTCCGGATCCCGCGTTCTCGGCCGAGCACCACTGTGGGTTCTGGGAGTCTCGGCGGTAGCTGGGGGTCCGGGAAAAACAGGCGCTAGCTGGGGATCCGGGCAACAGGTGCCGGACGGCCCCCTCGCGGGACTCCCTTGCCCCCACGGGCGAGAGCTGATGCCCGGTAACCGATCCCCACCTCGACGACTTCCTCCCGCCCGCACAAGGAAACCGGCGCGGACGACGACCGGATACGGCACGATGACCGGATGACCGTCACCGCCGACGACGTCGAAGCCGCACTCGCCGCGGTCACCGTCGCGCTCGGGCCGACCACCGGCGCCGACTGGACCCGGCCCGCCGGAACACTCGAGTGGGACTGCCGGCAGACCGCCGAACATCTCGGCGACACGCTGCTGTCGTATGCCGCCCAGCTTGCCACCGGTCCGAAGGACCACTACGTGCGGTTCCTCGCGAAGACCGACGAAAACGCGTCGGCGGCCGAGCTGCTCGAGTTCGTCACGACCGGTGCGCGACTGCTCGCCGCCATCGTCCGCGTGAGCCCGGAAGGTGCCCGCGGCTACCACCCGACCGGTTACTCCGACGCGACCGGCTTCGCGGCGATGGGCTGCGCGGAGCTGCTGCTGCACGGTGAAGATCTCGCGCTGGGTCAGGAAACGACGATCGACCCGCCCCACGACGTGTGCGTGCGGGTGGTCGCGCGCCTGTTCCCGGGGACCGGGCCGGTGTCCGATCCGTGGGACGCGTTGCGCTGGTGCACCGGCCGCATCACGCTTCCGGGCAGGTCACGGCGGTCGCAGTGGTCATGGCGGGGCGCACCACCCGGTGCGTGACCTTCCCGTGGAGTGGACGCGGCTGACCACGGCCGGTCACATCCGGTAGTCTCGTCCACTGAGGTCGAGAGGCGCTGCAACGGACCATCGCCGGTCCGCCACGCTCGGCCCGAAGTCGAACCGCAAGGGCGCCTCCGTGACTACGACGGAGGTGGCATGACTCAGCAGCACACGACGAGGAACCTGCGGGACCTGCTCGACCAGCGCATCGCCGTGCTCGACGGCGCGTGGGGCACGATGCTGCAGGGCGCCGGCCTGAGTCCCGAGGATTACCGTGCGCCGTGGCTCGAAGGCCACCCCAAGGACGTCACCGGCGATCCCGACCTGCTGAACCTCACGAAACCCGACGTCGTGCTCGACGTGCACCGCCAGTACCTCGAAGCGGGCGCGGACATCACGACCACCAACACGTTCACCGCCACCAGCATCGGGCAGGCCGACTACGGGCTGCAGGATCACGTGCGCGAGATGAACCTGCGTGCGGTCGCGCTGGCCCGCCAGGCCGCCGACGAGTTCGGTGGCCGGTTCGTGGCGGGCTCCATCGGTCCGCTGAACGTGACCCTGTCGCTTTCGCCGCGCGTCGAGGACCCGGCGTTCCGCGCCGTGACGTTCGAGGAGGTCAAGGCCGCCTATGCCGAGCAGATCAAGGCGCTCGCCGACGGCGGGGTCGACCTGCTGCTCATCGAGACGATCTTCGACACGCTCAACGCCAAGGCCGCCATCACCGCCGCTCGCGAGGTCGCGCCGGAGCTCCCGCTCTGGATCTCGGTGACGATCGTGGACCTGTCCGGCCGCACGCTGTCCGGGCAGACCGTCGAGGCGTTCTGGAGCTCCATCGCGCACGCCGAACCCTTGGTGGTGGGCGTGAACTGCTCGCTGGGCGCCGCCGAAATGCGTCCGCACGTCGAGGAGCTCGCGAAGATCGCCGGCACCTACACCGCGTGCCACCCGAACGCCGGGCTGCCCAACGCGGTCGGCGGCTACGACCAGACGCCCGATGAGACCGGGCACATGCTCGGCGAGTTCGCGGGCGAAGGCATGGTCAACATCGTCGGCGGCTGCTGCGGCACGACACCAGCGCACATCGCGAAGATCGCCGAGGCCGTGCGCGGTGTCGAGCCACGGGCGGTGCCCGAGGAGCCGAAGCGGACGCGTTTCAGTGGCCTCGAGCCGTTCGTGATCGGCCAGGACACCGGGTTCGTGATGATCGGCGAGCGGACGAACGTCACGGGTTCGGCCAAGTTCCGCCGTCTCATCGAGGGCGACAAGTACCAGGAGGCCGTCGACGTCGCGCTTGAGCAGGTGCGCGGCGGCGCGAACCTGCTCGACGTGAACATGGACGCCGACCTGCTCGAGTCCGTGGAGGCGATGACCAAGTTCCTCAACCTCATCGCCACCGAGCCCGAGGTCGCCCGCATCCCGGTGATGATCGACAGTTCGCGGTGGCCCGTACTCGAAGCCGGGCTGAAGTGCGTGCAGGGCAAGGGTGTCGTCAACTCCATCAGCCTCAAGGAGGGCGAAGGGCCGTTCCTGGAGCAGGCCCGCCGCATCCGCGATTACGGCGCCGGCGTCGTCGTGATGGCGTTCGACGAGAAGGGGCAGGCCGACACCGTCGACCGCAAGGTCGAGATCTGCGCCCGCGCGTACGACCTGCTCACCCGTGAAGCCGGGTTCGCGGGCGAGGACATCATCTTCGACCCCAACGTGCTGGCCGTCGCCACCGGCATCAGCGAGCACAACGGCTACGCCAAGGCGTTCATCGAAGCGCTGCCGCTGATCAAGGAACGCTGTCCGGGCGCGCACACCTCGGGCGGTATCTCGAACCTGTCGTTTTCCTTCCGGGGCAACGACGTGGTGCGCGAGGCGATGCACTCGGCGTTTCTCTTCCACGCCGTGCGAGCGGGGCTGGACATGGGCATCGTCAACGCGGGCCAGCTGGCCGTGTACGAGGACATCCCGAAGGACCTGCTGGAGCTCGTCGAAGACGTGCTCTTCGACCGCCGCGCCGACGCCACCGACCGGCTCGTGGAGTTCGCCGAGACGGTGAAAGGCAGTGGCACCAAGCGCGAAGTCGACTTGTCGTGGCGCGAGGGACCCGTCGCCGAGCGGCTTTCGCACGCGCTGGTGCACGGCATCGTCGACTTCATCGAGGCCGACACCGAAGAGGCGCGGCTCGAGTTCGACCGGCCGCTGCAGGTGATCGAAGGTCCGCTGATGGACGGCATGAAGATCGTCGGCGACCTGTTCGGTTCCGGCAAGATGTTCCTGCCACAGGTGGTCAAGAGCGCGCGGGTGATGAAGCGGTCGGTGGCCTACCTCGAGCCGTTCATGGAGGCGGAGAAGGAGAAGATGAAGGCCGAGGGTCGCATCGACACCTCCCGCGGCCAGGGCAAGGTCGTGCTCGCCACGGTGAAGGGCGACGTGCACGACATCGGCAAGAACATCGTCGGCGTGGTGCTGGGCTGCAACAACTACGAGGTGATCGACCTCGGTGTGATGGTCCCCGCGGCGCAGATCCTCGACACGGCCGTGACCGAGGGCGCCGACGTGGTCGGCCTGTCGGGGCTGATCACGCCCTCGCTCGACGAGATGACGGCGGTGGCCACGGAAATGCAGCGGCGCGGGCTCAAGCTGCCACTGCTGATCGGCGGCGCCACCACGTCGAAGCAGCACACGGCGGTGAAGATCGCGCCGGTGTACGACCACACGACCGTGCACGTGCTCGACGCGTCGCGGGTCGTGGGTGTCGTCTCCGACCTGCTCGACACGGACCGCTCCGACGCACTCGACACTGCCAATCGCGCCGAGCAGCAGCGGCTGCGGGAACAGCACGAAAACCGCCACACGACACCGTTGCTCACGCTGGAGCAGGCGCGCGCCAACCGGGAGCGCGTGTCGTTCGACGACGTGCCGGTGCCGGAGTTCACCGGCCTGCACGTGGCCGAGCCGTCGATCGCCGAGCTGCGCGAGATGGTCGACTGGCAGTTCCTGTTCCTGGCGTGGGAGCTCAAGGGCAAATATCCGGGGATCCTCGACCAGCCAGTGGCGCGAGAGCTTTTCGACGACGCGAACACGCTGCTGGACCAGATCATCGCCGACGGCTCGTTCACCGCTCGCGGCGTGTACGGCTACTGGCCGGCCCACGCCGAGGGCGACGACATCCTGCTCGACGGCGAGTTCGCCGGCCGCGGATTCCCGATGCTGCGCCAGCAGACGCAGAAGCCCGAAGGCCGCGCGAACCGCTGCCTCGCCGACTACATCGCCCCGGAGGGCGACCATCTCGGCGGCTTCGCCGTCGCGATCCACGGAGCGGAAGAACTGGCCGCCCACTTCGAAGCCGAACACGACGACTACCGCGCCATCATGGTCAAGGCGCTGGCGGACCGGCTGGCCGAAGCGTTCGCCGAGTACCTCCACCTGGAGGCCCGCCGCCGCTGGTTCGAGCCGGACGCGCAGCCGAAGCTCGAGGACCTGCACGCCGAACGGTTCCGCGGTATCCGCCCGGCGCTGGGCTACCCGGCGAGCCCCGACCACAGCGAGAAGAAGGAGCTCTTCGACCTGCTCGGCGCCCGGGAACTCGGCATCGACCTCACCGAGTCCTACGCGATGACCCCGGCAGCCGCCGTCAGCGGCCTGATCTTCGCGCATCCGCGGTCGCGCTACTTCACCGTCGGGCGGCTCGGCCGCGACCAGGTCGAGGACTACGCCCGCCGGCGCGGCCTGGACCTGGCCGAAGTGGAGCGGTGGCTCCGGCCGAACCTCGCGTATTGAGCCACGGCACCACCGGGCCGGTGTGAGGTGCACCGGCCCGGCTTCCTTACGGAACCCGGACACTTCGTGCGGACGGCGGGACCGACCTGCGGCTCGCCGGCCGTGGCGGCTAGGTTCAGCCCTGTGCGTGGATTGAGTGTGGTCAGATTCGGCACTGTCGCGCTGCTCGTGGTGATCGCGGCGGGAGCGGTGGTTCTTGCGACGGTGGTGAGTCCGTGGTGGTGGTTCCTGGCGGCGCCCGCACTGGGGCTGGCGGGGACGGGCGTGTTCGACCTGGCTCAGCCGCGCCATTCGGTGCTGCGGAACTACCCGGTGCTGGGCCACGCGCGGTTCCTGCTGGAGGCGATCCGCCCGGAGCTGCAGCAGTACTTCGTGGAGCGCAACTTCGACGGCCGCCCGTACGACCGTGACGTGCGCACGATCGTGTACCAGCGCGCGAAGGGCACGGCGGCGGAGGAGCCGTTCGGCACGGAACGCGACGTGTATGAGAGCGGCTACGAGTTCCTGGTGCCGTCGATGGCGCCCGTGCCGCAGCCCGAAACCCCGCCACGCGTGCGGATCGGCGGGCCGGATTGCACGCAGACATACGACATGGCGCTGCTGAACGTTTCGGCGATGAGCTTCGGTTCCCTGTCCGCCAACGCGATCCTGGCGCTCAACCAGGGCGCGGCGCGCGGCGGGTTCGCGCACGACACCGGTGAGGGCGGCCTGTCCGAGTACCACCTTCGCGGCGGCGGAGACCTGATCTGGGAACTCGGCACGGCGTATTTCGGCTGCCGCACCAAGGACGGCGACTTCGAGCCCGGCGAGTTCGCCGAGAAGGCCGCGCACGAGCACGTGAAATGCGTGTCGCTGAAGCTTTCGCAGGGCGCCAAGCCGGGGATCGGCGGGGTGCTGCCCGGCTCGAAGGTCAACGCCGAGATCGCACGCGTGCGCGAGGTCCCGGTTGGGCAGACGGTGATTTCCCCGCCGTATCACCGGGTTTTCTCGACACCACGCGAGCTCGTGCAGTTCGTCGCGCGCATGCGGGAGCTCGCCGGCGGCAAGCCGACGGGCTTCAAGCTGTGCGTCGGCTCGCGGCGGCAGGTGCTGGCGCTGTGCAAGGCGATGGTCGACGAAGGAGTGACGCCGGACTTCATCGTCGTCGACGGCGCCGAAGGCGGCACGGGCGCCGCACCGCTGGAGTTCGCCGACCACCTGGGCACGCCACTCACCGAAGGCCTCATCACCGTCCACAACGCACTCGTCGGCACCGGCCTGCGCGACCGTATCCGTGTGGGCGCCAGCGGAAAGGTCGCTACGGGCGCGGACCTCGTGAAGCGCCTCGCCCAGGGCGCGGACTACACCAACGCCGCCCGCGCGATGATGTTCGCCGTCGGCTGCATCCAGTCGCAGCGCTGCCACACCAACAAATGCCCCGTGGGTGTCGCCACGCAGGACCCGCGCCGCGCCCGCGCCCTCGACGTGACCGACAAGTCCGAGCGCGTGCACCGCTTCCAGCGCGCCACGGTCGCCGGCGCGCAGCAGATCATGGCCGCCATGGGTGTGTCCGAGCCGGCTCAGCTCCGCCCGCACATGCTGCGCCGCCGTCTCGACCCGTACACGGTGCGCTCGTACGAGGAGCTTTACGACTGGCTCGAACCCGGCCAGCTGCTCGCCGAGCCACCGCGTGAGTGGGCCGCCGACTGGGCCGCCGCCGACCCCGACTGCTTCACCGTTTAGGTGGCGCCGTCAGAAACCGTGGTTCACCGCCTCCACGTTGTGGCCGTCGGGATCCCGCAGGAACACCGCGTAGTACCCCGGGTGGTACTCGGGCCATTCGCGCGGCGCGTGCAGCACCTCGACACCCGAGGCCACAGCGGCTTCGTGCACGGCGTCGATCGTGGCGCGGTCCGCGGCCTGAAGGGCCACGTGCAGCTCGCGGGTTTCGCCGCTCCCGGCCGGCGACAGCCAGAACTCCGGCGGCCCTTCACCGGCGGCCAGTCCGGCCACGAACCCTGTGTCCAGCGGGATGCGCAAGGCCTCGCGCAACCCCAGAGGACCGAAGACACGCAGGTAGAAGGCGAGCGACGCCTCGACGTCGGCCACCTGAATTCCGAGATGATCGAGCATGCGGAGGAGGTTAACCGGCACCACCGACAATTCCGGCGCGCTCGGCGGCGGGCCACGGCGGACGACGGTGGCGCGGGCGCCACCGATCCTGCACGATGGTCACTCGTGACGTCCTCTCCCGGTTCCGGCGATCTGCTCGTGCGCGTCCGCTGGTGCGGCCCTGCCGCGGTGGTGACCGTCGCGGGCGAGATCGATCTGGTGACGGCGCCGGAGCTCGACGAAGCCGTGTCCACCGCCGTGGAAAAGCGGCCGGACGTGCTCGTCATGGACCTGCGCGACGTCACGTTCCTCAGCTCGGCCGGTCTGCAGGTGCTGGCCGCCGCGCACCAACGCCTCGGGCAGCGGGCGCTGCGGGTGGTGTCGACGTCGAACGTGACGTCGCGCCCGCTCACCAGCACCGGGCTCGACACCTGGATCGGCCTGTTCCCGACCGTCGACGAGGCGCTCACCGGAACGGGGGCCTGACGGTGGCCGTGCCCGAAGAAGCCGTGCGGGAGGTGAGCCCGCTGAGCTGCGTGGGTGTCGTGGCGGAGCCCGGCGCTCTGCGCACCCTGCGCCACGCGCTGTCGGCGTGGGTGCGCGCCGCGGGCATCGACGAGGACCGGGGCCAGGACATCGTGCTCGCCAGCTACGAAGCGCTCGCGAACGTCGCCGACCACGCGTACGCGGGGGCGACCGGACTGGTCGACCTCGAAGCCCGCGTGTACTCCGACCGCGTGGAGGTCGTCATCACGGACCACGGCCGCTGGCGCACGCCTGTCGGCGACCTCAACCCGGTTTCGCTGCGCGGGCGCGGGTTGTCGCTGCTGCGCGCGAGCGCCGACCACGCCGACATCGCGCGCGGCGTGGACGGCGTGGACGGCACCGTCGTGACCCTCGCCTGGATGCTCAGCCCGGTCCGCTCGCGCTGACGGGTTCGGCGGCCGCCCGCCGGCGCAGCAGATAGCGTTGGACCTTGCCGCTCGGGTTGCGCGGCAGCCCGGCGACGAACTCCACGCGCCGCGGGTACTTGTAGGGCGCCGCAACGGATTTCGCGTAGTCCTGCAGCTCCTTGACCTTCGTCGGCCCTTCTTCGGCGCCTTCGCGCAGCACCACGTACGCCGCCACGATCGAGCCGCGCGCCTCGTCCGGCGCGGCGACCACGGCGCACTCCAGCACGTCCGGGTGCCCCATCAGGACTTCCTCGACCTCGGGGCCCGCGATGTTGTAGCCCGACGACACGATCATGTCGTCACTGCGCGCGCGGTAGTGGAAGTAGCCGTCTTCATCGCGCACATACGTGTCGCCGGTGAGGTTCCAGCCGTCCTCGACGAACACCCGCTGCCGGTCGTCGGCGAGGTAGCGGCAACCCGTCGGGCCCTGCACGGCGAGGCGCCCCGGCGTGCCGTCGGGCACCGGCCGGCCCTCGTCGTCGACGATTCGCGCCCGGTAACCCGGTACGGCGCGGCCGGTGGCACCCGGGCGCGTGTCCTCGTCGGCGGCGGAAATGAACACGTGCAGCAGCTCGGTGCTGCCGATGCCGTCGATGAGCCAGTGGCCCGTGGCGTCGTGGAAGTCGACGGCGACGCTCGCGGGCAGTGCCTCGCCCGCCGACACCGCCCGGCGCAGGCCGCTCAGCAGGGAACGCTTCTCCGAGGCCAGGATCGCGCGGTACGCGGTGGGCGCGGTGAAGAGCACGGTCACGTGGTGCTCGGCCACCAGGTCGGCGAGCTCCAGCGGGGTCGCGCGTTCGAGCAGCAGCGTCGCCGCGCCGGCGTGCAACGGGAAGACGAGCAGTCCGCCGAGCCCGAAGGTGAACGCGAGCGGCGGCGTGCCGGTGAACACGTCGGTCGGCAGGGGTTTCACGAGGTGGCGCGAGAACGTGTCCGCGATGGCGAGCAGGTCGCGGTGAAAGTGCATGGTGGCCTTCGGCCGCCCGGTGGTACCCGAGGTGAACGCGAGGATCGCGACGTCGTCGGCGGCCGTCTCGACATCGGCGAACGTCGGCGGCTGCCGTGCCGCGCGCACGGCGAGGTCGTCCGGACCGTCGCCGCCGTAGGGGATCAGCGGCAGGTCGAACGGCAGCAGCTCTTCGGTGAACCGGTGGTCGGCCAGCGCGAGGGCGGGGGAGGAGCCGTCGACGATCTTCGTCAGCTCGTGGGTGCGCAGCATCGGCATGGTCGTCACGGCGACCGCGCCGGCCTTCAGCACGCCGAGCCAGCATGCGGCCAGCCACGGCGTGTTGGGGCCGCGCAGGAGCACACGGTTTCCGGGCACGACGCCTTCGCTCACCAGTGTGCCCGCGATGCGGTTGACGTGGGCGAGAAGCTCGCCGTAGGTCCAGGACATGGTCGGGGAGAGCAGAGCCGGGCGGTCGGCCCCCCACTTCGCGACAGCCCCGTCGAGCAGCCGGGTGGCGGCGTTGAGCCGTTCGGGGTACCGCAGTTCCGGGAGGTCGAAGTGCAACTCCGGCCACTGGTCGAACGGAGGCAAGTTGTCCCGGCAGAACGAGTCCACATGAGCACTCGGCGTGAGCTGCACGGCTGACCTCATTTCCGGTGGCGGCCGTCAGGAAAACTCACTGTAATACAATTTACGATCGTCAGGAAGACGCTAGAGTGACCTGAGGGTGCCTTCGCGGGCCAGGGGTCACCACGGGGCCGGACCCCGGCGCGGCAGGCCGGGGTCCGGCCCCGAGAGGTGAAGGTGATCCGATCAGGACCGGGCGTTGAGGTACTGCGGGTCCGGCGGTGGGATCGGGGTGTCGGGCACCCCGGCGAGCAGCGTGTTCATCGCGTGGAAGTAAGGCGGTGCTGCCACGGTGCCACCGAACGCACCGTGACCGCAGTTGCCGAGGTGCACGGGGGTGCCCGGGCAGATCTCCTGGGGGTGGGGGCCGTCGGCGAAGACCATGGACGACACCGCGTAGTTGTCGACGCCGCCGACGAACGCCACGGATTCCGAGAGCTGCGTGGTTCCCGTCTTCCCGATGTCCGGGCGGGTCCAGCCGGCGGAGTGGGCCGCGGCGGCCGACGTGCCGATGGTGGTGTCCCGGGACAGACCCGATTCCAGCGTGTTCGCCACGCCCGTCGGGATCACCTGCTCGCACGCCTGCTGCTTGACCGGCACGGGCTTGCCGTTGCGGTCGGTGACGGACAGGATCGGGTTGGGGGCGCACCACGTGCCGCCGCTCATGAGCGTCGCCGACACGTTCGCCATCTCCAGCGGGCTCACCGGGCTGTTGCCGAGCGTGAACGACAGCAAGTTCTGGAAGTACTGGGACTGCGGCTCGTTGTACTGCGGGTTCTTCGATCGTGGGTCCGACGGGTCGGTGATCGGCGTGCTGCCCGCGTCGTTGGTCTTCATCGTGTTGCGCAGTCCGAGCTTGCTCGCCATGTCCAGCACGGCCGGCATGCCGACCTGCGATTCGAGGCCCACGAACGCGACGTTCGGCGAGGTCGCCAGCCCGTTGGCGAGCGAGATCGGGTTCGGGTAGTTCGCGCCGTCGTTGCTCACCGGATAGCAGTGGGTATACCTGTTCGTGACTGGCGGGGTGAAGCAATTGCTGAACGGGTTGGGCAGCGGCGTGTTCAGCCCGGCCTTGCCCGCCACCATCGCGGCGGCCGAAGTGAAGATCTTGAACGACGACCCGGCGCCGAACTTGTTGCTCGCGTCGGCCACGATGTTCGTCGACGTCTCGCCCTTGTCGGCGTCGGTGCCGTAGTTGCGATTCGCGACCATCGCGAGCACCTGGTGGGTGGTCGACCCCGGCTGGATGACGGCGAACGTGTTGGCGACGCCGTCCTGTGTCGTCGGCACGTTCGCGTCCACCGCGTCCTTCACGACCTGGCTCACGCGCGGGTCCATGGTCGTTTTGATCACGTAGCCGCCCGTGTCGATCTGGTCGATGGTGAAGCCGGCGTTCTCGAGGTAGTTGATCGCGTACGCGCAGAAGAACCCGGCGTCGGCCGGCGCGCCCATGCACGTGCTCGACGGTGCCGCCGGGTGTGTGCCGATCACGCCGAGCGGCGTCGCTTTCGCTTGCGCGCCGTAGGACGCGGGGATCGACTTCGCCGTCACCATCGCGTCGATGACGGTATTGCGCCGCTTGAGCGCATCGTCGGGATGCGAATACGGGTTGTACAAGCTCGGGTTGTTCACCATGCCGGCCAGTAGCGCGGCTTGCGGCACGGTCAATTTGTCCGCTGTGGTCCCGAAGTACGCTTGCGCGGCCGCGCCGATGCCGTAGACGGTGCCGGTGTACTCGACCACGTTCAGGTAGTCGGCGAGCACGTCGTCCTTCGACACGCTCTCGCTGAGCTGCACGGCCATCTTGGCTTCCCGCAGCTTGCGCGCCACCGAGTCTTCGCGGTCCTTCTCCTGCGCCGCCTTGTCATTGCGGTCGACGACGTTGATCAGGTAGTTCTTCACGTACTGCTGCGTGATCGTCGACGCGCCCTGCAGGTCGCCGCCCGAGCTGTCGTTGACCGCCGCGCGCAGCATGCCCTGCGGGTCCACGCCGCCTTCGCTGTAGAACCGGCGGTCCTCGATGTCGACGATCGCCGCCTTCATCGCGGGGGAGATCTGCGCGGCGGTGACCGGAATGCGGTACTGCGCGTACAAAGTCGCGATCGTTCCGCCGTTCCGGTCCGTCACCTTCGTGACGAGCGGCGGGTCCGCGTGTTCGAGATCAGCCGAGATCGTGTCGACGGAGTCGCTGACCTGATTGGACAGAACTCCGGCACCGATGGCGACCGGCGCCATCGTGCCCGCGACCAGGATTCCGGCCAGGACGCACAAACCGAGGAACGGGGCAACCCCCTTGCGACGAGCCACGGTGACCAGATTACGGCTGAATCGGTGTAGTGGCTGTGGGATTCGTGCGTGGATGAGACGTTTCTTTCACCGGGCCAACCTTCCGAGGAGTGCCGAAGCGACGCCGATCGCGATCGCGGTCGCACCCACCAGGACGCCGAAGTCCAGCCCGAGGTTGGCCGGAGTCCGGATGAGAAGTCCGCGCAGAGCGTCGACCTGGTAGCTCAACGGGTTGATGTGGCTGAGCACCTTGAGCCAGCCGGGCATGAGGCTCACCGGATAGAGGGCGTTGGACCCGAAGAACAGCGGCATGGTGATGGCCTGGCCGATGCCCATCAGCCGCTCGCGCGAGAGCACGAGCCCCGCGATCACGATCGACAGGCAGCAGAAGAACGCCGACCCGAGTACCACGATCACGACCATGCCCAGCAGCCGCAGCGGGTTCGCGGTGAGCCCCACGCCGAGGATCGCCGAGAGCACGAGCACCATCAGCGCCTGCACGAGCGCGCGGATCCCGGCCGCGAACGCCTTGCCCGCCACGAGCGCCGCGCGTGGCGTCGGGGTCACGAGAAGCTTCGCGAGCACACCGGCGTCGCGTTCCCAGATGATCTGGATGCCGTAGAAGATCGCGATGAACAACGCCGACTGCGCGAGGATGCCGGGAGCGAGGTAGTCGAGGTAGGGGATCGAGCCGGTCGGGATCGCGTGGATCCGGGTGAACGTCTCGCCGAAGATCAGCAGCCACAGCGCCGGCTGGATGGCGCGCGTGATGAGCTCCGACTGGTCACGGCGCAGCTTCTGCAGCTCCACCAGGCACATCGCGCCGACCCGCGCGAACAGGATGCGCAGCTGCGCGAGCGGACCGGGGTCAGCCGAGACGGCGGGCGGTGCGGCGAGTGGCGCGGACATTGCGGATCCCTCCTGTTTCACTCTCCAGCGCGTCGCCGGTCATGGCCCGGAACACGTCGTCCAATGTGGAATCGGGGCCGAGCTCGGCTTCGAGCTCGGCGGGGGTGCCGAGCGCACGGATCCGGCCGCTGTGCATGAGTGCCACGCGGTCGCAGTACTGCTCGGCTTCGTCCATGTAGTGGGTCGTCACGAGCACGGTCATGGTGGTGCGCTCGCGAATCCCGGTGATGTGTTCCCACACGGCCGAGCGCGCGACCGGATCGAGGCCGACCGTCGGCTCGTCGAGCACCAGCAGGCGCGGCGAGCTGACCAGCGCCTGCGCCAGCTCCAGCCGGCGGATCATGCCTCCGGAGTAGCCGCCGACGGGCCGCTCGGCGTCCTCGACCAGGCCCACGAGCTCCAGCGCGCGCCGCACCGCGTCGGCCCGGCGCGAGCGCGGCACGTCGAACAGCCGCGCGAACAGCGAAACGTTCTCCCATCCGCTCAGCGCGCCGTCCGCGGACAGCTGCTGAGGCACGTAGCCGATCAGGCGCCGCACGGCCATCCGGCGCTTCGCGACATCGACCCCGAACACGGTGATCGAGCCCGAATCCATCGGCAGGAGCGTGGTGATCATGCGGATGGTGGTGGTCTTGCCCGCGCCGTTCGGCCCCAGCAGGCCGAAGACCTCGCCGGGTGCGATCTCCAGGTCCACTCCGTCGACGGCCTTCTTGTCGCCGAACGCGTGCGTCAGCCCCGTGATCCGGACCGCTGCGTCGCTCACGCCTCCTCCTTCAGGACGTCCATCAGCTTCTCCAGCGCGGGCAGCGCCGCGGCGATCGCTCCGGTGTCCTCTTCGGACAGTCGCGCGACCGCACCCGAAACGAGCCCGATGCGCGCTTTGCGCCAGTTCGCCATCCGTTCGCGCGCGGCTTCGGTGATCTCCAAGCGTGCGGCCCGGCGGTCGGCCGGGTCCACCTCCCGGCGCAGTAGCCCGGCCTCGACCAGCGCGTTCACGAGCGTGCTCACGGAATTGCCCGCCAGGCTCAGCTCCCGCGCGGCCGCTGCGACGCCGATGCCGGGTTGCCGCTCCACCACCCGCAGCAGCTCAGTCTGCGCACCGGGCAGGCGCGGGTCGGCCATCTCCGCCCGCACCCGCCGCCGCACCACGCGGCGCACGCCGAACACGGCGGTCATCAGTCGCTCGGCGAAGTCCTGGGAAGGCGTCATATCGGCAAGATAGCTCTGACTCAGAGCTATTAGCAAGGATCAATGCCGGGTTGGTCGGGAATACGGGGGTATCGGCGTCTTGCGAGTGTGCCGACCGGACATGGAGAGGTCGAACGCGATGCCGTGGGCGTGGTTGTCGCGACCAGGGCAACGAGCGTACGCAGGGCCGTGGGCCGCAGTTCCCGTTCTCGCCGCCGGTACGGCGCCGGCTCGCCACTGATCATCGAGCTCGTGCCCGCGCCTGCGACTGTTGCCGTTGCCCGTGCCCGCGACTGTTGCCGTTAATGCGGCCGCGCCCGTTCTCGACGAGCTCGGCGCGGCCACCGCGCGGCTGGCGGAGATCCGGGAGATGCAGGGCTGGGGACTGCGCGAGATGGGCCGGGTGCTCGGGGTGGGGGCGCCGGCGCTCACCTTGTATCTGGCGAGGGCGTCGACGACAAGGGCCTTGCCGTTGCTCGACGCGTATGCGCGGCAGCTCGGCTGCCGGGTCCGGCTCGTGCTCGTCGAGGACGACCCGGAAGACTGGCGGCGCCCGTGGCGCGAACGGATGCCGCACGTTGAGGTCGCCGCGGATCTGCCCGGAATGACGGAAGCGTGGCGGTTGCAGCGCCGGCTGCACATCCTGCGCCGCGCCGCCGGGCGGAGCCGCGACGAACTCGCGGTGGCGCTCGGCGTCCGCCCGATCATCCTGTGGCGCCTCGAAACCAACCCCGGGGCCATGGACGCCGCCTTCACCAATGTGATGGTGCTCGCCCGCTTCTTCGGCTACACGCTCAGGCTCGAGCTGGAGCCTCTCGTACCCGGCGACGACCACGGCGCACAGCTTTTCGAACTCGCCGCCCGCGCGCTCTGAACCACGCCGCACCTTCGTGGCTCCCGGTCACCACGCCGTCGTCGGAGAAGTAGGCGTGGTGACCGGGGCTCGACGATCGCCCGCGCGGCGATCGGGCCGGAACCCCCGGGCGTTCACGATCCCGGGGGTTTCGTGCCGTCCCGCCGATTGTCCGTCCTGAGTGGACCACCACGAACACCGGACCGGTTTCACCACAACCGGGCGGGATGGTTGGATCACCCCGTGGAGCGGAACAAATCACCTGAGCGGCTGGTGTTCTTCACCGACGCCGTCGTCGCGATCGCGTTGACCTTGCTGGTGCTGCCGTTGGCCGACGTGGTGCCGGAGCTGGTCGCGGACCACAAGGAGCCGATCGACGCGGTCACGGACAACTGGGGTCCGATCATCAGTTTCGTGCTGAGCTTCCTCGTCATCTCGCGCATGTGGTGGGGGCATCACCGGATCTTCGAGGAGGTCCGGGCGTACAACGTCCCGCTCGTGTACGTGAACCTGCTGTGGATCCTCACCATCGCGGTGCTGCCGTTTCCCACGGAGATCGTCGGGTCGTTCTCGGCCGACCGGTTCGCGGCGATGTTCTACACCGGCACGATCTTCATGAGCAGCGCGGCGCAGTCGGCGCTGGTGCTGATCGTGCGGTGGGACCCGAAGGTGGCCGTGAGCCGCGAGTCGGTGAACAACCGGTGGCTCGCGAATTCACTGCTGGCCACGGCAGCGCTGCTGATCGCCTTCGTGACGGCCGCGATCGATCCCGAGCTCGGCTACTACGCGCTGTTCCTGCTCGCCCCGGCGGCGTGGCTCGCGAACTTCCTCACCCGCGGCGAGGACAGCTGACTCAGGCCTGGGCCAGCGGCCACAGGTCGTCGTTGAGCATGCGCTTGAGGATTTTGCCCGTGGCGTTGCGCGGAAGCTCCGGCACGAAGTAGACGTCGCGCGGCACGGCGAAGCGCGCGAGCCGCTGGTGGATGTAGTGGCGCACGTCCTCGGCGTGCATCCGCGCGCCGCGGCGCAACACCACGTACGCCGCCAGCCGCTGTCCGTACTCGGCGTCCGGCACACCCACGACCGCCGCCTCGGACACGCCGGGCAGCGCGACGAGCGCCTCCTCGACCGGGCGCGGGAAGACGTTTTCGCCGCCGGACACGATCATCTCGTCGGCGCGGCCGGTCACGAACAACCTCCCGCCGGCGTCCTGGAACCCGACGTCGCCGGTCGCCATGAGGTCTTTCGAACGCGGCACGCTGGAGCCGTTGGTGTAGCCGTCGAACAGCATGTCGTTGCTGACGAAGATCTGGCCCTCGTCGCCGGGCGGCACGAGTTTGCGCTCGTCGTCGAGGATCGCGACGCGCGTGCCCGGCGGGCAGCGGCCCGCCGTCGTCGGCGCGGCCCGCAAATCGACCGGGTCGGCGATGCTCGCCCACGAAACCTCGGTGGAACCGTAGAAGTTGTAGAGGATGTCGCCGAAGGTGTCCATGAAGGACGTGACGAACGCGCCGGACATCGCCGAACCGCTGCTCGCCACGATCCGCAGCGACGACAGGTCGTAGCGGGCCCGCACGCGTTCGGGCAGGTCGTGGATGCGCTGGAGCATGATCGGCACGGCGAACAGCGCGTCGCAGCGGTGCTCGGCGATCATGCGCAACGTCGCTTCGGCGTCGAAGCGGCGGATCAGCGACAGCTCGGCCCGCAACGCCATGCCGATCTGCAACGCCGCCAACCCCCAGCTGTGGAACAGCGGCGCGGCGACGGCGATCTTGTCCCGCGCCCGCAAGGGAATCCGCGCGAGCATCGCGGCCGCCGTGCCCAAGCCCTTCGGCGTCGGGCGGCGCGCACCCTTCGGCGCCCCGGTGGTGCCCGACGTCAGTACCACGATCTGGCCCGGCTTCTTCACCGGCTTCGGCCGGGAGACGGGGGCGTCGTGGATCAGCTCGTCGACGGTCCGGTAGCCCTGCTCGGCGTCGTCCCACGTGCTCACGCGCGGAAAATCGCCCTGCACGGCGGCGATCGTCTGTGCGAACTCGTCGTCGGCGAGCACCGCGGCGGGCTGGTGCTCCGCGAGCACGTCTTCGACGGCGGCGGGGGAGAGGCCGGTGTTGAGCAGCACGACATCGACGCCGAGCTTGCTGCACCCGACGAACGCTTCCACCATCGCCGCGTGGTTGCGGCACATCAGCGCGACGCGCCTGCCCGGTTCCACCTCCAGCTTCGCCAGCGCGTGGGCCAGCTGGTTGCTGCGCACGTCGATCTCGCCGAACGTGCGGCTGTTGCGTTCGTCGTGCACGGCGAGGTCGTCGGCGCCGCGCGCGGTGGCGGCGAGGTAACCGCCCGCGATCGTCGCGCCCCACTGGGAAAGCGAATTCAGCTGCTTCGCGACCTTGTCGGGACGACCCGACTTGAGCACGCCCGCTCGCACGAGCGTGTTCGCCGTGCGCAGGGTCGTGGCGCGGTCGTATTCGGGAGGTTCGGCGGCTTCGCCGGACAGCTGCAGAGCCATGCGCCGCGAGAGCTCCTTGAGCATGTTCTTGGCCGCCGAGCGCGAAAGGAGGTCGGCACGTTCGGGCGGCAGCGACGGCAGCATCATGCGCAGCACGATCTCCGTGGCCCCGCCCGATACCGGGCGCAGCTCGAACGAGACCCAATTGCGTTCGTCGGGCAGGCCGCACCACACCACGTGCTCGCCGGGCCGGAACACCACCGCGTGGATGGCACCTTCGACGAACGTCTCGCGGTCGGGCGCCAGCCGGATCAGGCACTTCGGCCCGCGGCCGCGCTCGGCCGCATCGGTCACCTCGCACCAGCTGATCGCCGGCACGAATCTCGGGTACAGCTCGGGTGAACCGATGATCTGCCACACCGCGTCGGGCGGGTGCCCGACGGTCGAGCTCGCCTCGACCACATCGTCTCGCATCGCGATTCGCCTCACCGCCGCGCGTGTTGCGCTCCCCGGTACGTACCGGACACGCGTTCAGGTGCCGGGCACGCTACCAGCAAGGTACCCGGCACCGGAACTGGAGAATGACGAGGAATACCACCGGTCGGCAATTTTCCGGCTGAGCCGGGTCCGCGCGGGTTCAGGCCAGTGCCGCCGGGACGGCCGGCACCGACGCGAGCGCCGAAGCCAGCGGGTGGCCCACAGCGACGCGGATCTCGTCGCGCAGCGCGGCGAGTTTCGCCACGTCGAGGCCCGTGGCGATGCCCTCGCGGTGCAACAGGTGCACGAGGTCGTCGGTCGCGATGTTGCCCGAGGCGCCCGGCGCGAACGGGCAGCCGCCGAGGCCCCCGAGCGAGGAGTCGAACCGGCGGATCCCCAGTCGCAGGCCCTCCCATGCGTTGGCGGCCGCGAAGCCGTAGGTGTCGTGCAGGTGCAGGCCGAGCGGCAGGTCCGGGAGCTCGTCGCGCACGGCTTCGACGCCGCGGCGCAGCAGGCTCGGGTTGGCCGCACCGATGGTGTCGGCCAGATGCAGCACGCCGGCGCCGAGTTCCGCGAGCCGCGCGGCGGTGGCGGCGGTGCGCGCGGGATCGGTGTCGCCGTCGAACGGGCAGACGAACGCGGTCGCGATCGTCGCCTCGAACTCCACGCCTGCCGCGGTGAGGATTTCCGCGCAGCTTTCGAGCCGGGCCAGCGCGCCTTCGGTGGGCACGCCGGCGTTGGCGGTGCTGTGGCCGTCGCTGGCCGACACGACGAGCCGGACCGATCGGGCGCCGGCGTCGACGGCGTGGCGCGCGCCGCGCTCGGTGAACACGAGCGTGTGCAGCGTGGCGGGATTCGTCGCCGGGTCGAGAGTGCGCAGGAGCTCGTCGGTGTCGGCCATCTGCGGGACCCGCCGCTTCGACACGAACGAGCCGATCTCCAGCGCGCGGAACCCGGCGGCGATGAGGCCACGGGCCAGGCGCAGTTTGTCGGGGGTCGGGACGGTGCGGGCTTCGTCTTGCAGGCCGTCGCGCAGCACGACCTCGGTGATGAGGACTTCGTCGGTCACGGTGACTCCTTCGTCAGATCACGTGCGCGGCGCGCAGGTGCGCGCGCGTGGGTTCGTCGATGCCGAGTTCGGCCAGCACGGCTTCGGTGTGTTCGCCGAGCTCGGGGCCGAGCGTGCGGACCTCGCCCGGGTGCTCGCCGAGCGTCGGGACGATGCCGGGAAAGGTGACCTCCACGTCGTCGCCGCCGATGCGGACGGTGCGGCGCTGATGCATGCCGCGTGCCGCGAAGTGGGGGTCCTTGGTGATGTCGCCGGCGGTGAGGATCGGGCCGCACGGCACGTCGGCGGCGCGGAGCACGGCTTCGGCGGCTTCCTGCGTGAGCCCAGCGGCCCAGTCGCCGATGACCGCGTCGAGGCGCTCGTTGTCGGCGACGCGCCCGGCGTTGTCGGCGAGCCGAGGGTCGTCGGCGAGATCGGGACGACCGATGGCGTGGGTGAGCCGGCGGAAGATGGCGTCGCCGTTGCCGCTCACGACGATGTATTTGCCGTCGCGGCAGCGGTAGGTATTGGACGGCGCGACGCCCGGCAGCGCGGAGCCGGCGGGTTCGCGGGAGACACCGAACGCGTCGTAGTCCGGCACGAGCGATTCCATGAGTGAGTAGACGGCCTCGTACAGTGCGACGTCGACGACCTCGCCGCCGCCGTCTTCGCATTCGCGGCGCAGCAGGCCCATGAGCGCGCCGATCACGGCGTAGAGGCCGGCGACGGAGTCGGCGAGGCTCACCCCGACCCGCGTCGGCGGGCGGTCCGGGTAGCCGGTGAGCGCGCGCAGGCCGCCGACGGCCTCGGCGACCCCGCCGAATCCGGGGCGGTCGCGGTACGGACCGGTCTGGCCGTAACCCGAGACGCGCACGAGGACCAGACCGGGATTGAGCTTCTTGAGCTCGTCCGGGCCGAGGCCCCAGCGCTCCAGCGTGCCGGGGCGGAAGTTCTCGAGCACCACGTCGGTTTTCGCGATGAGCTTGCGCGCGACGTCCTGACCTTCGGGCGAGCGCAGGTCGAGCGTGACGGAGCGCTTGTTGCGCCCGAGCGCGCGAAACAGCAGGGAGGTGTCGCCCCCGTACAGGCGCCAGCGGCGCAGCTCGTCGCCGGTGCCGGGCCGCTCGATCTTGACGACGTCGGCACCGAAATCGGCCAGCAGCCGTCCGGCGGTGGGTGCGGCGATGAAGTTGCCCAGTTCGATCACCCGCACCCCGGTGAGAGGGCCTCGATCAGTCATGTCCTCGCTCCAACCACATTGTGAGTTTCTAAATCAGAATACGGGCGCGAGTGGCGCCGTCAAGCGAAGTGAGGCTGACTACACTCGGCTGGCCGGTCCTTCCGGCAGTCTTCGGCGGGAACGCAGGGTCATTCGGGCAGGGGAGCGGCGATGGCGGAAGAGCGGGGTGGGACCGCGCCGGTCCTGGTGCTGCGGAAGTTCAAGCAGATCCTCGAGGCGTTCACGATCGAGCAGCCGGAGCTCACGCTGCAGCAGATCACCCGCGCCACCGGGCTGCCGGCGAGCACGTGTCAGCGCCTCGTGCACAACCTCGTCCGCGAGGGCTTCCTCGACCGTTACGACGACACGTATCGCATCGGCCTGGGCCTCGTACGCTGGGCCGCGCCGGGAACGTTCGGGCTCGACCTGGTGCGTCTCGTGCGGCCCGTGCTCACCAAACTCCGGGACGACACCGGCGAAACGGCTTGCCTGTACGTGCGCGACGGCCCCTTCCGTACGGTGGTGTCGCTGGCCGAGTCCCGCCACCCCGTGATCCGGCTGTTCGTGGTCGGCATGGTGATGCCGCTGCACGCCGGCTCGGCCGGCAAGGTTTTCCTCGCCTGGGATCGCCTCGCCCTGCGCGACGCCATCGGTCACGGCCTTGCCCGCTTCACCGAGCACACGGTCGTCGACATCGACCAGCTGAACGCCCAGCTCACCCAGGTCCGCGCGGACGGCTACGCCGCCTCGTTCGAAGAACGCGACCTCGGCGCCGCGTCGATCAGCGCTCCCGTCCACGGACTCAACGGCGAGCTGAGCGCGGTCATCGGCATCGGCGCGCCGACGCAGCGCTTGTCGGAGTCCGACGTGCCGCGCCTCTCGCCGGTGGTGGTGGCGGCCGGGCTCGCCGCCTCGGAACGGCTCGGCTACCGCGCGGGGATGGCCCGCGAAGCGACGAGCTGACCAGGCTCTTCCAGATTTTTCAGGCCCGGTGCCTCCTGGCTCCTGAGTTCATCGGCGCGCGCCTGCTGCCGGTGATTCGTCGTCGGCGCTGCGAGCCGAAGATTTTCTGTCGTGCGTCGTTCGCGCGACTTCGCGCTGGTGAGCGGCCCCCTTCCGACTCGTGGAACTCGACCTGCGCGCGTCGACGGGACAGCACGACCTTGACGAAGAGCAACTAAGCGCCACATCATGAGCTCCAGAATCACATAGTGGATCCTGCGTTCGCTCGATCTGTGCGGCCATGGACAGTCAAAGGAGACGACGGATGGCGAACCCCCTCGACACGGCGGAGCTGGGGACGGCCGCGGTAGCCGCGCGGCTCGACCGCTTGCCGGTCACCCGCACCCACCGGCGTGCGACGATCGCCGTTGGCCTCGGGTTGTTCTTCGAGTTCTACGAGATCTTCCTCACCGGGACGATCAGCGCGGTGCTCGTCAGCGAGTTCCACCTGAGCAAGGCGGCGCTGCCGCCGCTGCTGGCTTCGACGTTCTTCGGCATGTTCTTCGGCGCCCTGCTGCTCGGGCGGCTCGCCGACCGCTTCGGCCGCCGCGGCGCGTTCCTGCTGAACCTGGCGCTGTACTCGATCTTCTCGCTGCTCGGCGCCTTCAGCGGCAACGCGATCATGCTGCTGGTCACTCGCTTCTTCGCCGGTGTGGGCCTCGGCGCGGAGCCGCCGCTGGCCGACACCTACCTCACCGACCTGCTGCCGGCCCGCAAGCGCGGCAAGCTGATCGCGTGGGCGTACACGCTGGCGTTCTGCGGCGTGCCCGTGGTCGGTTTCCTCGCGAAGGGCCTCACCAGCGGTGAGTTCCTCGGCATCCCGGGCTGGCGCTGGCTGTTCGTGATCGGCGCGCTCGGCGCGGGCGCGGTGTTCCTGCTGCGCCGCGGCCTCCCGGAGTCGCCGCGGTGGCTGCACTCGGTCGGGCGCACGCAGGAGGCCGACCAGGTGATCCGCGCGCTCGAGACCGAAGCCGGTGAGACACCCGCGGCGCCGCTGAAGCAGCAGCACGCACCGACCGCGAAGCCCGTGCGCAAAGCCGCGCCGGTGAAGGATCTGTTCGGTCCGGCCTACCGCCGCCGCACGGTCATGATGACGATCTTCCACATCCTGCAGACCATCGGCTACTACGGCTTCGGCACCATGGTCCCGCTCGTGCTCGCCGCGAAGGGCTACCCGGTTTCGCAATCGCTGCTGTTCACCGCGCTCACGTTCCTGGGCTACCCGGTGGGCTCCGCCCTGTCGCTGCCGCTCGTGGAACGCTTCGAGCGCAAGTACCTCGTGGTCGGCTCGGTGCTCGCGATGGCGGTGTTCGGGCTCGCGTTCGGGCTGTCGAATTCGATCGGGCTGGCGATCGCGTTCGGGTTCGTCTACACGGCGATCAGCAACGTGTTCTCCAACGCTTACCACATCTACCAGGCCGAGATCTTCCCCACCGGCCTGCGGTCCACGGCGTCGAGCGGCACGTACTCGATCTCGCGGCTCGCGAGCGGTGTGATGCCGTTCGTGCTGGTCCCGGTGCTGGACAGCTCGGGTGCGGCGGTGCTGTTCGTGGTGATCGGCGCGGCGCTCGTGCTCGTGGCGCTCGACATCGCGTTCCTCGGGCCGCGCACCACGGGGCGTTCGGTGGAGAGCGTGGCCGAACCCTCCTGACATGATGGGGGGCGTGGCAGAAAACCCTGTGGAGCACAACCTCGTCGAGGAGTACGGGCCGCGGTGGGAACCCGGCCCGTACGAACGGGGTACCGACGGGCCGCGGGTGATCCTGGTCGGCACCGACACGTCCGAGACGGGGTTGCGCGCGGCCGCGTACGCCGGCGGGATGGCGCGCCGCCAGCACGCGCGGCTCGTGGTCGTGTACGTGGCAGCGCCGTCGCTGTGGGCCGGGCTCGCGGCGGCGGCAGTCGTCGACGTGCAGCAGGAGACCTTCGCAGAGGAGATCGCACAGCTGCGCGCCGACCTGCATGATCGCGCCGACCACCTCGGGGTGCCGGTGACGTTCATGGTCCGGCGCGGCGAAACCTACTCCGAACTACGCGCGGCGGCGCAGGAAGTGAACGCCGACCTCGTGGTGGTGGGGGCGTCCGAGCAGGGTGGGCATCGGCTTGTCGGTTCGGTGGGTAACCGGTTGGTGCGGGCCGCGATCTGGCCGGTGGTGGTCGTGCCGTGAGCCGGGCGGGTTGACCGCACCGGCAGCCACAACGCCGGCCGAGGACCTTGTCCGGTCGACCGGCGCGGTGCCCCTTTCGTCCACAGTGGACTCAGTCGGTCGCCCCGGCGATGAAGCGGTCCCAATGGCGTTGTGCTTCGTCGCGCCATTCGGTGTGGCGGGTGTGGAAGAGCGTGGCGGCGTGGGTGCCGCACCAGTGGGTGGGGAGCAGGCCGCGCGGGAGGTCCGGGTCGAGGAACGGGAATCGGCGCCATTCGTGCACGAGGTAGGTCTGGGCGAGCAGCACGGCTTCTCCCGAACGTGGGGCGAGGCCGGTGAATTCGTCGATGAAGCGTTCGTAGTGTCGGGCCAGTTCCCGCAGATCCCAGGCGCGCGCGACCATCTGCTGCTCGTCGCCGATTTCGCCGTAGTTCGCGACGAAGGACATGGCTTGGCCGCTGCCGGTGAGTTCGGCGACGAGACGCGCGGCTTCGGCCTCGGCGGTCGTGCGGGGACTGATCCAGACACCGGGCGCGGGCGAACCGAACCCGGCCCAGCTGAGGCGGGTGCGCATGCGGTGGCGGAGGTCGCGCTGGGACTCGGGGACGGACACGAGCAACACGAGCCAGCGGCCGTCCCAGTCGCCGCTGGCGCGGCCGAAACCGTAGATCCGCTCGGCGCCCTCGGTGAGCAGGCGGCGCCCCGGCGGTGTCAATGACCAGCGCACGCGCCGACCCGCGCGTTCGGACTTCAGCCAGCCCTCGCCCGACGCACGGGCCAGCGCCTGGCGCGCCGACTTCTCCTCGACCTTGAACAGCCCGAGCGCCTCGACCAGCGCCGAAGTCCAGACCGGCTCCTGGCGGGGCAGCACATACTCGCCGAGCACCGTCATCAGCAACGACCGTGCGCTGGTGTGTGCCAGCTCGCGCCGGCGGGTCACGGTGGGCCGCGTGCCGGCCATGCCTGCGGTCACCACCTCTCGCGACTCCGGGACAAGCGTCCGGTCAGATTACCCGCTCGCCGGTCACGCTGTGCACACCTGCCGGAGAACGCCGACTCTCCCTCAGCTGCGATCTGATCCCCGGACGCCGGTGCGAAGCCGCCCGAAGGGGTCACGGTGAGCTACGAACCTCACAGGACGGCGATCTTCAGGTCCGCCAGCCGCTCCGGTTCGGTGAAGATGTCGACCTCGGTGATGAGCCCGTCCACGATCGTGAACGCCAGCGCCGCCCGAAGCCGTCCCAGCGGCGCGGCGACGAGGCCCGGCCGCCCGTCCACCAGCGCCGGACGCGAAAAGACCGCCCGGTCGGAGAACCGGCGCGCGCCGGTGGCGATGGCGCGGGCGCCGCGCACCAGCGTCGGCACCGCGCTGTCCGTGCGCAGCACGGCTTCGGGATCCAGCACGGCGATGAGCCCGGCCAGATCCCCTTCGCGCGAAGCGGCGAGGAAGGCGTCGACGACTCTGCGCTGTCGCGCCACGTCGGCATCACCCGCGGGGTGGCCACGCACCCGCCGGCGCGCGCGGCTCGCCAGCTGCCGCGCGGCGGCGGGCGAACGGTCGACGATCGGCGCGACCTCGTCGAACGCCAGGCCGAAGATGTCGTGCAGCACGAACGCCAGCCGTTCGGCCGGAGAGAGCGTGTCGAGGACGACGAGCAGCGCCAGGCCCACCGAATCGGCCATCACGGCTTCGGTTTCCGGATCGGCCGCCGCGGCATCCTCAGGGAACTCGCCGGTCGGGTCCTCACGCCGTGACCGCCGTGAGCGCAGCAGGTCGAGGCACACGCGGCTCACCACGGTCGTCAGCCAGCCGCCGAGGTTCGCGACACCCGTGGTGCCGGACCGGCTCAGCCGAAGCCACGTCTCCTGTACCGCGTCGTCGGCCTCGGCGAGACTGCCCAGCATGCGATAGGCGACGGCCCGCAGGTGCGCGCGGTGGACTTCGAACGGCTCGGCCAGGTCGGTCACGGGATCCTCCGGGTGTCGTGGGTCGATTGTCTGACGTCCGGGCTCGCCGCAATGTGACCGCGATTAGGGTGACCGGGAAGGGAGGCCCGCGTGAATGCGATCATCGCGCGCCTGCGGGCCGCCGGCTGCGTGTTCGCCGAAGAGGAAGCAGCCGTGCTCACCGCTGCCGCGGCTTCGGAGGCCGAGCTCGAGAGGCTCGTGGCCCGCCGCGTCGCGGGCGAACCACTGGAGTACGTGGTGGGCTGGGCGGAGTTCGCGGGCCGCCGGTTCGCCGTCGAACCCGGGGTGTTCGTGCCCCGCCACCGCACTGAGCTGCTCGTGACCCTGGCCGCCGGCTTCGCCCGGCCCGGCGACGTGGTGCTGGACCTGTGCTGCGGCTCGGGCGCCCTCGGCGCGACGGTGGCCGAGCTCGTCCCGGGCGTCGAGCTGTACGCGGCCGACGTCGATCCCGTCGCGGTGCGGTGCGCGCGGCGCAACCTGCGCGGCGAGGTCTACGAGGGCGACCTGTTCGACCCGCTGCCCGCCCGGTTGCGCGGTCGGGTCGCCGTGCTGATCGCGAACGTGCCGTACGTCCCCACGCGCGAGATCGCGCTCATGCCGGGAGAGGCACGTGACCACGAACCCCGGGCGGCACTCGACGGCGGCGACGACGGCCTCACCGTGCTCCGTCGCGTGGCCGCGCAAGCACCGTCGTGGCTCGCGCCCGGCGGGCACGTGCTGTTCGAGATCGCCGAAGGACAGACCGAAGCGGCCGTCGCGGCGCTCACTGGTCTCGACGGGTGGACCGAGGAGTCCGAAGATCTCGGTGCGACCGTCCTCGTCGGGCGAAGGACGTTGCCCGCCAACGCCTGACCGGCCAGCGGGAAGACCTCGCCAAGAGCCGGGTACGACACGGGATTCGTCCACTTCTCGTACTGCGCCCGGCGGCCCGCGCCGATTAGGGTCGGGGCATGAACGTCGGCCTGCTCACCCGCGAGTACCCGCCGGATGTCTACGGGGGTGCGGGGGTGCACGTCGAGTTCCTCGCCCGTGAGCTGAGATCGCTGGTCGACCTCGATGTCCATTGCTGGGGTCCCGACCGTGCCGACGGTGCCCACGGGCACGGCGATCTCCACGGCTACGGCCAGACCGCCTTCGCCACCATGGACATCGCCGTGTCGATGGCCGACGCACTGGAGAACCACGACCTCGCCCACAGCCACACCTGGTACGCGAACCTCGGCGGTCACCTCGCGAAGCTGGCCCACGGCATCCCCCACGTGATCACGGCGCATTCGCTCGAACCGCTGCGCCCGTGGAAGGCCGAGCAGCTCGGTGGCGGCTACCGCGTCTCGTCGTGGATCGAGAAGGAGTCCTACGAGGCTGCCGACGCGATCATCGCCGTGAGCGCGGGCATGCGCGAAGACGTGCTCACCGCGTATCCGGCCGTCGATCCCGCCCGCGTGCACGTGGTTCACAACGGCATCGACACCACGCTCTACCACCCGGACCCGGGTCGCGACGTGCTCGCCAAGCACGGCATCGACCCGGAGCGGCCGTACGCGCTGTTCGTCGGGCGGATCACGCGGCAGAAGGGCGTGCCGCATCTCGTGCGCGCCGGCGCGCAGCTCGACGAGAGCGTGCAGCTGGTGCTGTGCGCGGGCGGCGCCGACACCCCGGAGCTCGATGCCGAGTTCCGCGGCCTCGTCGCCGAGCTGCAAGCGAACCGCACCGGCGTGCACTGGATCCCCGAGATGCTGCCGCGGCCCGAGGTCGTGCAGCTGCTGACCCACGCGACGGTGTTCGTGTGCCCGTCGGTGTACGAGCCGCTGGGCATCGTGAACCTGGAAGCGATGGCGTGCGGCACGGCCGTGGTCGCGAGCGACGTCGGCGGCGTCCCGGAAGTCGTCGACGACGGCGTGACGGGACTGCTCGTGCACTACGACGACAACGACACAGGCTCGTTCGAGGCCGGTCTCGCGACGCGGATCAACGAGCTGGTCGCCGACCGTGAGCGGGCCGGGCGGCTCGGGGCGGCCGGGCGTGCCCGCGCCGTGGGAGAGTTCGGCTGGGCGGCGATCGCCGCGAGGACGGTCGCGATCTACGAGGCATGCGGGAGGGTTTCGTGATCGACGGATCCGACGTGCTGGGCATCGTACTGGCCGGAGGCGAGGGCAAACGCCTGATGCCGCTCACGGCAGACCGGGCCAAACCCGCGGTGCCGTTCGGCGGGGTCCATCGCCTCATCGACTTCGTGCTGTCCAACCTCGTCCACGGCGGGATCCGGCGGATCTGCGTGCTCACGCAGTACAAGTCGCATTCACTCGACCGCCACATCTCCACCACGTGGCGGCTCTCGTCGCTCACCGGCGAATACGTGACGCCGGTGCCGGCGCAGCAGCGACTCGGCCCCCGCTGGTTCCAGGGCAGCGCCGACGCGATCCACCAGAGCCTCAATCTCGTCTACGACGAGTCGCCCGCCTACATCGCCGTGTTCGGCGCCGACAACATCTACCGCATGGACCCCCGGCAGATGATCGACGCGCACATCGCCTCGGGCGCGGGCGTGACCGTCGCCGGAATCCGGGTTCCCCGTGCGGAGGCGAGTGCGTTCGGCGTGATCCAGACCGACGACGGCACGAGGATCGACGCCTTCCTGGAGAAGCCCGACGACCCGCCGGGCCTGCCCGGCTCGCCCGAAGAGGCCTACGTGTCGATGGGCAACTACGTGTTCACCACGCAGGTGATGATCGACGCGCTGGTCGCCGATGCGAAGAACGTGGGCTCCAAGCACGACATGGGCCGTGACATCATCCCGGCGCTCGTGAACAAGGGCGACGCCGCGGTCTACGACTTCAGCGGCAACGTCGTGCCCGGCGAGAGCGAGCGCGACCACGGCTACTGGCGCGACGTCGGGACCATCGACGGCTACTACGACGCCCACACGGACCTGATCTCCACGTATCCGATCTTCAACCTCTACAACCGCAAGTGGCCGATCCTCGCCCACCCGGGACAGCGCGCCGCGGCGAAGTTCGTGGAGGGTGGCACCGCCACGCAGTCGATCATCAGCAACGGCTGCATCATCTCCGGCGCGCAGGTTGTCGACTCGGTGCTCTCACCCGACGTCGTGGTCGAAAACGGCGCGGTGGTGCAGGGTTCGGTGCTGCTCGACGGTGCCCGGGTCGGCCGCGGCGCCGTGGTGCGGCGGGCGATTCTCGACAAGAACGTGGTGGTCCCGCCCGGTGCCCACATCGGCGTCGATCTCGCCCGCGACCGAGGGCACTACCACGTGAGCACGGGCGGGATCGTCGTGCTGGGCAAGGGCGAACAGGCCATCTAAGCGGCGGTCGGCAACCTCGCGAGTGCCGGTGCCGGTGAGAACCGGCGCCGGCACTCACGAGTCCTGCGGAGTGCTCTGGGTCACGCTGTGCGGTGTGTGGTAACAACTGTCCGGTGTGGAGCGACTCGGGAGCAGACCTCCCCTCATGCCCCGGAAAGGCCGCCGCGATGCGCACCGCCACCCGAGTCACCGCGCTGCTGTCCCTGGTGGGCCTCGGCCTCGCCACGTCGTTCGCCACCGGGTCCACCTCGGACGCCGGGCAGACGAGCACCTGGTGCACGGCCAAGAACAACATCGCGATCCTCGGCACCTCGGCCGACACCGGTTACGCCACCACGGGCTACGGGTCCACGACGGACACTTACTTTCCGACCACGTACGGCTGGACGACGAAGCTGGCCAACGACGTGCACGCCGAGTGGAACACGAACGTCGAGAACTACTCGCACAACGGCGCGCTGGCGGCGGACTACCTGCCCGGCGGCCGGTGGGCGGGCACGACCGGCGCGATCGCCGACATCGCGGCGAAGCAGCCCGACCTCGTCCTGGTCGACCTCGGCGGCAACGACCTGTGGGCCCAGAACGACCCGGCGAAGTTCCAGACCGATTTGAACAACGTCATCGACGGCATCCGCTCGGCCCGTCCGGGCGTCGACATTCTCATGTCGATCTACGCCCAGCTCAAGTGGACGCCCAACCCGTACGGGGGCACCACGCAGAAGTACACGTGGGACCAGTACGCGTCGGTGATCTACCAGACGGCGGTCGCCAAGGGCACCGCGCTGGTCGATCTGCGTCAGTACATCCCACCGGCCGGTTCGGCGAACCTGCCCAACCCGAGTCCGTGGACGTCGGACAACATCCACCTGAACGACGCAGGCAACCTGGCCGAATACGGCATGTGGTGGGGCTGGACGGCGAGCTTGGGCAGTATCTGCCAGTGAGCAGGGTGGCGAATGCGTGCGGCCGGGGCCCGTCCGGGCTGGTCAGCATGTTTGCGCAGGTCAATCCAGGGCGTAACCCTGGCGTAATGCGGAACCGGGTAGCGTCGCGGCCGTGGATGGACCGGATCTTCGCCCACGTGCCGAGCGGGCCCGGCAGGTGGCCGACGTGCTGCGCGAGCGCATCACGGCCGGTGCGTTCGACGGTCGCCTGCCCGACGAACGCAGCCTGGGCGCCCAGCTCGGCGCGACCCGCAACGCGGTGCGTGAAGCACTCGCGCTGCTGAGCGCCGAGGGACTGGTGCGACGGCGGCAGGGCGTGGGAACCGTGGTGGTGCAACCGAAGTACGGCCACGGTCTCGACCGGCTCGCCGGTCTCGCGGAAGCTCTCGACGGCCACGGCGAGGTGATCAACGAGGTCCGCGAAGCCCACGTCGGCCCGCCGCCGCGCGCGATCGCCGAGCGCCTACGGCTCGCGCCGGGTGAACCCGCGGTGCACCTGGAACGCCTGCGCCGTCTCGGCGGAACCCCGCTGTCACTGGACACGACCTACCTGACGGCCGACATCGGGGTGCCGCTGCTGCGGCACGACCTCGCCGGCCGCGACCTGTTCGCGCTCATCGAGGAAACCAGCGGCCTCCGGCTCGGCCGCGCCGACGTGGTCGTCCACGCCGTCTCCGCCGGGTCCGGCACCGCCGCACTGCTGAACATCCCACCCGGCACGGCCGTCTTCGCGCTCGACCGCCTCACCCACCTGCCCGACGGTCGCCCGGTCGACGCCGAAACCCTCCACATCCGCGCCGACCGCCTCACCCTCCGCGCGACGCTGCACCGGGGTCCGGCGTGACCGGGTGGATCGTGGGAATCGTGTGTGTGCGGGGGGATTTCCGGTGCGGTCGGGGGCTGGTGGTTGGCCGGGTGGTCGTGCGGGCGGGGTCGGCAAGCGGGTGGCCTGGCGTGACCGGGTGGCGGGTGGCTCGCGGGAATTCGCGTGCTCGCGTGGGGATTTCCGGTGCGGTCGGGGGCTGGTGGTTCGCCGGGTGGTCGTGTGAGTGGGGCCGGGCCGCGGGGGGTCCGGCGTGACCGGGTGGCAGCTCGACCTCGTGCTCGCGTTGTTCGGCCTGGCCGGGGGCATCGGCATCACGGCGATCGGGCCGGGTGGGGTGTTGCCGACGATCGCGCTGTTTCTCCTGACGCCGTTGTCGCCGGCGCAGGTGGCGGGGACGGCGATCGTCACGCACGTGGCCACGGGGGTGGCGGGGAGCGCCGCGTATGTCCACTCCGGACAGTTGCGTGAGCCGCACACGCGGAGGGTCGCGTGGGTGCTCGCGGGGGCGGCGGTGGCCGGCACGCCGGCGGGGGTGGTGCTGAACTCGTTCGTCTCCGCGCGGTGGTTCGGGGTGGTGCTCGGGATTTTCGCCGTGGTGGTGGCCGCGCTGGTGGTGTTTCGGCGACCCGTCGCGCGCGGGGAAGCGCCGCTCGCGGTGATCGCCGGACTCGGGTTCGGCGTGGCGGTCGCCGCGGGCCTCGTCGGCGTCGGCGGGCCGATGCTTACGGTACCGCTGCTGGTGGTCGTCGGCGCCGAGATGCTGGAAGCACTCGCCGCGGCGCAGGTCCAGTCCGTGGTCATCGCCGGCGGCGGCGCTCTCGGCTACCTCGTGCACGGCACGATCGATTGGCACCTCGCGGCCGTCGTCGGCGTCCCCGAACTCGCCGGGGTGGTGCTGGGCTGGAAAATCGCCCGCGCGTTGCCGGTTCGGCGCCTGCGCATCGGTCTCGTGGTGGCTCTGCTGGCTGTCGCCCCCTACCTGATCCTGCGGGGCTGACGCCGCCTGCTCTCGGCGCCGGCCCCGCGGGAGTTCAGCGCAGGCGGTCGAACGGCAGCCGCACGACCGGGCCCGGGGAGACGGACCGGCCGGCCGGCCACCGCCGTCAGGGCGGCCGACGGCAGCGCCCACCGGTAGAGGCGGGTCTCGCCGAGGGAACCGGCGAAGCGGTTGGCGCCGTCGAGCCGCTGGCCGAGCTGGAGCTGGAAGGCCACGGTCTGGCTGACCGAGCCGGGAGAATCCGGCCCGGAGGCGGCAAGGGCGCCGTCGACCCAGATCCGCAGGTGCCCGCCGGTGCGTTCGAGGGCGAGGTGGTGCCACTGCTGATCGTCGTAGGCCTGCGTGGTGGTCACCGACTTGGTACCCGCCGCGGTGGTCATCATGGCGATCAGGCGGTGCGCCGACGGTTCGGCGCGCAGCCACACCTGTGGTGCGGAATTCATGCCGCCCAGCCACAGCAGCGCCTGGGGATCCTTCGACGCGCCGTAGCGGAAGGACGTCGTGAACGTGAAATCACCCGACCCCGGCAGCTGCGCCGGCGAGTACGGGACGCGCACGAAATCGTCCGCACCGTCGAGTGTCACCGCGCCGCCGGAGACGGACGCACCGCCGAGCACATACGCGACTCCGCCCGGTCGCGCGGTGTCCGGGGTCGCCGGGCCCGGGGAACGGCGCCACCCCAGGTGATTCACGTCGAAGCGCGCGAAGCGGATCTCGTCGCGAGCGTCGACGGCGCCACCCTCGTACATCAGTCCGACCTCGGCGTCGGGAGTCCGGGGTCGCTCAGATGCACCAGGTCGGAGTAGCCGGACCAGTTGTTCGTGATCCGCGTGCCCTGCTCCGCGTCCTCCCACGTGCGGCCGTTGTCGTAGGACGAGCGGATCATCATCCACCGCCGCCGGTCGGTGTCCGACGGCGACGCGAACAGCAACCGGTCGCCCACGCGCAACAGCGAACCCTGCACCATCGGCGTCACCGGTGCCGAGTCCACAATGGATTTCCACAGCATCTTCGCGTACGCGGCCGGGCGCGGACCGTTGTAGTCGGCGAACTTCTCGAACGACGTGTGCGAAAGTGGTGCCTGCGTGACCTTGTACGGGCCCGAGCCCACGACCTTGCCGCCGGCGGCGAGCGGCCAGTTGTTCTCGAACACATGCTTGGGCATGATCTTGCAGATCTGGATCCGCTGCAGCGCATAGGGAAACGGCGACTTCAGCACGAACTCCACGCTGTTCTGGCCGGTTTTGCGCACCTCCTGCAGCCACGTGGCGAAGAAGCTGTGGATGAGCACGTTCTCTTTCGGATCCAGTGCCCGGGCGTAGGTGAAGACCACGTCGTCGGCCGTCACGGGCTGCCCGTCGTGCCACTTCGCGCCTTCGCGCAGGTCGAACTTGATGCTCGTGCCGCTGACGTCGGCAGGCAGTGCCGTGGCGAGCCCGGCGAACGGGGCGCGCGTGACCGGATCGCCTTCGACCAGCGATTCGTAGCTGTGGAGGATCGCGGCCATGGAGAACGCCGAGGCGGTCTGCAGCGGATCCCACGACTGGTTGTTGCCGTAGCCGATGACTGCGGTGAGGGAATCCGTGGCGCTGCCGGTCTTGTTGGTCGACGCGGGACCGCCGCACGCGGCGAGCGTCGAGCCGAACGCGGCGGTGGCACCCACGAGGCCCGCTTAGCGCAGCAACGTGCGCCGGTCGAACGCCGGGCCGGTGCCCATGGTGGTTCGGGACATCGGTGTCTCCTGACTGTGCGTTTCACCCACCAGAGGTCATCGGACGTGGGACGTCCTATGACTGGGCGAAACCCTAGAACCCGTGCGGAAACGGGTCAAGGGGACAGCGCGGATCGGCACCTCGCCGAGACCGTCGGGCGATGACGGACGGTTGACGTAGGATGTCTTTCGATGGCGACGTGCCAGCGGAGGAAGACCATTTCGGGGAGACGACTTTGGCGCGCCCGCAACGCAGTGAAGAGATCACCAAGCGGATCATCGACCTGATCATCGACCGCGACCTGCCACCGGGCGCGCCGATGCCGACCGAGCTGAGCCTGATGGACGACATCGGAGTCAGCCGGAACTCGATCCGGGAGGCGATCAAGGCACTGCAGGCGCTCGGGATCGTCGAGATCCGCCACGGCTACGGCACGTTCGTCGGCTCGGCAGGTTCCGAGGCACTGCAGACGTGGCTGCTGTTTCGCACCCGCACTCGCGGCGCGAGTGACGCCGGGCGCCTGCGTGACTTGCTGGAGGTTCGGGAGATGATCGAGACGGAGCTGACGCGGCGCGTCGCCCTCGATCACCGCGCCGAGCTGATCGCCGACCTTGACGCGTGCGTCGCCCGGATGCGCCGCAAAGGGGCCGACGCCGCGGTCGCCGACCGCGAGTTTCACGACCTCATCTGCGCCGAGGCCGGCTTCGACCTGGCGCGCGAGCTGACCGGGTTGTTCTGGGACGTCTACCGGGCCGCGGAAGCCGAGTTCGGTGGCCCGGTGTCGTCGCCGGCGAGCACCGCGAAGCGGCACCAGGCAATCGTCGACGCCCTCGTCTCGCGCGACGCCGAAGCCGCCGCCGAAGCCGTGCACCGGCACTTCGACGAGGTTCGAAAACGCGCGAAGGCCGGCCGCTACGGCGGCTTCGGCGCGGCCCGGCCGGTGACGCTGTAGTGGAAGTCGGCCTGCTGCCCCCGGCCGCCGCTCGCGACGAAGAGCTCGCAGGCGCCCTCAGCGCACTGGTGAACACTGTGTACGCCACGGCCGAAGCCGGCTTGTGGCGTGCCGGGTCCGACCGCACGTCGCCGTCCGAACTGGCCGGACTGGTAGCCGCGGGGGAGATCGCGGTCGCCCGCTCGTCCGGCGATCTGTCGGGCGATGTGTCGGGCGATGTGTTGGGCGATGTGTTGGGCACAGTCGCCGGGTGCGTGCGCGTCCGCGAAATCGCCGACGGCGTGGGCGAATTCGGTTTGCTGGCCGCCGCCCCGCACCACCAGGGGGCGGGTCTCGGCCGCCGTCTGGTGCGCTTCGCGGAGGACCACTGCCGCAACCTGGGCCACCGCACGATGCAACTGGAACTGCTCGTCCCCCGCGACTTCGAACACCCGTCGAAACGCTTCCTCGCTGCCTGGTACACGCGGCTCGGCTACCGGCCCGACCACCGGACTCCGTTCGAGCGGGACTACTCGCACCTGGCTCCGCTGCTGGCCGTCCCGTGCGAACTCGCGGTGTACCGCAAGGACCTGGACTGAGCCGCGGTGGCGCGGATGGCGGCGGTGCGCTGAGATCGGGGGTACACGGGACACGGCGGGTGGTGAGGCACGTGACGACACGACTGGCCTGGGTCGGGCTGGTGCGCCACGGGCGCAGCGTCGGGAACGTCGCCCGGGATGCCGCCGAGGCGGCCGGACGCGAGGTCATCGACATCGCCGAGCGTGATGCCGACGTGCCCCTCGACGAACTGGGTGGGCGGCAGGCGCGAGCCGTGGGGGAGTGGCTCGCCGGGGACCCGCCCGATCTGGTGGTGGCGTCGCCGTACCGGCGGGCGCTGGACACGGCGCGCATCGCGCTGGACGCGGCGAAGGAGCGCGGCGTGGAGGTCGCCGGCGGGCTGCGGGTGGACGAGCGGGTGCGCGACCGCGAGCTCGGCGTGCTGGACCTGCTGACCAGCCACGGCGTCGCCGAGCGGTGGCCGGACGAGCTGCGCCGCAAGCAGCGTCTTGGCAAGTTCTACTACCGCCCGCCCGGTGGCGAGTCGTGGGCCGACGTCGTGTTGCGGGTGCGGTCGCTGCTCGCCGAGCTGAGCGCGGAGACACCAGGGCAGCGCGTGCTGCTGGTCGCCCACGAGATGACGGTTTTCGCGCTGCGCTACGTGCTCGAAGCCGTGCCCGAGCCGGACCTGCTGTCCACGGCCGCGAACACGGAGGTGCCCAACGGCTCGGTCACGGCATGGGAACGCGGCCGCGAGGGCGGCTTCCGCATGACGCTCGGCCAGGAAACCGGCCACCTCGCTGCCCTGCTCAGCTGACGGGCGACATTTCCGCCGCGGTGGCGCTCGTGCCGGATGGACCTTTCCGCCGCGGCGGCGCTCGTCACCAGATCGACGGGGCCTGCCGAAGCGGCGGCGCGATGACCTGTGCGGGTCCGTGGCCGTGAAAGCGCTTCGGCGACCCCGGCGAACTCCCGCGGTACCGAACCGTGCGATCGGGACTTCACAGACGCCACCGCATAACTGATGTCCTCGCAGTGGATCTTCACGAAAGCCCTGTCACCACGAAAGCCCTGTCACCACGAAAGCCCCGTCACGGTGCGGCGTCGGTTCGGCAGCGCGCATCCGCCCGCATGGAGCAGTCGGTCACCGGCCGTCGGGCGAACGGAGCAGGCCTGACGCGTGGGACGATGAACCGACGACCGAGGAGGAAACGCCCGTCATGACCGACGGTTCCCGCCTGCCCCGCGCCGCCCGGTTCGCGACGTGGAGCTTCTTCGCACTCAACGGGTTCGCGGTCGGCATGTGGGTGGTCCACATTCCCGAAGCCGAACGCGCCACCCACCTCTCGCACCCGGCGCTCGGTGCGCTGCTGCTCGTGCTCGGCGCCGCGGCGTTGGCCGGCATGCAGGTGTCGGGTCCACTCGCCGACCGCTTCGGCCACCGCCGCGTGGTGCCCGCGTCCGGCGTGCTGCTGGGGCTCGCGCTGTTCTTGCCCGGGCTCGCGACCAGTTGGTGGACGCTCGGCCTCTCCCTGGTGCTGTTCGGGTTCTGCAACGGCTCGCTCGACGTCGCCATGAACGCACAGGCCGTGGTCGTCGAGCGCGCCTACCCACGCCCGATCATGGCGGCGTTCCACGCGATGTGGTCGGTCGGCGGGGCGCTCGCGGCCGTCGTCGGCGCTCCCGTGCTGGCTGAGGGGATCCCGATGGCGGTCACGCTCGGCGCGACGGGCCTGCTGTGCGTCGTGGTCGCGCTGGGCGCCGGGCGGCTGCTGCTCGACGGAACGGCACCCGGGCCTGCCGCCGTCGCGGAAAACCCGGACCTCCCGGCCCGGCCGCCGGCGCGGATCGTCTGGCTGCTCGGTGCTCTGGCGTTCGCGCTCATGCTGTCGGAGGGTGTGGCGAACGACTGGGCGGCGCTGCACCTGGAGGACTTGCTGGGCACGTCGGCGAGCACCGCCGCGCTGGCGTACGGGTCGTTCGCGGTCGCGATGACCGTGGGGCGGTTCGCGACCGACCGGGTCGCCGCGCTGGCCGGTCCGGCGGCCGTGGTGCGCTACGGCTCGACCCTGGCCGCCGTCGGCATCGGCACGGCGGCGCTGTCGCCCTGGGTGCCGCTCGCACTGGTCGGCTGGGCGCTGTTCGGCCTCGGCCTGTCCGGGGGTGTCCCGCAGCTGTTCACGGCAGCGGGCAACCTCGATCCGCGCGCGTCCGGCGCGTTGATGGCTCGCGTCGTCGGGCTCGGGTATGTCGGGTTGCTCGCCGGTCCCGCTCTGATCGGCGGGCTCACACACTGGATGCCACTCAACGTCGCCTTCGCGCTGCCGTTCGGGCTGTGCGTGGCGGCCATCGTGGCGGCGCCCGTGATCGGCCGCGAGCGGGCTCGCGAACCGGCGGCAGCCGGCTGAGTCACTGGCACACCTGCGCGGGCAACGTCTGTCCGCCACCGGTGAGGATGAACCGCGTGCCCTGCTCGGTCTGGTTCGCGAGTGTGCACACGATCTGCCGCTCGGCGAGGACCGAGAGCTCGATCACCGAATCGGACAGCTGCACCACGGTGCCGTCGGCCACCGGGTACACCGACGCCGGGAGCGCCGACCGCGGCACCTGGGTGGAGAGGTTCTTCGCCTGTTCGGCCGGCGTCGGACCCTGAGCCAGCGCGTTGATCGCCGCGGCGCCGGTGAGGTCTTCGCCGGTGCGCCGCACCGGGGTGAGCGTGCCCCCGGCGATGAAGTAGATCGTGTTCCGGGACTTCGCGACGGACGGCACCGCCGGGCCGCTCGGCGCCTCGTTGCCGGAAATGACACCGCTCGGCTGCACTCCGCAGGCGGTGGCCATGAGAGCGACGAGGGCGATCGCGGCGCGGCGCTTCACGAGGAGACCCCCGCTTGCGGCAAGCGCAGCGTGAAGACGGCCCCGCCGCCGGGCCGGTTGGCCGCCGTGAGCGTGCCGCCGTGCAGGCGGGCGTTCTCCCAGGCGATCGCGAGCCCGAGCCCGCTGCCTTCGGACCGCGTACGCGCGGTGTCGGCCTTGAAGAAGCGGTCGAACACGTGGGGGAGCACCTCTTCGTCCAATCCCGGGCCGTCGTCGGTCACTTCGATCCCGATCCAGCCGCTGACGGTGCTCAGCCGCAGGCGCACGGGCGGTGCGCCGTGGCGCAGGGCGTTGCCGACGAGGTTCGCGACGATCACGTCGAGCCGGCGGGGATCGAGCCGGGCCCGCACCCCCGAAGGCAGCTCGGTCACGAGCTCACCGAGCCAGCCCCGCGCGCGCAGCGTCGCCGTGACGGCCTCGGCGACGTCGACGTCGTCCAGCGCCAGCGAAGCCGACCCGGAGTCGAAGCGGGTGACCTCGATGAGGTCGTTTACGAGCCGCGTGAGGTTGTGGGTCTCCCGGCTGACCAGCCGCACCGCTCTTCCGGCGATGTCGGGCAGCCCCGCGAGCTCGGATTCGAGCACGTCGGTCACCGCCGTCATCGCGGCCAGCGGCGTGCGCAGCTCGTGGGACACGTCGGCCACGAACCGCCGGGCGTCGGCTTCCATTCGTTCCAGCTCGCGTACCTGGTTCTGCAGCGACTCGGCGGTGGTGTTGAACGTGTTCGCGACGGCCGCCAGCTCGTCGGTGCCGCGCACGGCCAAGCGCGTGTCCAGGTCGCCTTCGCCGAGTTCGTGCGCGGCCCGGCGCAGCTCGCGCACCGGGCCCAGCACGCTGCGGGCGGACGCGAGCGCCAGCAGCAGCGCGAGCGCGAACGCACCGGCGCCCGTCCACCACGCGTTCCGGGCGAGCTCGGCGATGCTGGCGGCCTCGTCGGTCAGCGGGTGCAGCACGAACACCTCGATGCCCGAGGGCGTCGCGGCACGCGAGTTGCCGGAGGTGAGCAACAGCTCGCTGCCGATCAGCTGCTGCGTCTCGCCGCCGGAGGACACGCGTTGCCAGGCCACCCGGCCTTCGCGGACCTTCTCCTCCAGCTCCGGCGTGACCACCGACGGATCGAGCTGGCCCCCGGTGACCGACCCCATGCGGGCGAACGCGATGTCGGAGCGCTTGGAGATCCGCGCGGCGAGGACCGCGAGGTCACTCGAGGTCAGCTGATGAGACACGTCGAGCGGATACAACTGCTGGATCAGGCCGGTCACCTCGATCACCGTCTTGTCCTGCGACTTCTCCAGGATCGTGGTGCGAGCCGTCTTGTACCCGACCCCGGCGACCGCGATGGTCGTGACCACGCTCAGCAGCACAAACGCGGCCAGCAACCGCGTCCGCAGCCCCCACGCCCGCCACATCTTCACGGCCGCGCCCCGGCACCGGTCACAGGGGTCCGAACCGGTAGCCGAAGCCACGGAGGGTCTGCACGTACACCGGCGCCGCGGCGTCGTCCTCGATTTTCGCGCGCAACCGCTGCACGCACGCGTCGACGAGCCGCGAATCGCCGAGGTAACCCTGGTCCCACACCGATTCGAGCAACTGCTGACGGCTCAGCACGCGGCCCGGCTTGGCGGAGAGCTCCAGCAGCAGCCGCAGCTCGGTCGGTGCGAGGCTCACGGGCCGCCCGTGCTTGTTCACCACGAGCCCGTCGCGGTCGATGGTGAGGTCGCCGTGGCGTTCGATCTCCGGTCTCGGTGTGCCCGCCTGGCGTTGCTCGCCGCCGGTGCGGCGCAGCACGGCCTTGATCCGGGCCTCCAGCACACGCGGCTGAGCGGGTTTCACCACGTAGTCGTCGGCACCCGCTTCGAGGCCGGCGACCACGTCGATGTCGTCGTTGCGCGCGGTGAGCATGATGATCGGCAGGTCGCCGCTCGCGCGAATGCGCCGGCACACCTCGAACCCGTCCATCCCGGGCAGCATCAGGTCCAGCACCACGACGTCGGCGGCCGACGACGTCAGCCGCGCGAGGCCCTCCTCGCCACTGCCCACGGCGTCGACGGCGTGGCCCTGGTAGGTCAGTGCGATCTGCAGGCCGTCGCGCACGGCTTCGTCGTCTTCGATCAACAGCACCCGGGACATGGTTCTCACTATCGCAGCGCTCTTCCCCGCCCGCCCGCCCGGATCCCGGACAGTCCACAGCGGACACCATTTCGAGGATCCGGTCCCCGGCTCACCGTCCGGTGCGCGGACCGTCATGATCCGGTAACAGCGGAAGCCGGTGCCCGGCTGTTACCCGGCTGTCGGGCTTCGCGGACGTCGTGCGGGCCGGGACGCGACATGGCGCTGCGACGGTTGACCTCATGGTCGAAATGTTCCCTTCCCGTGCCGCGGCCTACGCGGCGGCCGCCCGCCTGCTGGCCCTGCTCCTGTTGCCGGTCGCTTTCGTGCGTTCGCCGCGACGAGCCCGGTACTTGGCGTGCGAGTGGGCGCTGGCGTTGCGGTATCCGGCGGAGCAGCTCGACGGGCTGACGCCGGCCGCCCGCGCGGCGTTCACCGCGGCCCGTACCGAGGCGTTCTGGCGCGACGGCCAGCTCATCGGCCTCACCTCCGGCCACCGCGACGCCGCCGAACAACACGCCCTGTTCACCACGGAGGTGCGCCGCCGCGGGTCGGCCCCCGCCGCGCGCCGGTTCGTGCTCCCGCCCGAGGAATCGGCCCATGTCGCCGGCTACGGCCTGGACGTGCGTCCTTCGGAGGGTGCCGCGTGGCTCGAGCGCCACGGCGCGGCGTATCACCTGCACCGCCGCTACGACAACGAGTGGTGGCACTTCGAATACCACCCGGACACCGTCCCGTTTCGCCTCCCGAACCCGGGTGCGCGGGCGTACGCTTCATGACTCGTGAGTGCGCATTCCGCTTCCAACCGGCCTGCGCACTCACGAGTCCCGACCTGGCAAGGAAGGCGCGACATGGGCAAGCTCGACGGCAAGACCGCGATCGTCACCGGTGCAGGCCAGGGCATCGGACGGGGGATCGCGCTCAAGCTCGCGGCCGAGGGCGCCCACGTCGTGGTCGCCGACATCGACGAAACCACCGCCAAAGAAACCGCGGCCGAATGCGGTGGCACGGCAGTGGGCACGGACGTGACTTCGCGAAGGTCGGTCGAGTCGCTCGTGCGTGAAGTGCTCGAGCGGTTCGCCCGCATCGACGTGCTCGTCAACAACGCGGGCTGGGACAAGGCGAGCCCGTTCGTCGACTCCGACCCCCTCGACTGGGACCGCGTGATCCACATCAACCTCTACGGCGTGCTCAACACCACGAAGGCCGTCCTGCCCGTGATGGTCGAGCAGGGCGGTGGCACGGTCGTGAACATCGCGTCCGACGCCGGCCGCGTCGGCTCGTCCGGTGAAGCCGTGTACTCGGCCGCGAAAGGCGGGGTGATCGCGTTCACCAAGTCGATCGCGCGCGAAATGGCGCGCCACCACGTGAACGCCAACGCCGTGTGCCCCGGACCGGCCGACACCGCGCTGTTCGCCTCCCTCGGTGGGGACGACCCGCGGCTGCGCGAAGCGCTCACCCGGGCCATCCCGTTCCGCCGCCTCGCGACACCGGATGACCTGGGCGGCGTGGTGGCGTTCTTCGCCTCCGACGAAGCCGGGTACGTCACCGGCCAGACCGTCAGCGTGAGCGGCGGCCTCACCATGAGTTAGAGAGGGCTCCGATGGCGTTCACCACAATCCTCGACGACGAGCAGATCGCGAAGTACACGCGCGCGGGCTTCTGGGTGAACCGGACCATCACGGACCATCTCGACGAGGCCGCCGCCGCGACGCCCGGTAAGCCGGCGTTCATCGACTCGCGTCGCACCATCACCTACGGTGAACTGCGCACCCAGGTGGACGCGTGTGCGCTGCGGCTGCTGGACCTCGGTGTCTCCCCGGGTGACGTCGTGTCGTTCCAGCTGCCCAACTGGATCGAGTGGATCGTGGTGCACTTCGCCGCCACGCGCGTCGGGGCGGTGAGCAACCCGCTGATCCCGATCTACCGTGAGCGCGAAGTCGGTTTCATGGTCGGGCTGGCGAAGTCGAAGGTCGTGGTGGTGCCTTCGGAGTTCCGCGGGTTCGACCACGCGGACATGATGATGCGGCTGCGTCCACAGTGGCCGGATGTGCGGCACGTGCTCGTGGTGGACGGCAAACCCGGTCAGGGCACCCAATCCTGGGAAGAGTTCCTCGCCGCGCCGACCACGCGGGATCCCGCGCAGCTGGCGGCCCTGCGACCGGACCCGAACGCCGTGACACTGCTGATCTGCACCTCCGGCACCACCGGCGAGCCCAAGGGCGTGATGCACACGCACAACACCGTCATCGCGATGAACAACCCGTTGCCCGCGCGGCTCGGGATCACGGCCGACAGCGTGATCCACATGGCGTCGACGCTCGCGCACCTCACCGGGTTCCTCTACGGCGCGCGGCTGCCGGTGCAGAACGGCGCCACCGGTGTGCTGCAGGACGTGTGGGACGCGGGACGGTTCGTGGAGCTCGTGGAGGAACACGGCATCACCTACACCTCGGCCGCGACCCCGTTCCTGCACGACACGCTCGACGTGCCCAACCTCGCCGAGCACGACGTGTCGTCGCTCGCGCGGTTCTGCTGCATGGGCGCGCCGATCCCGCGCGTGCTCGTGCGCGAGGCGGCCCGGCGGCTGCCCGGCACGGTGGTGCTCGGCGGCTGGGGCCAGACCGAGAACGGGCTCGTCACGCTCGGCGTGCCCGGAGATCCCGACGCCAAGCGCGTGGAGACCGACGGCTGTCCGTGGCCTGGGATGCGGATCCGCGTCGTCGGCTTCGACGGCGTCGAGCTGCCGGTGGGTGAGGAAGGGCGGCTCCAGGTGAGGGGACCGTTCCTGTTCGTCGGGTACGCCGAACGCCCGGAGCTGACCCGCGAAAGCTTCGACGGCGAGTGGTTCGACACCGGCGACCTCGCCACGATCGACGCCGACGGGTACCTCAACATCCGCGGCCGGACCAAAGACGTGATCATCCGCGGCGGCGAGAACATCCCCGTGGCCTATGTGGAGAACGTGCTGTACGAGCACCCGGACGTGACCGGCGCCGCCGTGGTCGCGATGCCCGACCCGCGGCTGCAGGAGCGTGCGTGCGCGTGCGTGACCCTGAGAGAGGGCGCGCACTGGAGTTTCGAGCAGATGCAGGAGTTCTTGGCCGGCAAGGGTGTCGCGAAGCAGTACTGGCCGGAGCGGCTCGTGGTGCTGCCCGAGCTGCCGCGCACGGCGAGCGGCAAGATCCAGAAGTTTCAGCTGCGAGAGCAGGTCAGAAGCGACGCGTGAACGGCAGCGGCTTGCGCATGCGGATCAGCAGAAGCAGCGGCACGAGCACGTACGGGAGGTTGAAGGCGAGGAACTTCGCCGGGTTGCCCGTGCGCATCGCGGGGTCGCCGAAGAACTCCACACCGAACACGACGATCCCGGTGAGGGTGACGATCATCGTCGCGTAGATCACGGCGAACAGCTGGATCGCGTTCTTGCCGGTGAGCAGGCAGCCGACGAGGACCACGTAGAAGGGCAGGTACACGAACGCCGAGAGCCCCGTGACGATCCGCATCCAGTCCGGCGGGTGCATGAAGAGGACGTCGGCGTCGTGTGCGTACCAGTAGTTGGAGTTCACGAAGAAGTTGTTCGACGGGTGCGAGAAGTCCACACCGATGGTCGGCAGCAGATCGCTGATGAGCGAGGTGATCGTGAACGCGGCGAACACGATCGCGAAGAAGATGTCGATCCCGCGTCGGCGCAGCGGCAGGTTCGCCGGGGTGGTCATGCGTCGATCCTAAACGGACGGACCCGCGCCCGGCAGTAGAGTGGCGCCCGTGAACGCGTTCCAGGTGTGCCTGTGGGTCTTCGCCGGCGTCTGCCTCGTCTGCTGGCTGCTGTCGGTACTCACGCGGGAGTACTCGTGGGTGGACCGGATCTGGTCGCTGGTTCCGGTCGCCTACACGGGGATCTTCGCCGGGTTCGCGGGGTTCGCCGACGCGCGGCTCGACGTGATGTTCGTTCTCGTGCTGCTGTGGGGCGCGCGGCTGACGTTCAACTTCGCGCGCAAGGGCGGCTATGCGCGCGGCGGCGAGGACTACCGCTGGGTGGTGCTGCGCGGGAAGATGCCACCCTGGTCGTTTCAGGTCTTCAACTTCTTCTTCATCACGATCTACCAGAACGCGATTCTGCTGCTGATCACGCTGCCCGCGTGGACGGCGCTGCAGACGGGCGCGCCGTTCGGGGCAGGTGACGTGGTCGTCGCGGTGCTGTTCCTTGGCTGTCTGGCCGGCGAGACCGTCGCGGATCAGCAGCAGTGGAACTTCCACCAGTGGAAAAAGCGCCAGGCGGAGCCCGATCCACGGTTCCTGCAGACGGGTCTCTTCCGGTTCTCACGCCATCCGAACTTCTTCTTCGAGCAGGCCCAGTGGTGGCTGGTGTTCGTCTTCGGCGCGATCGCGTGCGGCGCCGTGCCGTGGACGATCGCGGGCGCGGTGTTGCTGACACTGCTGTTCGTGGGCTCCACGATCTTCACCGAGACCATCACGCGCGGGCGTTACCCCGAATACGCCGAGTACCAGAAACGGACTTCGCCCATCGTCCCCTGGTTCCCGCGGCGGCCAGTGGCAGAGTGATCTGGACCACCTGAGTCCCGGAACCGTGTTCGGTTCCGTTCGGGCTGCTCGGAGTGTTGCCAGGCCCTCGGTCAAAGCCGGCGGCACCTTCAGGTCGGCGTGGTGTGTCGGTTCGCCGACCAGCACAGTCCTCAGTGGACAAAGTGGCGATCAACCCGCCGCGACCGCGTGACAGGCGCCGAAGCCTTCGGCGCGAGAAGTGATGCGGCCTGAGGTGATGCGAATCGCCGATTCGGTCGCGTCGCTGGTGGCGGAGAGACCAGTGGTCGAGGCCAGGGCCGCGGTGTCGTCGAGGATGAGCTGGACGGGCGGCCAGGCGGGGCCGGGGAAGGCGCGCCGGAGGTGGCCGCGGAGTTCGGCGAGGGCGAGGTGCGCCAGCGGGGCCAGTTCGGGTGCGGCGCCCGTGACGAGGGCAACGGTGACGGTGGCGCCGGCGGGTGCGGCGCGGATGGCTTCCTCGGCGGCGGACAGGCGGTGCAGGCCGAGCACGGCGACGACGCCGTCGCCGGTGAGGGCGGCGGGGTGGGCGTGCAGAGAGTCGACGGCAGGCGGGGGGAGCCAGGGCTCGTCGGCGGGGCGCGGGTGGGCCACGATGGGCGGCTCGGCCGGCCAGGTGTCGGCGAGCCCGAGCGACGGCAACGCTTCGCAGGCGCGGACAACGTCGAACGGTTCGCCGAAGCCGGGTGCGGCCGCGGCGAGGCCGGTGGCGCCGTGCAGTGTCGTCAATGCGAGTTCGGCGACGCGCACCGAGCGGCCGGCCGAAGGGGAGAGCCGTTCGAGCGCCAGGCCGAGCACGATGGCCTGCAGGCGCAGTAGTTGCGCGTACGGGCGGTGGGTCAGTTCGTCGGCCAGGATCTCCGGCAGGAGGTCCACGCCGAGGCGCGAGCCTGGATCCGTGGCGAGCGGCAGGTCGGCGACCCACGCGCGGGCGAGCGCGCCCAGTGCCTCGCCGGGCGTGAGGCCCGGATCGCCCGTCACCGAGTCAGCCACGCGGTCCGCTTCTTCCGCCAGCACGGCGAAATACAGAGCGCGCTTGCCAGGGAAGTTGGAGTAGACGGCGCCGCGGGTGAGCCGGGCGCGTTCGGCGATCACATCGATCTTCGCTTCGCGGAAGCCGCGTTCGGTGAATTCCTCGCGGGCGGCGGCGAGCACTTTTGCCCGGTTGCGTTCCTGCGCCTCCGCCCTGGTCAGCCGGGCCATTTTCCTCCTTGCGCGTCCGTGCGGAGCACCTTAGCGTACTCATCCATATGATCTGAACATCTGGAACCAACATCCGGGAGCTGTCATGATCCCTGAGCTCGACCTCGCCGATCCCGCTCTGCACCAGGATCCGTTCACCAGCTACGGCGCCGTCCGCGAACAGGCGCCCGTCGCCAGGCTGACCGGCCCGGGCTTCGGCCCGCTGTGGATCGTGACGCGTCACGCCGACGCGCGTGCGATGCTCACCGACCCGCGCTTCGCGCTCGGTGCCGGCAGCTTTCAGCGCCCCGACGTGCCCGAGCACTGCCGGTCGTACCTGCGGACCTTGCAGGAAATGGAGGGCGCCGAGCACCAGCGGCTGCGCCGGCTCGCCGCGCCGGCGTTCACCGCCCGGCGCGCCGAAGGGTTCAGCGAGCGGATCGAGCTGATCGCCGAACGGCTCCTCGACGAAGAGCCCGAAGACCTCCTCGCCGGCTTCGCTCAGCCGCTCGCGATGGAGGTGATCTGCGAGCTCGTCGGCGTGCCCGAGGCCGACCGGCCACGCTGGCACGAGTACGGCCGAACCGTGGTCGCCGGCTCCGGCGCCGGGTTCACCGCCGCCGTGCCCGGCATCATCGACGGCGCCCGCATGCTCACCGACCCGCCGGCGAGCGAGTTTCTCGCGCTGCTCGCCGGCACCGAAGGGCTCACGGAACCCGAGCTCGTCACGCTGGTGTGGCAGCTCGTGATCGCCGGCCAGACGCCCGCCAACTTCATCGCCAACGCTCTCGAAGCGCTCTTGACCCATCCCGGCCAGCTCGCCGTGCTCCGGGCCGAACCCTGGCGGTGGCCCGCCGCCGTCGACGAGCTGATTCGCTGGTGCGGCTCACAGCTGCTCACGATTCCACGCCAGGCCACGGAAGATCTCGACCTGCACGGCGTCGCGATCCGCGCCGGGGAGCCGGTGAGCGCGGCGCTCGCCGCGGCCAACCGCGATCCTCGGGTGTTCACCGATCCCGATCGGCTCGATGTTCGCCGCGGCGCGGCCGGGCACCTCGGTTTCGCGTACGGGCCGCACTTCTGCCTCGGCGCGGCGCTCGCGCGCGTGGAGTCGCGGGTCGCGGTGAAAGCCGTGCTGTGCCGATTCCCGTCGCTTCGCCTGGGTGATGCCCGGCGCGCACCGGACCCGGGCACTTGGCGGCTGGTGAGCCTGCCGGTGAAATATCGGGCACCGATCGGATGAGCTGGCCCGCTTCGTCCATTGCTACCGTTTTTTCCTGGTCGAGCACCGAGGAGGGTGGCATGCCGGGACATGTGCTCGACGCGGGGCGCGCGTGGCCCCCGGTGCTCGCGCGGGGTGTCGTCGCGATCGCGTTCGGCGTCGTCGCGCTCATCTGGCCGGGCCTCACCGTGCTGGCCTTGGCCGTCGTCTTCGGGATTTGGGCGTTCGTCGACGGCGCGGGCGCGCTCGTGCAGGCTTTCCGGCCGGGAGACGCCGCTCATCGGCTCGCGTACGCACTCTTCGGTTTGCTCGGGCTGGTCGCCGGCGTATTGGCGCTCGCGGTGCCGGGACTGACGGTTCTGGTGCTGGCGACAGTTGTCGGCGCGTGGGCGGTGGTCAGCGGCGTGAGCGAGATCGTGGCCGCGATTCGGCTGCGCAAGCAGATCACCGGCGAGGTGTTCCTCGGCTTCGCGGGCGTGGTGTCGGTGATCGCGGGTGTGCTCGTGCTGATCCACCCGATCGCGGGTGTGTTCGGAATCGCCTTGCTGGTCGGGATTTACGCGCTGCTGCACGGGGCCACGCTCGTGGGCCTGGCCGTTCGGCTGCGCCGCCTCGGCCGGCTCGAAGAGGCGGCCCCCGCCACTTAGCGGCACAATCGAAAGGGACTCCCACACAGACGGAGGGACCCGCGATGGCGCAGAACTCTTATGGCCAGGACGTCCGGCCGGGCATCGACGCGGCCCGGCTCTGGGCGGGCGGCGTCGCCACGGCCGTGGTGGCCGCGCTCGTCGCCATCGCCGGACTGCTGATCGCCCGCGGCATCTTCGACGTACCGGTGCTCGCGCCGAAGGGTGAGGGCGTGTGGGGCAGTGCCAACAGCACGACGTACGCGCTGCTGTCCGCGGCCGCCGCGCTCGCCGCCACGGCCCTGATGCACCTGCTCAGCGTGGCGACGCCGGCGCCGAGCCAGTTCTTCGGCTGGATCATGGTGCTCGTCACGATCATCGCGGTGGTGCTCCCCTTGACGTTGACGGTCGACACCAGGGCCAAGATCGCGACCGCCGCGATCAACCTCGTGATCGGGCTCGTGATCGCGATCGTGGTGAACAGCATGGCGGCCAACGCGCGCATGCTGCACCGCCGCAAACGCGGGTCGCGCCCGGAGGCGCCGACGCGGCAGTGGCACGAACCACCACCCCCGCCGCCCACGCAGTACTACGACCGCTGAGACCGGGCCGTCAGTCCTCAGTGGACTGACGGCCCGGTCTGTCTCGACGGTGAACTCAGCCGATCTGGTAGCGGTACGGCAGGGTCGCCAGCACTTCGCCGGTGCCGACCTGGGGCAGGCCGGTCACGCCGGTGGGGAGCGTCGGCACGGTCACCAGGTTGAGGTGCCCGGCCACCGAAGCGCCGCGCTTGCCCGACGGCGTGAAGGTCACCGTGACCGTCGCCGTCTCGCCCGGGGCGACGACGAGCGGCGAGCCGCCCGTGCCGTTCGGGTTCACCGACTGGTCGTACGGGTCGCCGGTGGACGACGTGACCGCGGAGTCGAAGCCCGCGGTGCGGATCGACGCGGTGTAGGAAGCGTGGCCGGCCGGTGCGCCCGACGGACCGAACGGGCCGATCTCCTGCACGTCGGCGAACCACACGCCCTTGGTCACGTAACCCCGCTTCTCACCGACCGACGCGACGGACACCGTGCTGCCGGCCTGTGCGGCCTTCAGGTCGCCGAGCACGTCGATGCCCGCGGCCGAGCCCTGCAGCTCCACCTGTGCCGGCACGCTCGACGCCGTCGCGACGGTGAACCTGTTGGTGTCCGGCGGGATCGAGTACACCGGCGCGTCGACATTGAACTCGGGCAGGTTCACTTCGGTCGAGCCCTGGATGGGCTGCGGCTGCAAGGTCTGCTGTGCGTTCGTCCGCGCGTCCACGCCGATCGCGATCGGCTCGACGCCCGTGTTGCGCACCGTGACCGGCACCGTCACGGCCTGGCCGGCGGCCAGCTTCTTCGACGCCGAGTTCGGCAGCGCCGGTGCGCTCACCACGACCTGGTCGAAGCCCACCGTGCCGGTGAACGGCTGCTCGAGCTGCTTGCCCGTCATCGGGTTCTGCACCACGAGCACGAGGTGCCAGCGGCCCGGCAGTGGGTTCGCGTCGGTCAGCTGCAGCGTGTTGCCCTGCGACAGCTGGGTCGCGGAGCTGAGGAACACGTTGCTGTTCACGTCGGCGAGCTCGCCGTTCGGGTCCACGAGCACGCCGTCGAGCACGGTGCCCGGATCCTGCAGCTTCACGGCGACGTCGAGGTCCTTCTTGCCCTTCGGCACGTCGAACTCGTAGGAGAACGTCTGTGCCGGCGAGACCGCCCGTGCGTTGCCGCCGGTGATGGTGCCGCCGAAGGAACCCTTGCCGCTCTTGGTGGGGATCAGCGAACGCAGCACAGCCGACACCGTCGTCCGGTGGCCGTCGGAGCTGCCGAAGGTGATCGAATACGCCGCGTCGCCGCCCGAGGCCGGCGTGGCGAGCGAGACCTTCACCGGCTTGGTCTGGCCCGGCTTCAGCGACAGCACGCCGGGGGAGGCCTGGCCGTACGGCACGGCTCGCTGAGTGGACGTGGCGAGCTGGATGCCCCCGGTGTAGCCGGTGTCGCCGGCGGCCGAATACAGCACCGCAGTCCACGTGCCCGCGGCCGGGCGCGTGACGTCGACGTTTGCGTAGTTGGCTGTCGCCGCACCCCCCTGCGGGCGGCTGTTGGCCACGAACGTGCCGTCGGGTGCGAGCAGCGTCAGCCGCACGACCGGGGTCACGGACTGGCCGTTCACCGTCTTCGGGCTGCCCTGCCACGCCATGCGGGCCAGCAGGCGCTGCGCACCGGACGGCACGCTGAACGTCACTTTCTTGTAGGCCCAATCGGTGCCGTTGTAGTAGGGGAACGTCGGCAGCGTTTTCGAGTCGAACGCGGTGGTCTGCGTCTGCGTGGAGTGTGGCGCGAACGTGCGGGTCCCCGCCGTGACGGTCAGCGGCTTGTTCCCGACGTTGGTCACCTTGACCGTGGCCTGCTGCGTGCTGCCCGGCGCGCCTTCCAACGTGAGCTGGTCGGCCGACAGCGAGATGTTCGACGCGACGCCCGCGGGCGCACCGGTGGAGCCCGGCGCCGTCAGCGCCGCTTCGACCGCCGCGCGCGCGTCGAGCAGACCGGAGCCCTGCTCGTCGGCCGGCAGGCCGAGGTCGCGGGTGGTTCCGGTGATGAGCTGCTTGACCTGCGCGGGCGTCGGAGAGGCCCCGTGGTGCGTGCCGCGGTAGGCCTGGATGACGAGCGCGGCGACCCCCGCGGTCAGCGGAGCGGATTCGCTGGTGCCGCCGAAGGATTCGAGGTCGGTCGGCTGGGGCACGGTCTTGAAGTCACGGCATTCGGCGTACGCCGGGGCGCAGTCGGCCCAGTTGCCTTCGCCGGGCGCGACCAAATCGATGGTCCGCCCGTCCTGCGTAATGCCCGACGACGACAGCGCGGAGATGTTGTCATTGGCCCACTTCCCGTTGGAGAAGGGGAACGCCGCATACGTCGTCTGTGCGTAGAGCCGGTTGTCCGTGGTCGCGCCGGTGGAGATCACCAACGGGTCGATGGCCGGGCTGCCGATGGTCGAGGTGATGCCCGCATCGCCGCTGGAGGCGGTGACGGTGACGCCGGCGGCCACGGCCTGGTCGTTGAAGACCTGGAACAGGTTGCGGGAGCTCGCGTCCGGGTACTGGTTCAGACCGAGCGACTCGTTGATGACGTCAACGTGGTCCACAGTCACCGCGTAGTCGATCGCCTGCAGCACCGCGGAGTTCGTGGCGGTGGAGCCGAACACGTTGAGCCCCACCAGGCTCGCGCCCGGCGCGACACCTTTCACCACGATGTTGCAGCGCGCCGGCAACGGGTGTTTCTCGTTCACGAACTTCGACAGGTCGTGCACCACCACCCCCTGCGCGGCGATGGACGACGCGTCACCGAAGGCTTCGGCGCCGGAGTCGGTGGTGTTCGGGCCGTCGCCGGAGAAATCCTGGTAGTCGGAGAACACGTGGGAGCCGTCGGGGCGGATGAAGTCCGCGTAGTTCGGGTCCATGTTGTCGGCCAGGAAAGCGACCTTCACACCCGTGCCGTCGGCGAGGTCCGAAGCGGCCTTCGACCCGTCGGTGCTGTAGGCGTGGATCGAGGTGAGTGCTTCGGGCTCCAGCAGGGGTTTCGCCGGATCGCTCGGGCAGATCGCGTTCGGGTCCTGGTTCTGTGCCGTGCCGCCGCCGGCTTTCGGCGCGTCCGCGTCGGCGGACTTGGCCGCGGCCGGATCGGGCAGCGTGACCTTGCTGTCCGGCAGCACTTGTGCGACGGCGGGGTCGGCCGCCAGCTGCGCCGCCTGGTCGGGCGTCACGGTGGCGGAGAACGCGTTGCCGAGCGCGAAGTGCTTGACCTTGGCCGGTGCCGTGCCCGCGAGCTTGGCGAGCACCGAATCCTGTTGCTGGGTCGCCTTGGCCCGCCGGGTTCCGGAGGCCGCCTTGGTGGCCGGTGCGTCGGCCAGCTGGTCCTTGAGGACCACGATCACCGATTGCGGTGCGCTGCTCGCCTGAGCGGACGGCGCGGCGAGGGCGGACTGGGTGCCGAGCTGGGTGACCCCGGCCAGTGCCAGACCGCCTGTCGCGGCTATGACGAGGGCGCGAACGGATCGCGAGGAACGCCGCATGTGCAGCTCCCACTTCCTTCTCGTAGGGTTCGAAATTTACCGGCCCCGACGAAATCGCACCCGGTCGAGCCGGGTGCGATTTCCCAAGTGGGAGAACTATTCCCCGTGCCAAGACGATCCACAAGCGACAATAGTGGTAAAACTGGGCCCGAACTTGCGACGCCCTTTCCGGAATGTCCGGAAAGGGCGTCCTGTTTGGGAGAAAAGCGTATTCCGGGTCAGGTCACGGGAAGGTGGCTGCGGGAGTGGCGCGCGATCACGAGCGTTCCCGCGAAGGCGATCACCGCGAGGCAGCCGAGCAACATCGGATAGCTCGCGACGCCGCTGAGCGCGGCCAGCAGCGACGGGAGCAGGAAGCCGATGTACGCCAGCGCGTAGTAGACGCCGGTCAGCTGAGCGAGCTCCTCGGGCCGAGCGAGCCGATGCAGTTCCAGCAGGCCCGACACCACGACGATCCCGTAGGCGGTACCGAGGACCACGGCCGTGACGAGGGCGAGCCACGGCGACCGCAGGTGGGCGGCGAAGGCGCTCAGCGCCAGGCCGGCGCACATCACGGCCATGCCGGTCAGCGCGGCCCGCGCGCTGGTGGTCCGGTCCACCCGTTTGGCGATCGGCTGGATGCCGACGCCGGCGCCGATCGCGCACACCGTCAGCAACGTCGAATACGCGAGCGACCACGAACCGAGTTTCGCCTGCACCAGCTGCGGCATGATCGCGTACGCGACGCCGCACGAGCCGAAGATCCATGGCGCCATCGGCAGGATGATCCGGCGGAAGCGGGGATGCCGCGTGGTGTCCGGCAGCCGGGTCAGAGCGGGCTTGCGGCTCGCGAGACCGAGTGTCTCCGGGCTGCGCGCGGCAATCGGCAGCGCGACCATCGTGAGTCCGATGTGGACGGCGAACGGGAGCACCATCGGCCACGGCGCCCACTGCGCGAGCACGCCCGCCACGCCCGGGCCGATGCCGAGACCGAGGGTGAGGCACAGCGCCGCCCGGCGCGTACCCAGGTCGGCGGCGCCGGTCCGATCGGCATCGGAAAGCTCCTTGATCCACGTGGAGCCCACGGCCATCGCGACCGCGACGGCCACTCCGGTGAGGAACCGGCCCGCCGCGATCCACGCGACGCCCTCTTCGCCGAGCGCGATGAGCAGGCTGGCGATCAGCGATGCCATGGTGCCGGCCACCATCACGGGCCGGCGTCCGTACCGATTGGACAGTCCACCTGAGAGCAACAGACCGGGCACGAGCCCGATCACATACGCGCCAAGAAGTGCGTCGACGGTGAAGGTCGAGTAGCCGGCGTCCTTGTACATCACGAGGAGCGGCGTGAACTGGTTGCCGCCCCAGCCGCACACGAACACCGCGGCGGCGGCGCCCGAGAACTTCGGCCGGGCCACGACGGCGTCGGGCGGCGGGATGGCTTCGGCGGTCGACGTCATCGGCGGTGCACCTGGTCCAGGTGCGCGCGCAACGCGGGGGCGAACGCGTCGGCGTCGGCGCGCTCGATGATCGTCAGCAGGTCCTCGTGCTCCCGCAGCACCACGGGAAGCAGCGCCGGCACCGGGCGCAGGGCGTGCACGTTCATCCGGCGCTGCCGGTCGGCCAGCGTTGCGTAGAAGTCGAGCAGCAGCATGTTGCCGCCCGCCGCGACGATCGTGCGGTGGAACAACTCGTCGGCTTCGGCGAAGCCGGCCAGGTCGTCGTTCTCGGCGTGCCGGCGCTGAATGTCGAGGACTTCGCTCAGTTGGGCGAGCGCATCGGGAATCAGGTCGGGTCGCCTCGCGAGTCGCCGCACGGCAGCCCCTTCCACGGCCTCTCGTGCCTCGAGCACGTCTTCGGCCTCTCCCGGCGGCACGGGCACCACCACGGCGCCGCGCTTGGGGATCAGGTTGAGCAGTCCCTCGACCTGCAGGCGCAGGAACGCCTCGCGCACGGGCGTGCGGCTCACGCCGAGACGCTCGGCGATCTCGCCTTCGCTGAACAGGTGCCCGCCGGGCAGCTCCCCGGTGAGCACCAGCTCCTTCGTCAGCCGGTACGCCCGGTCGGCCGCACCCGGCGCGGTGTATTTCGCAGGTGTCACGGTTGGGACGCTAGCATGCGTGCAACCTTGTATCTAAGCTACTGTGACCGGCGGCGCAGAAGATCGACTGAGCTCCCGCCCGGGCGAGCTGCGCCATTGTGCAATGTGACATACTACTGACCATGGTGGCGACAGGAAGGTCCGCCGACGTGCTGGTCGCGGGCGCCGGAGTGGTCGGGGCCGCGTGCGCGTACTACTGCGCCGCGGCGGGCCTGCGAGTTGCCGTGCTCGACCGCGGTGGCGTCGCGGGTGGGACGACCAGCGGCGGCGAAGGCAACATCCTCGTGTCCGACAAGGAGCTCGGCGCGGAACTCGATCTGGCGTTGCTGTCGGTGCGGCTGTGGGCCGAGCTGGGCGAGCTGTTCGGGCCGGAGGCACTGGAGCTCGAGCACAAGGGCGGGGTGGTCGTCGCGCAGAGCGCCGACGCCGCGGCCGGCCTGGCGAAGCTCGCGGCCGAACAACGCTCGCACGGTGTCGAGTCCGTGGATCTGACGCCGGACGAGGTGGCGGAACTCGAACCGAACCTGACCCGGGACGTGACGGCGGGCGCGTATTACCCGCAGGACAAGCAAGTGCAGCCGATGCTCGCCGCGGGGGAGTTGCTGCGCCAGGCCGGACGGCTCGGCGCGACGCTGCACACCGGCACGGAGGTGCGCGCGTTCCGGCGCGGCGCCGACGGGTCGTTCGCGGGTGTGCGCACCAACCGCGGTGACTTCTCCGCGGGCTGGTTCGTCAATGCAGCCGGCACCTGGGGCGGCGAGATCTCCGAGCTCGCGGGCGCCCCGATCCCGGTGTTGCCGCGGCGCGGGTTCGTGCTGGTCACCGAGCCGCTGCCGCGCGTGATCCGGCACAAGGTCTACACGGCCGACTACGTCGCGAACGTGTCGAGCGGCGACGCCGGGCTGGAGACGTCCGTGGTCGTCGAGGGCACGCGGGCCGGCACGGTGCTCATCGGCGCGAGCCGTGAACGCGTCGGTTTCGACCGGCGGTTCTCGCTGCCCGTGGTGCGCAAGCTGGCGGCCCAGGCGATCGGGGTTTTCCCGTTCCTCGCCGACGTTTCCCTGCTGCGCAGCTACCTCGGCTTCCGGCCGTACTGCCCGGACCACCTGCCGGTGATCGGCGAGGATCCGCGGCTGCCGGGCCTGGTACACGCGTGCGGGCACGAGGGCGCCGGCATCGGGCTCGCCGCGGCGACGGGGCACCTGATCGCGCAGGTCGCCACGGGCGTGAAGCCGGAGCTGGACCTGACGCCGTTCCGGGCCGACCGGTTCGAGGAGGTCGCATGAGTGGGCGCGTGAAGTTTTCCTTCCGTGGCAAGGACATCGTCGCGGAGGCGGGGCAGAGTGTCGGTGCCGCGCTGATCGCCGCCGGCCACCGGTCGTGGCGCACGACGCGCCACGAAGGTGCGCCGCGCGGGATCTTCTGCGGGATCGGCGTGTGTTTCGACTGCCTGGTCGTGGTCAACGGCGAACCGGGCAGGCGCGCGTGCCTCACCGAGGTGCGCCCGGGTGACGTGGTCGAACCGCAGGAAGGAGCGGGCCATGGCGATCTCGCCTGCTGACTGTGATCTGGCCGTGCTCGGTGCCGGGCCGGCCGGGCTCGCGGCCGCCGTCGCGGCGGCGAACGCCGGCGTGCGGGTGTCGCTGGTGGATGCCGGCCCGCGCGTGGGCGGACAGTTCTGGCGGCACCGCGACGGCGACGGCGGCGCCGGCCACCACGACTGGCGCACGCTGGTGCGACTGCGTTCCGGACTGTCGCGAGTGGACTTGCGCACGGACCACCCGGTCTGGCACGTGGAACGCACCGATGCGGGGTTCACCGTCCACACCGGACGCGGCGCGTTCACCTGCCGTGCGGTGGTCGTGGCGACCGGGGCGTACGACCGGCAGCTGCCGTTTCCCGGCTGGACGCTGCCGGGTGTCTACACCGCGGGTGGGGCGCAGGCGTTGCTGAAGGGCCAGGGCGTGCGGGCCGGAAAGCGGGTCGTGGTCGGGGGGACGGGGCCGTTCCTGCTGCCCGTCGCCGCCGGGCTCGGCGCGGCGGTGGTCGCCGTGGCCGAGGCCGGGTCCCCCGCGGGGTTCACGCGATCGCCCCTGGCCGTCGCGGCCAACGCGGGCAAGCTCGCCGAAGGAGCGGGTTACCTGAAAACACTGCTCCGCCACCGGATCCCCTACCGCACCCGCACGGCCGTGATCGCAGCGCACGGGACCGACCGGGTCGAGGGCGTCACGCTGGCGTCGCTCGATCGCGAGTGGCGCGTCGTGCCGGGCAGCTCCCGCGAACTCGAGTGTGACGCCGTCGCCGTGGGGTACGGGTTCACGCCGCAGCTGGAGATTCCGCTGCAGCTCGGCTGTGCGACCACGCTCGGCGCCGACGGCGGGCTGGTCGCCGTCGCCGACGACCAGCAGCGGGCGAGCGCACCCGGCGTGTACCTCGCCGGCGAAGTGTGCGGGGTCGGCGGCGCCGCACTGTCCGTAGTGGAGGGTGAGCTCGCCGGACGGCACGCGGCACTCACGCTGGTGGGTGCGGTCCCGAACTCGGTTGTCGTCGCCCGGCTCCTGCGGCGGCGCAAATCGTTGCGGGCCTTTGCCTCGGCGATGCACGCGGCCCACCCGGTGCGGCCGGGCTGGCGGACCTGGGTCGACGACACGACGCAGGTGTGCCGGTGCGAGGAGGTTTCCGCCGGGACCGTGCGTGCGGCGGTGAGGGAGCTCGGCGCCACGGACGCGCGGACGGTGAAACTGCTCGCCCGGCCCGGAATGGGCCTGTGCCAGGGCCGCGTGTGCGGCTACGCGACGGCCTGCCTCGTCGGCGCCGAATACGGGCGCGAGCCGACGGCCTCGGACCTCGCCGGAGTCGCGTCGCGGCCGATCGCGCAGCCCGTGACGCTCGGAGACCTCGCGCGTGACTGACCTCGAACTGTCCGAAGAGGACGAAGCAACCCTCGCCGGCGACCGCGGCGAGGCCGCTGAACTGTGCCTGCGCATGGTGATCGCGCTCGCCCGGGTCCGCGGCGCTTCCCGGCTGCTGTCGGTGGAGTCCGCCCACGTCGACGGCTGCCTCTACCACGGTCAGGCCGGCCTGGACTTCGTCGAACGCCTGGGTGAGCTGGGCGGTCGCGTCGCAATCCCGACGACGCTGAACGTCGGCTCCCTCGACCTGCGCCACCCCGAACTCGTGCGCGCCGCGCCGGACACCGCTGCGGGCGCGCGGCGGCAGATGGCCGCCTACGAAGCGCTCGGCTGCACCCCGACGTGGACCTGCGCGCCGTATCAGCTCACGCACCGGCCGCGGCAGGGCGCGCACATCGCGTGGGCGGAATCCAACGCCATCGTGTTCGCGAACTCCGTACTCGGCGCGCGAACCGACCGCTACGGCGACTTTCTCGACATCGCCGCGGCCATCACCGGACGCGTTCCCGACGCCGGACTGCACCGCGACGAAAACCGGCGCGCCACGATCCGGCTCGATTGCTCGGGACTCCCGTCGCGGCTGCTGGCCGAGGACGCGGCGTGGGCCGTGCTCGGGCATCTGGCGGGAAGGCTGGCCGGCAGCGGCGTGCCGGTGGTGACGGGCGGACCGACGACCGTGACGGAAGACCGGCTGAAGGCCTTCGGCGCCGCCGCGGCCTCGAGCGGGGGAGTGGGGCTGTTCCACGTCGTGGGCGTGACGCCGGAAGCTCCCACGCTCGAGGCCGTGGCAGCGCCGGGCTTACCGGTCCACACCGTCGAAACCGCGCAGCTGCGGGCGATCCGCGACGAGCTCACCACTGCCCGCGGTGCGGAGATCGACGCCTTGTGCCTGGGAACCCCGCACTTCTCGCTCACCGAGTTCGAGCGTCTCGCCGCTGAGCTCGCCGACGGCGGGCCGTTCGACCCCGGTGTCACGACCTACCTGACCACCAGTCGCGCCGTGCTCGCCGAAGCCGATCGGCTCGGCTACGCGGAAATTGTGCGCGAGGCCGGCGCCCGGATCGTCGTGGACACCTGCACCTACCTCACGCCCATCCTCGACGCGGGCGTGCGCACGGCGATGACCAACTCCGGTAAGTGGGCGTGGTACGCGCCGGGCAACATCGGCGTCTCCGTGGTGTTCGGTTCGCTCGCGGAGTGCGTCGCCTCGGCACGCGCCGGGCGGGTCGTGCGGGACGAGGCACTGTGGGCGGGCTGATCGGCCGATCCGTGTTCCCCGGCACGGCGTCAGGTGAGTTGCTCGTGCTCGACGCGCCGCTGTCGTTCTGGGGCGGCACCGACCTCGAGGGCCACATCGTCGACGAACACCACCCCCAGCGGGGCGCGGTCCTCACCGGCCGGGTCGTCGCTTTGCCGCGGGCCCGCGGTTCCAGTTCGTCGTCGTCGGTGCTCGCCGAGCAACTTCGCGCCGGCACCGCCCCGGCCGCGCTCGTGCTCACCGAGCCGGACGCGATTCTGATGCTCGGCGCCTGGGTGGCGGCCGAGCTGTATGGCGTGCGGTTGCCGATCGCCGCGCTCGCCGAAGCGGACTACGCGCTGCTGGCCGCGGGCGCCGGCCGGGCGCGGGTCGACGCCGATGCGGAAGTGGCGAGGGTTTCGATGCTCTCGGCATAGGAATGATCGGGACGCGGCGGGCACAACGACGTCGGGCCACTTAGCGGAAATGCTCGGGTGCGACTGAACTTCGACCCACTGGGAGTCAGTGACGTGATCTCAACGAGTTTTAGGTGATCCGTCCGTGCTCGAAATGCGTGAGTACGAGCGCTGCTTTGACGATGTCGCCGATTTTGCGGGGACTGGCGGTGATGTGGCGTTGCGATCGCCAGCGGCCGGTCAGCAGGGCGAAGCCGCGTTCGCCGAGGCAGCGCAGGCCGCGCAGCAGGGCGTTGCGGGTTCGGGTGTCCACCTCGAGCGTCTGGCCGTCGGCGGGCTGTTTGACCGGGGTGAACACGCCGATGCCGGCCCCGTTGTAGCCGTTGTCGGCCAGCGTGGGCAGGTCGAGTCGGGAGGCGGCCCAGTACAGGGCGCCCAGCACATGCTCGCGGGCCGCGGTCAGGTCGTGTACCGAGCCGGGCTCGACGTCGCTGATCCACAACGGGAAACCGTCCGGTGCCAGCAGAGCTTGAATGTTGCCTCCGTGCTCGTGCGCTTTGCCGGAGTACCACAGGTCGATCTGCTTGCCTTTCACGCTGGTGGTCTTCTCCGCGAGGCGGTCG
>DASZNR010000033.1:0-9528 GCA_035551175.1 Amycolatopsis sp. | reverse complement strand
CCGGCCGCGTCGCGAGGGCGGCCCGATCCTCCGGGCTGAGCGTGCCGGTGGCATCCAGCCGGGCGAGGATGGCCCGGACTTCGTCATCGGAAATCGGGTTGGCGGCTCGGGTTTGCGTGGTGGCGGTGGCCGCGCTGCCGGTCGGCGCGGCGGTGAGCGTGAGCGCGGCACCGGCCGCGAGCACCGCGGCGGCGGTCGAGAAAAGACGTTTGCTCAAGGGAGTCTCCGTCCGTTGGGGTTGCTTCCGGATCAACCCTGGCGGCGGCGGGACGTGCGGTGCAGGGGGAAGAGCGGCCGTTGGCCGGTACTGGTCACGGCGGCCGGACGAATCGGTGCCTGGTTCTCCCCACGAGGCAGTCCGCGCAACGCGAAGACGGTCAGCAGCAGGAGGACCATCCCGAGTCCGGTCAGCACCACCGCCACCGTGTGCAGACCAGCGTCGGACGCCCGGTCGCCGTACGCGACGCCGATCAGGCTGGACGACAGGATCGCCCCGATGTACGTGAACGTCCGCAGGAGGCCGGCCGCCACGCCGATCGTCTCCGCGGGTGCCTGGTGGTAGAGCGCCGCCTGGTTGCCGAGCACGCCGAGACCCGAGATCACCGCGAACGTCATCGTGACCGTGATCAGCAGCCAGATCGGGGTACTCCCGTGGAACGTCAGCAGGCACGCCGGTCCGACGACCGCCGCGATGCCCGTCGCCAGCAGGCACGTGCGGATCCGGTTGCCGCGGGAAAACGGGATGGCGAGGAGCGCCGCGGCCACCGACATCGGCACCATCACGTACCCGGCCGCCGACGCCGTGAGGTGGCGGCCCTGCTCCAGCCACTGCGTGAACCCGTAGAGGACGCAGTAGCTCAGCAGGAACATGATCGCCACCCGGACGTACGTGGCCGACAGCGCGCGGTTGCGCACCAGCATCCGCACGTCGACGAACGGGTGCTTCGCCCGGGTTTCCCACCACAGCAGCGTCCCGGTCAGGACCACGCCGACGCCCGCGACCACCCAGCGCGGCTGGTGCAGGTCCTGGAAGAACACGATCAGGCTCGCGGTCGCCGCGGCGAACAACGCCATCCCGGGCACGTCGAGGGCGTTCGCCAACGGGACCGACGACTCGCGGACGCGGGAACGGCGGGGGAGCCACCGCAGGGCCGCGGCCAGGGTGAGCAGCGCCAGGGGCACGTTGATCAGGAATGTCACGCGCCAGCCGCCGAGGGCGACGAGCAGGCCGCCCAGTGGCAGGCCGATCGTGGCGCTCGTCTGGCCCGCGATCGCCAGCGCGCCGATCGCGCCCTCGGCGCGGGCGCCGGGGTTCTCCGCCGCCCAGCGGCGGACCAGCATCATCGCCGTCGGGTAGCCGGCCGCCGTGCCGATCCCCAGGACCGCGCGGGCGACGAGCAAGACCGTGAAGTCCTCCGCCAGTGCGCCGAGGAGCCCGCCGAGCGCCACCAGGACCAGGCCGCAGAGGAACGTCGTGCGCGCGCCGAAGCGTTCGGCGAGCTTGCCCATCGCGGGCTGGCCGATCGCGCTGGCCAGGTAGAGCGCCGCGACCAGGCCGGCCGCCGACGCCGCGCTGACCCGGAACGCCTGCCCGATGGCGACCAGCGCCGTGGCGAGCACGGAACTGTTGACCGGGTTGAGCGCGGAGCCGAGCACGAGGGGAGTGAGGTAACGCCATCCGGGGGTGATCCGGCCGGGTGCGTCGGCGACGGTCGTCACCGGAACGCCGGGGGTGCGGGGCGCGAGCGGACGGTCCGCGCGCCGGACAGCCGGTCGAGGAGTTCGACCAGCTTCGGCACGAGGGCGCGTTCTTCGTCGGTCAGCTCCTGGTCCAAGGCGTCGGCGAGCCAGGTGTTGCGCAACGCCGACGCGGTCCGGACGGCTTCGCGGCCCTTGGCGGTCGGCTCGATCAGGCTCAGGCGCCCGTCCGCGGTGTCGGGACGGCGTTCGATCAGGCCGTCGCGCTCCAGCGCGGCGACGATCTGGGCCATCGACTGCGGGCGCATGTGCTCGGCCGCGGCCAGCTCGCTCGTCGTGACGGCGGTGCCGCGGACGATGCGGTCCAGCGCGACGAGCTGGCTCCGCGTCCAGGGCACCGGGATGCGGAGCCCTTCGGCGCGGAGGCGGCCGCGGAAGCGCTGGACCGCCAGGTCCAGGCCCGCGGCGAGCTCCGCCGAAGGGTCGTCGTATGCCTCGTTCATGCGGTCAAGAATACAGGCAAGCTGAACAGGTAGCCTGTCTATCTCGTCACGGTCTACACCTGTAGACAACGTTCGCGGCCAAGTCTACAGTCGTAGACATCGGCGGACTCGCCGCCGGTCGAGCAAGAACATCGAGGCGAACCATGGATCTTCACCTGACAGGCAAGCGCGCGCTCGTGACCGGGTCCAGCTCGGGACTCGGCGAAGCCATCGCCACCCGTCTCGCCGCGGAAGGCGCCGAAGTCGTGGTGCACGGCCGCGACGTCGCCCGCACCGAAAAGGTGGCCGCGGCGATCCGCGGCCAGGGCGGCCGCGCCGCCGTGGCCGTCGGCGACCTGAGCACCGACGAGGGTGCCGCCGCCGTCGCGGCCGCCGCGCTGGCGGACGGCCCGATCGACATCCTGGTCAACAACGCGGGCGCGTACGAGCACCTGTCCTGGACGGACGCCACCCCCGAGGACTGGCGCACCACCTACGAAACCAACGTGATCTCCGGGGTCCGGATGATCCGCCACCTCGTGCCGCGGATGCGGGAGCGGCGGTGGGGGCGCGTGATCACCATCGGCGGCGGGCTGGCGACCCAGCCGATGCAGTCGCACCCGCAGTACAACGCGACGCTGGCGGCCCGGCACAACCTCGCCGTCTCGCTCGCCCGTGAGCTGGCCGGCACCGGCGTGACGTCCAACGTCGTCGCGCCCGGCGCCATCCTGGTGGAGTCGGTGAAGGACCTCCTCACCGGCATCGCCCCGGCTCGCGGGTGGGGTGAGACGTGGGAGGAGATCGAGCGCGGTGCCGTGCGGGACCTCATCCCGAACGACACCGGCCGGTTCGGCAAGCCCGAAGAGATCGCGGCGGCCGTCGCCTACCTCTGCGGCACGCCCGCCGACTACGTCAGCGGGGCGAACCTGCGGGTCGACGGCGGCCTGATCCGCAACGTCACCTGACGACGCCGGGTCGGCGCCGGGCGAACGCCGAGATGGCCTCTCGGGCGGTGTCGGTGGCGGCCAGTGCCGTGATGGCCCGGGCTTCGTCGTCGAGCTGCTCGTCCCGGCTCGTGCCCGCCGCGGCGAGGACGAGCCGCTTGGTCGCCGCCAGAGCGCCGGGCGCCATCCCGGCGAGCCGCCCGGCCAGCGCCCGCGCCTCTTCGAGCAGGACGGCGTCGTCGACGACCGCCGTCGCGAGGCCCCAGTCCCGGGCCTCGTCCGCGGAGAGCGTCCGGTTGGTCAGGGCCAGTTCGAGCGCGCGGCGCGGCCCGACGAGCCGGGAGAGCAGGGCGCTGGCCCCGTTGTCCGGCGACAGCCCGATCGCCGTGTAGGCGAGCCGGACCTTCGCCGACCGGCCGAGCAGCACCAGGTCGGCGCCGAAGGCCAGGCCCACCCCGGCGCCGGCGACGGCTCCCTGCGCCGCGCAGACCACCGGGACCGTCAGTGCCGCGAGGTGGCGGTGCGCGGCGTGGACGACGTCCGCGACCTGGCCGACGTAGGAAGCGAGATCGGCTTCGTGCGCGGCGAAGGCGTGGACGTCCCCGCCGACGCAGAAGTGCGTCCCTTCGGCGTGGATGAGGACGGCGCGCACGTCGGTCAGCGCGGTGAGCCGTTCGGTGACCGCGGCGAGCCGCCGTCCCACGTCCAGGTCGATCGCGTTCGAACGGTGGCCACCGGCCAGGACGAGTTCGGCCACCTCGCCGCGCACGTCGAGCCGAACTTCGGGGTCGGTCGTTTCGGCTCCGGGAGCCGGACGGGAAATCATGCTCTAATGATAGTCCTAGTTAGCGGAAGGAACGGGAACGATGGTCGAGGTGGAACTGCGCGGCCTGCCCTGCGCCTGGTGTGGACATCCGGCGATCGCGTTCGTGCCCGCGGTCGGGACGCGGCACCCCGGCTCGGTGTGCCGGCCCGGCGACCGTCCGGAGCGGGTGTCCGCCGACCGGGACGACGACAGGTTGACGAGTAATGCTCCTATGATTAACCTATTCAAGCGACCGGACGCAGGAGTCCGTCGCCTGCCGGACCGCGATCGCCTGGTCCGGGGCAAGGGAGGACGCTGATGCTGCACCCAGACGTCAACGAGCGCTACAGCCGCGTCGGCCGCGACACGCCCGCCGGGGCGCTCTACCGGCGTTACTGGCTTCCGGTGGCCACCGAGACGGACCTCGCCGCCAACCCGGTCAAGCGGGTCCGGCTGCTCGGCGAAGACCTCGTGCTGTTCCGCGCCGAGACGGGCGACCTGGGCCTGGTGGCCGAGCGGTGCCCGCACCGCGGCGCTTCCCTGGGCTACGGGTTCCCGGACGGCGCCGGGCTGCGCTGCCCGTACCACGGGTGGAAGTTCTCCCCGCAGGGCGAATGCCTGGAACAACCGAACCAGATGCCGCCGTCGGCCCAGCTGCAGGCGCGGGCGCGGACCACGAGCTACCCGGTCCGGGCGCTCGGCGGCCTGATCTTCGCCTACCTCGGGGACTCACCGGCGCCGGCGTTGCCGCGCTTGGACCTCTTCGCCCTCGAAGAGAGCCCGACGCGGTTCCGCGACATCGGCTACGCCGTGATCCCGTGCAACTGGCTGCAGATCATGGAGAACTCCTTCGACCCGACCCACGTCGAGTGGCTGCACGGGCGGCTGTTCAACTACCACCTCGAGCGGGCGGGCGAAGAGCCGACCGTCCTCGGTGGACACCACATCAAGATCGGCTTCGACCTCGTCGACTACGGCATCATCAAGCGCCGGCTGCGCGAGGGCCAGACCGAGGACGACGAGGACTGGAAGGTCGGCCACCCGGTCTACTTCCCGAACATCCTCAAGGTGGGCGGCTACGGCCTCAGCTCGTTCCAGATCCGCGTGCCGATGGACGACCACCACACGCTGCACTTCTGGTACTGCTACTACGACGTGCCCGACGAGTACGCGAACCTCGTCGAGGAGGTCCGCGCCCTGCCCGACACCTACGAGGTGAAGCTCCAGGACGCGGACGGCAACTTCTTGATGGACACCATCGACTCGCAGGACGCGATGGTGTGGGTGACCCAAGGCGCGTTGACCACCCGAGACGACGAGCACCTCAGCTCGTCGGACCAGGGCATCGCGCTCTACCGCAACCTGCTGCGCAGCCAGCTGCAGGCGAACGAGACCGGCGGCGCCGTGATGAACGTGCACGACGCGGCGACCGAAGGCGAGCTGATCCAGCTGCCGCAGGAGAAGAAGGAACTCGGCATCGGCGGTGGCGGCGCCAACCCGATGGCTTCGTTCCTGCGGACGCAAGGCGTCTACAGCCCGCGGCTGAGCACGCTCACGCAGCGCATCGACGCCATGGTGCGGAAGGCCGGCTGAGCGAGCCGTGGCAAGCCCAGCAGACTCCGCCGCCCCGAACTCCGCACCCGACGGGGGCTGCCGCGACGGCCGCCACCGGACCGGGACCGGGATCTGCCCGGCCTGCGGTGAGTGGCTGCCCACCGCCTGGTGCCGGGCCGCCGGGTGCGGCTGGCGGGAGGCGATCGGCGAGCCGACGATCGCCGCCGCCGTCGCCCACCACACCGAGACCGGTCACCCGATCCGCGTGCTGATCGACTGACGCGCCGGGGGAACACCCCGCCGCGCATCGCCCACTCCGCGACCCGCCCACGACGAGGGCCCGGTCGCGGCCACCGAAAGAGGAGCGCATCCCATGCCCCGAAAGATCGTCGACGTGCACGGCCACCTCGTCGCCCCCGCCGAGCTGTACGCCTACCGCGAGTTCCTGATCGGCAGCCGCGGGCACTACGGCCGCCGGCTCAAGGGCTTCTCCGAGTCCCGGGAGGGCCTCGGGCACGGCCGCACCGGCGTGATCCCGCCGGAGGAGCTCAAGCACTTCGCCGAGGAGCACATCGCCTGGCTGGACAAGGTCGGCACCGACGTCCAGCTGGTCTCCGCGCGGCCCTACAGCCTGATGCACTCGGAAAAGCCGGCGCGGATCGTGCACTGGTGGGCCCAGGCCGTCAACGACGCCATCGCGACCCAGGTGCAGTTCTACCCCCAGCGGCTGCAGGGCATCTGCAACCTCCCGCTGGTCTGGAACGAGCCGGTCTCGGTCGTCTTCGAAGAGCTCGAGCGCTGCGTCAACGAGCTGGGTTTCGTCGGCGTGCTGGTCAACCCGGACCCGAGCGAGGGCCGCGCGCCGATGGAGGTCCCGGGTCTCGGCGACGAGTACTGGTACCCGCTGTACGAGAAGCTGGTGGAGTACCAGCTGCCGATGTTGGTGCACTCCTGCAGCTGCGTGTCCCTGCGCGAGAACCAGAGCCTGCACTTCATCTCCGAGGAGAGCACCGCGGTGATGTCGCTGGTGCAGTCGGACGTCTTCGACGTCTTCCCGGACCTCAAGGTCGTGGTGCCGCACGGCGGCGGCGCGATCCCGTACCAGGTGGGCCGGTTCCGCGGCACGTACTGGCAGGGCACAGAGCGCGGCGGCACGTTCGACGAGGCGATCCGGAAGCTCTACTACGACACCTGCCTCTACAGCGAGGAAGCGCTTGCTCTGCTGGTCAAGGTGATCGGCAGCGACCGCGTGGTGTTCGGCACCGAGCGGCCCGGCGACGGCTCGCACAAGAAGACGCCGACGGCCGGCTGGGCCGACGACATCGCCGGGGTCCTGCGCGGCATCCCGGCGCACTCGGAGCGGGACCTGGACCTGATGCTCGGCGACACCGCGCTGGACATCTACCCGCGCCTGCGCAAGAACCTGGAAGCGGCGGGCTGAAATGACCTCCGAACTGCTCGAACCGACGCAGACCGCGGCCGAACGGGACGCCATCGTCGGCCTGGTCCGCGAGTTCGTCCAGGAGCGGGTGGCGCCCCGGGTGGCCGAGTACGACGCGGCCGAGGAACTGCCCGCCGACCTGCTCCACGAGATGGCGCAGCTGGGCTTCTTCGGCGGCGTCGTGCCGGTCGAATGGGGTGGCCTCGGCCTCGACCACGTCACGTTCACCCGGATCATCGAAGAGGTCTCGCGCGTCGACCACTGCCTGGGCGTGCTGATGAGCATGCCTTCGGCGCTCGTCGGCTCCGGTCTGCTGGAGTTCGGCACGACCGAGCAGAAGCAGCAGTGGCTCGTGCCGCTGGCCGAGGGAAAGCTGTTCGGCGGGGCCGGGGTCACCGAACCCCGGTCCGGCAGCGACGTCGCCGGCACACAGACCCGCTACACCCGCGAGGGCGGCGGGTACGTGCTCAACGGCGCGAAAGCCTGGATCACCAACCTCGACCGGGCGTCGTTCTTCGTCACCTTCGCCACGCGGGACCCGGCGCTGGGCCGCCGCGGCCTGTCGGCGTTCATCGTGCCCGCGGACACCCCGGGTGTGCTCAAGAACCCGGTGCACAACAAGCTGGGCTTCCGCCCGCTCTGCAGTGGCGACCTCGTCTTCGACAACGTCCGCCTGGGGCCCGACGCGATGCTCGGGGGCGAGGGCGACGGGTTCGCGGTCGCGATGAACGCCGTGGAGCGCGGCCGCCTTTCGGTCGCCTCGCGCGCGGTGGGGCTCGCTCAGTCCTGTTTGGACGCCTCGGTCCGCTACGCGCGGGACCGGGTCGTGTTCGGCAAGCCGATCACGGACTTCCAGATGGTGCAGCAGAAGATCGCGAACATGGCGGTCTCGGTGCAGGCCGCGCGCCTGCTCACCGAACGGTGCGCCGAGGCCATGCAGCGGGGCGAGCGCGCCCGGGTCGAGGCCAGCATGGCGAAGATGTACGCCAGCGACGTCGCGCAGGCCGTGGCCACCGACGCGGTCCAGATCCACGGCGCCTACGGCGTGTCCGAGGAGTACCCCGTGGCCCGGGCCTACCGCGACGCGAAGGTGTTCCAGATCGTCGAAGGCGCGAACGACATCCACCGCGTGCTGATCGCCAAGGACGCCATCCGCGGGGAGTCACGCCGATGACCGCGGACATCCGTGCCGCGGCTCGGCGGCTGGCGCCGGGCGGGCTCGGCGAAGCCTCGGCGCGGGACCTCCTCGCGCCCCTGGAGCTGCCGTTCGTCCCGGCCACGGTGGTGGGTTCGGCCGCCGAGGCCGTCGCCGTCGCGCGGGACTTCGGCTTCCCGGTCGTGCTGAAAGCGCTCACCGACGAGGTGCTGCACAAGTCCGACGCGGGCTTGGTCGAACTCGGCCTCGCCACGGCGGACGCGGTGTCGGCGGCCCACGACCGGCTCGTCGAGCGGGTCGTGGCCCTCGGCGCGGCCGACGCCCGCATCGTCGTGCAGCCGATGGCGCCGCCGGGCACGGACCTGATCCTCGGCTGGGTGCGGGACCCGACGTTCGGCCCGGTGGTCGTCGCCGGGCTCGGCGGGGTGACCGTCGAGCTGTTCCGCGACGTCGCCCGCCGCGTCGCGCCGGTGACCGCCGACGACGCCGACGACATGCTGCGGTCACTGCGGTGCGCGCCGTTGCTGACCGGATTCCGGGGCGCCGCGCCCGTTGACACCAAGCAGTTCCGCGAGCTGGTGGCGCGGGTGTCCGAGCTGGCCCTCGCCGTGCCGGAACTGTCCGAACTGGACTTGAACCCGGTGCGCGTCCTCGCCGATGGCACGTGTGTCGTCCTCGACGCTCGCGTGGTGGTGGAGCCGGTCGCCGCCGAGGAGCCGCGGGGGAGTGACTACGACCTCACGGCCCTGGTGCGGCCGCGGAGCATCGCCGTCGTGGGCGCCTCCCGGGACGCCACCCGGCCCGGCGGCCGCATCCTGGCGTCCCTGCGCGAGCACGGCTTCGCGGGCGAGCTGCACCCGGTCAACCCGGCCGGTGGCGAAGTCGGCGGGCTGCCCGCCGTGACGTCGTTGAGGGAGCTGCCTGCGGTGCCGGACCTCGTCTGCATAGCGCTGCCCGCGAAGGCCGCCGTCGAGTCGGTCCGCGACTGCGTCCGGCTCGGCGTCCCGGCCGTGATCGTGTTCGCCTCCGGGTTCGGCGAGGCGGGCGCGGCGGGGCAGGCGCTCGACGCCGAGCTGCGCGCCGCCGTGGCAGGCTCGGCCACGACCCTGTGCGGGCCCAACAAGATCGGTGTCGTGAGCGCGCACCACCGGATGGCCGCGACGTTCAGCCAGGCCATCACCGGCTTCCCGCTGCGCGAGTCGGGCACCTGCCTGATCGCGCAGAGCGGTGCCGTCGCGGGCAGCCTGGTGTCGCGGGAACTGGCCGACGGTTACGGAATCGGCGACTGGGTGACGGTCGGCAACCAGTCCCAAGTGGACGTCGCCGACTACCTCGAGCACTTCGCCACGCTCGACACGACCCGCTCGATCGCGGTGTTCCTCGAAGGCGTGCCCGACGGCGACCGCTTCCGCCGCGCACTGGCGGCGGCGCGGGCCCGTGGCGTTCCG
>DASZNR010000032.1:0-8233 GCA_035551175.1 Amycolatopsis sp. | reverse complement strand
CGCCGTCACCACCGAGGCTCCCCTAGTCGCCGTGCTCACCGCCTCGTTCCGGGCCCCCGTCACGGCCACCCGCAGCACCGAGCCGGACGGACCGCCCCCCGCCGCAGCCGCGGAACAGTACCGCGCCGCCGAAGAAGCCCTTCGCACCGCCGGAATGCCAGGACTGCACCGCGGCCTTTTCCCGCTCGCCTTGCTGGGACTGCGTCTGCTGCACGACCGTCCCGCCCCCACCGACCGGCACCTGGACTGGGGGCCGTACCTGCCCTGGACACGTCCCCACGTGCTACTCGCCCAAGGCCGTGACGAGGACGCCCGCACAGCTTTGGCCGCGGCACCGGAGCCACCGCCCGACCACATGCTGGAGGCGATGTGGTGCCTGACCGCCGACGCCGCAGTCCGCCTCGACGAACGCGAAGCCGCCGCACGAGCCACCGCCGTTTTGCGTGACGCTCAGGCGGAAGACGCCGGCGCCACCAGCGGAATGCTGACCCTGGGCCCGGTGGCACGATACTTGGCGAACGCGGAGGCACTTGCCGGTTAGCTCGATCGGAGGGACGCTCCCCCAGTCGTGCGGGACTACGCCGGGTTCTCCGCGACGGCGAGGTAGTCCGTGTAGATCTGCGGCGAGCCGGAAAACGACGCCAGCTGCTTCCACTCCTCGTACATCTGCTTGGTGTCGCGGTGGGCGGCCGCGAACTCCGCAGCCTCGCCGGTGGCGATGTCGGGCTCGGGGTAGAAGACGTCCAGCGCCTCCAGGCTCGCGATCTCCATCATCATCACGTACTGGTCGAGGCGGTTGCCCCGCTCGCCCTTGAGCACGTGGAACCGCCAGTCCGGGTAGTCGTCGATCCGGTGGTGGTTCTCGGCGATGAAACGGTCGAACACCTCCTCGGTCACACCGGCGCGCAACGCCAGGTTGTGGATCCCGATGACCCGGGCGACGGGCTCCTCCCCCGGGCGGTCGCGGTAGCGGGGGCCGGGCGTGACCGTGCTCCGCGGATTGTCGGCCAGCAGCCGGTAGTCCGTGAACAACGTCGGCAGCTCCCCGTACGTGCCCAGCCGTCGCCAGCGCGCCAGCACCGCCTCTGCCTCCGGGTGCCGCGCCCAGAACTGCCGGGCCAGCTTGGTCTGCTCACCCCGGGCCGTGACGTAGCGGTCGCGCTGCTCGGCGCTGTCGATCTCGTACAACATCAGGTACTGCCCGGTCCGCTCTCCGCGCGACCCGCGCAGCAGAGTCCACCGCCACCCCGGGTACAAGGGCAGGTGAACGCCTTCATCACGCACGAAGGTCTCGAACTCTTCCGGCGTGACACCAGCCTCGGTGTCGATGGCTATGTACTGGAAAGTGAACACCGACGAGCGTCCCATTGCGCATCCAATCCTCGGGCCGGGAGAGGGTTATCCGTCCACCTCCATGGCGTCCGGGTCGGCGGCCCAGCCGGGCCCGCGGCCGGCGCGCTGCTGGTTGACCATCTGCTGCATGCGTTCCTGCTGCGCCTGGATCCGCTCCCGCACCGCCTGGTCCGACATGTCGACGTCCTTGACGTCGTCGTCCCAGTACTTCTGCTTGTCCGCGTCGGTCGGCTGCCCGAGGCGGTGGCCCATCTCCTTGTCGTGGAGGAACATCGGCATGTCCTCTTTGGACACGTTGGCGCCGTCCCGCACGACGTCGCGCGCCGTGTGCATCTCGATGACGTCGTCGCGTGAGACCGGCGGGGTGTGGGTGGTGCCGCCCGGCTTGCCGACACCGCCGGTGCCGTCGCTGTACTCGATCGACTTGCCCTCCATCTTGTCCACCATGTGGTGGTAGGAGTCGTCGGCGACCTTGCCCTGGGTCGTGCCCGCGGTCGGCCGGAAGCTGTCCCGCTCGGGAGCGGGCTCCATCTTGTGGGTCTGCTTCGGCTCGTTCGGTGTCTCGATGTCGTTCTTGTAGTGCGGGTTGGGCTCCCAGGCGTGGACCTTCTTGGGCTCGTCCGGGGTCATGTCCTTGCTGACGAAGTTGGGGTTGTCCACCATGGTGGGCTTCGTGTGCTGGTGGGCGTAGGTGAGCTGGTTGAGCTGGACGCCGTCGCTCGGCCGGCCTTCCCGCAACGTGTTGCCGAGGGATTCCCGGTAGGTGTCGGCGTTGAACCCCGAGCCGTCCTTCTCGCCGCGCACGCCGGTGCCGATGTTGTCGCGGTGCGCCTGCGCCGACTCCTGGTAAGCGGGAGCGTCGTCTTCCATGCGCCTGGCGTCCTTGATGTTGGCGGCCTCGTCCGCGGTCTTCGGCCCGCGATCGCCGGCCTTGACGCCGTCACGGATCTGCGTTTCGTGGGCGTTCGCCCGCTGGAACTCGTCGCCGCCGATGGCCTTGTACCCGATCGGGTGCTCGGACTCGTGCGTCTTGCCGCTGACGAGCTTGTTCGGGTCCTTCCAGGTCGAGTCGTTCTTGATCTCGTTCTGGTACTTCTCCCAGGTGCGCGCCTGCTCGTGTTTCGTCGTGCCGTACGAGCCGTCGGACTTCGCGGGGTTGCCGTCCGGCTTGGTCTTCACCTTCGGGGCCTTCTTGCCCGGCCCCGCGCCGCCGCTACCGACCAACTGCTGCTTCGCCTTGCTCACCTTGGACTTCGAGGGACCGGAGGCGGCCGCCTGCTGCTTCTTCTTCGCCGCACAGGGGGTGACCTTCGGAGCGAGGCCGAGCGGGTCGGCCAGCGCGGTCGGGTTGTGGACGTAGGCCTGCGAGTCCGGGCCGGGGTCGAGGCCCAGCGGGTCGTGGGACAGGTAACGGCCGGCCTCGGGGTCGTAGTAGCGGTTGAGGTTGTAGTGCAGCCCGGTTTCGGCGTCGTGGTACTGGCCGGGGAACCGCAACGGCGTGGTGGTGCGGCCCGGTCCGTCGAGGACCTTGCCCCAGAGCGTGGCCTGGCGGTGCCACGCGACCTCACCGGACTCCTCCAGCAGCTCGCTCGGCGTGCCGGCGAGGTCGGTGACGATCGTGTGGAACCGCTCGCCCGGCGCGCCGAGGACGCGTTCGGTCTGGGTGAGGGCGCGGCCGGTACCCGGTTCCCACTCCCACACGGTGGCGACCGGGGGCTGCCCGGGTCCGGTGCGCACCTGTTCGGCGAGCGCGTCCCCGTCCCAGGCGAACTGGACCTGCTCGGCCACCCGCCCGTCCGGCGTGAGGCGCTGCTTGGCGACCCGGCGGCCCAGTGCGTCGTAGCGGTAGCGCCAGTGCACGCCCCGGGGCGTGAGCACCGAGGTCAGGCGGCTCTCGGCGTTCCACCGGAACTGCCACTGCGGACCCGCCGGCCCGGCACCGCGCAGGGTGGTGCGGCCTTCGGGGTCGTGGGCGTAGCGGACCGCGCCCGCGGCGGTGAGCAGGGTGCCGCGGTACTCGCGTGGCCCGGCCGTCGGCGCTCCCGGCGTCTGCGCCTCGGCGATGACACCGGTCGGGTGGTAGACGTAGTTCTCCTGCCAGCCGTGGCCCACGACGGCCTGGACGCGGCCCGAGGGGTCCACCTCGAGGGTGCGGGGACCGGTGATCGCGTCGGCCACCGAAGCCAGGTAGCCGTCGGCGAGGTAGCCGTACTCGCGGTGCTGGGTCGTGCGGTTGCCCGCGACCACCGTCTGGGCCAGCAGCCGGTCGCCCGGAGCCCAGCTCTGGCGCAGTTCCGCGGCACCGAAGCGGCGGACCCGCTCGTGGCCGGCGAGGTCGTGCTCGAAGCGCAGCGAGCGGTTCCCGACGTGCAGCGCGGCGAGCGTGCCGGCCGGTCCGTACTCGAAGCGCGACACCGCGCCCGACGGCGTGTGGCGCGCGCGGCGCCGGCCGAGCTCGTCGTACTCCGAGCGCACCACGCGCCCGTCCACCGTCTCGGCGACCACGCGGCCCAGCGCGTCGTAGGCGAAGGTGACCTCGGCGTCGGCGTTGCGCGCGGAGACCATGCGGCCGGCCGCGTCGTAGGCGAAGGTCGCAACGTCGTCGCCGGTGACGCGGCGGACCACCTGGCCCATCACGTCGCGCTCCAGCGTCGTGGTCTCCCCCGCACCGTTCGTGCGGCTGATCAGCTGCCCGGCGGCGTCGTAGCGGTAGTGCAGGGTGCGGCCGTTGAAATCCGTCTCGCTGACGAGGTTCCCAGCGGGGTCGTAGCGGTAGTGCCAGACCAGGCCTTGCTCGTTGGTCACCGACACCAGGCGCAGCTCGGTGTCGTACGCGTAGGCGAGCCGCTCGCCGTCCGGACCGGTTTCGGCCACCGGCAGGTCGAACTGCGCGTACTCGGTGCGGGTGGTGTTGCCGCGCGCGTCGGTGCTCTCGTCGGTGTTCCCGACGGCGGAGTCCTTCCACCGCCACGTCGCGCCGTCCGGCTCGATCCGTTCGGCGAGCTGGTCGCCCGCCGCCCACGCGAACCGGGTGACGGCGCCCAGCTCGTCGGTCACCGACGTGGTGCGGCCGAGCAGGTCGTAGGTGTAGCGGGTGACGGCGCCGTCCTCGTCCTCGACGGTCAGCGCCCGGCCCGCCGCGTCGGAGGAGATCCGGGTGGTGCCGCCGAGCGCGTCGGTGACCACCGCGACGTTGCCGCGCTCGTCGTAGGCGTAGGAGGTCCGGGCACCGAGCGGGTCGACGACCCCGGTGACCTTGCCGCGCGCGTCGTACTCGTAGCGCCACGTGGCGCCGTCGGGGCCGATCGCGGTGACCGGGCGGCCCTGCTCGTTGTACTCGGTCAGCGACCGCGTGCCGTCCGGCGCGGTGATCGCGACGACCCGGCCGGCCCCGTCCCGCTCGTAGCGGACCTGGCGGCCCAGCGGATCGGTCCGGGTGAGCAGCCTGCCGTGCTCGTCGTAGGCGAGGCTGGTGGTGTGGCCCAGCGCGTCGGTCTCGGCGATCACGTTGAGCCGGTCGTCGAGGTGGAAGCGGCGCACCGCGCCGAGCGAGTCGGTGACGCTCGTGACGAGGTTCTCGCGGTCGTAGTCGATCGTGCAGTCGAGGTAGCCGTCGGTGCCGCGGGCCCGCACGACCCGGCCCGCGGCGTCGAAGCCGTAGCTGTACCAGCGGCCGTTGACGTCCTCCCAGCGCACGATCCGGCCGTCGGCGTCGTAGGTGAACCGGGTGGGTGTGCCGGCGGCGTCGACGACCTCGGCCAGCCGGCCGCGCGCGTCGTAGGAGTAGCTCGCGACGACCGTGCCGTCGGCGGCCCGCAGCGCGGTGATCCGGCCGCCCGCGCTGTCGAACAGCACCCGGTCGCCGGAGGAGTGGACCAGCTCCGCCGGCACCCCGTTCGCACCGGGCACCACCTCGATGCGGTTGCCGTCGCCGTCGAAGATCGTCCTCAGCGGGCACACGCCGTCGGCGGACTCCTCGAAGAACAGCGTGTGCTGCTGCTGCGGATCCTCGACCAGGTAGCCGCCCTCGACACGGCGTAGCGGCCGTGCCGGGCCCGCCACCGGCAGCACCGAGGAGCTCACCGGCACGGGATAGCTCTGGAGGCTTCCGTCGGCGAGCGCGACGTGCACGCCGTCGTCCTCGACCTCGAGCCGCTGGTCCACGGTGGAGCCCCACGACGGGCCGAACCAGCGGCCCGCGCGGTAGGACGAGATGTGCGTGCGCGACACCTCCAGCGGCAACGCGCCGGGGATCTCGAGGTCCGTCTGCATCAGCAGCATCCACCCGGTAGCCACGTCGATCGGGTCGCCGCACACCGATCGGTCCGGCGGTGGGGTGCCGTTCTCGTGCGGGTTCGCGTTGCTGTCCTTGATGCTCTTGCCGCCGCCGGAGCCGCCGGAGCTCGAGGTGACGGTCTTGTCGCCCTCCGGCCCCTTCGGGGTCGGCGCCGGAGGCGGTTCGGGGTCGGCCTTGGGCGGCGCCTCGTCGGTCTTCGGCGGCGGTGGGGTGCTGCCACCGCCGTGAGAGCCGCCGTCGCCGGCGCTGGAGGCGTGGGTGGCGTCGTCGCCGCCCTTGGCCGCCGGTGGCGGTGTGTGGTCCTTGGGGGTGCCCCCGCCGTCGCCGCCGGGGGTCTTCACCGGTGGCGCCTTCGGGGTTCCGTTGATGTCACCGACCTTGGGCGGCGGCGCGGTCTTGCCGACCTTGAGGTTCTTGAGCGCCTTGCCCGCGTCCTCGAAGAGCGTTCCTGCCCTCTTCAGCAGCGGCACCAGGGCCTTCAGCGCCTTGACGAGCTTGGTGACCAGATCGGTGATCTTGGAGGCGGTTTTCGCGACGGCGGTGACGACCTGGGGGACGACCCAGGTGAGGCCGATGCCGAGGGTGAAGACGACCTGCAGCGCCCAGCTGATCAGGTGGCCGACGAGTTCGGAGATGATGTCGCGCACCAGCGTGCGGACCGCGGCCACGACCTCGCCGGCGGTCTTGACGCCGCTGGAGGCACCTTCGCAGCCCCTCTGCGCCGCTTGCAGAGTGGTGGCCACGTCCTGTCCGCGCTGCCGGTAGGCATCCGAGGCCGGTCCGGACCACGACTGCAGATCAGCCTTGATGGCGTCGGTCAGGTCCGAGGAGACGCTGCCGAGCTCTTTGGCGACGTTGGCCCAGGTCTCGGACTGAGCCTGGATCTCGTCGGCGTTGCCGGTAAGCGCGTTGAGGGCGTCCTTGAGCGGGCCGACGTGCTCCATCAACCAGCTGACACCGGCGGCGAGGATCGCGCCGAAGGGGTCCATGGCCATCGACAGCGCGTCGAGCGCCGTGCCGACCGCGCCCATCGCCACCGAGGCCCAGTCGCCGCTCTCGATGGCGGACGAGAGATCGTTGGCGGATTCCAGGAGCGAGATGCCGGAGTAGGCCTTCGTCGAATCCTGGGTCTGCGCGATCAACGGGTTGCTCACACCAGCACGCTAGCAGCGGCGGGAGCACAGCGATCTTGACCGCCGCGCGTGGCACCTCGGCTCCGGACAAGTCGGGCGGCTGACCGCCGACCACCGGTCCGGCGTGACGGTGCACGACGTCGGTGACCGGTTCGGCATCAAGCGGCGGCGACCTGGATCCCCCCCACCGCAACAGCGGCAACATCAGCGTCATCGCCGGGTGGTCGGAACAGCCTGCGAGACTGATGCCCATGGATCAGACGGGAATCTCCACCCATGATTGGACGAGCCGGATCGACACCGGCCACCTCGACCACATTCGGCGCCACCCCGCCCGGTTCGCGCCCGGTGGCGTGGGCCACTTGATCCTCGAAGTCCTCGCCTACGCCGACGAAGAGGCCGAAGCGAACGACGGTGGGCGGTGTTCGATCACACTGCACGCCGACGGCTCGGTCTCGGTGACGGACGACGGCCGAGGCACCGCCACGGTTTTCGACGCGCACGGACAGCCGGTCAAGAAACCCATCATGGTGTCGAAGGACCTGCGGTTCTTCGACGCGCCCGACCCGACGCCACTGGCCGACGGCCACCCGCGCCGGGGGATGTCGGTGGTCGCCGCGTTGAGCGAGTGGCTGGTGCACACCAACCGGCGGGACAACGGATCCTGGTCCCAGCGCTACGAGGACGCACTGCCCGCCACCGGGCTCGTCCCGATCGCCGGGGACGGGACCACGGGCACGTCCGTCCACTTCCGCCCCGTCGAGACCGTGCGCGAGCTGGGTGCCGTGAACGTCGACGACCTGCGGCGCTGGACGGCGTCGTCGGCCCACCTCGCGGTCGACGTCCTCACCCCTTGAGTTCGGGGCCACCAGCGTCATCGTGCCCGGGAGCGGACGTCTCTTCGCGGTGTCCCCCGCCCAGGCCTACGAGGCAGGCGCAGCCGCCGTCCGTGAACCCGGAGCGCAGTAAGGTCCCGGCGGGGCACGTTCCGTCACATCGCTGGAACCTGGAAACTGAAGCACCTGCCGGACACGCAAGCGGTCGACGTGGCGGAGGTGTATGCGATGCTCGACCAGCTCGGCGACGTCGCGAGGCACCTCAACTCGCGGAGCCCGGAGAGGATCACGCAGGTCTACCGGGACCTGGGCCTACAGGTGGTCTACGACAACAAAAAAGAGGCAGTCGCGGTGACTGCCTCCCCCCGTGTGGGTAACGTGTGTGTCCGAGGACCGAGTTGATCTATAACCCCACACTAAAGTTCGCCACTGACCTGCAGCTTGAGTGAGCTGCCTCCTGCGGGAATCTCCCACGTTCGCGTGTTCAAAGCGGGCACTGCGTGTGCGTCGACGCGGCGGCAGCCCTCACCCGAGGCACCCTGGACCGAGCAGCTTCGGCGACCCGTGACCGCACCCCTCGATGTGGTGCCCACGACCATGTCCGAGGCTCGCGG
>DASZNR010000031.1:0-17131 GCA_035551175.1 Amycolatopsis sp. | reverse complement strand
CGAGTAACCTCGCTGCGGACAACCGACAAGTGGGGCGGAGCCGCCCCGATTCGGGATCGCCGGGAGGTTCTGGATGGCTGTCTATCGGACTGTCGTGGTGGGCACGGACGGCTCGGACTCGTCGTTCGCCGCGGTGGATCGGGCGGCCGGTGTGGCAGCGGACGCCGGCGCGAAGCTGGTCGTGGTGTGCGCCTACTACCCCGCCAGCAAGCACGACGTCGAGCTGGCCCAGGACGAGTTGGGCGACGAGGCGTACCAGGTCGTCGGCTCGGCCCCGGCCGAGGACACGCTGCAGAGCGCCCGTGACCGTGCGGCGAAGGTCGGCGCGGCCGACATCGAGACGGTCGCCGTCAAGGGCGAGCCCGTGGAAATCCTGCGGAAACTCGTGCACGACCGCAAGGCCGATCTGCTCGTGGTCGGCAACCGAGGGCTCAACACGCTGGCCGGGCGCATCCTGGGCTCGGTGCCGTCGGAAGTAGCCCGCAAGTCGGGCGTCGACGTGCTGATCGTGCACACGACCTGAGCCGTGGCCGAAACCTCCCACCTGCAGCGCCGCCTCGAGGAGCTGCTCCTCGGCGGCCCCGCGAGGTACACCCGGCTCGAAGTCGCCGAGCTCGCCGGCGTGCCCGCGGACCGATCACGGCGCCTGTGGCGCGCCCTCGGCTTCGCGACTGCCGAAGACGACGAAGCGGTCTTCACCGACGCCGACGTCGACGCCATGCGCACGGCCGACACCCTCGTGCAGTCGGGGCTCGTCGCGCGCAACCTCGAGGTCGCGGTCACGCGCGCGCTCGGTCAGCACCTGTCGCGGCTGGCCGAGTGGCAGGTGCACATGCTGTGGTCGCTCGTCACCGACCACGCCGACCTGGCGGTCAGCGACCGGCAGGTGGAACGACTGGTCGAGCGCCTGCTGCCCGAACTGGAGCGGGTGCAGAGCTTCGTGTGGCGCCGCCACCTCGCCGCCTTCACCGGGCGCGCCTTCACCGCCGACGACGATCTGGAGGCACGCCCGCAGGTCGTCGGCTTCGTCGACATGGTGGGCTACACGAAAATGACGCGTGAGGTCGACGAGGACGAGCTCAACGACGTCCTGGACGCCTTCGAGTCACTCGCGTCCGGCGTCATCGCCGATCACCGCGGCCGCATCGTCAAGATGATCGGCGACGAGGTCTTCTACGTCACCGACTCACCCGAGTCCGGCGCCGAGGTCGCACTGACGCTCGCCGAACGCGCCGCCGCCTCCGACACGCTCCCCGCCGTCCGCGGCGGCCTCGCCTACGGTCAGGTGCTGTCGCGCTTCGGCGACGTCTACGGCTCCGTCGTCAACATCGCCGCCCGCCTCACGTCCATCGCCCGCCCCGGCACGGTGCTCGTGGACCGCCTCCTCGCCACCGAACTGGCCGACGCCCCGCAGTTCCACCTGCGCACCCGCCGCCCCGTCGCGGTCCGCGGCTACCACCGGCTCCGTCCCTCCGCCCTGCGCCGCGCGAAAGACTCGTGAGTGTTCCGTCCGGTTCTAACCGGCCGGAACACTCACGAGTCCTGGTGCGGGAGGTCGCTCACTCGTCGAAGTCCACGGTCACGCGCTCGCTGACGGGGTGCGACTGGCAGGTCAGCACGAATCCAGCGGCCACTTCCGACTTCTCCAGCGCGAAGTTGCGGCGCATGTCCACCGACCCGTCAGTGATCCGGGCGCGGCAGGTGCCGCAGACGCCGCCCTTGCAGGCGAAGGGCAGGTCGGGGCGGAATTTCTGGGCACCGTCCAGCAGGGAGGAGTCGCGTGGCAGGCTCATCGTCGTGGAGCGGCCGTCGAGGATCAGGGTGACTTCCGAAGAGGCGCCGCCGACGGCGGGGTCGACGTGTTCGACCGGCTCGGGCGGGACGTCGTCCACATAGAACAGTTCCTGGTGCACGCGCGATTCGTCGACGCCCAGCGACGCGAGCACGTCCTGCGCACTCGTGACCATGCCGAACGGGCCGCAGAGCCAGAAGTGATCGACGGAGCCCACGGGCACGAGCGAGCCGAACAGCGCGCGCAGCTTGTCCGCGTCGAGGCGTCCGGTGAAGAGTTCCGCCTCACGGGGCTCCCGGGACAACACATGGATCAGCTCGAGCCGAGCCGGGTGGCGGTCTTTGAGGTCCGCCAGTTCGTCGGCGAACATCACGGTGTCCGTGCGCCGGTTGCCGTACAACACGGTGACGGTGGCGTCCGGCGTCGCCAGCAACGACGCGGCGATCGACAGCACCGGCGTGATGCCCGAGCCCGCGGCGATGAGCACGTGGTGCCCGCCCGCGGCCAGATCGGGGGTGAAGCTCCCCGTCGGAGCCGCGACGTCGACGACGTCGCCTACCCGCACGTCGTTGACCAGCCACGGGGAGATCACACCCTGCGGCACGAGGCGCACGCCGACGCGCGGCCGCTGCCCGGCGGGCGCGCAGATCGAGTACGACCGCCGTTCCTCGCGGCCCGCCACGGTACGGCGCACCGTCAGCGACTGGCCGGGCGCGAAATCGAACGTGTCTGCCAGCTCTTCAGGCACGTCGAACGTCACGGCGACCGCGTCGTCGCACAGCCGCTCGACGTCCGCCACCCGCAGAGCGTGGAAGCCGGTGCGCCGGGAAATCGTGCTGGTCACTCAGATCTCCTTGACGTGTTCGAACGGTTCGAGGCACGCGCGGCATCGCCGCAACGCGCGGCACGCGGTCGCGCTGAACCGCGACTGCTCCTCGGTGTCGAGCGAACCGCAGCGCGGACAGGCGATGCGCGAAGTGGGCGGCGACAACGTCAACGGCACCGGTCCGCTCGTGCGCCGCGGCGCCGCGCCCGGCGGCGCGATCCCGGCCGCGGCGAGCTTGCGCCGGCCCTCGGGCGAAATCCAGTCCGAGGACCACGCCGGTTCGAGCACCGTGCGGATCTCGACGTCCGAGTAGCCTGCCCCGAGCAGCGCGTGCTCCAGATCGTCGCGCATGGTGTCCATCGCCGGGCAACCGGTATACGTGGGGGTGATGTCGACGGTCACGCGACCGTCCTGTTCGGACACCAACCGCAGCACACCGAGGTCGGCGAGCGTCAACATCGGCAGCTCCGGGTCGGTCACGGTCGCCGCCACGGCAAGAGCGGTGCTCACCATGTCGCGTCCGGCATCGCTCGCGCCACGCTCTGTAGCTCGGCCAGCAGAAATCCCATCTGTTCGGTGTGGACGCCGTCGCGGCCGGTCTGCCCGGACACCCCCGCGATCGCCTCCACGCCGGGACGCGCCACCGTCGCCGTCGCGAGCACCTGGTCCACCACGGCGTCGAACTCCGGCCGCAGGGTGGAAGCGTCGACCAGCTCCAGCGGATGCGTGCGGAAGAGCTCGCCGACGTACGGCCACGCGGCCTCGAAGCCCTCCTGCATCCGCTGGTGCGACAGCGCCGTGCCGTCACCGAGCCGCACGACCCACTGGGCCGCGTAGTCGCGGTGGTAGGCCAGCTCCTTCACGCCCTTGGCCGCGATCGCCGCGAGCACCGGGTCCACACTGGACTCCAAGCGGTGCAGGAGCGCGAGCCGCCACGTCGAGAACAGGAAGAGCCGCGCGATCAAGTGTCCGAAGTGGCCGCCGCCGAGTTCGGCGAGCCGGACGTTGCGGTACTCGTGCTCGGCCCGCAGAAACGCCAGCGTGTCTTCGGAACGGCCCGTGCCGTCGGCCTTGCCGGCGCGCGCGAGCAGCAGCCGCGCCTGACCCAGCAGGTCGAGGCCGATGTTGGCGATCGCGACCTCGTCTTCGAGTTCCGGCGCGTGCGTCACCCACTCCTGCAGCCGGTGGGAGAACACCAGCGCGTCGTCACCGAGCATCAGGCAGTACGCCGCCAGCGCCGTACCATCCACACCGGACGGCACCGATGTGTCCACACCGGACAGCGGATCCGCGAATCCGGTGCCGAAGGCCCACCGGGCGTCGTTGTCCTCGGTGATGGCCTCATACACGTTGTCGAAAGACATCACGGGCCTCACATGTGCGGAACGTTGTCGGGAATGTCGTAGAACGTCGGGTGCCGGTACACCTTGTCGCCGCTGGGCGCGAAGAACGGGTCCTTCTCGTCCGGCGAAGAAGCGGTGATGTCGTCGGCGCGCACGACCCAGATCGACACGCCTTCGTTGCGACGCGTGTACAGGTCACGGGCATGGTGCAGCGCCATCTGGTCGTCGGCCGCGTGCAGCGAACCGACGTGCACGTGGTTCAACCCACGCTTGCCCCGCACGAACACCTCGTACAGCGGCCAGTCGTGCTTGACCGGCCCCGGCTCCGCGGGGACGCCGTCCAGCGGGACGGCGCCGTGGCCGCCCTCGGCAGTCAGGTCGCTCACTTGCGCTCCTCGTTCTTCCTCGCGTGGTTCTTTCTCGCGTGCGCCACCGCGGCCTCCCGCACCCAGGCACCGTCCTCGTGGGCCCGGCGCCGGTGCGCGATCCGCGACGCGTTGCAAGGACCGTTGCCCTTCAACACGTTCTTGAACTCGTCCCAGTCGACCGCGCCGAAGTCGTAGTGCTCACGCTCGGCGTTCCACCGCAGGTCGGGGTCCGGGAACGTGACACCCAACGCCTCCGCCTGCGGCACCGACATGTCGACAAAGCGTTGCCGCAGCTCGTCGTTGGTGTGCCGCTTGATCTTCCAGGCCATCGACTGCTCGGTGTTGGGCGATTCGGCATCGGGCGGGCCGAACATCATCAGCGACGGCCACCACCAGCGGTTCACGGCCTCCTGCACCATGTCCCGCTGTTGCCGCGTGCCGCGCATCATCGTCATCAGCAGCTCGAACCCCTGCCTCTGGTGGAAGGACTCCTCCTTGCAGATCCGGATCATCGCCCGCGCGTACGGCCCGTACGAGCTGCGGCACAGCGGCACCTGGTTGCAGATCGCCGCGCCGTCGACGAGCCAGCCGATCACGCCGACATCGGCGAACGTCAACGTCGGATAGTTGAAGATCGACGAGTACTTCTGGCGGCCCGAGATCAGTTTGTCGGTGAGGTCCGCGCGGTCCGCGCCCAGGGTGGCCGCGGCCGAGTACAGGTAGAGCCCGTGCCCGGCCTCGTCCTGCACCTTCGCGAGCAGGATCGCCTTGCGCCGCAACGATGGCGCGCGCGTGATCCAGTTGCCCTCCGGCTGCATGCCGATGATCTCCGAGTGGGCGTGCTGCGCGATCTGGCGGACCATCGTCTTGCGGTAGCCCTCGGGCACCCAGTCGCGCGGCTCGATGCGCTGGTCGCGCTCGATCGTGCGCTCGAAGTGGGCTTTCAGGTCGGGTTCGGCGACAGTGGTCACGGTTGCTCCTTCGAGACGAGGGTGAGCACGTCGTACTTCGCCACGGACTCACCGTTCTGGTTCGTGACGTCGGCGTCCCAGCGGACCTCGCCGTAGTCCTGGTCGACGCGCGGGGTGATCTGCTTCGCGGTGAGCGTGACGGTGAGCGCGTCGCCTTCCTTGACCGGCGTGAGGAACCGCAGGTTCTCCAGGCCGTAGTTGGCGAGCACCGGTCCCGGCTCCGGCGAGACGAACAGGCCGGCGGCGAACGACACGACCAGGTAGCCGTGGGCGACGATCCCGCCGAACAGCGGGTTGGCCGCCGCGGCGTCAGGATCGGTGTGTGCGTAGAACGTGTCGCCGGTGAACTCGGCGAAGTGGTCGATGTCGGCGCGCGTGACGGCGCGCGGACCGGCCACCACCGCGTCGCCGACGCGAAGCTCGGCCAGTGACTTGCGGAACGGATGCACGGCGTCTTCGGTGCGCCGCGCGCCCTCGACCCAGCGGCCGGTGACCGCACTCAGTACGGTCGGCGACCCCTGCACGGCCGTGCGCTGCAGGTGGTGCAACACGCCGCGGACACCGCCCATCTCCTCGCCACCGCCGGCGCGACCGGGCCCGCCGTGCACGAGCTGCGGCATCGGCGAGCCGTGGCCTGTCGACTCCTTCGCGTCGTCGGCGTCCAGCACCAGCAGCCGGCCGTGGTACGGCGCGACGCCGAGCACCACGGTCCGCGCGAACTCCGGGTCACCCGTCACGATCGAACCGGCGAGCGACCCGCCGCCGCGCGCGGCGTAGTCGATGACCTGCTCGATCGAGGTGTACGGCAGCAGCGTGGACACCGGGCCGAACGCCTCGACCTCGTGCGGCTCCGCGCGCTCCGGGTCGGCCTTCAGCAACACCGGGGAGAGAAACGCGCCGGTGGACTCGTCGGCGCCCACGACGTCGACGTGCTCCGGGTCGCCGAACACCACACTGCCCGCGTCGAGCAGGGCCTTGAGCGAGCGGCGCACCTCCTCACGCTGCTCCAGACTGGCCAGCGCCCCCATGCGCACGCCCTCGGCGTTCGGGTTGCCGACGACGACCTTCGCCAGGCGGGCGCTCGCTGCCTCCGCGACGTCGTCGAGCATCTCGGCCGGCACGAACGCACGCCGGATCGCCGTGCACTTCTGCCCGGCCTTCACCGTCATTTCGGTCACCAGCTGCTTGACGAAAAGGTCGAACTCCGGCGTGCCCGGCCGCGCGTCGGGCGCCAGGATCGAGCAGTTCAGCGAGTCCGCCTCGGCGTTGAACCGCACGGAGTTGCGGACGATCGCCGGGTGCGCGCGCAGCTTCTGCGCGGTCGACGCCGATCCGGTGAAGGACACGAGATCCTGTGCCGTCACGTGGTCGAGCAGATCGCCGACGCTGCCGGCGACGAACTGCAGCGAACCTTCCGGCAGAAGACCGGATTCGATGATCAGCTCCACGAGCTTCGCCGTGAGGTAGGCCGTCTGGCTCGCGGGTTTGACCAGGCTCGGCACGCCGGCGAGGAACGCGGGCGCGAACTTCTCCAGCGGACCCCACACCGGAAAGTTGAACGCGTTGATCTGGATCGCCACACCACGCAGCGGCGTGGCGATGTGCTGCGCGACGAACGTGCCGCCCTTGCTCAGCGACTCGACCGCGCCCTCGACGTACACGGTGTCGTTGGGCAGCTCGCGCTTGCCTTTCGACGCATAGCTGAACAGCACGCCGATGCCGCCGTCGACGTCAAACTTCGAGTCGCCGAGCGTCGCACCGGTCTTGGCCGAGACTTCGTACAGCTCCTCGCGGTGCTCCCGGAGGTGAGAGGCGAGCGCTTTGAGCAGCGCCGCCCGCTGGTGGAACGTGAGCTCGCGTAGCGCGGGCCCGCCCACGCGGCGGCCGTATTCGAGCGCGCCGGCGAAGTCGATGCCCGCCGAGGACAGCCGGGCGACCTCCTCACCGGTCGCCGCGTCGTGCAGTGGCACCCCCTCGTCACTCGCCGTGTGCCAGCCACCGGAGACATAGCTGCGGAGCAAAACCATGGGGCCCGAACCTCTCGCCGTGTCGCGTCTTACGAAGACCCTGTTTTACCAATCCCTGAATTACCAACCGTACGTTCAGTAATTCCATCGTAGCGGCTACGGCCCGAGATCGGAAGTCCCGACGCTTGACAGAGAACCCGCGCTCTGCCTTTACTAACTCGGGCCGTTGATTACCGGCCATTCGGTCAGTTAGTCACTGGGAGGTCGCCGGTCGTGACGACTCGCAACGCCGCACACGTCATGTTCGACACCGACGAGGCGTCCAAGGGGCTGGGCATCGAACTCGTGGAAGCCGCCGACGGACGGGCCGTCGCCACGATGAAGGTGACGGAGTCGATGGTCAACGGCCACGACATCGCGCACGGCGGATTCCTCTTCCTGCTGGCCGACACCGCGTTCGCCCTCGCGTGCAACACCCACGGGCCGGTCACCGTCGCCTCCGGCGCGGAGATCTCCTTCGTCGCGGCCGGCCGGCTCGGCGACCACCTCACCGCCACGGCCACCGAGCGCACCCGCTACGGCCGCAACGGCATCTACGACGTCACCGTGCACCGGGACACCCACGACGGGCCGGAGGTCGTCGCCGAGTTCCGCGGCCGCAGCCGCGTCATCGAGAAGAGCCGGGAAAGCCGATGAACGACACAGCGCCGATGAACGACACAGCGGAACAGCTGAGCGCCGACGAGCTCGCCGCGCTCCAGCTGACGCGCCTGCAGTGGTCGCTGCGCCACGCATACGCGAACGTTCCCTTCTACACCAAGAAGTTCGACGACGCCGGCGTACACCCCGACGACTGCAAAGAGCTAGCGGACCTCGCGAAGTTCCCGTTCACCACCAAGGCGGACCTGCGCGAGAACTACCCGTTCGGGATGTTCGCCGTGCCGCAGGAGCAGATCCGGCGCTTGCACGCCTCCAGCGGCACCACGGGCAAACCGACCGTCGTCGGGTACACCGAGGCCGACATCGACACGTGGGCGACCGTGATGGCGCGCTCGATTCGCGCCGCGGGCGGGCGGCCGGGGCACAAGGTGCACGTGGCCTACGGCTACGGCCTGTTCACCGGCGGCCTCGGCGCGCACTACGGCGCGGAGAAGCTGGGCTGCACGGTGATTCCGGCGTCGGGCGGCATGACGGCGCGGCAGGTGCAGCTGATCACGGACTTCGAGCCCGAGGTCATCATGGTCACGCCGTCGTACATGCTCACGCTGCTGGACGAGTTCGAGCGGCAGGGCGTGGACCCACGGGGAAGTTCGCTGAAGGTCGGCATTTTCGGCGCCGAACCGTGGACCGAGCAGATGCGCGCGGAGATCGAAGAACGGTTCGCGCTCGACGCCGTGGACATCTACGGCCTGTCGGAGGTGATGGGTCCGGGCGTCGCTCAGGAATGCGTGGAAACCAAGGACGGCCTGCACATTTGGGAGGACCACTTCTTCCCCGAGGTGATCGACCCGTTCAGCGAGCAGGTGCTGGCTTCGGGTGAGCAAGGCGAACTGCTGTTCACGTCGCTGACGAAGCAGGCGCTGCCGATCATCCGCTACCGCACGCGCGACCTGACCCGCCTGATGCCCGGCACGGCGCGGCCGGCGTTCCGTCGCATGGAGAAGGTGACGGGCCGCAGCGACGATCTCATCATTCTCCGCGGCGTGAACGTTTTTCCCACGCAGATCGAAGAAATCGTGCTGCGTGTGGATGCGCTGAGCCCGCACTTCCAGTTGGTGCGCTCGACGCGCGGGCGGCTGGATCACCTGACCGTGCGCGTCGAAGCCCGCCACGACGCTTCGGCCGACGCACGGGCGGCGGCCGCGGCGGCGCTGATCGCCGGGGTGAAGGACGGGGTCGGCGTCACCGTGGGGGTCGACGTGGTGGATCCGGACACGCTGGAGCGTTCGGTCGGCAAGATGCGCCGGGTGATCGACGAGCGGAACCGACCGTGACCACGCCGGCTCGGCGAGGACGGCCGGGGTACGACCTGGAGTCGTTGCTGCAGGTCGCGGTGAAGCTGTTCAACGAGCGCGGCTACGACGGCACCAGCATGGAGGACCTGTCGCGCAAGCTGGGCATCACGAAATCCGCGATCTACCACCACGTGCCCAGCAAGGAAGAACTGCTGAGGCTCGCGGTGAACCGCGCGCTCGACGGCCTGTTCGAGGTCGCCGCCTCCACGGAACGGCTGGACGGGCGGGCCATCGACCGCCTGGAACACCTCGTGCGCGGTAGTGTCCTGGTCCTCGCCGACCGCCTGCCGTTCGTGACACTGCTTCTGCGCGTGCGCGGCAACACCAAGGCCGAACGCGCGGCCCTCGCGCGCCGCCGCGAGTTCGACCACCTCGTCGCGGACTTGGTGAAACAGGCCGAATCCGAAGGCGACGTGCGCCCGGACATCGAGCCCGCCGTCGCCGCCCGCCTGCTGTTCGGCACCGTCAACTCCCTCATCGAGTGGTACCGCCCCCGCCGCGGCTCCTCCGGCGAAGAACTTGCGGACGCCGTGTGCAAGATGGCCTTCGACGGGCTGCGGCCCTGACTCGTGCGTGGCGCGGCCGGTTCTGACCGGCCGCAACACTCACGAGTCCTGGGGCCGACAGTGGGCTTGCCAGAGCAGCGCGGCGCGAAGTTGTTCGATGAGGACTTCGTCGTCTTCTTCGCTGGGATCCGCACCGAGCGGGATCCAACGTTCGGAGACGAGTTCGCCCCGGTCGTAATTGCCGATGACGATGCCGTCGTAGGACATGGTCCGGCCGGGGTCGGCACAGCCGGGATCGTCGACGTGCACGTGGCGGCGTTGCAGGCGCACGCTCACCCAACGCCCGCCCGTACCGGCCTCCGTTTCGTCCATGTGCTCCCGCCCCGCAACCCGGCCCCCTGAAGCTTGCGTCGCGCGGAACGGCGGCGAAGTTACCGACGGGTTGTTCCGGTTGCATAACAAGGCCGCCTGACCGTACAAATGCCGTCGCGCAAGAACCAATCATCGTCTTGGCGGCCAGTGAACAAGTTGTTGACAGCACCGCCCACCTGCGGACGAGGCTGCTCCGATGAGCTCCGGGACCCAGCCACGACACCGGCCGGAACCGGCCGCCGAGCGCAGGGCCGAGATCCTCGTGGTGGGGGTGGCAGCTGTCCGGCGCCGGCAGTTACGCGTCGGTGTCCACTTAGGACATAGCCACGGCCGCTGAAAAGCCACTACTTCGACGGCAAGCCCGAACTCTGTCTCGACAGTGGTACGGCCGATGATGATCGTGCCCGCGCCGGTGGCGGAGGCGCTGCCCGATCGCCGTGGTACGGCGGCTGGAGGTCACCTACCCGGCCGTGCTCGCCCGGCCGAACGCCGTGCGTACGCCGCCGGCGTCATTCCCGTCCAGCGCTTGAATGCGTAGATGAAGCTCGACGCCTCGGCGTAACCCAACCGCAGCGCGACGTCCTCCACGGACAAGGCGCCGGTGCCGAGCATTTCCTCGGCGAGGGTGTGGCGCACCTCGTCCACGAGCTGCCGGTACCCCGTGCCGGCCTCGGAGAGCCGCCGCCGCAACGTGCGCGGACTCATGGCCAGCTGCCGCGCGATCGCGGCCATGCCCGCGTCGACGCCGCCGAGGCGCACCAGCCGTTGCCGTACGAGCTGCGCGACCCCCGACCGCTCGCGACGGCGCGCCACAAGGGCTTCGCACTGGGCCGCGCACAGCGCCACAGTCTGCTCGTTGGCCTGTGGCAACCGCACCGTCAGCAGCGCGGGGTCGAAACTCGCCCGGTGCCGCCCAGCGCCGAACCGCGGCACGATCCCGAACGTGTCCACATAGGACTGCGAATGCGCCGGCTCCGCGTGCGCGAACTCCAGCTCCCGCAAGGCGTTGCCCGGCAGCAGGTCCTTCATCACCGTGTGGATCGCGGCGAGATCCCGCAACACGAGGAACCGCGCGACGTCGACGGGCACCCGCGAAGTGTCCAACACCAGCTCGATCCCCCGGTCGTCGAGTTCGACGTGCGGGATGCTGAACGTGAAGCTCAGATCCAGGTACCGCAATGCGAACACCATCGCGTCGCGCATCGTCGGGCTGCTGATGCAGGCGAACCCGAAGATGCCGAACGTCGTCACGCGGTACCGGCGGCCCAGCTCCAGCGCGAGCTCGTCGCTGCCGCCGGTCCGCGCGACCAGCGCCCGCACGACAGCCAGCTCCTGACGGGCGTCCACCTGCTTCTCCGGACCGGAGAGCGCCTCGCGCGCCATCCCGGGCACGAGTTCGCCGGTCACGCCGTACTCCTCGGCGAAGTCGATCATGAGCAGCACGCTCGCCGTCCCACGCGGAAAGTCCCAGTCCCGCACCGCGGGCGCCGCCAGCTCAGCCATGGCCGAAATTATGGATCAGTGGACGCCGGCAGGCACTCGTGAGTGCTCGCGCCGGTGAGAACTCGGCCGCGGCGCTCACGAGCCCCGGCACGGCGGTGGCCGGAATTCTCGATTCCCTGGCCGATCGTGTCCTTTCCCCACAATGGGCCGATGGGTAGCTTCCTGGGATGGGTGACACGGCGAGGACGCCGTCGGTGCTGATCGTCGGTACCGGTTTCGGCGGGGTGGGTACAGCGGTCGAGCTGAAGAAGGCCGGGTTCGGCGACATCACGATGCTGGAGCGGGCCGACGCGCCCGGCGGGGTGTGGCGCGACAACACCTACCCCGGCGCGGCTTGTGACATCCCGTCCCCGCTGTACTCGTTTTCGCACGCGCCCAATCCGCGGTGGCCGAAGCGGTTTTCGCGGCAGCCGGACATCCACGCCTACCTCCAGCGCGTGATCGCCGACCACGACCTCGAACCGCACATCCGCTACCGGCGCGAGGTGACGGCGGCGACGTTCGACCAGGGCCGCTGGCGCGTGGAGACCGCGGGAGGCGAGACGTACGAGGCCGACGTCTTCGTGCCGGCCGTCGGGCAGCTGTCGCGGCCGGTGCTACCGGACATTCCGGGCCGCGAGAGCTTCGAGGGCATCAGCTTCCACTCCGCGCGGTGGAACCACGACGCGAAGCTGACCGGCAAGCGCGTCGCGGTGATCGGCACGGGGGCGAGCGCGATCCAGTTCGTGCCGGAGCTGCAGAAACAGGCCGCGCGGCTGACGATCTTCCAGCGCACGGCGCCCTACATCATGGCCAAGCACGACCCGTACTACGCCCGCTGGCAGAAACGGCTCTTCGAATCCGTCCCCGCGACGCAGCTGCTCGGCCGGCTGCGGATCTTCCTGCTAGCCGAGTACGCGACGTACGCGATGACGCGCCACCCCGTGCTGGCGAAGCTGTTCGAACTGCGCACCGCCCAGCTGCGCCGCAAGCACATCAAAGACGCGCGCCTGCGCCACAAGCTGAAGCCGCACTACCCCTTGGGCTGCAAGCGGATCCTGTTCACCAACGACTACCTGCCGGCGCTGGCGCAGCCGAACGTCGAGGTCGAAACGGCCCGGATCCAGGAGATCACGCCGCGCGGCGTGCGGACCGAAGACGGCATGGAGCACGAAGCCGACGTCATCGTGTACGGCACCGGCTTCAACGCCACCGATTTCCTCGGCCCCATGAAGGTACTGGGCCTCGACGGGCGCAACCTCGACGACGTGTGGCGCGACGGCGCGCGAGCGTACCTTGGCCTGACCGTGCCCGGGTTCCCGAACCTGTTCTGCGTCTACGGCCCCAACACCAACCTCGGCGCCGGCTCGATCATCTACATGATCGAGCGGCAGGCGCGCTACATCCGCCAGGCCACGGAGCTGCTCGCGCGGCCGGGAGTGTCCTATCTGGACGTCCGGCCGGACGTCGAGGAGCGCTACGACCGCGAGGTTCAGCGGCGGCTGTCGCGCAGCGTGTGGAGCGCGTGCTCGAGCTGGTACCGACAGTCCGACGGGCGGGTGAGCACCAACTGGCCCGGCCTCGTCACGGAGTACGACCGCAGGACCCGGCTCCTCGACCCGGCCGACTTCCGGATCGTGGGCCCGTGAACCACGACGCACCGCTGGTCAGGCCACGTGCAGCAGCCTGACCAGCGGATTCAACACCTGCTCAACCGGTTCACCCACCACGATCCGGCACGCTTGCCTCAGCACGTGGTCACCCCCCTCTGATCACGTGAACCGGGGGTGTCTTGAAAGGACCTCCCGCGACGAGGCCCTCCCTGCCGTCGCGGGAGTCCTTCCAAGGCCCCGAGCTATGGCAGGTTCGCGAGTGCGCCGGACACGGAGTTCGCGAACGCATACCCCGCGGTCGCGTCCCAATTGATGGACCAGGTCATGGCGCCGCGGATCGCCGGGTACGTCGCCGAGGGCTTGAAGGTGCCACAGTTCGTGCCCTTCGCGAGGCAATTCAGGGCCGCACCGACGTTGGCCGGGTCCTGATAGCCACCACCGGCGGCCGAGCCGGACGCAGGGAGACCGAGCGCCACCTGGTCGGGGCTGAGACCGCCCTCCAGCTGGATGCAGGCGAGCGCGGTGAGGAAGTCGACGGTGCTCTGCGAGTAGACCTTTCCGTCGCAGCCGAGCATGGTGCCGGAGTTGTAGTACTGCATGTTGACGACCGTCAGGATGTCCTTGATGTTCAGCGCCAGCTGGAAGTAGGCGCCCTGCGGCGACTGCATGTCGATCGTCTGCGGGGCCAACGTGATGATCGAACCGCCGCCGTCGTGGATGCTGCGCAGGGCCTGTGCCAGGTAGGTGGCGTTGACGCCGTTCTCGAGGTCGATGTCGACGCCGTCGAAGCCGTAGGTCGAGATCAGCTGCTTGACGGACTCGGCGAAGTTCGTCGCCGACGCCGTATCGCTCACACTGATGGTGCCGTTCTGGCCACCGACGGAGATGATCACCTTCTGGCCGCGGGACTGCAGTGTCTTGATGTCGGCGCGGAACTGCGCGTCGGTGTAACCGCCCAGTGCCGAGGACAGGCCGGGGTCGAGCGTGAACTTCACGGCGCCAGGCGTGCCGGTCGCGTCGGCGAACGCCACCGCGACGATGTCGTAGCTCTGCGGCACGTCGGCGAGCCGCAGGGCCTTGGCGCCGTTGTCGAAGTTCTGCCAGTAACCGGTGAGCACGTGCTTGGCCAGATCACCGGCCGCGGCCTGCTGCGGTGGCCCTGCGGCCGACGCGGTGCCGCCGACCGCCAGTGAGACGCCGATGCACGCGGCCACCACGGCAATCGCCCAGCGATAGGTCTTGCGAAGGGACATGATGGGGACCTCCACGAGATAGTGAAGTACGTCACCTCAAGGTGGACTAGACCAATCTGGGTGTCAAGGCGGGCCCATACGAAAGTCGCACCACGCCGGGCGGCAGAATGCTCGCCACGGGACACCGAGACGAAGCAGGAGCCTGTTTTGAGCGTGCAGTCGGTCGAGGAGCGCATCGCCGAAGAGCTGGGGGTGCGGGAAGGCCAGGTCAAAGCGGCCGTCGACCTCCTCGACGGGGGGTCGACCGTGCCGTTCATCGCCCGGTACCGCAAAGAGGTCACGGGCATGCTCGACGACGCGCAGCTGCGCACGCTCGAAGAGCGCCTGCGCTACCTGCGTGAGCTCGACGAGCGCCGCGGCGCCGTGCTGGAGTCGATCCGGAGCCAGGGCAAGCTCGACGAAGCCCTCGAAGCCCAGATCATGGCCGCGGACACCAAGTCGCGGCTCGAGGACATCTACCTGCCCTACAAGCCGAAGCGGCGGACGAAGGCGCAGATCGCCCGCGAGGCCGGTCTCGAACCGCTGGCCGACGGCCTGATGAGCGACCCGTCGACCGACCCGCAAGCGGCCGCCGCGGTGTTCGTCGACGCGGACAAGGGCGTCGCCGATGCGCAAGCCGCGCTCGACGGCGCGCGCGCCATCCTCGTGGAGCGCTTCGCCGAAGACGCCGACCTGATCGGCGAGCTGCGCGAGAAGATGTGGAGCCAGGGCCACCTCACGTCGAAGGTCCGCGCGGGCAAGGAAACCGAGGGCGCCAAGTTCTCCGACTACTTCGACTTCTCCGAGCCGTACACGAAACTCCCCTCACACCGCGTCCTCGCGATGCTGCGCGGTGAGAAGGAGGAGATCCTCGACCTGTCGATGGAGCCTGACGCGCCCGCCGGCGCCAGAGGCTCGAACACCGCGCCCGCCGGCGCCGAGCCGCGCGTCGGCCCGTCGGAGTACGAGCAGCGCATCGCGCAGCGCTTCGGCATAAAGCAGGAAGGCCGCGCAGCCGACAAGTGGCTCGGCGACACCGTGCGCTGGGCCTGGCGCACGAAGATCCTGCTGCACCTCGGCATCGACCTGCGGATGCGGCTGCGCCAAGCGGCCGAGGACGACGCCGTGCGCGTGTTCGCCGCCAATCTGCGTGACCTGTTGCTGGCCGCCCCCGCCGGAACCCGCGCGACCATGGGTCTCGACCCGGGATTCCGGACCGGTGTCAAGGTGGCCGTGGTCGACGCGACCGGCAAGGTGGTGGACACGCACGTGATCTACCCGCACCAGCCGGCCAACAAGTGGGATCAGTCCATCGCGGAGCTGGCCGTGCTCGCAGCGAAGCACCATGTGGACCTGATCTCGATCGGCAACGGCACGGCTTCGCGCGAGACGGACAAGCTCGCGCAGGAGCTGATCAAGAAGCACCCGGAGCTCAAGCTCACGAAAGCCGTGGTCAGCGAGGCCGGCGCGTCGGTGTACTCGGCGTCGGCGTTCGCTTCGCAGGAACTGCCGGGCATGGACGTGTCGCTGCGCGGCGCCGTGTCGATCGCGCGCCGGCTTCAGGACCCGCTGGCCGAGCTCGTGAAGATCGATCCGAAGTCGATCGGGGTGGGGCAGTACCAGCACGACCTGTCCGAAGTATCGCTGTCGCGCTCGCTGGACGCGGTGGTGGAGGACTGTGTGAACGCGGTCGGCGTGGACGTCAACACCGCGTCCGCTCCCCTGCTCACGCGCGTTTCGGGCATCACGACGTCGCTGGCCGAGAACATCGTCGCCCACCGCGACACGAACGGTCCCTTCAAAACCCGCACGGCGCTCAAGGAGGTCCCCCGGCTCGGCCCGAAGGCGTTCGAGCAGTGCGCGGGCTTCCTGCGCATCCCCGACGGCGACGACCCGCTCGACTCGTCCGCCGTGCACCCCGAGGCCTACCCGGTGGTGCGGCGGATCCTCGACAGCACCGGTTCCGGCATCCGCGAGCTGATCGGCAACGCGCGCACGCTGCAGGCGCTCAAGCCCGCCGAGTTCGTCGACGAGACCTTCGGGCTCCCGACCGTCACGGACATCCTGGCCGAGCTGGAGAAACCCGGCCGTGACCCGCGTCCGGCGTTCAAGACGGCGACATTCGCCGAGGGCGTCGAGAAGATCGGCGACCTCAAGCCCGGCATGCGGCTGGAGGGCGTGGTCACGAACGTCGCGGCCTTCGGCGCGTTCATCGACGTCGGCGTGCATCAGGACGGACTCGCCCACGTTTCGGCGCTGTCGAAGAACTTCGTGAAGGACCCGCGCGACGTCGTGAAGCCCGGCGACATCGTGAAGGTCAAGGTGCTCGACGTCGACGCGCCCCGCAAGCGGATCTCGCTGACGCTGCGCCTCGACGACGAGCCGGGTGCTTCGTCCTCGGAGCGGCGCGGTGGCGGCCGGGACCGGGGCCAGGGCGCCGGCAGTCAGCGCCGCGGCCAGCAGCAGAACCGGGGCGGCGGCAAGGGCCGTGGCCAGCAGGGCGGCGGCAACGGCGCGATGGCCGACGCCCTCCGCCGCGCCGGCTTCGGCAAGTAGGCCTCGTGAGTGGCGGTGCCCATTAGAACCGGCCGATTAGAACCGGCCGATTAGAACCAGCGCCGCCACTCACGAGCGTGCTAGGAAG
>DASZNR010000030.1:0-3320 GCA_035551175.1 Amycolatopsis sp. | reverse complement strand
GTTCGGCGAGCCCGAGCGCGAGGACCAGCCCGCCCGCGGCGGCGGCGAGCACGAGCGCGAATCCGAGCTCGACTCGGGTCAGGCCCGCGAGGTCGACCGCGGTCAGGCTGGAGCCGACGGTGGCGCGGGTGTGCGCGATGTCGGTCACGGTCGTGGCCGGACCGAGCCGGTCCTGGAGCCGGCGGGCCACCGCGGTGGTGTTCTGCCCGCCGGTGTCGACCAGGAACGCTCCGACGGCGTCGCTGCCGGTGCGCTGGGCGACATAGGCGGCGTTGGCGACGAAGAAGCTGTCCTTGGGCGCGGTCGGGAACTCCTTCACCACACCCGCGTAATGGAAGGCCACCGTGGTGAACTGTTTCGTCCGGCCGTCCTGCAGCCGGAGATTGAGCAGATCTCCGGGGCTCAGCTGGAAGTCTTTGACGGTCTCGGCGCTCACGAGGATGGCGTCGGGCTGTGCGGCGAGCCGCTGCATCAGTTCCCGCGCGGTGCCGCCCTGGAAATAGGCGTCCTGCAGCGCGGTCACCGTGGTGATGCTGTCCGGCCGCACGCCGTAGAGGTCTTGCAGATCCGCTCCGACGTAGGCGAAGCGATGCTGGACGGGTTCGACACCGCGTACGCCGGGGGTGGCGGCGATCGGCCCGGCCGCGGAAGGCCCCACCGAAGTTCCGGGCGATTCGGTGACGGTGACGTCGGCGCCGTTGGTCAGTTGCGCGTCGGCCTCGGCCTGGGCCCGGTAGGTCGCGTTGAACGTCGCGGTGGACGCGGCGAACGAGAGCGCCAGTGCCAGCAGCACGATGGCATGCGCGAGCAGCCGCCGCTGGCGCGACAGCGAGCCCGCCACGACATTCGCCAGCGAGCCGGCGAAGGGCCGGAGACCGCGGCCCACGAGGCGACGGCCGGGTCCGAGCAGGAGGTCGGCCAATCGCCACGCGAGCAGCCCGGAGCCGAGCCAGAACAGCGCCGGCGAGGCGAACGCCCAGTACGACACCGAAATGGCAGGCACGCCTTCCGGCGCCAGCACCAGTTGGTAGCCGGTCCGGCTCGTCAGCCAGAACACGACCGCGGCGGCGGCGAGCAGGAGCACATCGAGGCCGTATCGGCTCCAGGCCGGCCGCTCGCGGCGCGTCAGGGCGGCCCGCCCCGAGGCTACTGTGATCCCGCGCAGGTCGCGCCAGGCCGGAGCGAGCACCGTCAGTCCGGCGATGGCCAGCCCGGCGAGAACGGCGGCGACGGTCCAACCGGTCGCGTCCGCCCTGCTCGCCCCGAACCGCGCCGACCCGAAAGCCGTCAACCCGATCAAGGCGGCAGCGGCGGCGCCGACGACCGAACCCGCGGCGCCGACGAGGAGGGCCTCCGCCGCGGCCAAGCGCAGCAGTTGCCTGCCGGTCGCGCCACGCGCACGCAGAAGAGCTTGCTCGCGCCGGCGGCGAGGGGCGCCCGCGGCCACGGCCACGGCCGTCAGCAGGCCCGCGAGGACTGCTCCCGGGAGCCCGAGGAACAGGAACAGCACCCGGGCGTAGGCGGCGTCGGAGCGCGCCGCGTCCAGGGCGGCGCCGAGGTTGTTGCCTACTACGGCAGTTCCGGCGGAGCGGGCCTCGACATTGTGCGCCGCGCCCACGACCTGGGTGTAGGCGGTCGCCGGGTCGGCGGGGAGCGAGCGGTTCAGCGCGGCGTGGATCTGGGTGGTCACCAGGTCCGGGCGGGCCGCGGCGAGCGGGTCGAACAAGGCGTGCCACGCTCCGCTGCCGAGGATGAGGACGTTGTCCGGGGGTGCGGAGGGCTGCGCGCCTGCCGGGGCGCCGACCTTCTGGAACAGGGAATCCGCTTGCGGCAGGTCGACGACCTCGGTGACGCGGACGGTGACCGGGGGCAGCCCCGCCCGTCCGACCTGGACGAGGTCGCCGGGTGTGGCGTGCAGGTTCGCGGCGGTCTGCTGGGCCAGTGCGACTCCGCGATCGGCTCCGGCCAGAGTGCGCACCGCGCCGGGGAAATCACCGCGGTAGGAGCCGGGCAACCCGAGCACCACCCCGGGTCCGGTCGTCTGGACGGTGCCGCCGCCGGATGCCGACATACCGGTTGTCCGCGCGAATCCCACCGCGTCCGAGCGCAGCACGCCCGGCGCGTTCCGGACGAGGTCGCGGACGGAGGCGGGGTTCGCGCCGGATCGCACCTCGACCTGCCAGTCCACGGCGACGCTGCGGGCGGCGCGGCCGGTCATCGAACCCTGTGCGGCGGCGAGGAAACTGCCGAGAGACACCAGCAGTGCGACGGCGACCGCGATGCCGCCGGCCGTCGCGCCGAGGCGGACCCCTCGGCGGCGCACCAAGCCGGAAATCCAGTGCCGGATCATCGAGCCTCTCCGTTTCGCCCGGCAAGACCGGGATCAGCCGCGCCGTGGAGCCGGCCGTCGCGCATCGTCCATTCCTGCCCCAGCCGGGCGGCCACGAACGGATCGTGCGTCGCGACGACCAGCGCGGCGCCCAGTTCGTCGGCCGTCGCGGCCAGGACCGTCATGACCCGTTCGGCGGACTCGTGGTCGAGCTGGCCGGTGGGTTCGTCGGCGACGATCAACAGCGGGCGGGCAGCCAGCACCCGCGCCACCGCGACCCGCTGCGCCTGCCCGCCGGACAGCTCGTCCGCCAGCTTGCCTCCCAGGTCGCCGATCGCCAGGCGGCCGAGTGCGGACCGGGCACGGCGGAACGCCTCGTCCTCGGGCTGTCCGGCCAGCAGAAGCGGCAGCGCCACGTTCTCGGTCACGTCCAGCGCGGGCAGCAAACTGGGACCCTGGAAGACGACTCCGACCTCAGTGGCCCGGTCGCGCAGATCCGGCCACTCGACGGTGCCCGCGGTGGGCCGGTCGATCCCTGCGAGCAGGTGCAGCAGCGTGGATTTGCCCGATCCGGACGGCCCGGTGACCGCCAGCCGCAGGCCCGGGCGGATCCGGCAGGTGATGCCGTGCACCGCCACGACGGCGGTCGGCCCCTTTCCGTAGGTTCGGGCGACATCCCGGCATTCCGCCAAAATCCCCGGTTCGCGTTCGGCGCGGCCGAGTCGCGTCGCGGGCGCGGTGTCGCCGGTCATTCGCATACCTTCCCGTCGTCGAGCCGGACCGTCCGGTGCGCGAACGCGCTCACCGCTGGGCTGTGACTGGCGACCACCACCGCCGTCCCGTCGTGTGCCGTCTCGGCCAGCAGTTCGAGGATCCGGTGTTCCGTCGTGCTGTCCAGTTCGCCGGTGGGTTCGTCGGCCAGCACCACGGCCGGCGTGTTGGCCAGGGCGACCGCGAGGCCCGCCCGGGCGAGTTCGCCGCCGGAAAGCTG
>DASZNR010000029.1:0-3227 GCA_035551175.1 Amycolatopsis sp. | reverse complement strand
TCGTTTCGCTCCTCTCCGCGGCGACGGGCGCCGCACCACAAGGAGACCTCGGGGACCCGGTGCCGCGAAGCGGCCGGACTGCCCGAACCGCGAGGACCTTCGTCACCGAAGACCCGGCCGGGGACCAACGGCCCTGTACTCCGTCCGGCCCCGGTGTCACCGTCGGCGCACGGGGAGAACGGGAGCGAGAAATGAACCAGCCAGCGGAAACCTGGAGCTTCGACGTCGCCGTCGAGCACGGCCCGCGCCGGACCCGGGCACAGATCGTGCTGCACACGCCGGACGGGCACGAGTTCTCCGGCGTGGGCCTCGCCCATCGGGCCGGCCTGGCCCGGATCGCCGGTTACCTGGCGCTGGGCCGGGCGATGTCCGACCTCACGGAAGAACTGGTGGAAGCCGCAACCGCGGAACTGGAAGCGGAAGCCGGTCGCACCTGGGCCCTTGAATCGCGGGACGCGGGCCGACGGGGCCGAGGGGGAGGGAGCGCGCCGGCCCGCGGGCCAGACGCTACCTACGTAGAGGCGAGCTTGCGCGGTGGACGCGCCGGGCGGAGTCTTCCCCACTCCGCCCGGCACCACACCACCGTAGAACATACGTTCGAATGAAGCAACCCGGGTCAGCCGACTGGCGCGGACCACTCCAGCTTCAGGCCACCGGCGGGGACGGCTTCGATCGTGAAGTGCCCGCCGACGGCTTCGGCGCGGTCACCGAGGTTGCCCAGCCCGCTCGGCGAGACGTCGGCGGGCAGCCCCTTGCCGTCGTCGGCCACGACGATCCGCAGGACGTCGTCCTTCACCACGACCGAGACCGACAAGACCGAAGCTTCCGCGTGCCGGACGGCGTTGCTGACCCCTTCGCGCACCACCGCCTCGGCGTGCTCGGCCAGCTGCGCGGGCAGCGCGTCGAGCGGGCCGGACATGCTGACCGTCGGGTGCAACGGAGCGTCGTCGGTCAGCTCGGCGATCGCGTCGTGCAGGCGGTGCCGCAGCCGCAACCCCGTCTCCCCCGCCGCGCCGCCGTGCAGGTCGAAGATCGCGGTGCGGATCTCCTGGACGATCTCGTGCATCTGCTCGATGCTGTCCCCGAGCCGCTTCTGCAGCTCCGGCGACTTAGTCCGCCGCTGCGTGCTCTGCATCGACAGGCCCACCGCGAACAGCCGCTGGATGACGTGGTCGTGCAGGTCGCGAGCGATCCGGTCACGATCGCCGAGCACGTCCAGCTCGCGGGCGGTCCGCTGCTGCGCCGCCAGCTGCAACGCCAGCGCGGCCTGGTCGGCGAAAGAGGCCACCACCGAGAGCTGGGCCGACTCGAACGACGCCGCGCCCGGCTCCCGGACGGCGATGAGCACGCCGGTCGTGCGGTCACCCGCCCGCAGCGGCACCACCAGAGCCGGCCCGAAGGCGTAGTCCCCCAGTTCCAGCTCTGGAACGCTCCGCGGCGTCCGGTCCCGGTACACCGCGCCGGGCAGACTGCCTTCGACGTCGATGTGCAGACCCGACAGCTCGGCGGCCCGGACCCCCGCGCAGACGGTCACCGTCAGGTCGTCGACGTCGTCGCCCCAGTCCTCGTCGACGTCGAGCCGCCCGGAATTGGGCAAGGCGAGCATGGTGACGTCCGATCCGGTCAGCTCCAGCGCCCGGCTGGCGATGATGTCGAGCGCCTCCGCCGGGTCGGTACCGCCCAGCAGTTCGGTCGTCACCTCACTGGTCGCGGCCAGCCACTGCTGCCGCACCCGCGCCTGCTCGTAGAGGTGCGCATTCTCGATCGCGATCCCGGCCGCGGCGGCCAGGGCCTGCACGACGACCTCGTCGTCGTCGGTGAACTGCTCGCCGTTCTTCTTTTCGGTCAGGTACAGCCGGCCGAACACCTCGTCCCGCACCCGCACCGGCACCCCGAGGAAGGAGTGCATCGGCGGGTGGTGGGCGGGGAAGCCCACCGACGCCGGATGGGCGGAAATCTCCTCCAGCCGCAGCGGCTTCGCCTCCTCGATGACCACGCCGAGGACGCCGTGGCCTTCGGGCAGGTCGCCGATCAGCGTGCGGGTCTCGTCGTCGATCCCGAGGTAGATGAACTCGGACAGGGAGCCGTCTTCGGCGAGTACCCCGAGTGCGCCGTACTTCGCCTCGCCGAGCTCGATGGCGGCCTGCACGATGCGCCGCAGCGTGGTGTCCAGTTCCAGTCCGGACGCGACGGCCAGGACCGCGTCGAGCAGGCCGTCCATCTTGTCGCGGGTCCCGATCAGCAGCTCGATCCGGTCCTGGAGGTCGCGGAGGACCTCGCGAAGCCGCAGCCCGGAGAGCGTCCCCGCCATCCGCCGCGGCCTGTCCTCCGGGTGCTGCCCGGGTCCGTTCTGCGACACCGTGTCCACGACCTCCGCACCGTCCGTTCCGACCTCGCCCTGGTGACTTTCTCCCCTTTCCGCAGCCTCGCCACGCGAGAGACCGTCGGAGGAAGCTTTCGGAACCACAGTGTGCCGCGCGGCGGCACGAGGGGAAACCATGACACTACCCATCACCGCGATCGGCCTGCTGGACCCCGATCAGGTGAAGTCGGTGATCGGCGCCGCGATGCTCGCGCCGTCGACGCACAACACGCAGCCGTGGCGGTTCCGCAGCACTCCCGCGGGCCTCGAACTGCACGCCGATCCGGACCGCGCCCTGCCCGTGGCCGACGCCGACCAGCGGGAACTGCTGCTCTCGAGCGGGGCCGCGCTGTTCAACCTGCGCACCGCCATCAACGCCCTCGGCGCGCACCCGGCCACCACGCTGCTGCCGCGTCGCGATGACCCCACGCTGCTGGCCCTCGTCCGGCCGTTCGCGGCCCGGCGTCCCGACCCCCGGTTGGTCCACCTGGCCGACGCGATCCCTCGCCGGCACACGAACCGGACACCGTTCGGCACGGACACCATCCCCGCACCGATGGTCGCCGAACTACGGCACGCCGCCGAAGTCGAGCAGGCGTGGCTGCCGCGGCTGGACGCACACCAGCTGGAAGGCCTGCGAGAGCTGGTGCACAAGAGCCACCAGGTGCAGGTTTCCGACCCGGCGTTCGTCGCCGAGTGGCGATACTGGACGGCGCGCGCCCCAGGCAGCCGGGACGGCGTCCCCGAGTACGCGGCCGGCGCGATGCCCTCCGACAACGGCGGCTGGGTGCTGCGGGACTTCGGTGCGCGGCGGCGCGGCCGACCCGACGAGTCGGAGCCGCTGGTCGTGGTCATCGGCTCCTTC
>DASZNR010000028.1:0-39356 GCA_035551175.1 Amycolatopsis sp. | reverse complement strand
CGATGGTGGTTCCGATCGACCCGGCCAGGGCCGCCCGGCGTACCTGCACCCGCCGGTCGCCGGTCGACGCTTGGACTGACTGGGTGACCTCGTTGTCGCCTAGAGTCATGGTCGTGCACCTCTCGTGACGGTCGTCACACTCCAGTGTGAACGACCGGCAGAGGTTTGACGATTCCTGACGCCTGCTCCGGACGGGTTGTTTCCGCCGCTGCGGCACGCCGGACGGATCAGTATCGGGCGCCGCGCGGCCAGCACGCGCGACTACCATCACAGCCGTGACGGAGGACAAACCGCTGCGCGCCGACGCGCGGCGAAACCGCGCGAAGGTGCTCGAAGCCGCCGAGACGGTCTTCGCGGCCAAGGGCACCGGTGCGCCGACCGAAGAGGTCGCGCGCGAGGCCGGCGTCGGTATCGGCACGGTGTTCCGGCACTTCCCCACGAAAGAAGCGCTGCTGGAAGCCGTGCTCTACGCGCGGCTGCACCGGTTCGTCGACGAGGCCGACGCGGTCGTCGCACAGAACGCCGAGGACGCCGGGGCCGCGTTCTTCACCTTCCTCACCAGCTGGATCGAGATGTCCAGCGCCAAAAACGCCTACTTCGAAGCACTCACCGCGGCCGGCGTGTGCGTCCCCAGTGCGGGTTCGGTGATCGGGGAGCGGCTGCGCGAGTCTCTCGGCGTGCTGCTGCGCCGCGCCCAGGACAGCGGCGCGGTGCGGCGCGACGTCACCACCACGGAGCTGATCCCGGTGATCATCGGCACCGCGAAGGCGGCCGAGCACGTCGGGTCTGACCGCGCACTGCGGGACCGCACGATCGCGATCCTGTTCGACGGCCTCCGCACCTGAATCAGCGCAGCACAGCGGCCAGCGAGTCGGTGCCGAGCAAGGACAGCTGCGGCAAGTCGAGCGAATAGCGTACGTACCGGCATTGCCTCTTCGTGGCGCGCAGTCCTGCCCGGCGCAGGACTGCGAGATGCCGGGACACCTCCGAGCTCCCAGTTGTGCGCCAGTTCGCTGGTGGTGTGCGGGCTGCGCGCCAGCGTGCGGGCTGCTGATGCCGGTCACCGTCCTGCTGTCGCGGATCTCCCGGCGGACCGCGCTGGCGGAGTCGTACTGGCGGTCTCGCCGGAGCTGCGCTGCTGTCCGCGGGTGCCGTGACCAGGGCGGGGGAGCCGGGCCTAAACTGAGCTAATGACCAACCGCTTAGTCTGTATTGGCGATTCGTTCACCGAAGGCGTCGGGGACGACGATCCGTCCGCGCGCAACGGGGTGCGCGGGTGGGCCGACCGGGTCGCCGAGGTGCTGGCCGCCGGGGAGCCGGGGTTCCAGTACGCCAACCTGGCGGTGCGCGGGAAGCTCCTGCCGCAGGTGCTGAACGAGCAGATCGAGCCTGCACTCGCGATGAAGCCGGACCTCGTCACCGTCTACGCGGGCGGCAACGACCTGATGCGCCCGCGGGTCGACATCGACAGCCTCGCCGACTCCTACGAGCGCGCCGTGGCCCGGTTCCGCGCGGCCGGTGCGCAGGTGCTGTTGTTCACTGGCGTCGACGGTGTCGAGGACGCGCTGTTCCGGCAGATCCGCGGGCGGGTCGCGATCTACAACGAGCACGTCCGCGGCATCGCGGCGCGGCACGAGACGCTGCTGGTGGACATGTGGTCGATGCGCCAGCTGCGCGACCGTCGCATGTGGTCCCCGGACCGGCTGCACCTGAATGCCGCCGGGCACACCGAAATCGCCATCGCGGTCCTTGACGCACTGGGCGTGCAGCACAGCCTCACACACGCCACGCTGGGTCCGCGCCCCCGTCTGTCCACACGGGAACAGCGCGCGGCGAACCTTCGCTGGGGCCGGGAACACGCACTGCCGTGGATCGGCCGACGCCTGCGCGGCGAGTCTTCCGGCGACACGATCGCCCCGAAGTACCCGGAACTGCAGTCGTTCGACCCGGTCGCCGACTGACCGGTGGCCTAACCCGCGAGCTGCCGCGCGCGATGGTCGGCGACATTGACCCGCGTGCCGCAGCGAGTGGAGCAAAACCGTCGGCGCCCGTTGCGCGACGTGTCCACGAACGCGACGCCGCACCCCTCGCGCGCACAAACACCGAGGCGGTGCGGCTCCTCGCACACCAGATGCGCGAGCCCGCCCGCCGTGTAAGCGTGGAACCGCTCGACCACGTCCGCGCCCTCGCTGGAGTAGTGCAGATGCGGCGCTTTCCCGTCGTGACTGGCGATATTCGGCCGGCACGCGGCGACGGCGAGCAGCTCGTTGAGAAGATCGATCCGCTGGGCGGTCGTCTCCGCGACGAACACCTGATGCAGCCGCCGCCCCCACGCGAGAATCCGCGCCGCTTCGTCCGCGGTGATACGCGGCAGCACCATGTCGCGAGCCTGCCCCGCCGCCCGCACCTCGGCGGCCGTGACGTCGTCGCGCCGAGCAAGGGTCGCGAGGTCGGCGGCTACCTGCGCGCCCGCGCCACCGTAAGGGTTGAAGTGCACTCGTCCATTACAGCACAACCCTTCTTCCCCGGAAAGACGAGCCGGAAACAGTCCCGCGGAAAATAAGATTGACCCATGCCTTCCCCGTAGGTGAAGATGATTCCACCAGAGCGAATGAAGGAGCGGACATGGCGAACGTGCGGACGCGGGAGATGCGAGGCCAGTATCCGGCCGCCCTCCACGCTGTCCAGCGTGCGCCGCTCCACCAGCGCCAAACCAGCCGAAAAGGCGGAATCCTGGGCGGTATCCGCTCCCTGACCTGACGCAGCAGTCGCTGCGCGCACAGGGAGCCGCCCGTCGGGAAACCGATCCGGGCGGCTTCTCTCATCGGAAGAAATTCTCGTTTTTTCGCGACGGTATTTCACTGCTGCCTATTTCCGGGCGGCGGTTCTTTGACAACTGCACAACGGAGCAAGACATTTCCGAGACTCGTCCCCGTCGCCTCACCCGCGGCCAGGACGAGCGCCGGGTCCGGCAGCCGAGCGCCGCCGGACCCGCACGGTGAAGACGGGGCGGTGGCAGCCCCACCCGGCTGTAACCCGGGCGCCCTTTGCGGCAATGAGGGTTCGACTCCCTCCTTCACCACTGCGCCCTGCCCAGGGCGCTTCCCGCGGTCGTGGTGAACTCGGCGGACACGTCGGTCTTCCAAACCGAAGAAGAGGGTTCGATGCCCTCCGACCGCTCGCGGTCCGGCGCCCTGTCGCAGGCGCCGGACGCACACCCCGGTAGCTCAGCGGGACAGAGCGCCGCACTACGAATGCGGAGGCCCCAGGTTCAAGTCCTGGCAGGGGTACGGGCCCGGCGCCGAGGGGGCGCCGGGGCTTCCGCCGGATGCGAGGGGCAGTGGCGACCCCGCCTGGTTCGGGACCAGGAGACACCGCGTTCGACCCGCGGGCATCCGACTCGTTCCCGGTTGGTGTAGCAGGCAGCACCGCGGATTTTGGATCCGCTGGCCCAGGTTCGACTCCTGGACCGGGAGCCGATGCCCGTTCGTCCAACTGGCAGGACGCCGCGCTCTGGACGCGGAAACCGAGGTTCGAACCCTCGACGGGCAGCACCCTCCTCCTCGCGGGCCGTTAGCTCAATCGCGCAGAGCAGCCGGCTTTTACCCGGCGGGTTCAGGGTTCGAATCCCTGGCGGCCCACTCTTGAAGCCCAGGTCCCCGGAGTCGGGGACCTGGGGTTTTGTGCTGTCCGGGCGAGTTTCTCCCGGGCTTGGACTGTCCATTGTGGTCTGATGCGAGCCCGAGGGGAGCCCGAGAGCGCGGGCACGGTGCACCGCGGTTCGCCGGGGGATCGCCGAGGCGAGTTTCCGTGTGGCGTCGGCGGCGACTTCCTGGGCGACGTTGGTGTAGAGGTCCATAGTGACCTTGATCGACGAGTGGCGGAGGATGTGCTGGACCACCTTCATGTCCGTATCCAGGGCAGGCTGCGGCGGGGTCGCAGTATTCGGGGCATGCGCAGCTGTCGAGGCAGCAGCGAACCCCGCGGCGGCGGACGCGTGCATTCGGGGGAATAGTTTCCTGCGGTCATCGGAAATCGCCTCGATGGCCCGAGAAACCCTCTCCGGAAAGGCGATTTCCCTATACTGGTGCGCATGCACGATCTTGCGCAGCTGCGCGCCCTGCACGCAGTCGCCCGCAACGGATCCATCAGCGGGGCCGCGGATGCCTTGCACGTCAACATCTCCGCGGTTTCGCAGCGGCTGGCGAAACTCGAGCGCGAGGTGGGCCAGCCGCTGCTCGAACGGCACGGCCGGAGCGTGCGCTTGACCGATTCCGCGCGGCTGCTGGTGGGGTACATCGACCAGATTCTGCTGTTGATGGGCGAGGCCGAGGCATCGCTGGAAGGACGGAAAGGCGCGGTCACCGGAACGCTGTCCATCGCCGCATTCCCGACCGCCGCGCGAGGCCTGGTTTCGGGCACGCTGCGCAGCCTGCGGGAGGATTACCCGAATCTGCGCGTCGAGTTCACCGAACTCGAGCCGGAGGAGTCCTTGCCGAGGGTCGTCCGCGGCGACGTCGACATCGCGGTGCTGCAGGACTGGTTCACTTCGCCGCTGCAGATTCCCGACGTGCTGATGAAAGAGCATCTGCTGGACGACGTCACCGATGTCGCGCTGCCCGCCGGGCATCCGCTGGCCGACCGCGAGACGGTCGACCTCAGCGAGCTGGCGAACGACCCTTGGGTCACCTGGTCGGTCGGGCAGATGTGCCACAACTGGCTGCTCGACACGATCCGCGAGCACGGCGTTCAGCCGCGGATCGCGCACACCGCCGCCGAGTACGCGACACAGCTGGCGCTGGTGGCCGGGGGCAACGGCGTCGCGATGATTCCGCGCCTGGGCCGGGACGGCACCCCGTCCGGGGTCCGGATCGTGCGGGTCGAACCGGTGCTGAGCCGCCAGGTTTTCGCCTTGTGGCGCAACGAGGCGGTCCGTCGGCCGGCGATCCGCGCGGCCGTCGAGGCACTGGTGACCGCGGCCCGCCAGTGACCGCCGGCCGAACCCCCGCCGGCGAGCGCGGCGGCGGCGCGAGGAAACAGACCGTGGAACTGGGCCGGCCGAGCGACGCCGGCCGGCCCAGGGAACGGGGCTAGGCCAGCGGCGCGATCGCGGACAGCGCGGCGAAGTGCTCGTCGGCGAGCTCCAAGGCGGACGCGGCGTGGTTCTCCTCGAGGTGTTTGATCGACGAAGTGCCCGGTATCGGGATGACGACCGAGGAACGCCGGTACAGCCAGGCGAGCGCCACCTGCGACGGGGTCGCGCCGAGTTCCTTCGCGATCGACGCGAGCGGCCCGTCGGCCGAGGCAAGGTCGCCCTTGGCGACCGGGCGCCACGGAATGAACGCGATGCTCTCGCGTTCGCAGTAGTCGAGCACCGCTTCGTGCTTGCGCTCGGTCGCGTTGTAGAGATTCTGCACGCTCGCCACTTCGATCTGCGTGCGCGCCTCCTCGATCTGCGCGACCGTCACCTCGGAAAGGCCGATGTGCCGGATCTTGCCCTCGTCCTGCAGCTCCTTGAGGACGCCGAACTGCTCGGAAGCGGGCACTTGCGGGTCGATGCGGTGCAGCTGATACAGGTCGAACCGGTCCAACTTGAGTCGGCGCAGGCTGAGTTCTGCCTGCTGGCGCAGGTATTCCGGGCGGCCCAGCGGCTTCCACTTGCCGGGCCCGGGACGGCTCTGCCCCGCCTTCGTCGCGATGACGACACCGTCGGCGTAGGGGTGCAGCGCTTCGGCGAGCAGCTCTTCGTTGCTGCCCGGACCGTACGCGTCGGCGGTGTCGATGAACGTGATGCCCAGTTCGACCGCGCGGCGGGCCACCTCGATCGCCCCGTCGCGGTCGGCCGGGTCGCCCCACACGTTCGGACCGGTCAGGCGCATGGCGCCGAAGCCGCTCCGGTGCACGGCGAGGTCGCCACCGATGGCGAAGGTGTCATCCATGGATATCTTTCTCATTTCTTGGTCCAGGCCGGCTGGAAGCCGGTTCCGGGCGGCGTTGGGGTTGCGTCGTCGGGCGGGGCGAGCGCTGCACGAGTGCCACGCCCGCCAGCGCGACGGCCATGCCTGCGATCGCGTTCCAGCGGAACGGTTCGGCGAGAAACGCCATGCCGAGCAGCACGGACACGATCGGCAGCAGGTAGGTGACGGTGGACGCGACGGTCGAGCCGTCCTCGACCGTGAGCCGGAAGTTGAACAGGTAGGCGACGCCGGTGCAGAGCACGCCGAGGACGGCCAGCGCGAGGAACGCGTCCGCGCGCACCGAGACCGGCGAGCTGCCGGTGACCGGGATGGCCAGCGCGGCCAATCCGGTCGCTACCAGCAGTTGCGCGGCGACCATCGCGACCGGCTCGACGCCGGAGCCGGTCAGGAACCGCCTGGTGTAGACGTAACCGATCCCGTAGCAGGCGGCGGAGGCCAGGCACAGCAGCGCGCCGCCGAGCGCGCCACCCGCCTCCCACGGCGAAAAGCAGAGCAGCGTGCCGACGAAGCCGAGTACCAGCCCGGTTCCGCGCTCGGTGTCGACTGAGGTCTCCTGCCGGACGCCGAGCGTGATCGCCATCGTCCACAAAGGAGTGCTGGCGTTGAGCACGCCGGCCAGGCTCGAATCCACCTGCTGCTCGGCGATGCCGAACAGCAGGTAGGGGACGAAGTTGGCGAAGACCGCGGCGACCGCGATCTTCGCCCAGAGCCTCGGCGACCGGGGCAGGCCGAGCCCGCGCACCCAGCACAGCGCGAGCAGGAACAACGCGCCCAGGCCCAGCCGGACCAGCACGACCTGCCCGGGCGAAAATCTCCGCGCAGCGCCAGTTTGATCCACAGGAAGCTGGAGCCCCAGAGCAATGCGACGACGGCGAGCCGCGCGAGGCTGGCGCGCTTGATGGTGGCGATGACTGTCCTCCCCGAGATGACCGCCTTTCCTTTCCCCGTCAGTCTCCCGCGCCGGCGTTGCGCGATGTGTGAAACGTTGTGTGGTGAACCTTTCAGCGCCGCTTAAAGCTCGTCTCAGTGGTGCGAAACGCCTTTCACGGACAGACGACCACGCCTGAAGTCCGGTTGCTCAGGCCGGGCCAGGCATGACGACAGCGCCAGGTGAGACAAGCTAAGAGTGACGAGCTTCGCCTCGATCAGCCATTCGTCGTGTCCGCCGGTGCCGCGCACGACGGCCGAGTACCGCTGCTCCAGCAGACTGGCGACCGGCCCCGTCTTCCCGTCGCCGACCCGCAGCCCATCTTGCGCAGTGCCGCCGCCTCCGCCGGCAGCTGCCGCTTGACGTTCGGCCCCATCGATTGCCAGCTCTGTCGTTGCAGAGCCCTCGATACCGAGAAAATCGAATTGCTGGGGCAGCTCGCCCAGTAATCCCGAATTGATTGTCTCTTCGAATCGTGTCTGCGCAGGTTTTCGGCGGTGGGCCAGAGCGACGGGCTCGTCACGCTGACCCGCCGTCTGCGCAGAGGGATATGTGCCTAGGCGAGGGTGACCGCGGGGGTGTTGGTGCGGCGGTTCCAGAAGATGGTGCCGTGCTGGAAGCGCTGGATCCAGCCGTCGGCGGTGGGTTGTTCGTCGGTGGTGGGGAATCCGAGGGCGCCTTGTTCCCATCCGCGCTGGCGCCAGGTTTGGCGGGCCATGCGGACTTGTCCTGTTTTGGCTGAGTAGCAGGCCGACGCGTTGTCCGTGCTGTTGGGATCGCGGACGTGGGTGTCGGTGGGCTGGCCGAAGTGCACGAAGACTCCGCCGCCGTGGGGTCCTGTGGGATTGGGAGAGCGCCCGCACGTCCTGCTGCACCGGCGATTAGCGGATTTTCGGCTTGGCCTGGCCAGGGAAATCGGCGACTCGACAGCCGGAGGCGGCGGCAGACCAATCGGTCGAGGTCGGCCTGTTTCGCAGTGGCGGCTGGCCGGGCCTTCGACTTCGCCGTGCTAGCCGATCGGCCCCAGGGCACGGCGAGCGTGTCCGCGGCAGGGACCGCGTTCAGCGCCGCCGGCGTGCCAAGGCGGTGCGGGCCCTGTCGGCAGCGGACACGACCGCATACGAGCCGCCCACCATCCCGATCGCGACCATCAGCGCTCCCACGCCCCACAGGCCAGAGCGGTCGGTAGCGATCGCTGCCGCAGACCACGCCACCGTGAACACCACGGACATGACCGGCACCACGACCCACCGAGGCAATCCGATCATCGTCCCGGCTACGGCGAGCACAACCAGACACAGCACGCAGCCAGCGACCTGCCACGGTTCGTACGGTCCGGTGCGGTGCCCCGTGACCGGATCGATCTGATAAGTGGTGTCCGATCCCAACCACGACCACCACGTGGCGACGGTCAGGCCTGCCAGCACGAGCGCCCCCAGCGCCGAGCGCACCCGGTGCGCCGCTGACCCTGGCGCGTCCTGTCTATGATCCATTCCAACAGTCTTCAGGCGGAGACAGCGAAACAACCACCCCCGTAATCGACGTCACATACCGCTGAAGATCCGGGCCATCAGGCTCGGGCGAGTTGGTGCTTGAGCTTGATGGCGACCGGGACGGACGGTCGTGGTCCGGCCGGTTGTGCAAATGCCCGGTCTCGGGATCGGCGCGTTCGCGCCGGGCGGCGGGCTCTGCCCGGCGATTGGGGCCTCCTGCCGTGTTCTGTCGGCCCGGGGTTGGCATCGGGTCAGCGCGAGCGCGGCGGCGACCCCGCGAAGTGCCTTCCCCGAGGACGGCCACAGACCTAGACACTCCGCCGTTTTGCTTGCAGGGCAGGCACTTTCAGAACGGGATCTACGTCATTCCGCGTAAAACATCGGGCTAGCAGTTCGCCTCGGTCAGCAGGGCCTGGGCGGACCGGCGAAACGCGGCCACCAGGTGTGCGCTATCCCCGGCGCGGGTGGCGAGCACCACCTGACCTGGCTCGACCCCGTGCAGCGGGATCGAGGTCAGGTCCGGCCGGGTACCCTCGCCGCGCAATCCGGCGGGCAGCATAGCGACCGCCTGCCCGGACGCGATCAGTTCGAATACGTCCTCGATGTGGCTGACCAGCGGTCCGTCGGGGGCCGGCGTGCCATCGGGGCGGGGGTCGACGCGCCAGAACGAGTCCCACTCGGCAGCGGGCCGCCTCGGCACCGGCTCGGTCGCGATGTCGTCGAGGGTGACTGATTCCCGGCCAGCCAGCCGGTGGGACCGGGCGACGAGTAGCACGCGGGGCTCGTGATGCAGGACGGTGACCCGCAGTCCGTCGGTGGCGAACGGCAGCCGTGTCACGACAGCGTCCACGCGGTGGCCTGACAGGGCTGTCCGCACCTCCGCCAACTCAAGGTGCAGGGTGTGCACCTCGGCCTCGGGGTGGTGGTGGCGCAGGTGTCGTACCGCCGGAGTGATGATCAGCCCGCGCGTATGGCCGACGGTGAGCTGACTCGGCACTGCGGCCGCACGGGCGTCCGCCGCAGCCATCGCGGCGACGGTCAGCAGTTGCCTGGCGTGGGGCAGGAACGCGGCCCCGGCGGGGGTCAGGCGGGTGCCCTGCCGGTCGCGGTCGAACAGCCGAACTCCGACACGCTGCTCAAGGGTCCGGATCTGCCGGCTCAGGGTCGGCTGGGTGATGTGCAGCAGTGCCGCGGCACGGGCGAAGTGCTGCTGCTCGGCGACCACCGTGAAGTAACGGACCAGTCGGAGTTCGAAGTCGGCCGACGGCACCGCGTTGGCTGCGTCCACAAGATCGCAAGATAGCCCACTCGCGGCCGTGATGCCTGGAACGCATCACGGGATGCGAAACAAGCCTTGGACGCGCCCCCTGGGCAGCGGGGAGTGTGGGTACAGGCGAGGAGGACACCATGCGACTTATCTGCGGCGAAGAACACGCTGTCCGCGGGCGACCGCGATAATCGCCGAAATGTTTCGAACCGGGCGACGGGACCGGGGTGAACTGATTCCCGCATGCGCGACAACCGTTTTGTCAGAAATAATGTGGAGTAAAATCATGATTGAGTACCACGAGACCGTCGTTGTCGGTGGAGGTTTCGGCGGAATCTGTGCTGCACACGGCCTCCTGGAGGAGGGCCGGGGCGACTTCGTCATCCTCGAGCGTGCCGGAGAATTGGGCGGGGTGTGGCGGGACAACCGCTATCCCAATGCGGCCTGCGACGTCCCGGCGCATTTCTACAGCCTCTCGTTCGCGCCGAACCCGACGTGGACGCGCAGCTACGCGCCGTGGGACGAGATCCTCGCCTACCTCAACAAAGTGGCCGACGATCCGGGAATCCGGGACCGCATCCGGTTCAACACCACTCTGGTGTCGGCGAGTTGGGATGAGCTCGCCGGTGTGTGGCACCTGCGCACCGCTGAGGGAGTGTCGCTGTCGTGCCGTTTCCTGGTCATGGCAAGCGGTTCGCTCAGCACCCCTCGCGTTCCTGATCTTCCGGGGCGCGAGATGTTCCGCGGCGAGGTGATCCACACGGCGGAATGGGACGAACGAGTTTCCCTGGAAAGCCGGCGCGTGGTGGTCGTCGGTGCGAGCGCCAGTGCCGCGCAGGTTCTCCCTTATACCGTCGACGTGGCCGAGCGCGTGCTGGCGGTGATCCGCACCCCGCCCTATGTGATGCCGAAGGACGAACAGTTCTACGACGACGAGGCGCAGGCACGGTTCCGGGACGAACCGGAGCGGATGGAAGCCATCCGTCTCGACGCCGAACACAGTTTCAATGTCGAGGCGGAAACGCAGGCGGTCATGGACGAGGCCCAGCTCGCCAAGGTCGAAGGACAGTGGCGGGACTACCTGGAGTCGGAGATCGCCGATGCCGGCCTGCGCGACCTCCTGACGCCGTCGTACCGGTTCGGCTGTCGCCGCCCGGTTCTCTCCAGCACGTTCTACCCCGCCCTTGCCGACCGCAGAACCACCGTCTGGTCGGCCGGGATCTCGTCGATGACCGCGACCGGCGTCGTGACCGAGGACGGGCGCGAATGGGACGCCGACGTGGTCGTTCTCGCGACCGGCTTCACCGCGACCGACATGTACGCGGGGATAGAGTTCCGCGGTGAATCCGCGCGGTCGCTGAAGGCGGATGCGTGGCGCGAAGCACCACATGCGTACAAGGGCACCGTCGTCGCGGGGTTCCCCAACCTCTTCCTCGTGACCGGTCCGCACACCCAGGCGAGCGGGTCCATCATCGCGGTCATCGAGGCGCAGATGAAGATGATCATGGAGTACATCCGGCTCGTCGACGAGAACGGCGCCGTCTCCGTCCAGCCGTCGCAGAGGGCTCAGCAGAGCTTCAACGACTGGGTCGACAGCGCGATGGCGGACTCCGTCTGGGAGGCCGGTGCGTGCCACAGCTGGTATCGCCTGGGCATGGCGGGCAAAGTCGTGACCAAATGGCCCGGAAGCCTCGCGAGCTTCCAGAAAATGACCAGCACGGTCGACCTGGGAGACCTCGTGCTGAAGTTTGGCAGGCCTGGGGGCACGGCCCTGGCGGCCACGTCTGCCGAGGACGCGCCGGTCGCTGGGGGCAGCGGGACACTCGTCGACCTGCCGTGACCTGTAGTGCAGGAACGATGCGGGTGCCCGTAGGACGAGGACGTGGTGACGGTCGGTCGTACGCCGCGGGAACGAGCGGCGACCGGAGACCTCGTCGGAAGACTTGAACCCCGTCCCGTCGAGAAAGAGCCGCCGGGTGGCCTGGTAGTTCGCGGACCCGGCCACGACGCGCCCGCCGATGACCTGCCCGACGAACTGCCGAACCGGGCGCACGCCAGCCGCGGCTGACTGCCGTCGTCACAAGTACCGAGCGGGCCACCCGGCCGCGGCGCCAGCCCGAAGCCGGGACTGGCAGCGTTTGGGCGTAGCGGGCTTGGACAACCCCGCGTCGGACAACATCCGAGGCAGCACAACGGATCCAAGGTTTACAGACGCCCAATCAGCGTCACCGCTTCGCGAAGATAGCCCGATCAGGCGCAACTGCTTGTGGCTACCGGCGAAAACCATTGGTGCTCGGCTTGCTCCGCTGATGGACTGACGTCCTGCCGGGAGTCTGCGGCGTGACGGAGGTAGCGGTTGTGACGGATTATGACGTGCTTGCCGAGGTGTACGAATGGCTCATCTCGGATGCGAAGTTGCCGCCAGCCGAGTTCGCTGCGTCGTTCGATGACGTCGTCGGTTTCCTGCCGTCGAACGCTCACGTCCTCGATTGTTCGTGCGGAACCGGACAGTTGGCGGTCGGCCTCGCCGGTCGTGGCATACAGGTTGTCGCGACTGACGCCAGCGAAGCGATGGTTCGACGGACTGCGGAGTTGGCAGAGGAGTTCAGGGCATCCGTCCGGGCCGTGCGGGCGAGTTGGGAAGAGTTGCCCGACCATTTCGAGGACGGCACGTTCGACATGCTGTTCTGCGTTGGCAACTCGCTTCACCATGCCGCGGGCGCGACAGGCAGAGGCGCTGCTCTGGAGTCGATGTCACGTCTCTTGCGCCCTGGCGGGCGCTTGGTGCTCACATCCCGCACGTGGGAACTCGTGCGGGCCAGAGGTTCCCGGCTGGACATCGGTGACCGGCTCGTCCGCAGGAACGGTCGCGATGCCGTTGTGGTCTACCGCTGGGAGATCGCGCCGCGGTGGGAGGAGGAGCACCGCATCGAGATTGCGATCGCCCAGGTTGATGCGTCTGGATTGGTTCTTGTCCGCTCGGAAATGCTGTCCTGCTGGCCCTATCGGTACGAGGAACTCGAAGTCGAGCTGCACCGGGTCGGACTCCGGCCGGAAATAAGCACGTTCGATCTTGAGGCCGAGAACTACATGGTGGTCGCGAGCAAGGTATAGATACCAGGCTCTCAGTCCCTGGCCGGACCGTGGTTGCTCGCAGGACGCTTGTGCCTGGCATCGGTGCGAGTTCAGGCGGTCGACGCAACGCCTCGTACTGCACTGCCGGAAAGACCGGGGACCGACACTCGCCGAACTGCGACGCGTGCCAACACCCGGCAGGCGGCGCATCGCCTCTGTCAAGCATCCTTTCGCCATCACCCTGATGCAGCGCTTGGCGGGGACAAGACTAACTATTTTCCAGACCGCATTCAGACCGAGGAATGGGCCATGGGCGGGCAGACCGCCCAGCGGACCTCTGTTGCTGGAGCACCGTGACGGGGACTGAGGCCCGTCGCCGCTGATTGCGTCGACCTCGCGCCTCAGCCGCGCCGAGTGCCGGAGGGCGTTGCGGCCTGCGGGGGCGCCTCGGCTGGAATGAGACTGCGGTGCCGGGCAGCTGCCCCCCGCTTCGCCGGGATGATCCGCGACGGCTCGGCAGGCTGGTTGCCTTGTGACCGAGTACTGCCTTGTCTCACTATGAGACAAAGTGACGCGCGCCACGAGTGCACGATGGTTCCCCCGGGACTGGCAGGGCCCGGGGCACTGGACGTCAAAGGAGACGGTGGTGGCGGCTGGAGACAACGAGACCATGCGCGACCTGCGGGAACTGTTCCTCTCCCGCGGATCGCCCGAGGTGTCGGGGGTGCGCGACGTGATCACCGCGTCGTGGCGGCGTGCGCTGGAGAACCGGGTCGACTTCGAACGGCCGGAGCCGCTCTACGTGTCCGATCGCGACGAAGAGAGCCTGCTCGCGCACAGCGCGGCCCCGGTGCTGGCGAATCTGTCCGAAGAGCTCGCCGGCCATCCGACCGCGATCCTGCTGACCGACGCGAACGGCCTGGTCGTCGACCGGCTCAGCACCGATCGTGCGCTCACCGCGGGGCTCGACCAGATCTCGCTCGCCCCGGGCTACAGCTACGCCGAGGAGTCGGTCGGCACCAACGGCATCGGCACCGCGCTGGAATGCCAGAAATCGGTCCTGGTGTCCGGGTTCGAGCACTTCAACGGCGAACTGACCGGGTTCGAGTGCGCCGGGGCGCCGATCGTGCATCCGGTTCGCGGACATCTGGCCGGGGTTCTCGACCTCACGTCCTGGGCCGAAGCGTCCGGCCCGCTCCTGCTGACATTGGCGCGCACGACCGCGAAGCGGATCGAAGAAGCGATGCTCGCCAGCACCGGCACGCGCGAACTCACCCTGTTCCGGGAGTACCTGGCGGCCTGCCGACGCGGCTCGGGGGCCGTCCTGGCGGTGAACCACGACGTCGTCATGGTCAACAGCCACGCCGAGGAACGCTACGACGTTACCGATCGCTCCGCACTGATCACGCACGCCACGGATCTCGCCGGCTCGGCCAAACCCGCGACGGTGCTGGCCGATTTGCCGTCGGGCATCAGCGCGCGTCTCGAGTACCGGCCCGTCTTCAGCGGCGACGCGCTGGCCGGCGGCATCTTCCGGGTCAAGAATCAGACTGCCTCCCGGCGCACTTTTGTCCGCTCCGAGCTGCAACTGCCTGGCCTGGCCGGCTCGAGCCCGGCGTGGCGGCAGGCGAGCGCAGCGGCGGACGCGAGCCTCCGCGGCGGGCAGTGGCTGGCGCTGAGCGGCGAACCCGGGGTGGGGAAGACGGCCATCGCCCGCGCCGTCGCGCTGCGCCACGGACGCAGGCTGGTGCTGGTGGACTGCACTTCGGTGGACGCCAGCGAAGAGTGGCTGCCCGCGCTCGCCGAAGAAGCGGCCTGCAGCGATCCGCCGGTCGTCGTCTTGCAGCATCTGGACGCTCTCGGCGACACCGAGTTGCCCGCGCTGGCCGAACTGTTCACCGCGTGGCAGAACGACCCGGCACAGCACGCGCCCGCCTGGGTGGTGGCCACCGTCGGCAGCGAACCGGCCGATCCCGGCGTCCAAGGCGCGGTGATGGCGTTCTTCGCGCGGAAGATCGAGGTTCCGCCGCTGCGCCACCGCATCGAGGACGTGCAGCGGCTGGTGCCGCATCTGCTGGCGGTGCGGGCGGGCAGCCGGTCGCTGTCCGCATCGGACGCCTGCGTCCGGCAGCTGATGCGGCTGCCCTGGCCCGGCAACGTGCGCCAGCTCGACCGGGTGCTCACCGCCGCGGCACACCGCGTGCACGGCGGCGTGCTCGACGTAGCGGATCTGCCCGCCGAATGCCGCACCTTCACGCGGCGCCGGCTCACCAAGCTGGAGACCATCGAACGCGACGCGATCGTCCGCAGCCTCGCCGCGAACCGCGGCAGCAAAGAACGCGCGGCCAGGGACCTCGGGATGTCGCGCGCGACCATTTACCGCAAAATCCGCGCCTTCGGCATCGTCGACGAAGCGGGCTGACACCGGTCGCCGTTCGCAGGCAAGAGAAATGCCTGATGACCTTCGTCGGCGTCAAATCGGGGCCCGTCGACCAATGGAAGGAAATCGCGCGAAACTCCGCTAATCGTGAACGCGAAAGTGGCCGTCGACCGCTGATTCCGGGCTTTTCCGAACCCGCCCTCGCAGGTGAGCGAGGGCGGGTTTTTCGTGTCCGGGGACCGGATCTCAGATTGAGATAGAACACCGGAGTTTCCCGGCACACACTCTGCCGGTCAGACGGACAGCGGCGGAGATGCCGCCGGTTCCAGGAGGCCCCAGTGAGCAGGCAGAGCCTTACCAAGGCGCACAGCAAGATCACCGAGTTGTCGTGGGAACCGACGTTCGCCACGCCGGCGACCCGGTTCGGGACGGACTACACGTTCGAAAAAGCGCCGAAGAAGGACCCGCTGAAGCAGATCATGCGGTCCTACTTCCCGATGGAGGAGGAAAAGGACAACCGCGTCTTCGGCGCGATGGACGGCGCGATCCGCGGGAACATGTTCCGGCAGGTGCAGCAGCGCTGGCTGGAATGGCAGAAGCTGTTCCTGAGCATCATCCCGTTCCCGGAGATTTCCGCGGCCCGGGCGATGCCGATGGCGATCGACGCGGTGCCGAACCCGGAGATCCACAACTGGCTCGCGGTGCAGATGATCGACGAGGTCCGGCATTCGACGATCCAGATGAACCTCAAAAAGCTCTACATGAACAACTACATCGACCCGGCCGGGTTCGACATCACCGAGAAGGCGTTCGCGAACAACTACGCGGGCACCATCGGCCGTCAGTTCGGAGAAGGCTTCATCACCGGCGACGCGATCACCGCGGCGAACATCTACCTGACCGTGGTCGCCGAAACCGCGTTCACCAACACGCTGTTCGTCGCGATGCCGGACGAGGCGGCGGCCAACGGCGACTACCTGCTGCCGACGGTGTTCCACTCGGTGCAGTCCGACGAGTCGCGCCACATCAGCAACGGCTACTCGATCCTGCTGATGGCGCTGGCCGACGAGCGCAACCGGCCGCTGCTCGAACGGGACCTGCGGTACGCGTGGTGGAACAACCACTGCGTGGTCGACGCCGCGATCGGCACGTTCATCGAGTACGGCACCAAGGACCGCCGCAAGGACCGCGAGTCCTACGCCGAGATGTGGCGGCGCTGGATCTACGACGACTACTACCGCAGCTACCTGCTGCCGCTCGAAAAGTACGGCCTGGTGATCCCGCACGACCTCGTCGAGGAAGCGTGGAACCGGATCACGAACAAGCACTACGTGCACCGCGTCGCGCAGTTCTTCGCCACCGGCTGGCCGGTGAACTACTGGCGCATCGACGGCATGACCGACGCCGACTTCGAGTGGTTCGAGGACAAGTACCCGGGCTGGTACGACCAGTTCGGCAAGTGGTGGGAGGCCTACAACCGGCTGCGCTACCCGGGCCGGAACAAGCCGATCGCGTTCGAGGACGTCGGCTACGAGTACCCGCACCGCTGCTGGACCTGCATGGTCCCGTGCCTGGTGCGCGAGGACCTGGTGGTGGACAAGGTCGACGACCAGTGGCGCACCTACTGCTCGGAGACCTGCGCCTGGACCGACAAGGTCGCGTTCCGGCCGGAGTACGAGGGCCGCCCGACGCCGAACATGGGCAGGCTGACCGGGCACCGCGAGTGGGAAACGCTGCACCACGACCGCGATCTCGCCGACATCGTCCGCGACCTCGGCTACGTCCGCGACGACGGGAAGACGCTGATCCCGCAGCCGCACCTGGACCTCGACGACGCCAAGAAGCTCTGGACGCTCGACGACCTCAAGGGCATCCGGTTCGCCAGCCCGAACGTGACGCTCAACGAGATGACCGACGCCGAGCGGGAGCAGTGGGCCGCCGCCTACCGCGCCAACCCGAACGTCACCGTCGCCTGACGAGCCCGGGTCCCGCGGCCGGCACGGCCGCGGGACCCCGCCGGAAGAATCGAGAAACCCATGGGCGACAAGCACCGCATCTCCTTCGAACCGGTCGGTGTCGAAATCGAGGTCACCGAGGACGAGAAGATCCTGGACGCCGCGTTCCGCCAGGGCGTCCACCTCATGCACGGCTGCCGCGAAGGCCAGTGCTCGGCCTGCAAGTCCTATGTGCTCGAAGGCGACCTGCAGATGGAGCGTTACTCGACGTTCGCGTGCAACGACGCGGAGGTCGAGGAGGGCTATCTGCTGCTGTGCCGGGCGCACGCCTACAGCGACTGCACGATCGAACTGCTCAACTTCGACGAGGACGAGCTGCTGAATTCGGCTCCGCTGCAGGAGATCACCACCGAGGTCGCCGAGATCGTGCCGCACACGCACGACATCGTCGGCCTCCGGCTCGCCACCGCGAGCCCGCTCGAATTCAAGGCGGGCCAGTACGCCGAGCTGACCATCCCGGGCACCGACGAGTGCCGGTCGTTCTCCATGGCGACCACGCCCGCGACAACCGGGCAGCTGGAATTCCTCATCAAGAAGTACCCGGGCGGCCGGTTCTCCGCGCTGCTGGAGAACGGCCTCGCGGTCGGGGACGCCCTGCGGCTGCGCGGACCGTACGGGAACTTCACACTGAAGAAGGGCCACGTCCTGCCGCTGGTGCTGCTGGCGGGCGGCGCGGGAATGGCGCCCGTGCTCAGCCTGCTGCGGCACCTCGCCGAAACCGGCGACTCCCGGCGGATCCGGTTCTACTACGGCGCCCGGACCGCCGCGGATCTGTTCTACCTGGACGAGATCCGGGCATTGGGCGGCCAGCTGGCGGACTTCGGGTTCGTCGTGGCGCTGTCGGAATCGGCGGACGGCAGCGCGGACCTCGGGGTGGTCGCCGAACCGGGTCTGGTCACCGACGTCGTCGAGGCCGCGGAGCCCGAGCTGCACCGCAGCGAGGTGTATCTGTGCGGGCCGCCGCCGATGGTCGACGCCGCGCTCGATCTCGCGTCCCGGCAAGGGGTTCCGGACGACCAGGTGTTCTACGACAAGTTCACGACCTCGGTCAGTGACGACCAGTAAGAGGAGAAAGCCAATGGCGAGCAGTCCGACCGCGACACGCAGCTTCCCGAAAGTGGAGTTCACCGACTCCGAAGCCGGGGCGCTCGAATTCCCCAGCTCGAAGAGCCGCAGCTACAACTACTTCACGCCCGCCAAGCTCCGCGCGACGGTGTACGAGGACGTCACCGTCGACGTGCAGCCGGACCCGGACCGGCACCTGAGCCAGGGCTGGATCTACGGCTTCGGCGACGGCCCGGGCGGTTACCCGCACGAATGGACGCGGGCGAAGTCCTCGAACTGGCACGCGTTCCTCGACCCGAACCAGGAGTGGGAGCAGACGCTCTACCGCAACAACTCCGCGGTCGTGCGCCAGGTCGCGCTGAGTCTGGAGAACGCCAAGCGCGCCGGCGCCTACAGTCACTGGAAGCCGGCCTGGCAGACCTTCGTCGCGCGCAACCTCGGCGCGTGGATGCACGCCGAGAACGGCATGGCGCTGCACGTGTTCACCTCGATCCAGCGCTCCGGCCCGACCAACATGATCAATACCGCGGTGGCGGTCACGGCCGCGCACAAGATGCGCTTCGCCCAGGACCTCGCCCTGTTCAACCTCGACCTGTCCGACTCGCTGGACACCTTCGACGGCGACATCCACCGGGCGGTCTGGCAGTCGGCGGAGGAATGGCAGCCCACCCGCCGCGCGGTGGAGGAGCTGACCGCGGTCGGCGACTGGGCGGAACTGCTCTTCGCCACCAACGTCGTGTTCGAACAGCTCGTCGGCCAGCTGTTCCGGTCCGAGCTGGTCATGCAGATCTCGGCCGCGAACGGCGACTACGTGACGCCGACGCTGGTCGGCACCGGCGAGTACGACTACAGCCGCGACCTCGCCTACACCCGGTCGCTGTTCCAGCTGCTCGCCCGCGACGGCGAGCACGGCGCCGCCAACCGGGAGCTGTTCGGCGAGTGGCTCTCGACCTGGGTGCCGAAGTGCCTGGCCGCGGCCGAGGCGCTGCAGCCGATCTGGTCGCAGCCGGCGGAGAAAACCCGCACGTTCGCCGATTCGCTCGCCGCGAGCAAGGAGAAGTTCGCCCAGCTCCTCGAGGAGATCGGGCTCGACGTTCCAAAGGAGCTGGAGAAGTGAGCGACATGCAGTTCGGTGCGCAGACCGAAATCTCGAACATGTGCGGCGTGACCCTGATGAACACCCCGGTCGGCCGGGTGGTGGCGGACGTGATGGGCAGCAAGGACGGGGTCGAGCTCGTCGAGTACCCGTCGATGATCCGCGTGGACGGGACCCGGCTGCTCGAGTTCGACTACGCCGAGCTGACCGACGCGCTCGGCCAGGAGTTCGACGGCTCGGTCTTCGAGGAGATCAGCTCCACCCACTACGGCCGGATGGTGCACCTGGACGACCGCACCCTGCTCTTCGCCAACCCGGAGGACGCCGCCGAGTACATCGGTTTCGACCTGCTGGCCCAGAGCTGAGCCCGGACCCGAACCGCGCGGCGGCGGGCCGAGCCGCCCGCCGCCGCGTTCCCACCGCAACGCACGAACGAAGGGCGAGGATTTCCGATGTACGAAAAGGATGGCGAGCAGTACTACGTCGTCGACGGGCATGTCCACATCTGGGACGCGCGGGAGTCGAACATCAAGAACGTGCACGGGAAGCAGTTCATCGACTGCTTCTACGACTACCACCGCAACCTCAGCCCGGAAGAGGTGACCTGGGACTACGACACCTACACCTACTACGGCGCCGAGCGGTTCGTGAAAGACGTGTTCGGAGACGGCCACGTCGACCACGCGATCTTCCAGGCCACGCTGCTGCGGGACTTCTACCGGAACAACTTCGGCCAGACCGGCGAATGCCTCGACCTGGTGCGCCAGCACCCCGGCAAGCTGACCTACAACCACGCATACGACCCGCGCGACGGTGAGGCCGGCCTTGAGCAACTGCGCCGCGACGCCGAGCAGATGCGGCTCAAGGGGGTGAAGCTCTACACCGCCGAGTGGCACGGCGATTCCCGCGGCTACCGATTGGACGACCCGTGGTCGCGGCGCTACCTCGAAGAGTGCCTGAAGCTGGGCATCAAGAACATCCACGTCCACAAGGGACCGACGATCCGGCCGCTGGACCGCGACGCGTTCGACGTGGCCGACATCGACCACGTGGCCACCGACTACCTCGACCTGAACTTCATCGTCGAGCACGTCGGCCTGCCGCGGCTGGAGGACTTCTGCTGGATCGCCACCCAGGAGTCCAATGTGTACGGCGGGCTGGCGGTGGCGATGCCGTTCATCCACGCCCGCCCGAAGTACTTCGCGCAGATCATCGGGGAACTGCTCTACTGGATCGGCGAGGACCGGATCCTGTTCGGCAGCGACTACGCGCTCTGGACTCCGCAGTGGCTGGTGGAGAAGTTTGTCGACTTCCAGATCCCGGCCGATTTGCCCGAGTACCCGCAGATCACCGTGGCACAGAAGAAAAAGATCCTGGGGCTGAACGCGGCCGCGCTGTACGACCTGGACGTGCCGCGGCAACTGCGCCTGCCCGCGGCGGCAGGTGCGCGATGACCACCGCCGCCCTTTCCCTGGACGAGATGGTCCTGTCGGCGCTGGCGACCGTGTTCGATCCCGAACTGGACCAGCCGGTGACCGAACTCGGCTTCGTCCGCTCAGTGACGATCGACGACGCGGGCATCGAAGTGCACCTGCGGCTGCCGACCTCGTTCTGTGCGCCGAATTTCGCGTACCTGATGGTCTCGGACGCCTACGACGCGCTGGCGGCGCTGCCCGACGCGGGCCGGGTCCAGGTGGTGCTGGACGACCACCACGATTCGGCGAAGATCAACGCCGGAGTCGCGGCTCGCGCCGGATACGTCGGCACGTTCGGCGTCGAGGCGGAGCAGAGCCTCGACGAACTCCGCCGCACGTTCCAGCGGAAAGCGCACCTCGCCGCGGTCGAACGGTGCTGCCGGGCCGTGCTGGCCGGCGGCGCGTGGACGCTCGAAGAGCTGCCGCTGCTGGAGCTGCTCGACCTGCCGGAGGACCGGTTGAAAATCGCGTTGCTGCGCCGGCGGGAAGCGATCGGGCTGCCGACCGACGCGCACGCGCGGGTGGTCGTGGACCACACCGGTGCGCCGGTCGGGAAGCAGGACACCGCGCTGTGGCTGCGGCTGGCCGCCGCGACCCGTATTTCCATCGAGGGCAACGCGCATTTCTGCCGCGGCCTGCTCGCCACCCGGTACGCGGATCCCGAGGGGACCGCCCCGGTCGTCGTCACTTCGAGGAGCCGATCGTGAAAGCCGTCCAAGTCACCGGATACCACCGGAATCTCGAACTGCGCGAGGTCGAGGAGCCGAAAGCCGCCGGTCCGCTCGACGTGGTGGTCAAGGTCGGCGCGGCCGGCGTCTGCCGGACCGACCTGCACATCCTGGAAGGCCAGTGGGCGGAGAAGTCCGGCGTCGCGCTGCCTTACACGATCGGGCACGAGAACGCCGGCTGGGTGCACGCCGTCGGCGACGCGGTCACCAACGTTTCGGTGGGGGACAAGGTGATCCTGCACCCGCTGATCACCTGCGGGCTGTGCCGCGCCTGCCGGCTCGGCGACGACGTGCACTGCGAGCAGTCGGCCTTCCCCGGGATCGACACGAACGGCGGGTACGCGGAATACCTCCGCACGTCCGCGCGGTCGTGCGTGAAACTGGCGGACAGTCTCGAACCCGCCGACGTGGCCGCGCTCGCCGACGCCGGGCTCACCGCCCAGCACGCGGCCGCGAAGGCGGCGCGGCAGCTGCGACCCGGCGACGTCTGCGTGATCATCGGCGCCGGCGGGCTCGGCCACATCGGCATCCAGTGCCTGAAAGCGATGAGCGCGGCGACACTCGTCGTGCTCGACCGCAACCCGGCCGCCCTGGAACTGGCCAAGGAAATCGGCGCGGACGTCACGATCGTCGCCGACGGGTCCCAAGTGGACGCGGTGCTGGACCTGACCGGCGGCCACGGCGCGGAAGCGGTGGTGGACTTCGTCGGCGAGGGCGGCGCGACCGCCGAAGGCGTGCGGATGCTGCGACGCGCGGGAAGCTACTACGTCGTCGGCTACGGCGAGAACATCGACGTGCCGACGATCGACATCATCTCCACCGAAATCAACTTCGTCGGCAACCTCGTCGGCTCCTACACCGACCTGCAGGACTTGATGGTGCTGGCCGCGCAGGGCAGCGTGAAGCTGCACACCGCGCGGTACCGGCTGGACGACTTCCAGCAGGCGATCGACGATCTCAGCGCCGGCCGGGTCCGCGGCCGCGCGATCCTCATTCCCTGAAACCGCAAGGAAAGGACGGAGACCATCATGGCGAAGGAGCTGAGGTTCGGCGTCGACGCGCGGCGCCAGCTCGAGCTCGGGGTCAACACCCTGGCCGACGCGGTGAAGGCGACGCTGGGCCCGAAGGGGCGCAACGCGGTGCTGGAGAAGCTGACCGGGCCGCCGACGATCACCAACGACGGGGTGACCATCGCGCGGGAGATCCAGCTGGGCGAGCCGTTCGCGAACATGGGCGCCCAGCTGGTCAAGGAAGTCGCGATGAAGACCAACGGCGCGGTGGGCGACGGGACGACGACCGCCACCGTGCTGGCGCAGGCGATGGTGCGCGAGGGCCTGGCCGCGCTGAGCGGCGGCGCGAATCCGATGCGGGTGCGGCGGGGGATCGAGGAGACCGTCGACGCGGTCGTGGAGCACCTGCGGAAATCGGCGGTCGCGGTGTCCGGCGAGACCGAACTGGAGCGGATCGCGACGCTGGCGGCCAGCGACGACGAGCGCATCGGGCGGGTGATCGCCCAGGCGCTCGCCGCGGTCGGCCGGGCGGGCGTCGTGGAGATCGAGGAGTCCGAGCAGCCCGGGCTGAGCGTGGAACTCGCCGACGGGATCGAGTTCGACCACGGCTACACGTCGCCGTACATGGTCACCGACCGGGATCGGATGGAAGCCAGTTTCGCCGAGCCGGTCATCCTGTTGACCAACAAGAAAATCAGCCAGGTGCAGGACCTGATGCCGACGGTCGAGGCGGCGCGCCGGGCGGACCGGCCGCTGGTGGTGCTGGCGGAGAACGTCGACGGCCCGGCGCTGCAGCTGATCGTCAGCGGCAACGTGCACGGCACGTTCGCGGCGGCCGTCGTCCGCGCGCCCGGTTTCGGGCACCGGCGGATCGCGGAACTGGAAGACCTGGCCGCGGCGCTCGGCGGCCGGGTCGTCAGCGACGACTCCGGGGTGACGCTGGCCGAGGTCACCGAACGGGACCTGGGCCGCTGCGCGCACATCACGATCACCGAGGACTCGACGACCATCCTCGGCGGCGCCGGGGCCGAGGACGTGGTGCGCGCCCGGATCAGCCAACTGGAAAAGCAGCTGGAACGCGCCCGGATCGAGCACGACCAGGACAGCCTGCGGCTCCGGATCGCACGGTTGTCGGGCCGGATCGCGCTGGTGCGGGTCGGGGCCGCGACGAGTGTCGAACTCAAGGAGCGGATGCTGCGCGTCGAAGACTCGCTCGCTGCGGCTCGGGCCGCGCTGGAGGAAGGCGTGGTCGCAGGCGGCGGCGCGGCGCTGGCGCAAGCCGCGCAGCAAGTGGACCTGGACTTGACCGGCGACGCGGCGCACGGCCGGGACATCGTGCTGCGGGCGCTGGGCGAGCCGTTGCACTGGATCGCCGAAAACGCCGGGTACGAGGGCGCCGAAGTCCGGGAACGCGTCGCGGGACTGGGCACCGGCAACGGATTCGACGCGCTGGCCGGCGAGTACTGCGATCTGTTCGCCGCGGGCGTGATCGACCCGCTCAAGGTGACCCGCTCGGCGCTGGAGAGCGCGGCGTCCATCGCGGCGCTGGTGATCACGACGGAGACCGCGGTGGTCGAGCAGGTCGTGGTCAATCCGGGTTCGATCATCGCGCCGGGATTCGGGGACCTGGCCGAGGGCATGGTCCGCCCGTCCAACATCTACTAGGGCGCGGGGGTCCGGTGCCGGGTTCGCTCCTTCGGGGCGGACCCGGCACCGTCGATTACGCGGCCGCGGCGGAAGCGGTGCAGTTGGCCAAACGCACGGCGAGACCGAGCAGCCGGGCCGGCGAGCACGACAGGTCGACGAGCCCGGCCTGTGCGGCAGCGGCCGCGTCGACCGGATGCAGCCAGCCTGTCGGGTGCAGTACGCCCGCGGACATGATGCGGAGATCAGCAGCTTCGGCGAGCGCGCAGCCAAAGCCGATCGCGTCGCCGTTCAGCGCGGCGACGACGGGTGCCGGATGCCGGCGCACGGCAGCCAGCGCGGTGTCCGGCCGTTGGCCCGCCCCGAGATCGGGCGCGAACCAGCGGCCGGTTCCCGTCAGCACGACCGGCCGCGGTCCGATGTAGACCAGCGCGGCGGCGAGCGTGTCGGGAAAGCCGTCGTCCAGGAGCCCGGCCTTTCCGCTCCGGAAGCGCAGAACGACCGTCCGGTTCCGATACTCCAGCTCCAGCATGGCCCGCCTCCGGGAATTCGATGTCGCCGAAGCGTAGGGCGGCCCGTGTCCGGAGCCTGTCTCAGAACGAGATGTCCGCCGGGTCTCGGATGTGGTGTGGTGGGCGTCCTGGATCTTCGGAAAGGGGGCGGATTGATGCCCGAGGACGGTGTTCCGGACGACCCCGCGGCGCGTGCCGAAGCTCGGCCGCCCTCCCGGCATCGAGACTGCCTCGAACGGGCGCGTCGGGCCTTGGCCGGAACGGGCTGGGAAATCGAGCGGAGAGCCGACTCTCCGGTGCCGGGTCCGTGAACGGAGATGTGCTGGACGAGTTCGCGGGAGTTACGCGTGGTCGGAGTACCGGACGAGCAGTGGGGAGTCACCCGTGAGGTGGCGGTGGTCCGCGGCGGAACTGCGTGCCTTCGCCCGCGAGCGGCTCGCCGGGTACAAGGCGATCGAAGACGCGATGCTCGACGCGATCCCGAACGTCCGGCACGCGTTGTTCCGGCAGAGCCTCGAACTCGGCTGCGGCGCATTGGCCGACGAACCGGCCTGCGGTGAGCGTGACGAGCGAGCCAGCGATCCTGCAGGATCTCCGGCAGCGCCTCGACTAGGACGTCTTGCTCTGCGGCGACCAGAGCGCCGACAAGGCGGTCGCAGCTAGCCTGATCGAAAGCATCCACGGATTGCGCGCGGTCGACTGCGGTCCCTTGGACCTGAGCGGCGTCTGCGAACGGATCACCGCGTTGTTGGTCGGCGTCAACCGGCGGTACAAGACGCACGCCGGAATCCGGCTCACCGGACTGCCCGTCACAACGGCGGATGCGAGTCTCGGCCGCCCGCGTGATCCCTCCGTCCCGCAGCGCGGCATCGGGCGCGGAGCGAATGAAGCCCCGTGCCCGGCGCAGGGGGCCGACGATCCGCACGACGTTGGACAGAAGTTGCGGCCAGAACTGACCACGGCGCGATCCGGCTAGCTGTCAGGCGAGCTCCAGGAAGATGCCGTCCTCGGATTCGTCGCCACCGGGGCCATGCGCGTGGATGATGCCGACGATCTCGTCGAACAGTGTCGGGCCCTCGCGACGCTGTGCCGCGGCGATCCGGGCCCCGATGGTCGACCGGTTCGATGGATGGCAGGTGAGGAGGAGCTGGTTCAGCCGCTCGATCGCCGCGTCGTAACCGAGCGCGACTCGAGACGCGTTCGAGTCGAGCCACCGCAGGATCCAGCCGCTCCCGGGCGTGCCGAAGCCGCCTCGGAGCACGTCGTTGAAGGCGTCGAGATTTCCGTGCCAGGTGTAGTTGTCGAGGAAGCGAGAGAACTCGCGGGTGAATCCGGCGAAGTCGGAGAAGTCGGCTCCGTCGATGACCAACACGGGAAGGTCGTCGCCACGGCTGGTCATGGTGCCAGCATCTCACGATCCGGCCACCACTCATCCGTGCTTCGCTGCCCTGGACCCGACTTGTGCAGGCGACGTGGGTCTGGTCCAGCGAACGCGGTCCAACCGCCTCTCCTGCCGCCCAAGAAGTTCGACGCGGTCGCCCTTGGAACGTCGGGCGACGCCGCCGAATCCCCTCTCCCTCCTCAGGTCCGGCGTGCTGGTCGACAGTTCGTTGCACCAGCGGTCCGGCTGGGATGCCGTGAGTTACTGCATCGTCGACAACCAGCACGAACAGCTCCAGCCCTGGGGGACCGGCTGTCCGATGTGGCCAGTCGGCAAGATCACGCGTCCGGCTGACCCGGGATCAGCCAAGCCGTGACAGGTGCAGCCGCAGCGATCCGCTCCGTACCGGATCGCGCGGGTCGATGTCGGTGCGCAGGCCCCGCCACGATGCTTGCCGCAACTGTCCAGTGCGGTCGATCGCACGGTAGTTGACGTCGGCGACGAGGGTGGGCCGGACCCAGCGGGGGCGGTTGCGGGTGCCGATCGCCGGAGGGCGGGCGAACGGGCACGTGTCGGCGGCCAGCTCGTTCAGGATCGAGCCGAGGGCGCGCCGCGAGGCGCCGGTGAATCCCTTGGCGACTCGTCCGATGTAGACGAGCCGCTGGGCCGCGTCGTAGACGCCGAGCAAGACCGACTCCGGCCGTTCGGTGTCGGCGGGGTCGGGCTGCCATCCGCCGATGACGGCCTCGCAGCCGCGGAGCAGGTCGAGTTCGATCCAGTCGGGGGAGGCGTGACCGGGCTGGTAGGGCGAGGCCAGGTTCTTGCCGATGATGCCCGGGGCGTTGTGCTCGCGCGCGAGTTGCGCGAGCTGCGCAGGCGTGAGGTCCTGGTGGTGGGGTGGCACTTCGACGACGGCCGAGCGGGTGAGCGCGAGGCTGGCGAGCAGCCGCCTGCGGACAAGGTAGGGCTCGGTGACCAGGTCCTGTCCGTCGACGCTCAGCAGGTCGAAGACGCGATAGCACGGGCCGTTCCGGCACACCTGGCGGCAGCCGTCGGCGATCACACCGTCGAGGACCATCCGCCTGCCGGCCAGATCACGGGCCAGCCGCGTCAGCGCGGGATAGGCGCCCGTCACCGGCTCGCCTTCGGCTCCCAGCAAGTGAACCGCCTCGCCGTCGAGCACGGCCAGTGCCCGGTTGCCGGGCTGTTTCAGTTCCCAGGCCCAGCCTCGTTGACTGACCGGCAGACGGCCGGGTGTCGCCGTCATCGGACAAAGTGCGCGCCGCTGCTGTAGTCCCGCTGTCACGGCGAGGATGCAAACATCCTTAAGGGTCCGGCGGCGGTACGGGAGATGAACACCGGCGGCCGTCGGGTCGAAACGACGCCGCCGCGTGTCGGTTGTCACGATGCACCGGGATCTTGCTCCGTCACCCGTCGAGGCGTGCTCGTTGACCACGTCGTTTTCGCCTGTTCAGCTTGTTCCGCGAAGAATGTCCTGCTCCGTTCGGAGCAGCCCGGCACTGTTCACCAGATGTTGGGTGGCGCTCGGATCCGCCCTGTCGCTAAGCTGCGCGATTCTCTTCGCGCCCACCGCCCGGCCTCCGGCCACATCGCGTTGCGGATCGGTTAACCCGGTGTTGTTTGGCCGCTCCGGGATCGCGCCCGAACATGGGTCGACATGTTCGGCGGGCCGATCGGAATGCGAAAAGGGTGTTGCGAATTGTTTTCGCAATTCTCTCCGGCTGTTCCGTCGAGGAATCCACCTGCGATGCGGGGGAACTGATTTCCGATGAGAAGCAAGAGCACAGTGCTCGACACGTCGCTGACCGCGCTGGCGCCGGCCGTGTGGGGCAGCACCTACCTGGTGACGACGCAACTGTTGCCGCCGGACCGGCCGCTGCTGGCGGCCACCGTGCGGGCTCTGCCCGCCGGCTTGATCTTGCTGGCTGCGACCCGGGTGCTGCCGCGAGGGGTCTGGTGGTGGCGTGCGGTGGTGTTGGGGGTGCTCAACATCGGCGCGTTCTTCTGCCTGCTGTTCGTCGCGGCCTATCACCTGCCGGGCGGTGTCGCGGCGTTGATGGTGTCGGCGCAGCCGGTTTTCGTCTTGGTGCTGTCGGCGCTGCTGCTGGGCGAAGCGATCACCCGGCGGCACCTCGCGTCCTGCCTGTTGGGCGCGGCGGGGATCGCGATGCTGGTGCTGCGCGCGGAGGCCGGGGTCGACACGATCGGAGTCCTCAGCGGAATCGGCGGCGCGGTCTGCATGGCCTCCGGCGTCGTGCTGACCAAGCGCTGGGGCCGCCCAGCGGGAGTGAGCCTGCTCGCGTTCACCGGCTGGCAGCTGGCGGTCGGCGGGTTGGCCGTGCTGCCGCTGGCCCTCGCGCAGGAAGGGCTGCCCGGTCAGGTGTCCGCGGTCAATGTCGCCGGGTTCGCCTACCTGAGCGTGGTGGGTGCGCTGCTGGCGTACGCGCTCTGGTTCCGTGGCATCGAACGACTGCCGGCGCTAGCCGTGTCCTTCCTGGGCTTCGCCAGCCCGGTGGCCGCCGCGGTGCTCGGTTACCTCGTGCTGGGACAAGGCTTGTCCCCGGCGCAGACGGCCGGCGCCGTGATCGTGATCGTCGCCGTCGTGCTCGCCCAGCCCCGTCCCCTCAACCCGCAACCGGCCGAAATCCGGCCGGCGTCGTCGCGAACCCTGCCCACCTCATCGTCCTGACCGGACGCTCGCCAGCGAGGATATCGTGGAAGCACTTCAGCTCAGCGCAGGCAAACCCGGAACTCCCCTCGGCGCGAACCTGCTCAGCCTGCTGCGCCGCCAGGTCGCAGCGCGGCCGGACGCGATCGCGGTCGTCAGCGACGACCGGTCGCTGACCTACCGGCAACTGGACCGCGAGGCCGCCCGGCTTGCCGCCTGCCTGCACGACGCGGGCGTCCGGCCGGACGATCGGGTCGGGCTCTTCGTCGAACCGTCAACAGACCTCGTCAGCGGAGTGTGGGGCATTCTCGGCACCGGAGCCGCGTACCTGCCGCTGTCCCCGGAGTACCCCGAGGAACGCCTTCGTTACCTGATCTCCGACAGCGCCACGACGACGATCGTCACCCAGCGGCACCTCGTCGAGCGCCTGTTGGAGATCGCTCCGCGCGGCACGACGATCCTGACTCCTGACGACGCCGGAAACCGCTCTGTGCCGCGGATTCCGATGCCGTCTCCGAGCAACCTCGCCTACGTCATCTACACCTCGGGCAGCACCGGCCGCCCCAAAGGCGTGCCGATCGAACACCGCAGCGTCGTGTCACAGCTGCGCTGGTTGCACACGGTCGGCTACCTGGAGGCCGACACCGTGGTGCTGCAGAAGACCCCGATGAGCTTCGACGCGGCACAGTGGGAGATCCTGGCGACCGCGTTCGGCGGCCGGGTCGTGATGGGCGCGCCGGGCATCTACCGGGACCCGCAGGCGATCATCGAGACAGTGCTCAAGCGCGACGTGACGACGTTGCAGGGCGTTCCGACACTCCTTCAGGCCCTCGTGGACACCGGCGAGTTCGGCCGGTGCACGTCGCTGCGCCAGGTCTTCTCGGGCGGCGAGGCGCTGTCGCGCCAGCTTGCCCGGCAGATCACCGGCGCGCTCCCGCGGGCGTCGCTGATCAACCTTTACGGGCCGACCGAGTGCTGCATCAACGCGACGTCCTATCTCGTCGACCCGGAGGCGATCGGCGAGGGGGCCGGGTCGATTCCGATCGGTTTCCCCGTCGACAACACGCAATGCTTCATTCTGGACGAGAACCGTTCGCCCGCGGACATCGGCGAGGTCGGCGAACTCTGCATCGGAGGCGCGCAGCTGGCGCGGGGCTACTTGAACCGGCCGGAGGCGACGGCCGAGCGGTTCGTGCGTTCCCCGTTCGTGCCCACGGACGTCCTGTACCGGACCGGGGACCTTGCCTACTGGAACCCGGACGGCAGCATCCAGTTCGCGGGGCGCACCGACAACCAGGTCAAGGTGCGCGGGTATCGGGTCGAGCTGGACGAGATCGGGCTGGCGATCGAGGAGCACCCGTGGGTCCGGCGCGCCTCCGTGGTGGTGGCGAAAGACGCGCGGACCGGATTCGACGACCTCGTCGCGTGCGTCGAGCTGAACCCGAAGGAAGCGGCCCTGATGGACCAGGGCAACCACGGCTCGCACCACCAGTCCAAGTCGAGCCGCGTGCAGGTCAAGGCGCAGCTGTCGAGCGCGGGCGTGCGGGAATCGGCTCAGCTGAGCGGAAAACCGGTCGTGCCGCTGCCTGGGCGGGCCGAGACCCCGCGGCAGCGCTCGGCGGTCTTCGCCCGCAAGACCTACCGGAACTACGACAGCGGCACGGTGACCCGCCAGGAGCTGCGCGATCTGCTGGAGCACCGGCCGTCCCGCGGCAATTCGCGGGGTCTCGACGAGCTGACCTTCGGCGAGCTGGGCGAGCTGCTGCGCTGGTTCGGCCAGTTCCACAGCGACGAGCGGCTGCTGCCGAAATACGCCTACGCCTCTCCGGGAGCGCTGTACGCCACGCAGCTGTACTTGGACACCGCAGGCGTCGCGGGCCTCGAGCCAGGCATCTACTACTACCATCCGGTCGACCACGCCCTGGTGCGCATCGGCGATTCGGGACAGCGGCCCGGCGTCGGCCTCGCGGTGCATTTCGTCGGCCGCAAGCAGGCGATGGAGCCGGTCTACAAGAACAACATCGCCGAGGTGCTGGAGTTCGAGGCCGGGCACATGGTCGGCGTGTTCGAGGAGGTGCTCGCCGACTACGGCCTGGACATCCGCGCGCTCGGGTCCGATCCGTCCATTATGGACAGGCTGGAGGCGGCGGCCGGGGACTGCTGTCTCGGCACGTTCGAGATCCGCGCCGACGCCGGCACTCCCCGACCCGATCCTGCCGAGCTGTTCGTGCAGGCCCATCCCGGACGGGTGGACGGGCTGCCTGCTGGCCTGTACCGCTACGCCGACGGCGAGTTCACGCTGATCTCCGACGAGCTGGTGCGGTCGCGGGACGTGATCGCGATCAACCAGCGGGTGTACGAACAGTCCGCGTTCGGCATCACCGCGATCAGCCGCGCCGCCGCGCCGTGGCTCGACTACCTCTGCCTCGGTGCCACGCTGCACCGCTTGCAGCGCAACGGACTCGGCCTCGGTCTCATGTCCTCGGGCTACAGCTCCAAGTCCGGGCATCCGCTACCGGCGGCGCGGCGGATCGACGACATCCTCGCCGCCGCCGGGATCAGCACCGGCGCGTCCTACTTTTTCCTCGGCGGGCGGGTCAGCGAGGAACAGATCCGCAGCGTCGGCATGGCGGAGGACGCCCTCCACATGAAGGGCCCGGCCGAGATCGTCAAGGACGACTTGGCCAGGTCGCTCCCGGACTACCTGATCCCGAACCACGTGCTGGTGCTCGACGAGCTGCCGTTGACCGCGAACGGCAAGGTGGACCGCACTGCGCTCGCCGCGTCCGACCGGGTGGCCTCCGCGCGGGTCGCGAGCCCCTATGTCGCGCCCGCCACGGACGTCCAGCGGCAGCTGGCCGGAATCTGGGGCGAGACACTGAAGTACGACGAAGTCTCGATGGCGGACGAGTTCTTCGCCTCCGGCGGCAACTCGCTGACCGCGGTCACCCTCGTCCACCGGATCAACCGGCGATTCGCCCTCGAGCTGCCGCTGCAGGTGATCTTCAAGCACCCGACCCTGACCGGTCTCGCGAGCCTCGTCGAGGACGGCGGTGCCCAGGCGTCGTCGCGGCTGGTCCGCTTCGAGCGCGGGGCCGAAGGCCCGCCGGTGTTCTGCTGGCCGGGGCTGGGCGGGTATCCGATGAATCTCCGTGTCCTGGCGCGTGAAGCCGCGTCCGGTCGCCCCTTCTACGGAATTCAGGCGCAGGGGATCAACTCCGGGGAAGAGCCCTGCCCGACCATCCGGGACATGGCCGCCGCCGACGTCGCCGAGATTCGCCGTGTCCAACCGGAAGGGCCCTGCCTTTTGTGGGGCTACTCCTTCGGCGCACGGGTCGCGTTCGAGGCCGCCTGGCAGCTCGAGCAGCTCGGCGAGCAGGTCGAACACCTGGTGCTGATCTGCCCCGGAAACCCGAAGGTGCGCGACGCCGACCGGCACGGACGCGAAGCCTCCTACGCCAACCCCGCCTACGTCACCATCCTGTTCTCCGTCTTCGCCGGCGTCCTCAGCGGACCGGGACTCGAGCAATGCCTTGCCAGCACCCGGGACGAGGACAGTTTCGTCGCCTTCGTGCACCACGCGTACCCGGAACTGGACGAAGGGACCATCCGCCGCATCACCCGGATCGTGGCGCAGACCTACGAGTTCGAGTACAGCTTCCGCGAGCTGACCGAACGCCGGCTGAACACCCCCGTCACGATCTTCAAAGCCGCTGGTGACGACTACTCGTTCATCGAAGGACGCTCTGGCTACTCGGCCGAGCCTCCCGCCGTCGTCGATCTCGCCGGCGACCACTACGAGGTGCTGAAGGAATCCGGCGTCGCCGAACTCGCCGCGGCCATCGGCCGGGTATTGCGGCAGAAGGGGAGCGACTGAAGTGCCCGCTGGAATCCACTGCCCGCCCGGCGCCATCGTCGTCTACTCCGACCTCGGATGCCCCTGGGCAAGCCTGGCGCTGTTCGGACCGCGCCGCGCCGCGGAGAAGACCGACGGCCTCGTGATCGAACACCGGGCCTTCCCGCTCGAACTGTTCAACCGCCGGGGAACACCGAAATCCGTCCTCGACGCGGAAATCGCGGTCATCGCCTCGACCGAGCCCGCTCTCGGCTGGAGCCCCTGGCGCCGCGCAGATTCCGAGTACCCGGTCACGATGCTTCCCGCCCTGGAAGCCGTCCGGGCCGCACGCACCCCCGAAGCGGGCGGCCCGCGCGCCGCGGACCAACTCGACGCGGCGCTGCGCCGAGCGTTCTACGCGGACAGCCGGAACATCTCGCTCACCACGGAAATCCTCGCCATCGCTCAGGAATGCCCGCTGCTCGACGCCAATCGGCTGGCGTGGGAACTGCAGCGGGGAACCTGCCGGCGCGCGGTCTACGAGGATTTCGAAACCTCCTCGACCGACCTCGTGCGGGGCAGCCCGCACCTGTTCCTGCCCGGCGGACACGACATCCACAACCCCGGAGTCCGCTTCGGCTGGACCGCGCCCCACGGGCAAGGGTTCCCCGTCATCCGGGAATACCAGCCCAGCGTCTATTCCGAACTCGTCGCCGCCGCAACCGGTGTTCCCCACGAGAAAAAGGAGAATCATGTCCACCCTTTCAGCTGACGCAGCCGCCCCCGTCGCGGCCTCGACGCAGCGGCACATCGACCTGGGCCTGCTGCTGGTCCGCATCGTCCCCTTCGGAGTGCTGACCGTCTTCGGCGCCCAGAAACTGTTCGGCGCTTTCGGCGGCGGCGGGCTCGGCGCGACCGAAGCGTCGTCCGCGCAGATGGGCTACCACCCGGCCCTGTTGTTCGCGCTCCTCGGCGGTGCCTGCGAGTTCGCCGGCGGCCTGCTGCTCATGTTCGGCCTGCTCACCCCGCTCGCCGCCGCGATGGTCATGGGCACCATGATCAACGCCTTCGCGGCGGTCGCCGACAAGCCGCTGGAGAACTCCGCGCTGGCGATCGTCCTGCTGGTGATCGCGGCCGGCTTGGCCTTCGCCGGCCCGGGCCGGTTCTCCCTCGACGCCGGCCGCCCGTGGCAGCGCACCGGCTTCGTCTGGGGCGGTGCCAGCGTGGTGCTCGCCGTCGTGACTGCTGTCGCCTCGCTGCTCGTCGCGCACTGACGCCCGGTCCGTCTGTGCGGGCGGTGCTGGCCAGCCCAGCCCGCACAGACGACCCCGCCGCGATGTCGTGGCAAGGAAACCGGAAACAGCGCCGCCGTGGAAAACGGGGTCGACGGGATCGTCGGCGAATGCGGCGGACAGGCGATGTGCGCGACCTGCCATGTCTACGTCCGCGAGCCTTACCTGGCGACGGTGCCGCCGCTGTCCGAGGACGAGGACGAGATGCTCGAGTGCACCGCGGCGCCCCGCGACGAGCGACGCAGCCGACTCGGCTGTCAGCTGGAACTGGGCGGTGCGCTGGAAGAAGTCGAAGTGGACGTGCCTGACACCCAGCTCTGAATCCAGAATGCTGATCAGTCCACAGTGGACATCCCGTGCCCGGCAGACCGCAGGGCTTCCTCGGCCACCGCGGCGAATCCGGCAATGACGTCGTTGGCGCGCGTCGGCACCCAGACGACCGAACTCGACCAGCGCAGCCGGTTCTCGTCGAGCGGGCGCCAGGTCAGGCCGTCGGGCAGCGGGTGTTCTTCGTTGAAGTGCACGCCCATTCCGGCCAGCACCAGCCCGTGCGTGAAGTTCGGGTTGCGCGCGTGCCGGATCGCGCCCGGGAGGAAGCCGTTGTCGCGGCAGATCGCGAGGATGTGGTCGTAGAGCCGCGGCGCCATCTCGCGCTGGAAGATGACCAGCGGGGCGCCGTTGAGGTCGCGCAGCCGCACGACGTCCGCGTCCGCGAGCCGGTGCGCCGCCGGCAGCACGACCCCGAGCGGCCGGGACAGGACCGGCCCGGACTCCAGCCCGACGGTGTCAGAGGGGTGGCGCACGAGTCCGACGTCGAGCTTGCCTTCCCGCAGCCGGGCGATCTGTTCGTCCGTGCTCACCTCGTGCAGCTCCAGCAGCACCTCTGGTGCCTTCGCGGCGAACGCGGCGGCGATCGTGCGCAGCACTGTGGGCATCGTGTCCGGAGGAATTCCCGCGCGCAGCGTGCCGGACGTGCCGGGCAGGATCCGGCGCATCGCCTCCCGCGCGCTGTCCACGCCTTCGAGCACCAGACGCGTGTGTTCGAGCAGCAGCGCGCCCGCCTCGGTGAGCCGCACGCCGCCGCGACCCCGATGGAACAGCTCGACGCCCAGCTCGCGTTCGAGGTCCCGGATCCGCTGCGACAGCGGCGGCTGCGCCATGTGCAGCCGTTTCGCGGCCCGCCCGAAGTGCAGTTCCTCGCTCAGGACGACGAAGTACCGCAGATGCCGCAGCTCCATCCGCCGGACCATACCAACCTGATATCGCCGCAGGTCGCACTTGGTGTTGGCCAGCGGTTGCCTCGCGCTGTTTTTCTTGTCCGCGACGCAGACGACGAGCGAAGGAAACGACCTCCATGAGTGAAACAGTGCTGCTCGACCGCCGGGACGAGATCGCGGTCCTGACGTTGAACCGGCCGGAGAAGCTCAACGCGTGGACCCACGCGATGCGGGAGCGGCTGATCGGGCACCTGCGCGAGCTGGACGAGGACCCGACCTGCCGCGGCGTGGTGCTGACCGGCGCTGGGCGGGCGTTCTGCGCCGGGCAGGACCTGGCGGAAACGGCCGCGATCCGCCCGGACGACCACGCCGCTGCGGAGGCCTGGATCGACGACTTCGACCGCCTGTACCGCGCGGTCCGCGAGCTGCGGAAGCCGACCGTCGCCGCGGTCAACGGCGTCGTCGCCGGTTCCGGCTTCCAGTACGCGCTGGTGGCCGACCTGCGGATCGGGCACGCCGGGGTGACCATGGGACAACCCGAGGTGGCCTCCGGGATCCCCAGCATCACCGGGATCTGGGCGATGTGGGACATCCTCGGCCGCGCCAAGACCGCCGAATTCGCCCTGACCGCCCAGCTCGTCGACGGCGTCGAAGCGCACCGCCTCGGCCTGCTGACCCGGCTCGTCGCCGAGGACGAGGTGCTCGACGCCGCCGTCGCGCAGGCCCGCGCGATCGCCGCGCTGCCGCCGGGCGCGGTCGCGCTCACGAAGGCCCGGCTCCGCGAACTGGACGACGAGGCGCTGGCGCAGGCGGTGACCGCGGCCAAGAAGATCCACGCCGAGGCTTACGCGACCGGGGAGCCGCAGCGGGAGATGGCGCGGTTCCTGACCGCCAAGAAGCGCTGAAGGGGCATCGGGTGACCTACGACGAACTGCGCGCCGGACACGACTGGGAAGTCCCGCCGCGCTACAACATGGCCGCTGACGTGGCCGACCGCCACGACCGCGCCGCCACTGCGCTGATCTTCGAGGACCACCTCGGCACGCACCGCGAGATCTCGCGGGGCGAGGTGCAGGACCGCTCCCGCCAGGTGGCCGCGCACCTGTGGAATCGGGGAGTGCGGCCCGGAGACCGGGTGGCGGTGCTCCTTCCGCAGCGGCCCGACACCCCGGCCGCCTACCTCGGCGTGCTGCGCACCGGCGCGATCCTGGTGACCATGTCCCTGTTGTGGGCCGACGAGCCGATCCGCTACCGGCTGGCCGACTCCGGAGCCGCCGTGCTGGTGACCGAACCCGAGGCGCGCGACCGCGTCAGCGGCTTCGCCGGGCACATCGTCGAGATCGACGACCCGGCGATCGGGGAACTTCCGCCGCGGTTCGAGACGGCGGACACCGCCGCGGACGATCCGGCGCTGATCTTCTACACCTCGGGCACCACCGGCAAGGCCAAGGGCATCGTGCACGCGCACCGGACGCTGCTGGGGCACAACGAGTTCCGCTATTGCCACGACCTGCGCCCCGGGGACGTCTTCTACGGAGCCGGGGACTGGGCGTGGTCGATGGCGAAGCTGCTGGGGCCGCTGCGCGCCGGCGCGACGCAGCTGGTCTACCGCCCGGCAGGCGGGTTCGACCCCGAGGGCCTGCTCGATTCCCTGTCCCGCAACGGAGTCACCACCGCCTTGGTGAACCCGACGTTCCTGCGCAAGATGGCCGCCGACGTCCCGGACGCGGGCCTGCGCTACCCGCACAAGCTGCGGGTGGTGTGCTCCTCGAACGAACCGCTGACCGCCGACCTGATCGACTGGTTCACCGGGCAGTTCGGCGTGCCGCTGCTGGACTACTACGGCTCCACCGAGTCCTATCCGCTGGTCGGCAATTTCCCCGGGGTGCCGGTGAAACCCGGTTCGATGGGCCGTCCGCTGCCGGGCTGGGACGTCGCGCTCCTGGACGCGCGCGAGCAGCCGGTGCCCCAAGGCGAACCCGGCGAGATCTGCCTGCGCGCCCGGTCGAACCCGCAGTACCCGCTGGGGTACTGGAACCGGCCGGAAGACTCCGCGGCGGTGTTCGGCGGCGACTGGTACCACACCAACGACCAGGCTTTCGCCGACGAGGACGGCTACTTCTGGTTCCTCGGCCGCACCGACGACGTGATCAAGACCTCCGGGTACCGGGTCAGCCCGTTCGAGGTGGAACACGCCCTGCGGGCCCACCCGGCGGTGGCCGACGCCGGGGTGGTCGGCGTTCCGGACCCGGTGCGCGGCCAGGCGGTCAAGGCCTGGGTGCAACCCGCGCCCGGCTACGACGGCGGCGACGCGCTCGCCGAAGAACTGCGCGCATTCGCCAAGGAGACCTACTCGCGTTTCGCCTACCCGCGGCACATCGAGTTCGTGAACGTGCTGCCCCGGTCCGCCACCGGCAAGATCCGCCGGGCCGACCTCCGGGACCGCGATCGCGGCCCCGGCACCGACTGACGAGGAGCCGGCCAATGACCGTCCGGACCGAACAGCCCGCGAGCCTTTCCCGCGGCAGGCGGAAAATCGCACTCGCCTCGGGCATCGGCAACTTCACCGAATGGTTCGACTCCGCCGCCTACGCGACGATGTCGTCCACCATCGCCGCCGAGTTCTTCCCCAAGAACGACCCGTCCGCGGCACTGCTGGCCACGTGGGCGATCTTCGCGGGCGGGTTCGTCGCACGACCGCTCGGCGCGGCGTTCTTCGGGCACTACGGGGACCGGATCGGCCGCAACCGGACGCTCGCGCTGAGCGTGCTGTTGATGAGCGGAGCCACGTTCCTGATGGGCGTGCTGCCCACGTACTCCGCGCTCGGGGTCGCCGCGCCCATCCTGCTCTTCGTCCTGCGGACGCTGCAGGGTTTTTCCACCGGCGGCGAGTACACCGGCGCTTCGGCCTTCATCATGGAGCACGCGCCGGACGGGCGGCGCGCCCGTTTCGCCAGCACCGTGCCAGCCACCGTCGGCCTGGCCAGCGTGGCCGGGTCGGCGGTCGGGGTGCTGCTGACCTCCACCTTGTCCTCGGGTGCGCTGCACACCTGGGGCTGGCGGGTGCCGTTCCTGCTGGCCGGCCCGCTCGGGCTGATCGGGCTGTACCTGCGCCGCCGGGTCGAGGACAGCCCGGTGTTCCGGCAGCTGCAAAGCGAGAACTCCGTGCAGCGCAAGCCATTGCGCGACGCGCTCCGCTCGCACAAGCGGCAGATCTTCACGCTTTTCGGCTACAGCATCACCAACGCGATCGCGTACTACCTGATGAGCAGCTACATGATCACGTACATGGCCGACCAGCTGCACTACTCGCGCACCCAGTCGCTGATCGCGAGCGTGGTGTCGATGCTGTGCTACAGCGCGGCGTGCCCGTTCATGGCATCGGCGAGCGACCGGTACGGACGCAAGCGGATGCTGCTGGTGTCGTGCCTCGGGTTCGCCGTGTGCACGCTGCCCGCGTTCGCGCTCATGCACGCCGGATTCGCCGGAGCGCTCTTCGGCACCGCAGTGCTGGCCGTGCTGGTCGCGGTCATCGGCACGTCGAACGTGCCCGCGATGGTGGAAATGTTCCCGGGCCCGGTCCGCGCCAGCGGCTCGGCGATCGGCTACACCGCGGCGTATGTCCTGTTCGGAGGGACCGCGCCGTTCGTGGCGACCGGGCTCGTCACGCTCACCGGCAGCTCGCTGGCTCCGGGGGTTTACCTGATGGCGATCGCGGTGGTGTCGTCCCTGGTGGTCGGATTCGCGTTCCGGGAGACCAAGAACCTGGACCTGGCGAGGCGGTGAAGCGGCGGCTGATCAAGGTCACCTGACACTAGCGATACCAGCCAACCGTGCGACGGCTTCCTCCAAACGGCCGGTCCGGCCAAAGGGAAGCCGGAGCATCTCGGTCTGCCCGCCGACTGAGGAAAAAGCCGGTCCTGGCGTGAACCGCACGCCGGCGCGTCGGGCCGCCTCTGCCAGGTTCTCGGTGTCGACTCCGGGGGCTCTGACCCACAGTCCGCTTCCTCCGTCCGGCCGGGTCCACGACCAATGCGGCAGGTGCAGCGCCAGGGCCTGCTCGAGTTCCGCCAGGCCGTCGAGCAGGGCGGCCGCCCGCGTTTTCATGGCTTCGGCGGTGTGCGGCAGCAGTTCGTGCGCGAGGATCTGGCTCGGCAGCGACGTTCCGAGGTCCATCGCGACCTTCGCTCGCTGGAACCGCTCGATCATCGGACGCGGCCCGCGGATCCAGCCCACCCGCAGGCCTCCCCAGAACAGCTTCGACAACGATCCGATG
>DASZNR010000027.1:0-28558 GCA_035551175.1 Amycolatopsis sp. | reverse complement strand
GTTGAAGTACTTGATCGTCTTGTCGATCGCCGCGAGGAAGTCTTCCTCCGACCCGATGTCGTTGATGGCGACCTGCTGGGGCCCGGTGGGGGCGGTCGGGGCGGTGGCGGTGTCGGTGGTCATTAGGCGGGTTGCTCCGGTTGGATGGGTATCGTGGGTGAACAGTTGGCGACGCGATGGGGTGCCTGCAAGCCACGATGTGCAACGAACCCCACGAACCAACGTCGGGCAAACGTCCACTGGTGAACAAGCACTGGTGAACGACCGCGGCACGACCCGCAAACGGTGCGCGGCCCCGGCAGGTGACGACCCGGGCAGCGCGAACCCACTGCGCTGACACTTATCGTACGCGGGCCCGGGTAGGGCACACAATCAGGGTCCCCGCCGCTGCCGGTACCCTTCGTGCAACGTTTTCGCTCATACCGGCATTCCTCGGTACCCCGCGCCGGTACCGCGCCGGTGCCGTGCCGCTGTGTTGCGACGACCGTTACCGACGACCGTTACCGACGAATAGTTGCCGACGAACCGCCACTGTGTTGCCGACGGCTGCCGCCGTGTTGCCGACGGCTGCCGCCGTGTTGCCGACGGCTGCCGCCGTGGGGCAACCACTTCGCACCCGTGAGGACCTGCCATGCCCGAGCTCCCGGCCTCGCCCGAGGTGGACCGCCACGCGCGTGCCGAGCAGCGGCTCGGCACCTCCGGCGTCGCGTACCGCGCCGTGGGGGGTGAAGAAGCCGAAGCCGCGAACCTCGCGTGGTGGGACGCCGACGCCGACGACTACCAGGCCACCCACGGCGATTTCCTCGGCGACGCCGACTTCGTGTGGTGCCCCGAAGGCGTGCGCGAGGCCGACGTGCGGCTGCTCGGCGACGTCGGTGGCCGCCGCGTGCTCGAGGTCGGCTGCGGCCAGGCTGCGTGTTCGCGCTGGCTCGCCGCCGCCGGAGCCGAACCCGTCGCGACGGATCTCTCGGGCGGGATGCTGCGCCACGCGCGCGAAGGCACCGAGCGCACCGGCATCGCCGTGCCGCTGGTGCAGGCCAACGCCGAGCGCCTGCCGTTCGCCTCGGGTTCGTTCGACGCGGCCTGTTCCGCTTTCGGGGCGTTGCCGTTCGTGCCGTCGCTCGCGACGGTCTTCGCCGAAGTGCACCGGGTATTGCGGCCCGGTTCGCCGTGGGTGTTCTCGGTGACTCACCCGATGCGCTGGATCTTCCCCGACGATCCCGGCCCGCAAGGGCTCACGGTGACGCAGCCGTATTTCGACCGCACGCCGTACGTGGAGGTCGACGACGACGGCTCGGCCACGTACGTGGAATACCACCGCACCGTCGGCGACTACGTGCGAACACTCGCCACGAGCGGGTTCGCCATCGAGGATCTACTGGAGCCCGAGTGGCCAGAGGGCCACACCCGCACCTGGGGTCAGTGGAGTCCGTTGCGCGGCAAGCTCTTCCCCGGCACGGCGATCTTCCGCACCCGCCGCTCCTGAGCGGCTACGCTGCGGCTTCATGGCCACTCCCGGAACCGCCGCGCGCTTCCGCGCGCTCGATCCGCTGCTGCCGGAGCCCCCGCCGGCGGCCGACGGCACGCGCGTGGCCGCGGTGACGTCCGGCGGCGTGCGGGTTTCCGGTGCGGTTCAGCGGCATCGCCACGGTCCGGGCGACACTCCCCTGCTGTGGTCGGCCGCGCAGGTGTGGCAGCTGTTCCCGGACGCGGACACCCCGGGGCCCGAGGGATTCGATCTCCTGCTCGGCGAGCTGCGGTCCGTCGTGGACGGTGCGGCTCCCGCCGCCGACTCGGCGTGCGTGGTGAACTGGCCGAGCCGCGACGCCGAGGCGATCCGCGCGTTCCTCGACCACGGGCTCGCGCCGATGTCCGCGCTCGCCGTGCGCACGGAACCGCCCACGGACGGGCCGGGCCGCGACGGCGTCACGGTACGCCTCGCCGGGCCCGCCGACTTCGAGGCCGTGCTGGCGTTGTGCACGGCGACGTTCGACTACACCGGACTGGTCGCGCACCGCCGCCGCGAACAGACCGCCGAGCTCCTCGCCCCTGCGCTGCGCCGCGCGCTCGACGAACCGGCGACCTGGCTCGCGGAGGCCGGCGGCCGGCCGGTCGCCCTCGCACAGTGCGACTGGGTGGACGCGGCGGTGGGCTCGGAGGCGGCCGAACTGCTGCCACCGGGCCGGTGGGCGTACGTGAACAACGTGGTGACCGCGCCCGAACACCGCGGCGACGGGATCGGCCGCGCACTGATGGACCACGTGCACCGCAAGCTGCTGCGGCCCGGCGTCGCGGGCGCGTATCTCTACTACAACCCGATGAACCCGCTGTCGTCGGTGTTCTGGCACCGGCAAGGCTATCGTCCACTGTGGACATCGTGGGAAGCGCATCCCGCCTCGTCGCTACGGTGACCCCGACCGCTGACCTCGACACCCGCCACTCGGCCGTGTGACCTACGACGACTCGCCTTGCCGGTGCCGATCACTCGCGCTAGCTTTTGAACTGACTGGTCAGTTCAAAGTCCGGTCCCCCGAGCAAACTGGAGTGTTCACCGTGCTGGTACGAGCCGACCGGGTGTCACTGGAGGGCCCCCACGGCACCCTGTTGTCCCCGACTTCGCTCACGGTCGAGGACGGCTGCGTGACACTGGTCCATGGCGAACCGGGTGTCGGGATCACCGCGCTCGCGCTGGCGCTCGCCGGCCGCGTGAAGCCCACCACCGGCACCGTGACCGCCGACGTCCCCGGCCTGCTGCGCGATCTCGTCGCGGTGGTCGACGCACCCGGCGTGAGCGAGCCCGACGAAGCGCTCGCGCTGCGCGTGGTCGCCGGCGAAGAGCTCGCGCTGGCGCACCGGCCCGCCGGGAAGGCGGACGTGCTGCGCTGGCTCACCGAGCACGACGCCGCGCCCTTCGCGGACACGCGGTTCGAAAATCTGGAGCCCGCGCTGCGAACCCGGTTGCTGGCGGAGCTGGCGGCAGAGCGAACCGGCGTGCGGGTCCTCGTGCTCGACACACCCGACCGGCACACGAGCCACGTCGGAACCTGGACCGCCGTGGCCGAAGAGCACGCCAAGCGCGGCTTGGCCGTCGTGGTGCTCGCGGCGACTACCCCTGGTGCCGCGCTGCCCTACCCGGCGGCGTACGTCGGATCGGTTGAGCCGCCCCGACCGGTACGGCTGCTCACCGTCCCCGAACCCGCCGAAACCTTAGTCGTCGAAACTCCAGCCGAACCCGCCGAAGAAGGAGACCGGGCATGAGTTCCCCCGACAAGCGGGCCGGCGGGCTCAACGCGTTCCGCATCGCCGGCAACGAGCTGCGCCGCCTGTCGGCGGGCACGCTGCCGAAGCTCGCGATGGCCGCGCTCATCCTGGTGCCGCTGCTGTACGCGTCCTTCTACCTGTACGCGAACTACGACCCCTACGGCCGGCTCGACAAGCTGCCCGCCGCCGTGTACACCACCGACGCCGGTGCAAAGGATTCGACGGGCGCGACGCGCAACGTCGGGCGCGAGGTGACCGACGAGCTCGTGAAGTCGGGCACCTTCCAGTGGCACGAAGTGTCCGAACAGGACGCTCGAAGCGGTGTGCGTGACGACAAGTACTCCTTCGCCATCGGCATTCCGCGCGACTTCTCCGCGGCGCTGCTCTCGTCGGGCACCTTCACGCCGCATCAGGCGACGATCACGCTGACCACCAACGACGCCAACAACTACCTCGCGGGAACCATCGCGAAGCAGGTGGCCGATCAGGTACGCAAGACGATCGCCGAGAAGGTCGGCGGCGAGGCGGCCGACCGCTTCCTCGTGGGCTTCTCCACCATCTACGGCAAGGTGTCCGACGCGGCGAGCGGCGCCGGGCAGCTCGCCGACGGCGCCGCCAAGCTGCAGACCGGACAGCACCAGCTCGCCGACGGCGCGAACCAGCTGGCCACCGGATCGGAGACGCTCGCGAGCGGGCTAGGCACGCTTACATCGAGCACCACGCAGCTGCCGAGCCAGACGCGACAGCTCGCGACCGGTGCCGGCCAGGTCGCCGACGGCGACCAGAAAGTGGCCGACGCGGCCTCGCTCGCCGCCTCGGCGTCGTCGGACCTCCAGGGCCGCCTCGACGCCTACCGCGCGCAGCTGAACACCGACCTTCACAACGCCGGGCTCTCCGACAGCCAGGTCACCGACGTCCTCACGCGGCTCGACCAGCTGCGTTCCCCCGTCGACCAGGCGAACACGAAGATCCAGGCGGCCAACGGCGACCTCGCGAAGCTGGCGAGCGGTGCACGTCAGGTGTCCGACGGGGCGAACCAGCTGGCCGCCGCCGCACCGCAGCTGGCGGGCGGCATCGCGCAGGCGTCCGACGGGGCGAACCAGCTGCGGGACGGCGCCGCGAAGCTGAACGACGGCGAGAAGACCGCCGTCACGGGCACCGACCACCTCGCGAACGGCGCGAACCAGCTGCGCGACGGGCTTTCGGCCGGGCTGTCGCAGATCCCGAACCCGGACGACCCGACACGAACGGCGACGGCGAACACGATCGCCGACCCGGTCGCGGTGACCGCGAACGGGGTCGCGTCCGCCGGCACGTACGGCGCGGGCCTGGCACCGTTCTTCATCGCGCTGGCGACGTGGATCGGCGCGTTCGTGCTGTTCCTGCTGATCCGGCCACTGTCCACGCGGGCGCTCACCGCGGGCGCCGCACCGCTGCGAGTGGCGCTCGGCGGCTGGTTGTCCTCGGCCGTGCTGGGGATCGCGCAGGTGATGGTGCTCTTCGCCGCGGTCACGTGGCTCGTCGGCATCCACATCGCGCATCCCTTGGGCGCCATCGGGTTCGCGGTGCTCGTGTCGCTGGCGTTCACGTCGGTGGTGCACGCGCTCAACGCGTTCTTCGGCGCCGTCGGGAAATTCCTCGGGCTCGTGCTGCTGGTGCTGCAGCTCGTGAGCGCGGGCGGCACATTCCCGTGGCAGACGATTCCCGACGCGCTGTACCCGTTGCACGTGGTTCTCCCCATGGGCTACGCCATCGACGGGTTCCGGCACTTGCTCTACATGGGCGCGTCGCTGCAGATCCTCGGCGACGTCGGAGTACTCGTGGCCTACCTCGTCGGCGGGATCGTGCTGTCGACGCTCGCCGCCCGCAAGCACCGAGTGTGGTCGGTGTCCGCGCTGAAACCCGAGCTGAGCCTGTGAGGGAGACGACCAGGCGGAAGTTGTTCGAGGCGACCCTGCGGCTTTCGGCCAACAGGGGTCTCGTGGGGCTGACCGTCGACGAGATCGCGGCCGAGGCGGGCGTCGCCAAGGGCACGGTGTACTACAACTTCGGGTCGAAGGACGGGCTCGTCGACGGCTTGCTGCGGTTCGGCGTCGATCTGCTCGCCGGGCGCCTGCGCGAAGGCGTGACCGACGACGACCCGCTCGCCGTGATCGAGACGCAGATCGACACGACACTGGCGTTCATCGCCGAGTACCCCGGGTTCTCACAGATCGTGGTGAGCGAGCTGTGGCGCACACCGGGCCAGTGGCACGACACGTTGGCGCTGCTACGCGAAGAGGTCATCTCGCTCATGAAGGAGCAGCTGCGCCGGCTGGCCGAGGCGGGACGCCTGCCCGACGGCGTCGCGATCGAAACCGCCGCGGCCGGACTGTTCGGGACGATGCTGGTCGTCGCGCTCGACTGGCAGGTATTCCAGCCGGCCCGGACGCGGGCCGAGGTGCGCGACTCGGTGATGGTGCTCATCCGGGGCCTCGGCCGCGGCTGAGCGACCGAGCCCCCGTGTGCGCGACGCGGTCAGCCGCAGTTGGCGCAGCAGCCGCAGCCCTTGCCGGTGCACGCCGAGCAGCAGCCGTGGCGCATCGCGAACTTGAAGAGCCGCTTGATCATTTCTGGGTCCTCCGCTATCGATCGACACCAACGCCTGTCACGCTAAGTGAGGCGGCGGTGACACCGGTACCGCTGACCGGGCGGGTGACCCGGGTGAATCACCCTCGGGACTAGGCTGGGTCGGTGAAACTCCACGTCGGCTGCGCGATGTGGACACACGCGCCGTGGTCGGGCCGCTACCTGCCGGCCCCACTGGCTCCGCGAGATCGGCTCCGCGCGTACGCGACGTGGTGCAACGCAGTCGAGGGCAACACGACCTTCTACGCGACGCCGTCGCGTGCCGTCGTCGAAACCTGGGCGGAGCAGACGCCGCCGGACTTCCGTTTCGTACCGAAACTGCCCAGGACCGTGACGCACGTACACGGGCTCACCGATGCCGGCGAGCCACTCAGGGCGTTTTTCGGTGCTCTGCAACCACTCGGGGAGCGCCTGCACACCGTCTGGATTCAGCTTCCGCCGTCGTTCTCGCCGCGGAACCTGGGCACGCTGGCCGGATTTCTGCGGCAGCTGCCGAGCGAGTATCGCTACGCCGTGGAGGTGCGGCACCGGGCGTTCTTCGAGGACGCGCGTGCGGCGCAGTGGCTGGAACGCGTGCTCGCCGGCGCGGACGCCGAGTGGATCACCTTCGACACGACGGTATTGTTCGAGAACCCGCCCCGCACCGAGGCCGAGCAGGACGCGTGGTTCAAGAAACCCCGACTGCCGCGGCGGGTCCGGGCACTGACAGCGCATCCTGTCGTTCGCTACCTCGGGCGCGACGACGCCGCACAGACGACCGCCGGCTGGCACCCGTGGGCCGAGGCGGTGGCGCGGTGGCTGCGCGAGGGCCGCTCGCCGACGGTGTTCGTGCACACCCCGGACAACGCCGCCGCGCTGGCGCTCGCGAGGAACTTCCACGACGAGGTGCGGGCGCGCGTGCCGGAGGTCGAGGCGCTCGCCGAGCCGATGCCCGTCGAACCGCCGACGCTGTTCTGACGTGGCCCCGTTCTGAGGTGGCCCGTTCTGAAGTGGCTCCGTTCTGAAGTGGCTCCGTTCTGAAGTGGCCCCGTTCTGAAGTGGCTCCGTTCTGAAGTGGCTCCGTTCTGAAGTGGCTCCGTTCTGAAGTGGCTCCGTTCTGAAGTGGCTCCGTTCTGAAGTTTGCCCCGTTCTGACGTGGCCCCGTTCTGAAGTGGCTCCGTTCTGAAGTGGCTCCGTTCTGAAGTTTTCCGATTCTGAAGCGGATCGGGCCGGCTTCCCACGCTGGCCAGTTCTGCGCTGGGCCGTCGCTCTCCCCTGCCGGCCAAGCCATCCGGGCCCGCAGCGATTGCCAATACCTATCTACAGAGGTATTGTCTCGTCATCGCCAATACCTATCGCCATAGGTATCACTGGACGAGCGGCCAATGGAGGCAACCGTGACGATCGCCGATGCCAGGACGTCAACCACGAACAAGGTGCTCGGATACCCCCTCAACGCGTGGTATGTCGCCGCCTGGGATCACGAGGTCACCAAGAACTCGCTCCTCTCGCGGACAGTCGCCGACCGTCCGCTCGCGCTGTACCGGACCGACGACGGGCGCCCGGTCGCGCTGGCCGACGCCTGCTGGCACCGGCTCGCACCGCTTTCGATGGGGAAACGGGTGGGCGCCGACGAAGTGCAGTGCCCCTACCACGGGCTTCGGTTCAACTCCGCGGGCCGGTGCACGTTCATGCCCGCGCAGCAGACGATCAATCCGAGCGCGATGGTCCCGTCGTTTCCCGTCGTCGAACGGCATCGCTTCCTCTGGGTCTGGCCCGGCGACCCGACTCTCGCCGACCCCGACACGGTGCCGGACATGCACCAGATGGACCCACCGGACTGGGCCGGCGACGGGTCCACGATCACGGTGAAGGCGAACTACCAGCTGGTGCTCGACAACCTGATGGACCTGACTCACGAGGAGTTCGTGCACGCCGGCAGCATCGGCCAGGCCGAGCTTTCCGAGTCGGACTTCGAAGTCACCCACGACGACCGCACGGTCACGGTCGCTCGCTGGATGCTCGACATCGAACCGCCACCGTTCTGGCTGAAGAACATGCGCGACAAGTTCCCGGAGTTCGACGGCAAGGTCGACCGCTGGCAGATCATCCGTTTCGAAGCGCCGTCGACCATTTGCATCGACGTCGGCGTGGCCAAGGCAGGCACCGGCGCCCCAGACGGCGATCGCAGCCAAGGCGTGAACTGCTATGTCATGAACACGATCAGCCCGGAGACCGCCCGCAGTTCGAACTATTTCTGGGCCTTCATGCGCAACTACCGCCTCGACAGCCAGCTCATCACGACCCAGACCCGCGACGGCGTCAGGAAGGTGTTCGGGGAGGACGAGGAGATGCTCGTGGCCCAGCAGGCGGCCATCGACGCCAACCCCGACTACGAGTTCTACAGCCTCAACATCGACGCGGGCGGCATGTGGGTACGACGGCTCATCGAGCGAATGCTCGAGGCCGAGCAGCCGGCCACCGCAGCGAGCTGGAAGTAGAGCGCGGCATGGCTGCGAACACCCAGGCCGTCTGGCAGACCGGCCACGTCGTCGAAGCCGCGCCTGCGGCAACGGACATCCAGCGGATCGTCCTGCGCACCGAACGGCCCCGCGTCGCGCCACCCGGCTCCCACGTCGACGTTGTCGTCCACACCGCGGACGGCACCGACACCCGGTCGTACTCGGTGGTGGGCGGCAGCCGTGACGGGAGTGAGCTGACGATCAGCGTGAGTCTGTCACCGAACTCCCGCGGTGGGTCTCGGTTCATGCACACGCTCCGGCCGGGCGACGAGCTGAGGATGACCCAGCCGCTGCAGAACTTCCCCTTACGCATCGGCGCGCCCCGGTACCTGCTGCTCGCCGGAGGCGTCGGCATCACCGCGATCGCGGCAATGGCGCGGGCACTGCGTCACGTCAAAGCCGCGTACACGCTGGTGTATGTCGGCCGCAGCCGCGTCCGGATGGCCTTTCTCGACGAGCTCGTCGAGCTCCACGGCGACAACATCCGGGTCCATGTCGACGACGAGGGCACCTCACACGATGCCGGTGCCCTCGTCGACGAAGCCGGAACCGCACCGACGGAGTTGTACATGTGCGGTCCGATCCGGCTCATGGATGCCATCCGGCGTCGATGGCACGACCGCGGCCTGCCCGCCGCCGATCTGCGCTACGAGACGTTCGGCAACAGCGGCTGGTACGAGACCGAAGAGTTCGTCGTCTCCGTTCCCCGGCTGGGCGTCGAGACCACCGTCGGGAGCACGCGTTCCCTTCTGGAGGCACTGGAACAAGCCGGCGCTGAGGTGATCTCGGACTGCCGCAAGGGTGAGTGCGGACTGTGCCAGGTCCGCATCCTGAGCGTCGACGGCCTGATCGACCACCGAGACGTTTTCTTCAGCGACGAACAGAAGAAGACCTCCGGCAAGATGTGCGTCTGCGTCTCCCGGGCGGTGCTCGACCCGGGCGCTGCCGGTGGCACGCTCACCGGGCAGAACTCCCCCGTCCGCACCCGTTCGACCGGCCGCCAGGCCGTCCTGACCGTCGATATTCCCTGAGTTTCGTCTCCACCAGGCGGAAGTCCCGCCCGCGGCGGGGCCGGCCTCGACCGCGAGAATGGAGTCATGAGTCTCCGATACGCCCTTCTCGCCCTGCTGACGGCCCGGCCGTTGACTGCCTACGACATCTCGAAGCAGTTCAGCACGTCGGTGGGTTTCGTCTGGTACGCACCGGATTCGCAGATCTACCCTCAGCTTCGGCGGATGGAGGAAGAAGGCCTCGTCGAAGCGACCGAGCTGCCGTCCGAAGGGCGCCGCACCAAGCGGGAGTACCGGATAACCGACGAAGGCGTACGCCAATTTCGCGCCTGGATCAACGATCCGCCCGGGTACCAGCGAGAGCGCGACGTCCATCGGCTCGTCACCGCTTATCTGGAATGGGCGCGGCCGGAAGAGGCACGCAAGCACATGGAACGGCACCTCGAATTCCACCGGGAGCAACTCGAACAGTGGTCGGATCTTCGCGCGACTCTCGTCGACCGAAGCAACCCGACACTGTCCGCACGGCTCGGCCGCGCTCCGGCGGAACAGCACGAACGCATCGTCGCGTTCAAGGTTTTCGCCTACGACGGTTTGATCGAGCGCGCCCGCACCGAGATCGCCTGGGCCGAGCGTGGCCTGGAACTGGTCGACAAGCTGGCGGCGGAACCCATGCCCGCACCGACCACCGGGAAAGCTGACGTGCCGTCGTCGTCCTGAGTGGAGGGCACCGGCCTCGATTCGAGGGATGACACCGAGTCGTGCCCAGCGGTCGCGTGGGGCTTGAGTCCCTGACTTGCGCCGGCCGGGCTGAGCGCTCGGGCTCGGGCTCGGTGAGCAACGCATCCCGGTGCGGCGCGGCCACGCCCTTGGTGAAAGGCGTCATCCCCCGACGCGCCGGAGCGGCGCCCGCCTGGGGGCGAGAAGCCGCTCCGCCGAAAGAACGGTCAGTGCGCGGCTTCGTTCCACGAACGGCCGTACCCGACCGAAACCTCCAGCGGCACCGCGAGGTCGTAGGCCGAACCCATCCCGTCGCGCACCAGCTTCTCGACGTCGGCTCGCTCGCCCTCGGCGACTTCCAGCACGAGCTCGTCGTGTACCTGCAGCAGCACGCGGCTGCGCAGCTTCGCTTCCACCAGCGCGCGGTGCACGTTGAGCATTGCGACCTTGATGATGTCGGCCGCACTGCCCTGGATGGGCGCGTTGAGCGCCATTCGCTCGGCCATCTCGCGGCGCTGGCGGTTGTCGCTGTTGAGGTCGGGCAGATACCGCCGCCGGCCGAAGATCGTTTCGGTGTACCCGGTCTTCGCCGCCTCGCCGACGACCGACTGGAGGTAGTCGCGCACGCCACCGAAGCGGTTGAAGTACGCCTCCATCTGCGCCTTGGCCTCTTCGGTCGAGATCCGCAGCTGCTGCGACAGCCCGTACGCCGACAGCCCGTAGGCCAGCCCGTACGACATCGCCTTCACCCGGTAACGCTGTTCCGGAGTGATGTCCTCGGCCGGCACGGAAAACGCGCGCGACGCGACGAACGTGTGCAGGTCCTCGCCACTGTTGAACGCCTCGATCAGGCCCTCGTCCGCCGACAGGTGCGCCATGATCCGCATCTCGATCTGGCTGTAGTCCGCCGTCATCAGCTCGGCGTAGCCCTCGCCGACCACGAACGCGTCGCGGATCCGGCGGCCTTCCTCCGTGCGCACCGGGATGTTCTGCAGGTTCGGGTCGACCGACGACAGCCGTCCGGTGGCCGCGATGGTCTGCTGCAGCGTGGTGTGGATGCGCCCGTCGTCGGCGACCGACTTGATCAGGCCCTCGACGGTGGTGCGCAGCCGCGAGGCGTCGCGGTGCTCCAGCATGTGCTGCAGGAACGGGTGCTCGGTCTTCTCGAACAGGCTCTGCAACGCCTCGGCGTCGGTGGTGTAGCCGGTCTTGGTGCGCTTGGTCTTCGGCATGCCGAGCTCTTCGAACAGCACGACCTGCAGCTGCTTCGGCGAACCCAAATTGATCTGCTTGCCGATCACCTTGTACGCCTCTTCGGCCGCCTGCGTGACGCGGCCGAGGTAGTGTGCCTCGAGCTCGGTGAGCTGCTCGACGTCGACGGCGATGCCCGCGGCTTCCAGTTCGGTGATGACCTCGAGCAGCGGCAGCTCGAGATCGGTGAGCAGCCGCGCGCCGCCCAGCTGCTCGAGCTCCTGGCCCAGCGCGCCGGCGAGCTCGAAGATCGCGCGTGCCTTGACCAGCTCCTCCTGGATTTCCTGCTGCTCCAGGCCTTCCGCGCCGCCGTCGAGCAGCGACAGCTGGCCGTCGCTCTCGCCCGACTCGGACCGCAGCTCACGGTGCAGGTAGCGCAGGGCGAGGTCGTCGAGCCCGAACGTGCGCTGGCCCGGGCGCACAAGGTACGCCGCCAACGCGGTGTCCATGACCAGACCGGAAAGGGTCCAGCCGCGGGCGCGCACGGCGTGCAGCGCGACCTTCAGGTCGTGGCCGATCTTGCGGATCCCGCCGTCGGCGAGCCACGCGGCGAGCGCGGCGTCGTCGGCCTCGTCCATCGCGGTGACATCGACATACGCGCCTTCACCGTCGGACGCCGCGAACGCCAGCGCTCGCAGGTCCGCCCGGACCGAGGCCCCCGTGGCACGGAACGCCACCGCCACCGGCTCGCCCTCGCCGGCGTGCGCCGCGAGCCACGCGCTCAGTGCGCCCGGCGCGAGCGCGCTGCCGGAGATCTCGAACCCTGCGTCGGCCTCGGGTTCGGCGCTGCTCAGCGTGGCGAAGAGCCGGTCACGCAGCACGCGGAACTCCAGCTCGTCGAACAGGTGGTGCACGGCCTCGCGGTCCCACGGCCGCAGCTCCAGCTGGTCGGGTACCGACTCGAGCGGGACGTCGCGCACCAGCTCGGTGAGCTGCCGGTTGAGCTGCACCGACGACAGGTGCTGGCGCAGCGCGTCGCCGACTTTGCCCTTGACCTCGTCGACCCGGTCGACGAGGTCGGCCAGCGTGCCGAATTGGCGGATCCACTTCGCCGCCGTCTTCTCGCCCACCCCGGGGATACCCGGCAGGTTGTCGGACGGGTCGCCGCGCAGCGCCGCGAAATCCGGATACTGGCTGGGGGTGAGGCCGTACTTCTCCTCGACCGCCTCGGGCGTGAACCGCACCAGATCCGACACCCCGCGCTTCGGGTACAGCACCGTGACGTGGTCGTTGACCAGCTGCAGAGCGTCGCGGTCGCCGGTGCAGATGAGCACGTCGAACTCGTCGCCGGCCTGCGTGGTGAGCGTGGCGATGATGTCGTCGGCCTCGAAGTTCTCCTTCACCAGCGACGGGATGCCCAGCACGTCGAGCACCTCTTTGACCAGGTCGACCTGGCCGCGGAACTCGTCGGGGGTGGTGCTGCGGTTGGCCTTGTAGTCGGCGTACGTCGCCGATCGGAAGGTCTTGCGCGAGAGGTCGAACGCCACGGCGAGGTGGGTCGGCGCCTCGTCGCGCAGGAGGTTGATGAGCATCGAGGTGAAGCCGAACACCGCGTTGGTGACCTGCCCGGTCTTGGTCTTGAAGTTCTCCGCGGGCAGCGCGAAGAAGGCGCGGTAGGCCATCGAATGGCCGTCGATGAGCAGCAGTTTCGGCCGCTCGGCCGTGGTCGTCGCGGATGTGGTGTTCGCTATGGTTCGGTTCTCGCTCGGGCTCACGTGGCCGAGTCTAAAGTGAGGGTCCGACACTCTTACGGGTCGCATGGGTTGAGGAGCGTTGCGTGACAGAACAGGCCGGCGAGATCGAGCTGGACACCTTCGTGGGGTTCGACCCCGCAGCCGCCGACCAGCAACTCAACGACAAGATCGGGCTCAAGATCCTCGAGGCGTCCGCCGAACGCGTCGTCGGCACGATCCCCGTCGAAGGCAACCTCCAGCCCTACGGTCTGCTGCACGGCGGCGCCAACGCGACGGTCGCCGAAGCCCTCGGCTCGATCCTCGCCGGGCTCAACGCCGGGCCGGACCGCGCGTCGATGGGCCTCGAACTGTCCTGCACGCACCACCGCGCCGTCCGCTCGGGCACGGTCACCGCGGTCGCCACGCCGCTGCACGTCGGCCGCGGCACCATCACGGCCGAGATCGTCATCTCCGACGACCAGGGCCGGCGCACGTGCACCGCCCGGCTCACCTGCGTCGTGCGCGACCGGCCACCGGGCGCGGTCTCCCCTGCTCCGCCCGAGCGGTGAGAGCACGCCGAGCGGAATTTTCCCGCTCCCGACCCGGAAACCGCCGGGCAGCGCCGAATGGGGGTCCGCGCCGGTGACCCTCACCGGTGCCGGCCGAACCACTCCGTGAACGCGGCGTCGACCCGAGCTGCTGCTTCGTTCTGCGGCTCGGGGTCCACCCCCGGCTCGGCGGCCAGTGCGTGCCCCATCCCGGGCACCGTGACGAGTTCGGCACCCGGTAGCCGCGCGGCCAACGCGGCCGCCGGCTCCCGGAACGCCGCGTCGTCCTCCTCCCCCACCACGAGCAGCAGCGGCGCGGTCAGCTCAGCGGCGCGGGCGAGGTAGTCGTAATGCGCCGCGACCGCGCGTGAACGATCGCTCCACCGATAGGCGACCTGATAAATGCGTTCGTTGCGCCCGATCACCGGCGCCAGCTGGACCACCGGGCTGACCACGGCACCGGCCTCGATCGGCACCTCGGCGCGCGTGAGCACTTCGAGTGCGACCGCCGAACCGGCGGAGCCCCCGAACACCTGAACCGGGCCGGGCTCGATCGCCAGCCGGTCGCGCAGACCTGCGACCACGCGGGGGAACTCGGCCGCCGCCTGCTCGGTCACGGGCTCGTTGACGTTCAGCACCGCGTCGTCCGACGCCAGCCGGAAGAACTCGGCGAGACCGCCGTCGGGCAGCCGCGCGCCGGTCAGCGGCGGCCCGAGGTACACGCGCCACGCGCGCACGCCGAGCATCGGCACAGCCGCGGCCATCGCGCGCTCGCTGCGCGGCGGCTCCATCAGATGCCAGCCGGCCACGAGCGGCGCCGAGCCGCCGCCCTCCGGCGCCAGCGCCACGAACGGCACCCCCGCCACCACGCCCTCGACGGCTTCCTGGCCCGCGATCCGCATCGCACCCTCCCTGTGTGTGCGGCCAGCACACACCCGCGGACAGGTGCCGTCCAGCGACTTCCGACGCGAACCGGGCCCGTGCGCGGGCTGCGCACGGGCCCGGTCACGACATCGCGCCGGTGTCCGGACCGGGCGACATCGGGAGGGACGAAACTCGAGTGGATCAGACCCCGCCGAGGTAGGCCTCCTTGATGCTGGTGTCCGCCAGCAGTTCCTTGCCGGTGCCGGTTTTCGTGATCTGCCCGGTCTCGAGCACATACGCCCGGTGGGCCCGCGACAGCGCCTGCTGCGCGTTCTGCTCCACCAGCAGCACGGTCGTGCCCTGCCGGTTGATCTCCGTGATGATCCGGAAGATCTGCTGGATGAACTGCGGCGCCAGACCCATCGACGGCTCGTCGAGCAGCAGCAGCCGCGGCTTCGCCATGAGCGCACGACCGATGGCGAGCATTTGCTGCTCACCGCCCGACATGGTGCCGCCGACCTGGCTCTTGCGTTCGGCCAGCCGTGGGAAGAGCTCGAAGACCCGGTCGAAGTCTGGCTGCAGGTTCTTCCGGTCCTTACGCGCGTACGCACCCATGTCGAGGTTCTCCAGCACCGTCATGCCGGGGAAAATCCCCCGGCCTTCCGGTGACTGCGAGATCCCGCGGACCACGCGCAGGTCGCCGCGCAGCCGGGAGATGTCCTCGCCGGCGAAGTGGATCCGCCCCGCCGAGATCGGCCGGATCCCCGAGATCGCCCGCATCGTCGTGGACTTTCCCGCGCCGTTCGCTCCGATGAGCGTGACGATCTCGCCTTCGTTCACCGAGATGGACAGCCCGGACACGGCCTGGATCCGTCCGTAGTGGACGGACACGTCGGTCAGCTCAAGCAGCGTCATCGTCGGGCACTCCCAGGTAAGCGGCGATCACGGCGGGGTTCTCGCGGATCTCGGCGGGGATGCCTTCGGCGATCTTCTTGCCGAACTCGAGCACCACGATCCGGTCGGTCACCCCCATCACGAGCTTCATGTCGTGTTCGATCAGCAGAACGGTGAACCCGTCGTCGCGGATCGTCCGGATCAGCCCCATGAGCTCTTCCTTTTCCGCGGGGTTGAACCCGGCGGCCGGCTCGTCGAGACACAGCAGTTTGGGCTCCGTGGCGAGCGCCCGCGCGATCTCCAGTCGCCGCTGGTAGCCGTAGGGCAGGTTCTTCGCGCGGTCGGCCGCCCGGTCGGCGATGCCGACGAACTCCAGCAGCGCCATGCCCTTGTCGATCGCCTGCTTCTCCTCGCGGCGGTGCCGCGGGGTGCGCAGGAGGGCGCCGAGGAGGCTGGTCCGGTGCCGCGCGTCGGTGCCGACGACCACGTTCTCCAGCGCCGTCATCTCGGCGAAGAGCCGGATGTTCTGGAACGTCCGCGCGATGCCGAGCTGGGTGATGCCGTGCCGGGACGTCTTGCCCAGTGCCTTGTCCTCGAGCAGCACCCGGCCCGACGTCGGCCGGTAGACACCGGTCATCGCGTTGAAGCAGGTGGTTTTCCCCGCGCCGTTGGGCCCGATCAGGCCCAGGATCTCGCCGCGCCGGATGTCGAACGACACCGAGTCGAGTGCGACCAGTCCGCCGAAGCGCACCGTGACGTCGTCGACCTTCAGCAGGGTCTGCCCGACCGCGACGTCGATGTCGCGGTCCGGGGCGACGACCTCGGCGACCTCGGCTTCGTGCTCGGCCAGCTCGACCTCGGACATCTGCGCGACCTCGGCGACGAGCCCGCCTTCGGCCGGCTCCACCGGCCGGTTTTCGTTGCCAGGGGCGGTCATGACTTGCCCCCGGTGGTCTCGGTGCCCAGCGCGCCCTCGCCGCCGCCGACCTGCTCACCCCTGCCGAGCAGGCGCTGGTACGCCTGCCTGCCGTAGGTGAGCAGCCGTTGCCGCGCGCCCAGCAGGCCTTGCGGGCGAAAGATCATCAAAATGATCAGCGCCAGGCCGAAGATCAGGTACTTGTACTCGGCGATCGCCTGGAACCGCAGCGGGATGTAGGCGACCACGATCGCGCCCAGCAGCACACCCACCTTGTTACCCGCGCCGCCGAGGATCACCGCCGCCAGGAACAGCATCGACGTGACCACGTCGAACTTCTGGTTGTTCACGAACCCGATCTGGCCGGCGTACAACGCACCCGAAAGGCCGCCGACCGCCGCACCGCAGATGAACGCCCAGATCTTGAACTTGAACGTTGGCACGCCCATGATCTCGGCGGCGTCCTCGTCGTCGCGGATGGCGACCCAGGCCCGGCCGACGCGGCTGCGCTCCAGGTTCCCGACCAGCAGCAGTACCGCCAGGATCAACGTGACGCACAGCCAGTACCACGGGGTGCCGTTGGAGTTGCTGAAGATCGGCGACCCGTCGGCCTGCGTGCCCGGCGGATGCCCGACCCCGTGGAAGCCGCTGTTGCCGCGCAGCGGATCCACGTTGTCGGCGAGCAGCCGGACGATCTCACCGAAGCCGAGTGTGACGATCGCGAGATAGTCGCCTCTCAGCCTCAGCGTCGGCGTCCCGAGAATCAGGCCGAACACCATCGTCACGACCATGGCGATGGGCAGCACCACCAGGAACGGCAGCTTCGACAGCGACGAGTCGGGGCTAGTGAACAGCGCCATCACATACGCGCCGATCGCGAAGAACCCGACGTAACCGAGGTCGAGGAGACCGGCCTGGCCGACCACGACGTTGAGCCCGATGGCGACCAGCGCATAGCGGGACACCTCGAACATCGCGATCGGGAAGTTGGAGCCCGGTTCCGTCGTCAGGATCGGCGGATTCAGCACCGGCAGCGCGTACACCAGCACCACGAGCGGGACGAGCACAGCCCACTGCTGCACGCGCGACAGGTTGTTCCACCAGTCGGAGACCGGCCGGCGCCGCTTCGCCGCGGCGGGCGCGGGCGGAGTCGAGGTCACCGTCATACCCGTGCCTTTCCGAGGGATTCACCGAGGATGCCGGTCGGCCGGACCATCAGCACCAGCACCAGCAGCACGAACGCGACGACGTCGCGCCAGCCACCGCCGAAAAGGGACTGGCCCCAGTTTTCCGCGACGCCGAGCACGAGACCACCCAGCAGCGCGCCGCGCAGGTTGCCGATGCCGCCGAGCACGGCGGCGGTGAACGCCTTGATGCCGAGCAGGAAGCCGCCCTGGTACGAGGCGCCCTGCGGGATCTTCATCATGTAGAACAACGCGGCCGCACCGGCGAGCAGGCCGCCGATGAGGAACGTCAGCATGATGACCCGTTCCTTGTTCACACCCATCAGTGTCGCGGTGTCCGGGTCCTGCGCGACCGCACGGATGCCGCGGCCGAACTTCGTCCTGTTGACGAAGAGGTCCGCGGCGATCATCAGCACGATCGCGGCGACCACCGTGATGATCGTGACGATGGTGACGCTGCCGCCGAAGATCGTGAAAACCTCGTCGTTGCGCAACAGGCGGATGCCGAGTTCGGCGTTGCCGCCGCGCCAGATGAACAGGATCTGCTGCAGCGCGAACGAGGCCCCGATCGCGGTGATCAGGAAGACCAACCTCGGTGCCCCGCGTTTGCGCAGCGGCCGGTAGGCGACCCGTTCGAGCACCACCGCCGTACCGCCGGAGACCGCCATGGCCGCCAGCAAGGCGATCAAGAGGAAGCCGATCAGTTCGAAGACCGGGAGCTCGGGGGTCGACCCGGGGCGAAAACCCAAGCCGTAGAAGGTGAACCACGTCGCGTAGGCGCCGTAGATGAAGACTTCCGAATGTGCGAAGTTGATCAGTTTGAGCACGCCGTAGACGAGGGTGTAGCCCAGCGCCACGAGCGCGTAGATGCTGCCGTAGGACAGGCCGTCGATCGTGTTGTTCCAGAAATCGGTGAGAAACGACTTCACGTCGAACGTGATCCAGTCGTTTCCGCCTTGCGCCAACACGATCGTGGCGAGGTCATGGGTCATCGACACACTAGTTCTCCATGTGCGTCCGGGGTGCGGACCCGGCGGAGTCGAGCCGCCGGGCACGCACCCCGGAAACCGGAATCGAAGCGGATTTCGCTACTTGATCTCGGTGTTGCGGACGATCTTCCCGTTCTCCACCTTGTAGGTCCAGACCGTGGTGGCCGCGAGCTCGCCCTTGTCGTCCCACTTGAAGTGCTTGGTCAGGCCCTGGCCGTCGTAGTTCTTCACGAAGTCCAGCAGCGCGGGACGGGTGGTCTTGCCCGCGTCGATGCCCTTGAGCAGGATCGTCGCCACGTCGTAGGCCTCGGGCGAGTAGGTGCCGGGGTCGGCGCCGGTGGCCTTCTTGTAGGCGTCGGTGAACTTGGTGAACTGGTCGGCCGGCACGCACGGGCAGGTGAAGTACGCGCTGTTCGCGGCTTCGCCCGCACCCTTCACGAACTGGTCGTCCTTCACGCCGTCCGGGCCGACGAACTTGGCGGTGACGCCGGCGTCGTTCAGCTGCTGCGCGAACGGCGCGGCTTCCTGGTAGTAGCCGGAGTAGAAGATCGCGTCGGGCTTCTCGCTCTTGATCTTGTTGACCACGGCGGAGAAGTCGGTCTGCTTGGTCTTGACCTTGTCCTGGCAGGACGCCTTGCTGCCGAGGGCCTTGATCGTCGAGGTCGCCAAGCCGACGCCGTAGTCCGAGTCGTCCTGGATGACGCAGATCTTGTTGGCGTGCAGCTGGTCGGTCATGAACTTGGCGGCCGCGGGACCCTGCGTGTTGTCATTGCCGAGGCCGCGGAAGAAAGTCTTCCAGCCGTTCTGGCTCAGCGTCGGGTTCGTCGCCGACGGCGTGATCGTGACCAGGCCCGCGCCGGCGAAGATGTTGCCGACCGCCTTCGACTCGCCGGAGAACGGCAGGCCGACGACGCCGATGATGCTCGGCGTGTTCACGATCTGGGTCACGATGCCGGGCGCCTTGTCCGGCGTGCCCTCCGTGTCGAACTGCTGCAGCGTGACCTTGCACCCGGGGTTCGCCGCGTTGTGCTGGTCGACGGCGAGCTTCGCGCCGTTGAGGATGTTCACACCGAGCGCCGCGTTCGCACCGTTGATGGTGCCGGCGTACGCGATGGAGGTCGGCGCGCACTTGGCCTTGCCGTCTCCGGCCGGGTCGGCCGCGTTCGCCGCCGCCGAGGGCGCGGCCGCCTGAGGTGCGTTGCTGTCGGACCCGCTGGACCCGCTGTCGTTACGCGCCGCGCACGCGCTCAGGGAGATGGCCCCCGCAGCTGCCAGCACGAAGATCTTCGTGAGTCGTGCTCTCTGCACTCGTTCCTCCAAATGCCAACCAACCGCCACACTGGGCGGTTCGTCCCGCGTGGGACCTGACTGGCCGCTGAAAGTAGCCGCCCGGTGATGAGTTCCACAGCGTCACCGGCAGTCTTGTATCCACATCGTGACGGTCGTCACCGGTAGTTATGGACGAATTCCACCCGATTGTCGCAATCCGACAATCGGGTGATGACGTTGAGTGGTCAGTTACAACACAAACGGAGCCCTTGACGCGCGCTCCGGTTCGCTGGTGGCGGTCTTCTGGACGCTGCTCCCCGGGTGAAAAGTTTCCTGGCGGTCGATAAGTACCGAAGTTAGCAAACGTGCGCTTTCAGACCGCGAGATGCGCGCCGGACACACGACAGCGGGCGCGACCCCCTGGCCACGCCCGCTGTGCGACTCGATCGTGTGAAACCTCAGCCGATACTCTCCACCACGGCTTCGGCGACCGCCTTCATCGTCGTGCGGCGGTCCATGGCCGTGCGCTGGATCCACCGGAACGCGTCGGGTTCCGAGAGGCCCTGCCGGCTCATGAGCAGGCCCTTCGCGCGGTCGATCACCTTGCGCGTCTCGAGGCGGTCGGTGAGGCCCGCGACCTCCGCCTCGAGCGCCTGCAGCTCGGAGAAGCGGCTCACGGCCAGCTCGATCGCCGGCACGAGGTCGCGCTTCGCGAACGGTTTGACCAGGTACGCCATCGTGCCCGCGTCGCGCGCGCGCTCCACGAGGTCACGCTGGCTGAACGCGGTCAGGATGACGACCGGCGCGATCCGGTCGCTCGTGATCTTGGCCGCCGCTTCGATGCCGTCGAGCTTGGGCATCTTGACGTCGAGGATGACGAGGTCGGGTTTGAGGTCGGTGGCCAGGTTCACGGCTTCCTCGCCGTCACCCGCCTCGCCGACCACTTCGTAGCCCTCTTCGCGCAACATCTCGACCAAGTCGAGCCTGATGAGCGCCTCATCCTCGGCGACGAGCACCCGACGCTGCGGCACGGTGGCGGCACCGTTGGCCTCGGTAGCCGGTTCGGTCACCGGGGTCCTCCTGAAGGCTCGGCGGGACGGTTGGCTCGCGGTGACCCGCGAAAGACAAGCGTACCGGGAACGATCCAGATCCCAAGATGGCGTTCACCACGAAGTGGCGCCCACGACACCCCTCCCCGGTCCTCAGGGGCACCGAGCGATCCCGTAAAGTTCGTCGGGCTCGCCCCCGTAGCCCAACTGGCAGAGGCAACGGATTCAAAACCCGTCCAGTGTGAGTTCGAATCTCACCGGGGGCACGGACAACATCTACACAAGATCCGCGTGCCCGTCAGGGCGCGCCACTTGTGCGTCAGTCATCTCGTCGTTGATCCTCTCCGCCACGCCTGCCACTGCCGGCACCTCACCTGCGGGCAGCGTGATGCTGATGTCGACATGATCGTCGTCCAGCATTCATACTTCGAGCCGCAGTACATCGAGGAGCGTCCTCAGCAGATCGGGTGGCGCAGCGGCGAGGTTCAAGGCCAAAGTCGGCAACGTCTCGAGTAACACAGCCTCGTCACGTCCCGGACCCTTCGGCGGGTCGCGGAACTCTGCATCGAGGTCGCCCAGGCGCGCCGCGACGGCTGTCTTCTGGGCCTCCAGCTCGTTGTACGTACTCCGTAAGCCGTGGGTGACGGGATCGTAGGGGTCTCCCTGGGACGCCTGCCGGAGGAGTGACCGTTGTCGCCTGTCGAGTTCGTCCCGCTCTCGTTGCAGTGCCGCCAACCGACGTGACCTTTCCGCGGCTGCTTCATCTGATCTGCGATCGCACCCGAACGATCAACCGGCTGCGCGCGCAACTGCTCGAGTATTTCCCCGCTCTCGAGCGGGCTTTCGATTACAGCGCCAGCAAAGCCGCACTCACCCTGCTGACCGGATAACAAACGCCCGACGCGCTGCGGCCGATCGGGCAGACCCGGCTGGAAACGTGGCTACGCAACCGGAAAGTCCGCAATCCCGTGGCCGTCGCGGCCACCGCGATCGAGGCTGCTGCAGCGCAACACGCAGCCCTGCCCGACCAACGGTTCTCCGCCGACATGGTCATCCGGCTGGCGAAGGCAGTGATCGCTCTCAACGACGAGATCGCCGAAATCGACGCCCTCACCGAGAGCCGGTTCCGCCAGCACCGACATGCCGAGATCATCCTGAGCCTGCCCGGATTCGGCCCGCTGCTTGGCGCGGAATTCCTTGCCGCAACGGTGGGGACATGACCCCCCCTTCGGCACCGCCGACCGCCTCGCCGGCGTTGCCGGTCTCGCGCCCGCACCCCGCGATTCCGGACGCGTCAGCGGCAACCTGCACCGCCCGCGACGCTATGCCCGGCGCCTGCTTCGCGCGCTCTATCTCTCCGCGCTGGCCAGCATCCATTGGTGCGCCGCATCAAAAACCTACTACGACCGCAAGAGGACCGAAGGGAAACCGCACACCCAGGCCGTCATCGCGCTCGCGCGCCGACGACTCAACGTCCTCTGGGCCATGCTCCGCGACAACACACGACACCAGACCGAATCAACGCCACTCGCGGCTTGACAACCCCATTGGGGATCACTCACAGTGCCCATCCCGCCGAACCCCACCGACCGTGTCGGGCCGGAAACACCGATCTTGGAACAGTCCCCTCGTACTTGCCGTCCGAAGGCGGAGTTGGTGTTAACCGGTGCTGAGCGTGTTCAGCTGGTTCGGTGGTCGCGGCGGGCGAAGACCGCGCAGGCTCTCGCGTTGCGTTCGCGGATCGTGCTGGCGTGCGCCGAACCTGGGCGACCAACAAGCAGGTCGCCGTTGATCTGAAGGTCGCGCCGAACACGGTGAACAAGTGGCGTCGACGGTTCGTGGATCAACGCCTGGACGGGTTGGTCGACGAGCCGCGGACGGGCCGCCCGCCCTCGATTCTGATGGACAAGGTCGAAGAGGTGGTCATCACGACGTTGGAACAAACACCGGCCAACGCGACGCACTGGTCGCGCAAGTCGATGGCTGAGCGCTCGGGCCTGTCCAAGTCCACGGTCTGACGGATCTGGCGCTGATTCGAGCTGAAACCGCACCTGAGCGACGGATTCAAGCTCTCGACTGACCCGTTGTTCGTGGACAAGGGCGTCGAGGTCGTTGGCTTGTACCACAATCCGCCGGAGAAGACCGTGGTGCTGTGCGTGGACGAGAAGTCGGGGATGCAGGCGTTGGACCGTTCGCAGCCGGTGTTGCCGATGATGCCCGGGATGCCCGAGCGGCGTAGCCACGACTACGTGCGACACCGCGCCACGAGCCTGTTCGCCGCGTTCAACATCGCGGACGGCACCTGATCTCTCCGAGATCCACCGGCGGGGCGTGCGACCGAGTTCAAGAAGTTTCTGGTCGCGATCGACAAGGCCGTGCCGGCCGGCCTGGACGTGCATCTGGTCTGCGACAACCTGTCCACCCACAAGACACCGATGATCAACGACTGGCTGGCACGTCACCCGCTTATCCATATGCATTCACCCCCACCGGATCGAGTTGGATCAGCCAGGTCGAGCGATGGTTCGCCTTCCTCACCGATCAGCTCCTGCGTCGTGGCGTTCACAAAAGCGTGGTCGCGCTGGAAAAAGAGGTCCGCACCTGGATCGAGGGATGGAACGAGGACCCGAGCCGTTCGTGTGGCGCAAGACCGCCGAGGAGATCCTCGACTATCTCGCACGATATATCTCACGAATTTCCGGCGCCGGACACTAGATTCGAGCGGGTACGCAGGTTGATCGTCGGGGTGGTGCTGCTCGGGCTGGTGACGGCGGGGTGCACCCGGTCAGTGGTGTCCGACCAGGGGCCGATGGTGGGCCCGGCGGGGTACTCGCTGCCCAAGGGGGCCGAACAGGTCGTCAGGCCGGGGATGGACCCGGACCTCACGATCGAGCTGCCGGTGGGCGGTCTGGTCAAGCTGGACGACGACACTGCCCAGCGTGCCCGGGACGGTCAGATCTGGTCGGTGCTCCGGCTGGCCGAGGTGAACGGCAAGACCGCGATCTACCAAGCGGTCGCGCCGGGCAAAGTCGCCTTGGTGATCGCCGCGCACGGCTACCCGTGTCCGCCGCGCGCGGTGGACTGCGCCGTGGACACCCAGGGGCCGTTGAAGCTCCTGGTGGTCGTTACTCCGACCTAGCCGGCCAATTCCGTAACCGCCGCCGATGCCGAGTGCAGACGTCGCGATCCAGCCGCAGACAGCGCAGCCAACGGACGGTTTGCTTCACCAAGGTATGGGTACGGCCGGCCATCCGCTTCACCCGCGCCGTCCATCTGCGGCGCATCCGGACCGACGGCGCCGTGGACTCCACCCCCGACTTCTGAACCGCCCGGCCCCGGTCGAACGGGTGGCGCCAGCACTCGGCTTTCCATCCAGCGCGGGAAAAAGCACGAGCCGTACCCTCGGCCGTCGCGCGGAGGCCGATTTCGAGCCGTAGGGTCCGGGGCAGACCTGAGGGGAAGGACCGCGTTCATGAGCGACACACCCGACGCCGACCTGTCCGCGCCCGACCTGTCCGCGCCGGCCGGGGACCGCTGGGGTGCAGCGGGTGTTCGATCAGGTGCCGCTGCTCGTGGCCGCGATGGAGGGCCCGGACATGACGCTGACCGCGGCCACCGCGCTCTACCGGCAGTTCGTCGGGCGGCCGATGGACGGCAGGCCGGTGCGCGAGGCCTTCCCCGAGGTCACCGGTCAGCAGGTGTTCCAGATGTTCGACCGGGTCTGCGAAAATGGGCAGCCGGAATCGGTGCACGAGTTCCAGCTCCAGATGGACGTGCCGGGGACCGGGCCCGTCGAGGTGTTCCTGGACTTCACCATCCTCCCGCTGCGGGTGCCGGACGGCGAGATCGCCGGGGTGATCGCGGACAACGACCCCGACGACCCGGCTTGACCACACCCACCAGCGATGACCGCCGGGAGCCTGACATGACCGACACGCATCCGGCACTGGCCGACGCCCCCGTCTACCTGGACTACAACGCCACCACGCCCGTCGACCCGCGCGTCACTGAGGCCGCGATGCCGTACTGGACGACGTACTTCGGCAACGCGTCCAGCGCCCACCAGTACGCCGCTGAGCCGCGCCGCGCCATGAGCGAGGCGCGGGAGAAGGTGGCCGCGCTCATCGGCGCCGCACCGGGCGAGATCGTCTTCACAGCGTCCGGGTCCGAAGCCGACCTGCTGGCCCTGCGCGGCGCCGTCCTCGCTGCCGGGATCCGCGACACGCATCTGGTCGTGCAGGCCACCGAGCACCCGGCCGTGCTGGAAACCGCTCGCGCGCTCGTACGCCTGCACGGCACCCGAGTCACCGTGCTCCCGGTCGGCCCCGACGGCCTGGTCGACCCCGCCGCCCTCGACGCGGCGTTGCGCGCAGGCCCGCCCGGCGACCGCACGATCGTCTCCATCATGGCCGCCAACAACGAAACCGGCGCCGTCCAGCCGATCCCTGAGCTCTCCGCCATCGCGCACCGGCACGGCGCTCTCGTGCACAGCGACGCCGCACAAGCCTGCGGCAAGATCCCCGTCGACGTCGACCGCCTTGGTGTCGACCTGCTGACCGTCGTCGGCCACAAGATGTACGCGCCACGCGGAGCCGCGGCGCTGTACGTGCGCGAAGGAGTACGCCTGGAGCCCGTCGTCTACGGCGGCGGACAGGAACTCGGCCTGCGCGCCGGAACCGAAAACGTCGCCCTCGCCGTCGCCCTCGGCACCGCCGCCATCCTCGCCGCCGACGACATCGACGCCGGCCTCCCGCACCGTCTCGTCGCACTGCGCGACGAGCTGCACCGGCTGGTGGACGCGGCGTTCCCCGGTCGCGTCCACCTGAACGGGCCCGCCGACCAGCGCCTGCCGAACACCCTCAACATCAGCATCGACGGCACCCGCGGACCCGACGTCCTTGCCGCAGCCCCCGCGATCGCCGCCTCGACCGGGTCCGCCTGCCACAGCGGAGTCCACACCCCCTCGCCCGTGCTCACCGCCATGGGACGCACCCCCGACCAGGCGCTGGCGGCACTCCGGCTCACCCTCGGCCGCTGGACCACCTCCCGCGACATCGAAATCGCCGGGCTGGCATTGGGCCTCGACCCGGCTTGATCGGCGGCAGCGCAGCGCCGTCTGCAGCAGAAGTCGCCCGGGGAAACAAGATGCTGTTTACCCGAGCCGGCCGGAGGGTAGGCGCAGAGGCCGTGCCTCCCCTCGGCGAAAAACCGCCGGAGGCGCAACCGGAGGTTGGGGTGTCAGCCGAAAGGAGCGCCGCATGCCGACGCAGCGTGAAGTGGCGGAACTGACCGAACGGGGGCTCGGCTACGCCGAGGTCGGGCGCCGGCTCGGGATTTCCGCCGGTCTCGCGCACCTGATCGGCACCGGCCTCCCCGCCGACGGCGCCGATGCGCCGGCCCCGGAGGAGCGCGGCCGTCGCGGCTTGCCCGCCAGCGGTCAGGATCTGGCCAACCCACCGCACGACAATCCCACCAGCCACGACGTCGTCCGGCGCTGGATCGCCGAACGCGCTCGCGCCGATACGCAGATGCGCGCCGCCGCTGAAGGTTAGCCGCCGCACCGGCGGGGTAACCGGCGCACGCAGCAGAGGCGGGAGGAACGATGGGTTTGCGACGCTGGCTCAGCAGCTGGCCGGTGTACCGGCAGTGGTCCGAAGGCGACATCAGCGGCCGCGGCGCCGCGGCGAAGAGCCAGGCGACCCGGCACCTCACCCCGCGCACCGCCGAGGCCGACGAAGTGGTCAAGTCCGTGTGCCCGTACTGCGCGGTCGGCTGCGGGCAGAACGTGTACGTCAAGGAAGGCAAGGTCACCCAGATCGAGGGTGACCCCGATTCTCCGGTCAGCCGGGGCCGGTTGTGCCCCAAAGGCTCGGCCAGCCTGCAGCTGACCACCGGACCGGCGCGCGAATACCGCGTTCTCCACCGTCGGCCGTATAGCTCCGAGTGGGAGCAGCTGGACCTCGACACGGCGATGGACATGATCGCCGAGCGGACCATCGCCAGCCGGGCGAAGAGCTGGCAGTGGGAGGTCGACGGGGTCCGGACCCGCCGCACCATGGGCATCGCCAGCCTCGGCGGCGCCACTTTGGACAATGAAGAGAACTACCTGATCAAAAAGCTCTTCACCGCCATGGGAGCCATCCAGATCGAGAACCAGGCGCGTGTTTGACACTCCGCCACCGTTCCCAGTTTGGGGACTTCCTTCGGCCGTGGCGGAGCCACGACGTTCCAGCAGGACCTGGCCAACGCCGACTGCATCCTCATCGAGGGCTCGAACATGGCCGAGTGCCACCCGGTCGGGTTCCAGTGGGTGATGGAGGCCAAGGCGCGCGGCGCGAAGGTCATCCACGTGGACCCGCGCTTCACCCGCACGAGCGCGCTGGCCGACCTCCACGTGCCGTTGCGCGCCGGAACGGACATCGCCTTCCTCGGTGGCATCGTGAACCACGTGTTGCGGGAGGAGAAGTACTTCGCGGAGTACGTGCTGGCCTACACCAATGCCGCCACGATCATCACCGAGGAGTTCGCCGGCCCCGATGATCTCGACGGGGTCTTCTCCGGCCTGGACCGGGAAAACCGGACCTATGACACCCGAACCTGGCAGTACGACGGGGCCAATGTGCAAGCCGCGTCCGGGCAGCGCGACCAGCAGTGGAAGGAACGGACCCGCGGCGGCGCCTCGGTGAGCGAGTCGGCGCGCGGCGAGGCCCACGGCTCCGGCGGGGCCGCGGTGAACACGGATCCACGGACGGACCCGACACTCCAAGACCCGCGGACCGTCTTCCAGATCCTCAAACGCCACTACGCGCGTTACACCCCGGAAGCGGTCGAGCGGATCTGCGGCATCCCGCAGGACACCTTCCACCAGGTGTGCGAGCTGCTGTGCGAGAACTCCGGCCGCGACCGCACCAGCGCGTTCGCGTACGCCGTCGGCTGGACCCAGCACAGCGTGGGCGTGCAGTACATCCGGACGGCCTCGATCCTGCAGGCTCTGCTGGGCAACATCGGGCGGCCGGGCGGGGGCATCCTCGCCCTGCGGGGGCATGCCTCCATCCAGGGCTCGACGGACATTCCGACGCTGTTCAACCTCTTGCCCGGCTACATCCCGATGCCGCACGCACACACGAACGAGGACCTCGACACGTTCGTCGACGTCGAATCGACGCGCAAGGGGTACTGGGCCAATCTGCGGTCGTACCTGGTGAGTCTGCTCAAGGCCTACTGGGGCCCGGCCGCGCGGCCGGACAACGACTTCTGCTTCGACTACCTGCCACGGCTCACCGGCAGCCACAGCACCTACGAAACCGTGCTGGCCCAGCTCGAGGGCACGTGCACCGGATACTTCCTGGTCGGGGAGAACCCCGCGGTCGGCTCGGCCAACGCGAAGCTCCAACGGCTGGCCATGGCCAATCTCGAGTGGCTGGTCGTGCGTGACTTTTCGCTGATCGAGAGCGCGACCTGGTGGAAGGACGGCCCGGAGATCGAGTCCGGGGAACTGAAGACGGCGGACATCAAGACCGAGGTCTTCTTCATGCCGGCCGCCGCGCACACCGAGAAGGACGGCAGCTTCACCAACACCCAGCGCATGCTGCAGTGGCACCACCAGGCGGTCGAGCCGCCGGGCGACGCGCGCAGCGAGCTGTGGTTCATGTTCCACCTGGGCCGGATCATCCGGGAGAAGCTGGCCGGCTCCACCGACCGCCGCGACCGGCCGGTCCTCGACCTCACGTGGGACTACCCGACCAAGGGCAGGGTCGCCGAGCCCGAGGCCGAGTGCGTGCTGGCCGAGATCAACGGCTTC
>DASZNR010000026.1:0-14802 GCA_035551175.1 Amycolatopsis sp. | reverse complement strand
GCGGGCCTGCTCGTCCAGACCGGCGTGGATCTCCACGAACGACACACCCAGCTTCGACACCTCGCGAATACGGGCGACGCGGCCCTCGACGACGGTGATCATGTCGGCCACGACCTGCTTGCCGTACTTGCGCCCGGCCGCAACGGCACCACGCACGGTGTCGTCGTCCGCGGCACCCATGACGGTGACGAGGTCCGCACCGGCCTCGAACGCCAGCGCGGCTTCGAGTTCACCGGCGTCGGCGGTCTTGAGGTCGACGAAGACCAGCTTGTCGGGGTGCGCGGCCTTGATGGCCGACACCGCACTGATTCCGGCCGACTTCACCAGCGGCGTCCCCAGCTCGAGGATGTCCACGTGCTCGGCCACCTGGTTCGCCAGCGTCAACGCCGCCGGAAGGTCCAGGACATCCAACGCAACCTGCAACTGCACAACAAACTCCTCACGGTCACGACGGTGCACCGGGCACCGATCAGACCCTGCCCCGCCGACGGTGACACCGTCGAGAACACGAGACCTGGCCACTTACCACCACAACAATTGCCTACCGGCGCAAAAAACCTCAATAGCAACGACATGCAAAACCACAATCCCCCGATACGCACAACGAATACCCACCCAACGGCCTTCCTTGTTTTACGCTCGGATTCGTGTCGAATCAGCCGATGATCGCCCCGTCCATCCTCTCCGCCGACTTCGCGCGGCTCGCCGACGAAGTGGCTGCCGTGAAAGGACGGCCCGGCCAGGGAGCTGATTGGCTCCACGTGGATGTCATGGACGCACATTTCGTGCCGAATCTGACGCTCGGCCTGCCGGTCGTGCAGTCTTTGCTGGCCACCACCGACCTACCGCTCGACTGTCACCTGATGATCGAAAATCCGGATCGCTGGGCGGTCGATTACGCCGAGGCCGGCGCCTACAACGTCACCGTGCACGTCGAAGCCGCCAACGATCCCGTGATGCTCGCGAAGGATTTGCGGGCCGCCGGGGCGAAAGCCGGCCTGGCGATCAAGCCGAAGACACCGCTGGAGCCATACGTCGAGGTGCTCAAGCACTACGACACGCTGCTGGTGATGTCCGTGGAGCCCGGATTCGGCGGGCAGAAGTTCATCGCCGAAGTGCTCGACAAGGTGCGCGAGGCGCGGCGGATGGTCGACACGGGCCACCTGAACCTGGTGGTGGAGATCGACGGCGGCATCAACACGAGCACGATCGAGCAGGCGGCCGAAGCCGGCGTCGACTGCTTCGTGGCCGGTTCGGCGGTCTACGGGGCCAAGGACCCGGCAGTCGCCGTGGAGGGGCTGCGTAGCCAGGTGACGGCCCTGCCCACGCACAAGAACCGCTGATCACCAACGGTCCCGGGGTCCGCATGGACACCGGGACCGTCGTTTTCGCTCACACGCCGAGCATCCGCCGGAGTTCCGGGGCGTGGCGCCGCGAAACGGGCACGAATTCGTGCGAACGCGAGTCCATGATCAGGAACAGCTCGCCCTTGATGCCCCGTTCGAGTTCGGCGACCCGGCGGAGGTTGACCAAGAACCGCCGGTGCACGCGCCGGAATCCGTAGGGCGTCAGGAGTCGCTCGACGTTTTCCAGGCCACGGGTGGCCGCCTGGATCCGGCCGCGTTCGGTGATCAGCCAGACGATGTTCCGGTCGGCCTCGGCGTAGCGGATCTCCGACGGGGCGAGCAGGACCAGCCGGTCGTTGCGCATCCCGATCACGCGCCGGGGCAGCGGGCCGGCGGCCGACTCCGCGGTGTTCTCGTACGGTTCGCCCTCTTGCACGCCGAACGCGCACAGCATGCCGACCACGTGGTTCGCATCGATGACGGGCCGCATGGTCAACGGCGTGGCTTCCTGACCGGGGACCACTTGCAGGCAGGCGTAACCGCTCCACTGCTCGGATCCCTGGGCCCGTTCCTTCGCCCACCGCACCACGTCGGGCAGCCCCGAAATGTCAGGAATCCACCGCTGCGACGGGTCGATCGCGCCCGCCACAATGGGCGTTTCGTTGTTCAATCCGAACAACGTGACGGCTGCGTCATTCGCGGCAATGACATTTCCGCCGCGATCCATCGCGACGCAAGGACTATTGGTCTGCGCGGATTTCTTGTTGAACTCGACGATGACTTTGTCGGCTTCGTAGACGGCGCGCCGGTAGATTTCCTGCTCGACGCACGTGACCGCCTTCGTCAGCCAGGCCGGCACGAGCTCGGACAGCAGCGCGTTCCACCGCGAGATGTTGATCGACGCGACCGGCAATCCGGTCACCACGTCGCGGATCGAGATACCGGCACAAGCCCACTGATGGAAGGCTTGACACCAGTGCTCCGGGCCCGTGACGGTCACCGGGCCGGACACCTCGAGCGACGTGCCCATCCCGTTCGTACCGGTGCTGTCCTCCGACCACGACGACCACGGAGCCAGGTTGTGCAGCTCGGCCCGCCGCTGTGCCGACGGGTCACCCCACGCGCCGAGGACCCGTCCGTCGCCGTCGGTGATGGTGACGACGGCGCCGTCGCGTTCGACTTCCCTGCCGGCCAGCGCGCCGAGACCACCGAGCGCCGTGAAGATCACGCCGTTGTCGATCCGCTGGATGTCGTCGCCACCGGCTCCCGGTGCCACGTCGAGCGTTCGGTCGACTTCGTACCGGTCACGGCACCGATACCACGACGCCAGGATCTCGGGCCGGACACCCGTTTCCAGATCCTCACCGGCGGCAAAGCTTTCCCAGGCGCGAGCAACCTCCTTGGCAGACGTGGTGGTCACCAAGGAGCCACCCGACACGCTGTCACCACCCGGCCGGCTCGGGGCGATCGCCAGCGGCGGCACTCTCCCAGTCATCGCGACCTCCTCGTCGCCTGGCGCGCCGGTGTTTCCTGGGTGCCACCGGCATGGCAGAAGTTACAAACTAACCCGTTGTCGCCTGACATTTCAAGACATCTCCGCGACGTACAGCCACATGTCTGTAGACAGACAGGACCAGGCTCCCGACGTGGGAAAACAGCGCGATCCGGCCATGTAGCCAACCCATGCGGACAACCTCTACGGTGCGGCGTTAATTGCACCACATGGTGGAGTATAACTTTGACTGAGTCAAGTTGATCACGGGGGAACGGGCTCGAGCAAGGTCTTTCGCGTCAGCGAGCCCGAACGGGTTTACCCTGGTGAGGGTGGCAACCCGGGGTCGGCCGGTCCCGCCGACAGCGGTCGTGAGGACCCACAACCGCCAATTGGCGTACTGGAAGCACGTCCATAGTGTGAACCGTGACCGTCAGTTCGGGTCAACGCGACCGCTGGTGGGCGGAAGGGCACCGATAATCGCCACGCCGCGACCGTTCGTAAGTGGATCGACCGCAGTCATCCCACGCCACTTGCCCTCAAAAGATGGAAGAGCTTAGCTTGCCTCGGCGGCCCTGCGACGCGGCCCGCCCCGATGCATCAGGCAGGACGCCAGCGGTCGTGGGCACCACGAGCGCGGGTGCCGTCCGGGTTGGCAACAGACCAAAGGTGGTCTTATATGGCACAAGCACGCCGGCTCGACCCGACCTCTCGCAGCAGTGACGAGGCAACGGTGTACGGGGCATGGGAGCGGTTCGTGCGCGGCGAGGACGACCTCCGCGGCGTGCGGCCCGAGATCGCGATTTCCTGGCAGCGATGCCGGGACCGGTACAAGGTCGACCCGTACCTCACCGAAGCTCCTGTTGCCGTCGCGGAAGTCGATCACGCGCTCGAGCACGACGTCGTGATCGCCGAGCTCGGATTCCGCGCAGCCTCGCTGGCCCGGGAAGTCAGCAACCTCGGCGGCATCGTGACCATCACCGACGCCTCCGGGCGAGTATTAGCCCAATGGGGTGACCAGGCCACCCGCGCGGTCGCTGAAAAAGCCAACCTGGCACCGTGGTTCTGCTGGGCCGAGGGCGCCACCGGGACGAACGGCATGGGCACCGCGCTGATGTCGTACACGCCCGTGTCGATCCGCGGAGCGGAGCACTGGTGCCAGGCCTTCCACGACTGGAGCTGCGCGGGCGTCGCGGTCCGCGACGTCGTGACCAGGGAACCGGTCGCGGTGCTCAACATTTCGTGCTGGCGCCGTGAGCTTCCCGGCACCGCCGGCGCCTGGCTCGGCAACGCCGCCACGATGACGCAGCGTATTCTGCGTCGGCGTGCTCAGGACGACGGTGCCGAGCTGGTAGCCGCCTTCAACCACGCCAGGTCGAGCTCGAGCACGACGCTCGCGGCCGTGGATCCCGCAGGCCGCGTGGTGCTCGCCGACGACACCGCGGGCATCCTCCTCGGCATCCCCGGTTCGACACCGGCACCCGAACCCGCGGTGCGGTGGAAACCGGAATTGCCGGAATTCATCCGGGCTGCCAAATACGCCGCCAAACAGGCCACGCGCAATCCCGATTGGGTGGGCTCGACGCAAATCTTCACCCGGCTCGCCAACGACCCGACCTCGATCAGTTTCCGGCCGGTATTCCTCTCCGGGCACCTGATCGGCAATCTGGTCACTTTTGGCGTTTCCGAGGGTGATCCGCTGCCCCGGGTAGGAGACGATCCTCAGCTTCACGCTCAGCCGCATCGAATGGTTGCGACGCGCGACAATCGCATGATCCTGCTCCGGCTCCCCGAGGTATCTTTCGCGCAATCAGACGGAAATGACGTGTGGCTGTCGACCGACCAAGGGCGGCTGCGGTCCGCGTCTCCGGGCCTCGACAAGCTCGAGACCGAACTCAGCCATTCCGGCTTCTTGCGCGTGCACCGCCAGTATGTGGTGAACCTCAGCCGGATCCGCGAAGTGGAGCGCCGGTACAAGGGTGAATTGTTCCTGGTCATGGATGACCAGGCGAAAACCATGGTGCCGGTTTCCCGGCGGAACACTCCGGCGGTACGCCGGGCGTTGGCGATCTGACGGCCCCTCGCCGCGTTCGGCGAGGGCTTTCCCTTATCACAGAACGGAACTGTCCACAGAACACTGTGGACAGTTCTTTCGTGCGCGTCGGCCGACTCGCGTCCCCGGAACCGGGCCGGCGCAATGGACCAGTGCGCCGGCCTGAGCCCCGTTCAGCCCCGATACCGGTGTACTTCGCACACGCAGTACATGAGACGGCAGGCGTAGCACCTCGGCTTGTCGACGCACGTGATGCAGGGCCCGCAGTGCACCGGCTCCTCGTGCCGCGCGGCATCGTCAGGGCCGTAGGTCTCCCCGCAGTACATACACGGCAGGTTCGCGAGTTCGTCCTGCTGGGGTACCGACGACTGGTTCATCAGATCACCTTTTGTTTCTGTCGTTACGTTTCCCGTGACCGCAGCGCGTCCTGAAAACGGTACCAGGGCAGGGACCGAAACACCCTGCTGCCGCAGGAGGCGGATGCAAGACCGCCCGGTGACCGGGCCGTCGCTGGGACGACCCGATCACCGGGCGGGTGGAAAAGCTACCTCGGGTCTTGCATCAGCACCACGTCAGCGGCACTGCGTTGTCACAGGGAGGCTGTCACAGGGCGAACGTGATCAGCGCGGCACCGTGACCCTGACCGGACATACCCGGGATGATGCCTTCGAGCCAGCCACCCCAGCCGACCGGAACCGAGATGTACTGCTTGCCATCAAGGGAGTAGGTCGACGGGCTGCTGTGGTGACCGCTACCGCACTGGAAGCTCCACAGCTTCTCACCGGTCTCGGCGTGCAGCGCCATGAACTCACCGGTCGGCGTGCCCGCGAACACCAGGTTGCCCTCGGTGCTCAGGGTCGAAGCGGCCATCGGCATGTCCATCCGGTAGCGCCACTTCTCTTCACCGTGAGAGTCGAACGCGCTGACCGAACCGGCCATGTTGTCGACGTCGACCTCGACAGCGGCACCCCAGTAGGGCATGCCTTCCTTGAACTCACGACGACGCCGGGTGGCGGTGGCGCCCACGTCCGCGACCGGGACGTAGAACAGGTCGTGGTTCGGGTTGTACGAGGCGTGCGTCCACTCCTTGGCGCCGGCGGGGCCGGGGTAGAAGTGGCAGGGCTCGCCTTCCTTGTCCGGGTACTTGCGCGGCATGAACTTGCCGTCGCGGGAGATGGTTCCCCAGTCGATCCGGTCGACGAACGGAGTTGCGTGCTGCAGCTCGCCGTTCGTGCGGTCGATGACGAACATGTACCCGTTCTTGTCGAAGTGGGCCAGCAGCTTCTTGCCGTCCCGCTCGAACAGGGTCATCTCCATCGTGGAGTCGTAGTCCCACAGGTCGTGCGGCGTGAACTGGTAGTGCCACTTGATCTCGCCTGTGTCGACGTCCAGCGCGACAACGGAGTCGGTGTAAAGGTTGTCGCCTTCACGGACCTCACCGTCGAAGTCGGGAGCCGGGTTACCGGTGCCCGCGTAGTACAGGTTGAGCTCCGGGTCGAAGGTTCCGGTGACCCAGTGGTTCGCGCCACCGCGCTGCCAGGCCTCGCCGTCGGCGGGCCAGGTCTCCGAACCGGGCTCGCCCGGCTTCGGGATGGTGTAGGTGCGCCAGCGCTGCTCGCCGGTCTCGAGGTCCCAGCAGTCGATGTGACCGCGGACGCCGTACTCGCCACCGGCGGAACCGGTGATGAGGGTGTCCTTGATGACCAGCGGAGCGATCGAGGCGCTTTCACCCGCGCGCACGTCACCGATGGTCTTCTGCCAGACCTTCTGCCCGTTGGTGGCGTCGAGCGCGACCAGCTGGGCGTTCTGGGTGACCATGTAGACCTTGCCGTTGGCCACCGCGCAGCCGCGGTTGACGTTGGCACAGCACAGGGTCACGTCGAACGGGATGGCGTGCTTGTAACGCCACAGCTGGTCACCGGTCTTGGCGTCGAGCGCCCAGAGCCAGCCGTCCCAGCCGGTGACGAACATGACGCCGTCCACGACGATCGGGCAAGCCTCGAACGCGTAGGTGGACGTGGAGGCGATCAGACCGGTCGCGCTCGCCTGGTGGATCCAGGCGACCTTCAGGTTCTTCACGTTGTCGACGTTGATCTGGTCAAGCAGGCTGTGCCGCTTGCCGTCATAGGCGCCGTAGTACGTGATCCAGTTGTTCGGCTCTGCGGTGCGCGCCTGGAGGATGCGCTCGTAGTTGATGCCGCGCGTCACGTCCGGAGCGCTGTGCGGCAGGTTCGAGAGCTTGTTGTGATTGAACGCCTCGCCGGCATCGACGTATTCGACGGTCATGGTTGTTCCTCCCTATCTACGGCCGCGGCTGGGCGGGTCGGTCGAGCTTGGCTTCCGGCGGCACTTCACCCGTCACGACGATGGCGGCGGTAAGACCGCGGCCCTCGTCGTTACCGGCCGGCGAGCCGTACCAGTAGCAGCCGGGACCGTCCAGTTCGAGGGTCGCGCGACCCTTCGAGTGGTTCAGCAGACCGATGAACTGCCGGTCACCATTGCTGGGCAGCAGGCAGGCGTGGGTGTTCTTGTCGTCGTTGATGATCGTCAGCTCGAGCTTGCCGCCGTGCGGCAGGACCAGAATCGACGGCTCCCACGCCATGGCGTCCTCAGGGATCCGGATGGTCGCTTCCATCGTCCCGTCGGCACGCTCAGTCGCCTTGCCGATCGAGCCGGTTCCGAGCACGGAACCGATGGTCGCCTTGTTCTGCCCGCTGAGCTCGGCCAGGAGATCTTCTCGTTCCTGGGCAGTGGTCATCGGACTTCACCTCCTCGTCAGCAAAAATGAACACTCTGACATATTTCGCGGATCGCGTACTTACTCAAGCGCTGCACCACGCCCGACTTCGACATGGCACAACAATTACAGGTGTTGATCAATCACTTAATCCATAAGATGAACTAATCAACGAGATGCGGCGGCTGCAGACAGCACAGTTGCACCTTCGGCCAATTCGATCAGGGGCCATCCCGCAGGAAGCCGGCAGAGCGTCTCGACGTCACAAGAATCACCTACACATCGTTGTGTGTCGGTTGCTCGTTCAGCCCCGTCCCGCGACCTGAGCACCGATTTCTTAGCCTGTAACGTGTTTGGACTCTACACGCGCGCAAGACATTCCGATATCCGTCGCCACCGACCGGCCGGAGTCCGCCGTTCCCCCGCCGAGAGCTACCGTTCAGCCAATCTCGCGCCGGCGCACAAGGCTTTGTGGACAGCCGGGCGGCAACGCTCTGACCTGCAAGTTGCACCCGATCGTGGACTTGAAATGTGGTTGCGACATCAGGACTTTCCACGGAAACCCGTGGCGGACACGGGGTTTCTGAACGACCATCCGGACGTTTTGCGCGGAAACCCAAGTGTGGCAACAAAAAATCAGCCGTGAAGACCACCGGAGGCTGGTCTTCACGGCTGATGATGACAACGAGGTCAGTGCAAATCGAACCGGTCGAGTTCCATGACCTTCACCCATGCCGACACGAAGTCGCGCACAAATTTTTCGCCCGCGTCCTCGCTCGCGTAGATCTCCGCGACCGCCCTCAGCTCGGAATTCGACCCGAAGAGCAGATCCACGCGGCTCGCGGTCCACTTCAACTCGCCGGTGTCCCGGTCACGGCCCTCGTAAGTCGACGCCCAGACGTCACCGCCCGGTCTCGGCGCCCATTCCGTTGCCATGTCCAGCAGGTTGGCGTAGTAATCGTTCGTCAGCGTTCCCGGCGTCGAGGTCAACACGCCCACCGAAGAACCTCGGTAGTTGGCTCCGAGCACCCGTAGACCGCCGATCAGCACGGTCATTTCGGGCACGCTCAACGTCAGCAAGTTCGCCCGGTCGACCAGCAGATGCTCGGGAGGCATCCAGAATCCGTCGCTCAGGTAGTTGCGGAAGCCGTCCGCGACGGGCTTCAGCGCGGCGAACCATTCGACGTCGGTCCATTCCTGCGTCGCATCGGTTCGCCCCGGGTGGAAGGGAACTTCGACCTCGTAGCCACCGACCGCGGCGGCCTGTTCCACCGCCGCGCACCCGCCGAGCACGATCAGGTCGGCCATCGAGACCCGTTTGCCACCTTGCTGGGCAGCGTTGAACTTGTCCTGGATCCCTTGCAGGGCAACGAGAACGGTCTCAAGCTGCTCGGGCTCGTTGACGGCCCAGCCGCGCTGCGGCTCCAGCCGGATCCGAGCCCCGTTCGCACCACCGCGCTTGTCGCTGTTGCGGTACGTCGAAGCCGACGCCCACGCGGTCGAGACGAGCTGCGCGACCGTCAGGCCCGAGTCGAGGATGTCGCTTTTGAGCGCGGCGACGTCTTCCTCGTCCACGAGTTCGTGGTCCAGCTCGGGCACCGGGTCTTGCCAGATGAGCCGTTCGGCCGGAACGAGCGATCCAAGGTAGCGCTCGATCGGCCCCATGTCGAGGTGCGTCAGCTTGAACCAGGCCCGCGCGAACGCGTCCTCGAACTCGTCCGGGTGCTCGAGGAACCGCCGCGAGATGACGTCGTAGCCCTTGTCCTCCTGCAGCGACAAGTCGGTGGTGAGCATGACCGGGTGGTGTTTCTCGTCCGGGTCGTACGGGTCCGGCACCGTGCCTTCACCCTCGCCGCCGCTCGGAACCCACTGCCACAACCCGGCCGGGCTGAGCTCGACGTCCCACTTGTACTGGTAAAGAGTTTCGAAGAAGGTGTGGTCCCACGAAAACGGCGTGCGCGTCCACATCCCTTCCAGCCCGCTGGTCGTGGCGTCGGGGCCCTTGCCGGTCCCGTTCTCGTTCGACCAGCCGAGGCCCTGCTCGGTGAGCGGCGCTGCCTCGGGTTCGGGGCCGAGGTTGTAGGCCGGATCCACCCGCCCGTGCGTCTTGCCGAACGTGTGGCCGCCGGCGATCAGCGCGACGGTCTCCTCGTCGGTCAGGCCCATGCGCCGGAACGTCTGCCGGATGTCGCGGCCCGCGAGCACCGGATCGGGGTTGGTCGCGGGGCCCTGCGGATCGACGTAGATGAACCCCATGTCACTGGCCGCGAGCGGCTGGTCGAGTTCGCGAAGACCGAAGTGCCGGTCGTCCGCGAGCCACTTGCGTTCCGGGCCCCAGTAGGTCAGGTCGGGCTCCCAGACCTCTTCGCGGCCGCCGCCGAACCCGAAAGTCTTGAAGCCCATGGACTCCAGCGCGCGGTTGCCGGCGAAGACCATGAGGTCCGGCCAGGAAACCTTACGGCCGTACTTCTTTTTCACCGACCAGAGCACCCGGCGAGCCTTGTCCAGGTTGCGGTTGTCGGGCCAGCTGTTCAACGGGGCGAACCGCTGCATCCCGGCCGAGGCGCCGCCCCGGCCGTCGAAGACGCGGTACGTCCCCGCGGCATGCCAGGCCATGCGCAGCACGAGCGGACCGTACGTGCCGAAGTCGGCGGGCCACCAGTCCTGCGAGGTCGTCAACGCCTCGTCGACGTCACGGGCGAGCTCGTCGAGATCGACGGTCTTGAACTCCGCGGCGTAGTCGAAGTCTCCGCCGAGCGGGCTTTCTTCCGGTTGACGAGGGCGTAGTGCCCTCAGGTCGACGCGGTGCGGCCACCAGTCGTTGGGGTTGCCGCTCGCCGTCGGATGGTTCCGCCGTCGAGCCGGTTCCCCCTCCTTGAACACCTGGTCGTAGGTGCGGTAGACGAAGGTGTCCGGATTCTCGGGCATTGGTTCGTGTCCCTCCCAGGTGGTGCAGAGCCTGAGACGCCGATTAGTCGAAGACCAGTGGTAATAGGATAGCTGCGCTGAGCAGGGAGATGCCGCAGAACAAGTCGGCGCGGATCTTGATGACCCGCGCGGCCATTTTCCCGACGAACAACCCGGCGAACGACATGACCACCGTCATCGCGCCGAACGTTGCCATGGGGACGATGAGGGAGAAACCGGCAATCCCCAGTCCGGCGCCGGCAACGAAGTTGTCGATGCTCAGGGAAAGCGGCATCCCGAAGAGTGTGACCCACGGGTGGTCCAGGTCGTCCGCGTCCGGCTCCGGCCGCCGGATCGCTCCGACGATGAAGTAGATGCCGTACAAACCGAGGCCGACCGCTCCGACGTAGTCCGCCCAGTCGCCGAGGAAGTCACCCAGCAGGTGGCCGATCAGGCCACCCAACAGGGGGCTCAGTGCGTCCCAGACGCCGAAGACGAGGGCCACCTGCAGCGCACGGCGCCACCCGAACGGGATGGTTCCGATGGCGATCGACGATCGGAAATTGTCGAGACTGAGTCCGAACGCGAGAGCTATCAACGGAAGGAACTCGAGAGTCACCAGAACCACCTCGATGTGCAACCAGGGGGACGTTACCGGAGATGCCGAGGGTGAGTCACCGTTCGATCGTCAGACCCCACCTTTCACGCGCACCGTGTCCGAGACTCCGGCCGGAAGGCTCGGTTTCGGCGCTCGTACCTGCCCGCGGAACTCCACCTGGCGCGACACTCAACTCGATTCTGTGCTCGGCTCGGCTGTTGTTGCGGTCAGCGACTGGCGCAAGGCCCCCTGCGGGATCGCGATCCCGGCCTGAGAGCCTTGCGCCAGCGCAGCCGTAGGTGCGGGACAGATCTGAGCCATCTGTCCCGGCTACGGTAAATCGAGATACACGGCCCGTGAAGCCTGACTGTCAGCGCCGGTAGAAGTATCCGGTGGCCTCAGCACACACCTCGATAACCGTGTACTCCGGGGTTTCCCACTTCATATTTTCCTCCTCCTGCTGGCTGCGCCCGACGACCGGACGAAAACCGGACAACGTGACTCGCACGATTTCGAGGACAGCATCACGAAATTTCGCGGTCACGAAAGAGCATCTTAGATTTAACGGAGCTGTCGCAACAGACCTTGAACCAGCGGTGGGGAACCGGTGTCGAACGGCAGGCCGGAGATGACGAGTGGGAAGCGCCTCCGCACCAGCGGGGTGAGTCCCGTCACCCTCGTCCCAGCAGGCACGAAGGTGCCTCTGACCTGCAGTAACACCGATTCGAGCAGCTCAGCGAGCCTCCGCTCGACCCTCGCGCGGGGCCGTCGTGCCCCCCGCCGGCCCGGTCTGGGCAGGCCGAGGGCACGCCGCAGAGCCAGCGTACGATTCCGTCACAGAAGGCGTCAAACTCGGGCCGATTGCGCCTGACATCGGGGCTCCGGCGAGAAACAGAAGTCCGCAATCCGCACCGGTAATACTTGGGCCATATTTTCCGCAAATGACGACCCGATGGTCCGTGAATGTGGCCGTAGGATACTGGCGTGCGAATCTACCTAGGCTCCGATCACGCCGGACTCGAACTCAAGAACCACTTCGTCAAGCGGCTCACCGAACTCGGCCACGAGGTCATCGATGTCGGCCCCGCCGTTTATGACGCCAACGACGACTACCCGCCCTTCTGCGTGGAGGCGGCGCGGCGCGTCGTCGCCGACGAAGGCAGCCTCGGTGTTGTCATCGGCGGTTCCGGAAACGGGGAACAAATCGCCGCGAACAAGGTGCCCGGCGCCCGCGCCGCGCTGACCTGGAACGTCGACACGGCCAAGCTGGCCCGTCAGCACAACAACGCGCAGCTGGCCGGCATCGGCGCCCGGATGCACCCCGTCGAGGAGGCCGAGCGCATCGTGGACGCGTTCCTCACGACCGAGTTCGAAGGCGGCAGGCACCAGCGCCGGATCGATCTGCTGGCCGACTACGAGCGCACCGGTGAACCGCCCGCCCTGCCGGGAGAATGACCCACCCGCACGGAAACGCTCGCGGTGGTGAAGTGAACCACCGCGAGCGCGTGTGCGGGCGCTCGGTCTAGCCGAGCCCGAGCTGCCGTTCGATCCCTTCCCACAGACCGGCGTCGTCGGAGACCTCGCGGCCGGCGTCGCGGGCGGCCCACGCCGCGGTGACCACGGACTGCAGCAGCTCGCCGCTGTCGCCGTCACCCGGGATGCGCGGCACGGCGTCCGGACCGATCTCGACAAGGGTCTCGGGTGAGGTGATGTGCAGCGGCAGCCCGGGTTCGAGCAGCCCGCTGAGGTCTGCGGCGACGTATGTCGGGCGTGACGGGCGCTCGGCCAGCGCCAGGTCCCGGAGCCGGGACGCACCGCTCAGCACGAACAGCGAGTCGAGACCCGCCGAGTTGGCGCCTTCGATGTCGGTGCCCAGCAGGTCGCCACACACCAGCGTGCCGGGCTGGTCGGTCCCGAGCCGCGTGCGGGCCAGCTCGAACAACGCGGGTTGCGGCTTGCCGACCACGTGCGGTGAGGCACTGGTCGCCGTCTGTACCAGCGCGACCAGCGCGCCGTTGCCGGGTGCCTTCCCGTAGGGCGTCGGCAGCGTCAGGTCGACGTTTGTGGCCACCCAAGCGGCCCCGGCATCGACGAGGTAGCCGACCGCGGCGAGCTCGCGCCAGGTGATGTCGAACCCGAGGCCCTGCACGACCGCCTCGACCGGAGCGCCGTCCAGATCCGCGACGCGGACCGCGGTCAGCCCGGCTTCGGCGAGCGCGTGCGCTACGCCCGGCCCGCCGACCGCGCACACGCGCGCACCCGGCGCCAGCCGCTCGGCCAGGTGCGTGGCGGCCGCCTGTGAACTGTTGACCACCGACCAGCCCCGCGGCTCGACACCCAGCTTGCGCAGGTGGTCACCGACGTCCTCGGGCGGGCGGGACGCGTTGTTCGTCGCGAACACGACCGGCACGTGGTCGGCCAGCACCTTGTTCAACGTCTCCACCGCGTGGGGAATCGCGTCGGGGCCCCGGTAGACCACGCCGTCGAGATCACAGATCAGTCCGCGGTAGCGCGTGATGAGCGGCTCGGCCCGCACCGACGTCGTGGTGATCTCACTCATTTCGCCGCTCACTCGAAGTCGATTCCGAGGTGCTCGCGCCACTGGGCTTGCCGGCGTTCGGACCGGACGATTCGAACGGTGTCCGGCTTCGAACACAGCACAATCGACTGGGTCGTCGTACGGCCTTCGTGGTCCTGGACTCCGCGCAGCAGCTCACTGTTGGTCACCCCGGTGGCGCAGAACAAGATGCGCTCGCCACGCACGAGGTCCTGCGTGTGGAGAACTCCGCCGTGGTCCATGGGCTCGGGCTCGCCCTCTTCGACCACGAGCCGGGCCTGCAACGACCCGCCGAGGCACGACAGGGCCGCGGCGGCGATGACGCCCTCGGCTGCTCCCCCGGTACCCATCAGCACGTCTACGGGGCTCTCGGGGCGCGCCACGGCAACCGCACCTGCGACGTCGCCGCCCTCGATCAAGTGGACCGTGGCGCCGGCGGCCCGGATTTCGTGCACGAGCTGGCGGTGCCGCGGCCGGTTCAGTACGCCGACGACGACGTCCTGAACGTCGATGTCCTTGGCCTTCGCGACGGCCTTCAGGTTCTCCGCGACCGGACGGTCGAGGTCCACGACATCGACGCATTCGGGGCCGACGGCGAGCTTTCGCATGTGGCGCACCGTCGACGGGTCGTACATCGCCCCGAGCTCGGCCACCGCGATCGCCGCGACCGCGTGCGGCACGTCCCTGGACTGCGAGAGGGCGCCGTGACCCGCGCTGATCCCGACGTCGCAGAACGGCCCGTCGCCGTCGCCGACGTCCTCGCCCTTGAACAATACCGGCGTGTCACCCTTGTCGCCCTCACCGATCACGACGACACCACGCATCGACACCGACATGATGAGCTGGTGCATCGCGTCGACGGCCGCGGTCCTGCCGCTGTTCGCGTCGCCGTGGCCCACCCACCGGCCCGCAGCGATCGCGGCGGCCTCGGTGACCCGCACGAGTTCGAGGGCAAGGGCATGGCCGGGGCCGTCGAGGGCATCGGCCTCACCGCCGGAAACCACGCGGGTGCCCCATTCCTGAGCCGTCATCGACATCAATCCCCTCGACCGGTCGAGCCCTACGCCGCCCTGAACGCCGAACCAGGGGCGACCGGATCGGCGAGCCACATC
>DASZNR010000025.1:0-3472 GCA_035551175.1 Amycolatopsis sp. | reverse complement strand
GCATCGACCCGATCCCGTTGCGGGAACCGAGCGCAGGGAGGCGTTGACGATGGTCATACTGCTGGCAGCGGATGTGAAGTCGTGGCTCGACGCGAACCTCGCCTGGGGCGGCGAAGCGGTCCGAAGGCTGATCCTGCTGGTCGCTGTCGTCGGCGGGATCGGGCTGCTGATCGGCACTCGCGGGAATTTCACCAGGGCGATCAAGTACGGGGTGATCGCGGCGGTGTTCCTCGGGATCCTGCTGAACCTGGACGCCGTGTCAGGGATGTTCGGCTCCTGGTTCACCCACTAAGCCGTGCCCGCCCCGAAGCCACGCGGCGAGACGCTGATCGGCCGGTCCTACACCCGGTCGCGGCGGTATCCGCGGATGTTCGGCCGGATGCCAGGCCGTGACGGCGGGTATCTGCCGGGCGGGCCGTACACGTTGACCCAGGGCGTGGTGTTCCTGCTGCTGTTGCTTGTGGTGTGGAAACTCCCGCTGCTGGACTGGCTCGGCGCAGTGCGCTGGTGCGTGCCGCTGTCGGCGGTGTTCCTTCGCCGGGCGCGGATTGAGTCCCGCACGCCGCTGGGCTGGTTGTGCGGCTTTGTCTCGCACGTACTGGCTCCAGCGTCCGGAATGCTCGGCCGCCGCCCGTACCGGCCCGCCCGTCCTGTGTGGACTCGGCACCGGCTCCACCTCCATCTCGGTGTGGCGCAAGGCACGTCGCGAGGGAAGGCATGTGCACCGAAGGAGCGGAGATGGAGCAGATCCTCGACCTGAGCGGGAACCTCGTGTTCTGCGCGGACGGTTCGACCTGGGCCGTGTGGCGCGTGCTGCCGCGGGAGAGCGCGCGTTCGAGCGGACGGCAGCTGCGAACCTTGTACGAGCGCACCGTGACGTTCATGAAGTCCCTGCGCGGCGAAGCCTTGATCGTGTCGCTGTGCGAGCAGGCCCAGCCGCACGCGATCGTCCGCCGCTGCCTGGCCGGGATCGACGTCGAGGCGAATCCGCACTGGGCCGAAACCGTGCACAACGCCTGGGACCAGCTCGACGCCCTCGACCTGCTCGGCCGGACCCACTGGATCGCGCTCCCGCTGACCGGCCACGGCTGGCGGGACACCGCCGGTGGTTTGCTGCGCGCTACAGGTGCCGCGCTGGCGGCCAGTCTCGGTCTCCCGGCGAGACCGGCGACGCCTGCGGCGGTCGCGGCGGCGAAGGCGCGGGCCCGGGTCGCGGGGCAGGAACTGGGCGGAGCGTTGCCGCTGCGCCCGGCGACGGAAGCCGAACTGCTGTGGTGGCTCTGCCGGGCACCGGTCCGCGGAGTGAACGAGCCGCAACTCGAGACCAGCGAGACCGTCCACAACACGCGAGTCTCGGTCTCGCCCCGACGGCGAACCGTTCTCGCGACATTCCCGGCGAGCGTGCTCGACGAAGGCGGCCGCACCGACCACGACGGCCGCGGACTCCTCGCACCGCTCGCGACCCTGAACCGCCGGTTCCTGAAATGCCTGACCCCGTCCGACGACGGACTCCTCACGAGTTACCAGGCCTACCTCGTCCTCGCCGAGATGCCGCGCGCGTTCACCTTTCCCGGACACGAAATCCTCGCCCGGCTGGCCGATCTCGGGTTCGGCATCGATTACGCGCTGCGGATTACCGCGAAAACCAACGAGGAAGCCCGTGCCGCCAACCGACGCCGCACCCGCGACCTGATGGGCCAGGACGAAGAGCATGCCGCCGACAGCGCCGGTGTGCCTGCCGACGTGCATTCCGCGCAGGAGGAGATCCAGCACAAGAACGCCCGCCTCGGTGCCAGTTCCACTGAGGTCGATCTCGAGGTCGGCGTCATCGCCTGCGTCTGGGGGCAGACCGCCGCCGAATGCGACGCCGCCGCGAAAACGCTGCGTCAGGCGTTCCTCGGCGGCGAATACCGATGGGAACGCCCGCTCGGCGGGCAACGCCAGCTCTACCACGCGATGCTGCCCGGCTACCGCACACCGATGGTCGTGCGCGAATGCAGCCAGAACCTGCTTGCCACCGACACCGCCATGCTCCTGCCGTTCTCCGCCACCGACTTCGGCGACCCGACCGGCGCGCTATTCGGGCTTGCCCTCGACGGCGGGGCACTTGCCCCGTTCCTGCTCGACCCGACCTACGGCCCGACCCACGACTCCTCCGGCGGGATCGCAGTGGTGGGTGAATTGGGTGCCGGGAAATCGGTCGTGCTCAAGAACGTCGCCGCCATCGTCCGGCTCATGCTCGACGGCCGCGTCATCGCCGTCGACCGCACCCGCAGCCGCGAATGGGTCCCGGTCGCCGACGCGCTGCCCGGCGACAGCCAGGTCGTCGACGTCGTCGACCCCGCCCTCGACGGCGAACGCGCCACCAGCGCCGAACTGCGTTACTCCTGCGACCCGCTGCGCGTGTTCCGCGGCAAGACCAGCACCGGCATCGCCGAGATCTTCTTCGCCGCCTGGCTCGACCTCGAATCCTCATCACCCGAACGGGACGCTCTCGGGCGCGGTCTCGACACCGTCACTGCTGCGGACGACGCCTCTAGCAATAAGTTGATCGAAACCCTCACCGCGCAGGGCAAACGAGACGCCGCCGCGCGCGCGTTGGCGTCGCGGTTGGACCGGCTCCGGCGCGACCCGATCACCCGCACGATCTTCGACCCGGACCTTCCGCCGGTCAATCTGCACGCTGCGGACTTCGTCGTGTTCTGCACCCACGAAGTCCCGCTGCCCACCACACTGGAGATGAGCAGCGAACGCATGGCCGCGCGCATCCCGCCGCGAAAACTGTTCGGCAGGGCCTTCCACCTGCTCATCGCCGCCATCGCCAAGGAAGTCTGCTTCGGCACCACCCGCTGGGGCGAGTTCATCTGCGACGAGGCCTACAACGTCACCGGCACCCCGGAAGGCCAGCAGATAGCCTTGGAGTTCGTCCGCGACGGCCGCAAACACGGTGCCGACGCCGCCTTCGGCTCGCACGCGCCGCAAGACCTCGGCGACGACGTCCTGCGCGGCCTGATCGCCGTTCGCCTGGTCGGTCGTCACCGTGACGACAGTCTCGCGCGGCAGAGCCTGGCCTGGCTCGGCGTCGACCCCGCCGATCCGCGCTACCACGACGCTGTCACCAAGGAACTCTCGCCGCTCAATCCTGGCGGGGGAGAAACGGAGCGGAAGGCCCGTGCGGGGGAGTTCCTCGTGCGGGACCACTTTGGACGGATCGGCAAGATCAAGGTGCTTCCGCAGCCATACCGGACTTTCCCGAAGGCCGTCCTGACCACGCCCACGGTCACGCGCAGCGCGAAAACCCCGGATTCCTGAATCGGACGCGCCTGGGCGTGTGCGTGTCCAGGATGTGCCCCGTCTCAACGTCACGGCCGTGTGTACGGCTGTTCTCCTGGTGCTGCTGACCGCGGCATTGGCGGGTGCACCACGTGCGGCTGCTCAGCCAGCGCCGCCCAAGCCGCACTCGTGCGAGCCG
>DASZNR010000024.1:0-9982 GCA_035551175.1 Amycolatopsis sp. | reverse complement strand
GTCGTGGTGTACACGCGGGTGCACACGCCACGACGCTGCGGGCTCCCCTTGAGGGCCGCGGTCTTCTGCTTGGCAGCCTTGTCCTGGCGGCCCTTGCGGACCAGCTGCTGGATCGTGGGCAATGGACCAGCTTCCTGTCGTATCTAGCTTCTTCGTGTCTTCACCGGCCCCCGCGGTCGGGCGTGTCGGCCCGCGTCACGGTCTCTCGACCGGTAACTTCCCGGAGGGGTTTTCCGTCGGAACCCCACGTGGACGAGGTCGGTGAACCGGGTGCGCGAGCACCCCGCTCATGCCATACGGCACGCGGAGCGGCCCGACGCCTGCCGGGCACGGTCTCCAAAGATACCCGGCCACTTCACGAGCGGTCCGGGCGGGGGGTCCGAAGTGACGGTGACCGCCCATCGTAACCCCAGATAGGAGCCGCGCAGGTGTCGCCGCGCGGCCCTTCCGACAATCACAACGTGACGGACGTCCCGCCTATTCCTCTTCGGGCTTCGCATGGTCGGGGCGTCCCGGGTTGGGGTCGCGCGACAGATCGATCAGCGGATGCACATCCGCCCCCTCCGGTGCCGCATGACTCCCCCGCGACTCCTTCTTCTCCTCTTCAGGCCGGTCGGCGATGCCGTTGCCGTCCATGACGCACTCCTGTCGTTTTCGGATTCCCTGCGCATCGAACGGTACCGACTTGCCCGACCGGGTGACAGTGCGGGCTCGACCGCCGTTTGCGCAGGTGATCGGCCTCCACCGGCCGGTGAGCGGCGACCCCGTGGCCCGGTGACAGCGCCTGCCCTGACCGTCGCCGAAACGCCCCATCCCTCTTCCCTCCGCGCGCGATCCTGCGCGAATACCTCATCGACCTCCCGAGCCGTCACCGGGGCCGCCCGTCACCCGCACCGATCTCGTCGTCGAGGCGCGAGCGCGGGCCACGCAACGGTCGAACCCCTTCACCTCCCGACAAGTACGCCCGGCATTGGTTTGTTCAGGAACTTTCCTGATTCTCCTGTCCAGCAACACATTTCGATCATCCACAAAGGATTGGTCGACCAGGGCGACCGGGCGCGTGGCGAGGTCGACCGGCCGAGGGGCCATCCCCGGCGGGAAAGAAAAAACTTTGCGACTTGCCAGCACGAACGTGACAGAAGCGGCATAATCCGGCACGTCCGTACACCCGTTTCGCGCACGTGAGGGGGCCGCTGTGTCGGCTGAGATGGATCAGCTCGTGGCCGAGTTCGAGAAGTTCCAGGCCAGAATCAAGCAGGCCGAAGTGAACTTCGCCAAGGTCGGCGAGATGCAGGACGAGGTGACGGCGATCGAGTCCGTCGCGATGTCACCCGATCGAACGGTCACGGTCGTGGCGGGACCTGCCGGTTCGGTCAAGGACCTGCGGCTGACGCCCGAGGCGCTGCGCCAGCCTCCGCACCAGCTCGCGCAGAGCATCCTCGCCACGCTGCACCGGGCGGTCGCGGACGCCGCCGTGAAGCAGGCCGGCATCGTCGACGCGACGATGGGCTCCGCGTTCGGCATCAACGTGAGCGAGCAGGTGCTCGAAGCCCAGGCCGAAGGAATGGGAACCACTCCGGACGAACTGAAGTCCCAGACCACGGAAGCGCAGCTGCCGCCAGCCCGCCCCGCCGCCCGTCGTCCGGCCCCGGACGACCCGGACGACGAGTTCGGCCAGGGGGTGTTGCGCCGCGACGACCAGGCGAGCGCTCCCCCGCCCCGCCCGGCCGAGCAGCCCGGCCGCGGCGACCGCGCCGATCAGGGCGGCCGGAAGTTCTGGGACCACGAGGAGTACTGATGAGCCACGAGGTAGACGTCCCCGCATTGCGGAGGTACGCGTCGACCACACTGCCCCACTACAAGGACGAGGCGGCCAAGTTCGGCAACCTCGTGAACCAGGCCGACGTGTCGGACGACTCATGGGGTCTCATCGGCCTCGCCGTGAAGCAGACCTACACCAGCAAGCTCGACGACCTGAAGCAGCTCATGGAGCTGATGAAACAGGGCCTCGACGCATTCGACGACAAGATGAACCAGGCTGCCGACATCTACGACGGCAAGCAGAAGGACGCGGTCATCAGGCTGGGCAAGACCAAGGTCACCATCGACGGACCACTCTGAGCTGGGGGGACCCATGGGACAGGACAGCGTCGCCGACAGCGTGACCGTCAAACACGAGGACGGCTTCGGCCACGACGCGCTCGAGGCGGCCAAGAAGACACCGTTCGTCGGCAAGGGCGTCAGCACCGTTTCGGGCGCCATCGACAACTTCGGCAGCGCCAAGGACGCCGGCGACTTCGCCGCCGCGAGTGGTCAGCTCGTGCAGGACGGCGCCGGCTTCGTCGCCGGCGCAGCGGTCGACCTGGCGAGCTTCGCCCTCGACCCGGTCGGCTGGCTGGTCAGCAATGGTCTCAACATGCTGATCGAGCTGATCCAGCCGCTGCAGGACGCCCTGCACTTCGTGACCGGCGACGGCCCGGGGCTCAAGGAGGCGTCGGGCAACTTCGTCGAGATCGGCAAGGGCTTCGTCACGCTGGCCGACGAGTTCGTGAAAGACGGCGACGAGGCGCTCAAGGACTGGCAGGGCGAGGGCGGGGAAGCCGCCAAGAAGGCGCTGGCCCAGTTCTCCGAGGGCATCAAGGGCATCGGCTCCAGCGCCGGCGCGGTCGCCGAGACCCTGCAGATGTGGTCGATGGTGATGACCGTCATCGAAGAGGTCATCAAATCCATCATCTCCGAGCTGGTCAGCTGGCTGATCTATCTCTGGCTGCCCGCGCTCGCCGCGTCGGTCGTCAGTCTCGGCTCGTCGGTGGCCACGGCCATGACGGCGTCGGTGGCCAAGGTGGCCAGCGTGGTCAGCAAGGTCACGCGGCACCTCGGCAAGCTCGGCAAGTTGCTCGACAAGTTCGTCGTCTTCCTCGGCAAGTGGGCCGACGATCTGATCAAGCAGGGCTCGAAGCTCAGCCGGAGCGGACGGCTCGTGACGCCCGGCGAGGAGAAGGCGCTGGCCGGCGCCTTCGCCAACGCCACCGGGACCAAGGCCAGCACGTTCGGCCACGCCGCGGTCGACGCGGTGAAGAACGTGCCCGGTGAGGCCGCCAAGCAGGTGTTCGGCGTGAACCCGGGCGACCTGAGCAAGGGCTCCGCGTACGGGGGCAAGGGCGCCTACGACTTCGTCGACAAGACGATCAGCAACACGCGCGACATCACCGGATCGGAGGGAGCCAGCAACGAAGCCGGGCACCATTCCGAGGAAGAAACCCGCGACAACCTCGACATCTAGGGTCACCGAATGGACGACGGCCTGCTTGGCCCCTGGCTCATCGTTGGCGGCTACGCACTCGCCTTCGTGCTCATGGGGATCGCCGGACGGCTGGAACGACGAAGTCCGGTCGCTTCCGCGGTCTGCTATTCCCTCGCCGGAATCGCCATCTCCGAAGCGTCGCTGTACTGGCTTTCGGCCGGCACGGACAGCGACGTGCCGCAGTACCTCTGGTTCGTGTTCCCGCTGATCGTCACGGCGCTCATCATGTGGCGGGGCTGGCACCAGCGGAACTGGATCTCCCGGCTCGACGCCGTCGACGAGCCGACGTTCGGTTTCCTTCCCCACCGCGGCCGCGCCGTGGCCCTCGATCACCCCGATCCCTGGCCACGGCGGGCCACGGTCGAGTTCACGCACAACGGCCACCGCCTGCTGGGGATGGAGTACTCGACCCAGCCGCCACGCGAGAACGAGGTGTTCGCCGCGGCCGGCAAGGTGGCCGAAGAGATCGACTCGATCAACTCGGTCGTCGAGCTGCGCATCCCGAACGTGCCCACGCTGACGATCGCGTCGCGCACCGGCGCGTTCGAGCCGGAGCACTTCACGCCCTTCGAGGACGCCCGGATCACCCGCAACGCGTTCGGCTGGCTCGAGCCCGACACCACCGTCGACACCTTCGAAGTCGACCCCGAGTTCGACCGCCGGTACGCCGTGACCACGTCGGACCCGGAGTTCGCCCGGGCGATGCTGACCGGCGCGGTCCGCGAGATGTTCATGACCGACCTGTGGTTCCGGGTCCACCAGGTCGCGTTCCGCGGCTCCGCGATGTGGACCACCGACACGGGCGGGCTGACCGAGGACCGGATGTTCGGCAACTCCCGGCGGCTCGCGATGCTGGCCGCGGCCGTGCCCGCGGCGGTGTGGGAAACCTGGGCCGGCGACCGCGAGTTCCACGCGGTCGCCACCCGCGCCGACACGGGTTACGACGGCTGGTTCGGCACGCGCGGCGGGTTCATCCGTACCGCGGTGAACCGCAAACGGGAAGCCGCGGACCGCCAGCCGGTGACCTCGACCTCGCTCACGGCACGCACGCTGGTCGCGCTCGGCCTGATCGCGCTGGGCGCCGGGCCGGTGATCAACTCGGCCGCAGCGATCACCGGACTCGCTCCGCAGGTGCAGGTGAAGGTCGACAACATCAGCGGCCGCGGACCGCGCCACTGCGTCAACACGACAGGCGGCCTCTCGTGCTCGGCCGACCGGCCCACGGTGCACGGCATCTACCCCGACGACGGCGAACTCCGCCAGGTCTCCACGGACTGGTCCGGCGACCTGCCCCGCCGCGGCGACACCGTCGAGGTCATGGTGGGGCCGTTGTGGGGCCATCCCGGTTACCAGACCGACAGCCGGACCTACGCCGTGCTCGACTTCCTGGTCTGCCTGCTCTACCCGCTGGTGGGGCTGTACCTCGCCAAGCGCACCTACCTGCCGCGCCCGCCCCGGCGGGTCCGCCGGATGCGTGAACGGCTCGCCAGCTCGGTCTGAGCGCCGAGTAACACCCAGAACCAGTAGCACCCAGAACGACCCGCACAAGAAACGAACCCCCGCCGGGAGCTCCCGGCGGGGGTTCGTTCAGCTACGGACGGCTCAGCGGAAGTCGCGGCCGAAGTCGTAGTCGTCGAGCGGCACGGCGGCACCGGTGCCCGACCCGAAGACGTCCGGCGTGTAGTAGCCGTCGTCGTAGGACGGGATGGCGTACGCGGCGACGCGCGCCTCCTCGGTCGGCTGGACCTGGATGTTCCGGTACTTGTTGATGCCGGTACCGGCCGGGATCAGCTTACCGATGATCACGTTCTCCTTGAGGCCCACGAGCTTGTCCGAGCGGCCGTTGATGGCCGCGTCGGTCAGCACGCGCGTGGTCTCCTGGAAGGACGCGGCCGACAGCCACGAGTCCGTGGTCAGCGAGGCCTTCGTGATGCCCATCAGCACCGGACGACCCGAAGACGGCTCGCCGCCCTCGGCGACCGCGGCCCGGTTCGTCGCCTCGAACTTCGTGCGCTCGGGCAGCTCGCCCGGCAGGAAGTCCGTGGCACCGGAGTCGATGATCGTCACGCGGCGCAGCATCTGCCGCACGATGACCTCGATGTGCTTGTCGTGGATCGACACACCCTGCGCGCGGTACACCTTCTGGACCTCGTCGGTGAGGTGCATCTGCGCCTCACGCGGGCCCATCACGCGGAGCACCTCGTGCGGGTCCGGCGTGCCCTCGAGCAGCTGCTGACCGACCGCGACGTGGTCGCCGTCGCCCAGCGGACCGTTCGGGGTGTTGGCGAGCCGCTGCCGCTTGGACAGCTTGTCGAAGACGATCTCCTCCGACCCGTCGTCCGGGATGAGGGTGATCTTCCAGAACCGCTCGCTCTCCTCGATCCGCACGCGGCCGTCGACGTCCGCGATCGGCGCCTTGCCCTTCGGCACGCGAGCCTCGAACAGCTCGGTGACACGGGGCAGACCGGTCGTGATGTCGTCACCGGCGACACCACCCTGGTGGAACGTACGCATCGTCAGCTGCGTACCCGGCTCACCGATCGACTGGGCGGCGACGATACCCACGGCCTCGCCGACGTCGACGAGCTGACCCGTCGCCATCGACCGGCCGTAGCAGGTCGCGCACACACCGACAACCGACTCGCAGGTCAGCACCGAGCGGACCTTGACCTTCGTGATGCCGCTGGACAGTAGCTTCTCGATGGCCGGGTCGCCGACGTCGTCGCCCGCGTTGAGCACGACGTTGCCCTTGGCGTCCACCGCGTCCGTCGCGAGGTTCCGCGCGTACACGCTGGTCTCCACGTGCTGGTCGCGCACCACCTTGCCGTCGCCGAGGTCCTCGCCGACGGTCATGTTGATGCCGCGGGTCGTGCCGCAGTCGATCTCGCGGACGATGACGTCCTGCGAGACGTCGACCAGACGACGGGTCAGGTAACCCGAGTCGGCGGTCCGCAGCGCCGTGTCCGCGAGGCCCTTCCGGGCACCGTGCGTGGCGATGAAGTACTCCGCCACCGACAAGCCCTCACGGAAGTTCGACTTGATCGGCCGCGGGATGTACTCACCCTTCGGGTTCGACACCAGGCCACGCATCCCGGCCAGCGACCGGACCTGCGTCATGTTGCCGGCCGCGCCCGACTTCACGATCATCGCGATCGGGTTGTCGTCCGGCAGCGCCGTCTCCATGATCTTGTGGACCTCTTCGGTGGCCTGCGTCCACACCTTGACGAGCTCGTTGTTGCGCTCGGAGTGCGACAGCTGACCACGCTGGTACCGCTTCTCGACCTGGTCGGCCTTGGCCTCGTACTCGTCGAGGATGGCCTTCTTGCCAGACGGCGTGAGCACGTCGGAGATGGCCACCGTGACGCCCGAGCGGGTCGCCCAGTAGAAGCCGGCGTCCTTCAGCTTGTCCAGCGTCTGGGCCACCTGCGTCATCGAGTAGCGCTCGGCGAGGTCGTTCACGATCGCGGCCTGCCGCTTCTTCGGCATCGGCTCGTTCACGAACGGGTAGTCCGCCGGTAGCAGGTCGTTGAACGTGACGCGGCCCAGAGTCGTCTCGGCCAGCCACGTCTTGCCCGGCTCCCAGCCCTGCTCGGCCAGCCGCGGCTCTTCCGACTTCGGCGGCTGCCGGTCGGTGATGCGGATCTTGATCGGGGCGTGCAGGCTCAGCGCCTTGCGGTCGAACGCCATGATCGCCTCGGCCGGCGAGGAGTACGCGTTGCCCGCGCCCACGGCGTTCTCGTCGAGCCGGGTCAGGTGGAACAGACCCGTGACCATGTCCAGTCGCGGCATGGCGAGCGGACGGCCCGACGCCGGCGACAGGATGTTGTTGGCCGACAGCATCAGGATCCGGGCCTCGGCCTGCGCCTCGGCCGACAGCGGCAGGTGCACCGCCATCTGGTCACCGTCGAAGTCCGCGTTGAACGCCTCGCAGACCAGCGGGTGCAGCTGGATCGCCTTGCCTTCCACCAGCTGCGGCTCGAAGGCCTGGATGCCGAGGCGGTGCAGGGTCGGCGCGCGGTTCAGCATCACCGGGTGACCGGTGATGACCTCTTCGAGCACGTCCCACACCTGCGGCCGCGAGCGCTCCACCATCCGCTTGGCGGACTTGATGTTCTGCGCGTGGTTCAGGTCGACCAGCCGCTTCATGACGAACGGCTTGAACAGCTCGAGCGCCATGTCCTTCGGCAGACCGCACTGGTGCAGCTTCAGCTGCGGGCCGACGATGATGACCGAACGGCCCGAGTAGTCCACGCGCTTGCCGAGCAGGTTCTGGCGGAACCGGCCCTGCTTGCCCTTGAGCAGGTCGGACAGCGACTTCAGCGGCCGGTTGCCCGGGCCGGTGACGGGGCGCCCGCGGCGGCCGTTGTCGAACAGCGCGTCGACGGCCTCCTGCAGCATCCGCTTCTCGTTGTTGACGATGATCTCGGGCGCACCGAGGTCGATCAGCCGCTTGAGGCGGTTGTTGCGGTTGATCACGCGGCGGTACAGGTCGTTCAGGTCGGAGGTCGCGAAGCGGCCACCGTCGAGCTGCACCATCGGGCGCAGGTCCGGCGGGATGACCGGGACGGCGTCGAGGACCATGCCACGCGGGTCGTTGCCGGTCGCCTGGAAGGCGGCCACGACCTTGAGGCGCTTGAGGGCGCGCAGCTTCTTCTGGCCCTTGCCGTTGCGGATGGTGTCGCGCAGGCTGTCGGCCTCCGCGGAGACGTCGAACTCGGTGGCCAGCTTCTGGATGGCCTCCGCGCCCATGCCGCCGGTGAAGTACTCGCCGTAGCGGTCGACCAGCTCGCGGTACAGCAGCTCGTCGGCGATCAGCTGGCGCGGCTCGAGCTTCGTGAAGGTCGTCCAGACCTCCTCGAGGCGGTCGAGCTCACGGCCGGCGCGGTCGCGCAGCTGACGCATCTCGCGCTCGCCGCCTTCCTTGACCTTGCGCCGGACGTCGGACTTCGCGCCCTCCGCCTCCAGCTCGGCCAGGTCGGCTTCCAGCTTCTGCGCGCGAGCCTCGATGTCCGCGTCACGCTTCGTCTCGAGGTTCTTGCGCTCGACGCCGATCTCGTTCTCGAGGGTCGGCAGGTCGTTGTGGCGCAGCTCCGTGTTCACGCCCGTGATGACGTAAGCAGCGAAGTAGATGATCTTCTCGAGGTCCTTGGGCGCCAGGTCCAGCAGGTAGCCCAGGCGCGAAGGAACACCCTTGAAGTACCAGATGTGGGTGACCGGCGCGGCCAGCTCGATGTGACCCATCCGCTCACGACGCACCTTGGCGCGAGTGACCTCGACGCCGCAGCGCTCGCAGATGATGCCCTTGAAGCGGACGCGCTTGTACTTGCCGCAGTAGCACTCCCAGTCGCGGGTCGGGCCGAAGATCTTCTCGCAGAAGAGCCCGTCCTTTTCCGGCTTGAGGGTCCGGTAGTTGATGGTCTCCGGCTTCTTGACCTCGCCGTAGGACCACTGACGGATGTCGTCAGCGGTGGCGAGACCAATCCGCAGTTCGTCGAAGAAGTTGACGTCTAGCACGTCTTCCCTTCCCTCTTTCCTCGAGGTTTAAGGCTTTTGGTGGCCCGGGACCAACCGCACCTCAGGGGCACCGTGACGGCGGGCGACCACGGTGCCCCTCCCAGCGCGACGGTCAATCACAACGCGACCACACTTGGAAATGTCGGAGAGGCGGATCAGTGCACGACGTCGTCCACCGAGGGCGACTCGTTGCGGGACAGGTTGATGCCGAGGTTCGCCGCGGCGCGCTCGAGGTCCTCGTCGTCGGAATCGCGCATCTCGATCGCCGCACCGTCGCTGGAGAGCACCTCGACGTTGAGGCACAGCGACTGGAGCTCCTTGAGGAGCACCTTGAACGACTCCGGAATGCCCGGCTCGGGGATGTTCTCCCCCTTCACGATCGCCTCGTACACCTTGACGCGGCCGACCACGTCGTCGGACTTGATCGTGAGCAGCTCCTGCAGCGTGTACGCCGCGCCGTAGGCCTGCATCGCCCAGCACTCCATCTCACCGAAGCGCTGGCCACCGAACTGCGCCTTACCACCCAGCGGCTGCTGCGTGATCATCGAGTACGGGCCGGTGGAGCGGGCGTGGATCTTGTCGTCAACCAGGTGGTGCAGCTTCAGGATGTACATGTAGCCGACGGACACCGGGTACGGGTACGGCTCGCCGGAGCGGCCGTCGAACAGCGTGGCCTTGCCGTTCTCCTTGACCATGCGCTCGCCGTCGCGGTTCGGCTTGGTCGCGCCGAGCAGCCCCGTGAGCTCCTCCTCCTTCGCGCCGTCGAACACCGGGGTGGCGGTGTTCGTGCCGGGGGCGACGTCGTAGAGCTCCGGCGACAGGTTCTTCGCCCAGTCCGGGTGGCCCTCGATCGTCCAGCCCTGCGAGGCCAGCCAGCCCAGGTGCAGCTCGAGGATCTGGCCGATGTTCATCCGTCGCGGCACACCGTGGGTGTTCAGGATGATGTCGACCGGGGTGCCGTCCTCCATGAAGGGCATGTCCTCGACCGGCAGGATCTTGCCGATGACGCCCTTGTTGCCGTGGCGGCCGGCGAGCTTGTCGCCCGGCTGGATCTTGCGCTTCTGGGCCACGTAGACGCGGACCAGCTCGTTGACGCCCGGGGGCAGCTCGTCGTCGTCCTCGCGCGAGAACACGCGGATGCCGATGACCTTGCCGGTCTCGCCG
>DASZNR010000023.1:0-1605 GCA_035551175.1 Amycolatopsis sp. | reverse complement strand
CCCAGCAGGAGCAGGCCGAGGCTCGCGATCGACGTGGGCCGCCGCCCCAGGTGGCCGGACACCCGGCCCAGCACCAGCAACGTGCCGAGAGTCGCGACGGAGTAGGCGACGACGGTGATCGAGATGTCGGCGTTGGTGAAGTCTTCCTCGGCCCGGTAGACGTTGAACAGCGGGATCGTGGAACCCACGGCGGCGAACGAGACCACGAGCGACACCACCCCGGCCGGGAAGGCCCGGGAAAGCCGGGCGACACCGGTTCTCGGTACCACGTCTCGCATCAGGCAACGCCCTTCTCGCCGGGGTCGGACCGCGGCCTCAGATTGGACTATACAGTCCCGCTGTGGGCGGCTGGTGGTTGTGAGTGGCGATTAGGGTTCTAACCCGAATCGCCACTCACGACGGGGTAGTGCTCCCACGCGTAGCCCCACAGGTACGACGTCGCGTACGACCGGTACGGCCGCCACGGTTCACTTCGCCGCTCCGCGACCTTCGGCGTGATCGCGTGGTCCAGCTGGTCGAGCGCCGTGATCGCTTCGCGCACGGTGAGGTCGTTGGCCAGGAAGACGTCCGGCCGGTGCAGGTAGTGCAACAGGAACCGTTGCGCCGACGACGGCCCGAGCCCCGGCAGGGCCTCGACCTCGGCCCGGACTTCGATGTCGGTCATCGTCGCGAGCACGCCCGGATCCAGCAGGCCGTCGTGCTGGGCGAGCACCAGGAGCGTTTCGGCTTTCTGGTGCGACAATCCGACGTCGCGCAGGGCCTGCGCACCGGCCGAAACGACGCGCTCCCCGGTGACGGAACCGCCGAGGCGCTCGACGAGCCGGTGATGGATCGCGACGGCGCTCGCCCTGCTCAGCTGCCGCGAAATGATGGCGAAGGCGAACCACTCGAGCGGGCCGCGCACCTCGACGGGCGGGTGCGTCTCGTAGGCGTCGATCGGCCCCGCCGACCGCACCCACCGGGCCAGCGAGTCGTCGAGCGAGCCCAGGTACTCGGCGGCGGCCCGCTGTTCCTCGGTCGCACGCTTCCCGGTGCGAGTCATGGTCACGGCTCCAGCGTCGCAGACCTGGACCACATAGTCCACTCTGCGGCATGATGCCCGGCAAGACGACCACCCGGGACGGAGTGACCACCATGTCGACACCCACAGCCCTGATCACCGGCGGCACCAGCGGGATCGGTAAGGCCGCCGCCGAGGCCCTGCACGGCCGCGGATACCGCGTCGCGGTCACCGGGCAACGCCCGGAAAGCGTTGCCCGGGCGCGGGAGGAGCTGCCTGAGGACGTTCTCGTCCTGCGGGCCGACGCGCGCTCGCTCGCCGACACGGACCAGGTCATCGCCGAAGTCGGTGCCCGGTTCGGGAGCCTGACCACGCTGTTCCTGAACGCGGGCGTCAGCCTTCCGATGACGCTGGAGAACTACGACGAAGCCGCGTACGACGAGGTGTTCGCCGTCAACACCAAGGGCCAGTTCTTCACGCTGGCCAAGGCGTTGCCGCTGCTGACCGACGGCGCTTCCGTCATCGTCACCGTCGGCATCGGCGCCACCCGCAGCCTCACCGGCAACAGCGTCGCGGCCGGGTCGCACGGCGCGATGCTGGCCATG
>DASZNR010000022.1:0-11529 GCA_035551175.1 Amycolatopsis sp. | reverse complement strand
TGCTCGCGCCGGAAGTGTTCGACCAGCGCGAGGACGACGGCATCGTGCTCCTGCTCGACGAACACCCCGGCGAAGAACTGCACGCGACCGTCCGCGAAGCCGCCACCGTCTGCCCCGGAGCCGCGATCTCCGTGGACGCGTAACCACTGTCCATAGTGGATACTGAGTTCGCGCTGCGCGAGATCTCTGCCGCACCGCATGATCGAGACGGACGTGTCTCATTCGCCGAGGAGGTCTGAGAACTTCTCCAGAAGTGCGCGCGCAGCCTTGGCGACTCGGGGATTGTCGGTTTCAGCGGCCCGGCGCAGCCATACGACCGCCTCGGTGCGTTCGCCGCGCTTCAGCCGGTCCGCGGCCAGCCAGAGCATGCTGTCCGGAGCCGCGAACTCGCCGTGCTCGACCACCTGGAGATGCCAGCGCGTGGCTTCCCCGTGATCGCCGCGTTCGTCGGCGATGAGGCCGAGTTCGTGCATCGCTCGGCTCACCGCGGACGGGGCCGCGGAGTCCGCGGCCTGTCGCAGCCAGCGCTCGGCCGTGTCAAGGTCGTGGTTCTTGTGGGCCAGCGATCCCAGCCAGAACAACGCTTCGGGGGCCGTCCCCGGCTGGCCGGACTCGACGGCCCGGCGAAGCCACTCCGCAGCTTCCTCGTCTTCGCCGCGACCCTCCAGAACGAGACCGAGCCGCAGCGCGGCGCCGGGCCCCACCTCGGGTTCGCCGCTCTCGGCAGCTAACCGGAACCAGTGCGCGGCCTCGTCCTGGCGACCTTGCCGCTCACGGATCCCGCCGAGCCGCAACATCGCCATCGGAGCATGGACCGGATCCTCGGTGGCCAGCGCCCGCCGGTACCACTGTTCGGCATCAGCGAACTCGCCCCTGCCTTCACAGTGGTAGCCGAGGACGGTCATGGCATGGGCCGCGTCACGGGGATCCGGACCGTCGACGGCTTCCCGCAATTCCCACTCGTCCAGGTCGGCCCAGGGCCGCGGTCCGCGCTTGCGTTTCGGCCCCCAGAGTCTCATCTTGGCAGGTTATTCCCGGCTTTCGGGACATTCAAGGCTGATCAAACGCCAGGCATCTCCGAGGCACGGCAACGGCCGGCTGCATCGAGAGTGTCGGCTTCTCGGCCGTATCTCCATCTTTTGTCCACCCGAATCGACACTCCTTTGGCAAGCGGCTGGATCTGGTCAATTGCCAGCTGCTGTCGTTTGGGGCGACGCTGCGACCTGCTCATTCAGGCCGGTGCTGGTGCCGCGGCACTCGGCTTCCTGCGCAGCGCCAGCCACAGGAGAGCGCCGGCGGCGATCAGCGCGAAGGCGTCGACGGCGATCGCTACGTGGATGCCTGACAGTTCGATCGCCGGTCCGCTCCCGCCGTCGACGACCGCGGTGAACACCGCGCTCATGAGCGGGATGCCGATGGCGATGCCGACTTGCTGGCTCTGCGTGGCCATCCCGGTCGCCATGCCCTGTGCGTCGGTGTCGACTGCGGAGGTGGAGATGACCATGAAGGAAAGCATCGCCAGCATCGAGAAGATCGCGTTGACGAACTGCGCGGCGACGACGACGGCGAGCCAGCCGTTGGTCGCGGCCATCCAGATTCCCGGCAGCATGAACACGCCTTGGCCGAGCAGCGCCATGCCGAGCATCGTGCGCGGCGAGACCTTGGCCAGGATCTTCGGGCCGATGCTGCCGCCCAGGATCTGGCCGACTCCGATGCCGAGAAGCACGAGGCCCGCGACGAGCGGCGAATGGCCCAGGACGTTCTGGACGTGGAGGGCCGTGAAGAAGATCAGCGCGGTCTCGCCGCCGAAGATGAACAACGCTGCCAGGTTGCCGAAGGCGATGTCCAGCCGCTTCAGAATGGCAACCGGGACGAGGGCGTCCGCCGTGCGGCTCTCCACCGTCCAGAAAGCGACCAGCAGCACCGCGGCGAGTGCCAGCGAGAGGATCGCCGCAGTGTCCAAACCAGACTCCGCGGCGCGGGTGATGCCGTAGATGCCGGCGAACAGGCCGGTGGTGATGAGCACCGCGCCGGGCACGTCGAGCTTCTGCCGGTTCTCCGCCTTGTTTTCCGGGACCACCATCGGAACAACGATGATCGCGGCGATCGCCACGGGAATGTTGACGAAGAATGCCCAGCGCCACGAAAGCAGGTCGGTCAGCACACCGCCGAGGATCGAGCCCGCCGTGAAACCAGAACTCATCATCACGCCGTTGAGGCCCAAAGCCCTGGTGCGCAAGGAAGGTTCGGTGAAGGCGGTGGTCAGCATCGCCAGCGCGGCCGGGGTGATCGCGGCGGTGGCGAGGCCCTGGAGCGTCCGGGTGACGAGCAGCAGCGCGGGCGAACCCGCTATCCCGCCGACGATCGACGCGACGGCGAGCAACGCCATCCCGGCGGTGAAGATCCGCCGCCTGCCGAAGTAGTCGCCTACCCGGCCGAACACCAGGGTGCAGCCGGCCGCGGTCAGCGCGAACATCGTGGTGATCCACTGCAGGTCGCCGGCGAAGAAGCCCAGTTCCGCGCCGACACGGGGCAGCGCGACGTTCAGCACGGAGAAGTCCGCGGCCATCATGAACTGGGAAGCCAGCAGGACCACCAGAACCGTGAGCTGGCGGCCGGTCATGCGGGCCGGCCGCCAGGGAGCAGCAGGAGCCGTATCGGTCGTCATGCCGCCAGGTTCGGGCCACCGGCGGGATTTAGCCAGCACCCTGCCGTGACTACCACTGGCAGTGCCAGGCTAATCAGCAGCGGGTTCGTGCCACAGATCATGCGCGGTGCCGCGGGAAACGTGCTCCTTGCAGCCCTGCAGCTTCTTGGTGATCAGGTCGAGGCAGCCGGTGAATTCGGCGAGCTTGTGGATGGTGGCCAGGAACGCTGTGGTCCGCGTGCGCAGGTCGTGCTCGCGTGGGTGCTCTCGTGGCCCGCGGAAGAGATCAGCGAGTTGTCTGGGCTGAGCCTCGTCGACGTCCTGAAGATCCTGCCCGTCCGGGCGGCGGTGCTGTTCGCCTTCGCAGACGGTGAGGCCGCCGTGCCTATCTCGCCCGGGCACAAGCGCCCAAGGTCTTCCGCGAGAAACCGAACGCCCCGGCCTTGGCGAGGCAAGCGCGAGGTGGCGAACGTACTTCCTGGTGACGCACGGGAGTTCCCCCTGGGCCGTCGCGGCTGTCGAAGTCGGTTGAGTCCAGGCAGCGCCTCTGATGGCTTCAGCGCGAGTAGACCTGCTTCAGATCCACCGCGAGCAGCTTCAACGCCGCGTCGTGCGGGGAGCCCGGTTCCGCGTGGTAGAACTCGAGGATGTTGCCGTCGCCGAGTTCGGCGGACTGGTACATCAGGTCGAGTTCGCCGACCACGGGATGCCGGAAGGCCTTCGTGCCCACCGTGCAGTTGCCGACGGTCTGACCGACCCAGAGGTTCGAGAACTTTTCGCTGCCCATGGTGAGTTCGCCGATCAGCTCGGCCAGCCGGGTGTCGTGCCGGTGGTTTCCCGCGATGTACCGCAGGTACGAAACGTTGTACTCCGCCTCCCGCGACCAATCCGCGTACAGTGCCCGCACGTTCTCGTCGAGGAAGTTGAGCTTGATGATGTTCGGCCGGTCCTCGGCCGCTTCCGGTGCCGCGAAACCAAGGTGCGGGGCGAACAGTTTGTGGAACAGCGAATTCCACGCGAGTACGTCGCACCGGAAATTCAGCACCGCGACGGCCGCGTCGGCCAGCACGTCCACCAGCATTCGGGTCTGCGGGCTCACCTCGTCGGTCATGGCCTGCTTGACCGGCCTGGCCGGTGCGGCGGTGCCGATTTTGAGCAGGTACTCCTCCTCGTCGGCACTCAACTCCAGCGCCCGCGCGATGGCCGACAGGACCTCGGGCGACGCGTGCGCCGTCTGTGCCTGTTCGAGGCGCGTGTAATACGTTGAGCTGACCCCGGCCAGCGCCGCGACCTCTTCCCGGCGCAGTCCCGGCACTCGTCGCGTGCCCCGGCTGACCAGCCCGATCTCACCAGGCTGGATGCGTTCCCGCATGCGGCGCAGATAGCCGCCGAGGTCGGTGTTCACGTGCTCCGGCATGTTTCCATTCAAGAAGGCCGGTGTGGAGCGGTCAAGCGCCCTCCAGTTGCTGTGTGCGGGCCCGTGGGTCGCGGCGGAGTATTACCGGGTCGGTGACCGCTCCTCGTTCACCGAGGACGGCTGGTTACGCACCGGCGACGTCGCCACAGTCGACCCGCTGGGGTATGTGCGGCTTGTCGACCGGACGAAAGACCTGGTGAAGTCGGGCGGCGAGTGGACCAGTTCGGTCGAGCTGGAGAACGCGATCATGTCGCATCCCAAGGTCGCCGAGGCGGCGGTGATCGCCGTGCCGCACCCGAAGTGGGTCGAGCGGCCGCTGGCCTGCGTGGTCGTGCGCCCCGGGGAGACGCTGACCGCGGCGGACGTGCTCGCGCACTTGGAAAGCCGGGTCGCGAAGTGGTGGCTGCCCGACGCGGTGGAGTTCGTCGACGAGGTGCCGAAGACGAGCGTCGGCAAGTTCGCGAAGAAGGCGCTGCGGGAGCAGTTCGCCGGGTTTCAGGTGTTAGCGGTTCCGGCCGAGACAGAAGAATCGAGAAATAGCAGCTGATTTCGCATCCTGTTGTCGAATTTTCTACTCAAAACGTAGCGAGCGAGGGAGTTCGACGGCCGACTCGGAGCCGACGGCGAACACCATGCACTGGTCGCAGTGAGTGAATGTCCACCAGAGTGCTTGCCCCGGTGCTCCGCTCCCTCCTAGGGTTGGGCGCGCTGGGGAAAGGCATTGGCGATTCTGGGCGGAATCGGCGTGGCCGTCGAATCCCGCCCCGCCACCAAAGGGGAGCGACTGTGGTGCAATTGCCGGACATTTTCGATGCGCAGAACTACGCTCGAGTGCGCAGTGCGCTGCCGGAAGCGCAGACCATGCCGCACTGGTGCTACACCTCGCCCGAATGGCACCGCCGGGAAATAGACGCTATTTTCCGTCCCGCTTGGCATTTTGTCGGGCTGGCTTCGATGCTGCCTTCGCGCGGCAGTTTCCTCACTGCCGAGACGCTCGGCCAGCCGGTGCTGCTGGTCCGGTCGGACGAGGGAATCCGGGCGTTCCGGAACAGTTGCCGGCACCGCGGCTCGATTCTCCTGGAGGAAGCCCAGGGGACCTGCGGCGGCATCCGGTGCCAGTACCACAGCTGGGTGTACAGCCTCGACGGAAGACTGCTCCGGGCCCCGGGGGCGGAGCAGTCGACCGCCTTCGACCCGGAGCGGCACGCGCTCACCGGCCTGCGCTGGGCCGAATTGGAAGGACTGCTCTTCGTCACCTTCGACGAGAACGCCCCGCCCGTGGACGAGTATTTCGGCGATTTCGCCGAACGGGTGGCCAGACCTTACCGGATCGCCGAAATGGCGTGCGTGCACCGGCGCAGTTACCATCTCGCCTCGAACTGGAAGCTTTACGTCGAGGTGGACATGGAAACGCTCCACACCAAGCACATCCACCGCGGGTCGATCGGTGAGCAACCGGTCGTTTCGCCGCCAACCAGCGGCGAGTGGATCACGGTTTTCCACGAAAACGAGCACACTCCGGCATTGGCCCCCGGCGAGCGGCACCTGGGTTTCCCGGCCACGCCCGGAATCAGCGGCGCGGCGAAACGCGGCACCCATTTCTCCGTGCTCGCTCCCGGGTTTTTCCTGGTCACCGCGCCGGACTGCATGTGGTGGATCCAGAAATACCCGGAGACGCCGACCCTGACCCGGGTCGACGTCGGCTACTGCTTCCCGCGCTCCACCGTCGAGCGCCCGGACTACGACGAGGTTTCGGCCCGCTACATCCGCCGCTGGGACCAGGTCGTGCGCGAGGACGACTGGATCACCGAGTTTCAGCAGCGCGGCCTTCCGGGCAGCACGCCCGGTTGCTACACGCCCGAGGAACACGTGGTGCACCGCCTGGACAACTGGATCCTGGACCGGGTGCTCGGCACGGCGGGCGACCGGGTCCCGGCCGCGCAGGGGGTGCCCGGGTGAGGACCGGCGAGGCCGCGCCCGCGGAACTCCGCCGCGGGTTCCGGCGGGCGCGGGCCGGGTCGACGGCGTTGCTGCTGGCCCTGTTCACCATCGGGTTCTTCCAGCGGTTCGCGCCGGCCACGTTCGCCGAGCCGATCAGCGCGGCGTTCGGCGTTTCGGCGGCGCAGCTCGGACTCTTCGCGGCGGGCAATTTCTGGGTGTACACGGTGATGCAGGTCCCGGTCGGGCTGCTGATCGACCGGTACGGCACGCGGCTGGTGGTCGCGGTCGGCGGGGCGGTCACCTCGGCGGGGACGCTGCTGCTGGCCTGGGCGCCGGGGTTCGGCCTCGCGGCGGTCGGACCGCTGCTGGTCGGCCTCGGCACGTCCGGCATCTTCGTCGGCCTGCTGAAGAGCAACGCGACCTGGTTTCCGGAGCGCCACTACGGGGTGGTCACCGGCATCACGATGTTCGTCGGGAACCTGGGCAGCATCGTCGCGGAGGGGCCGTCCGCCGTGCTGCTCACGGTGTTCACCTGGCGGTCGATCTTCCTGGTCGTCGGCCTGCTCGCGGCCGCGACGACCGTGCTGGTCCTAGTCGTCGTGCGCGATTCGCCCGAGGCCGCCGGATACCCGGACGTGCTTCCCCGGCCCGCCGCGCCCGCCGAGGCCGAACCGGCGAACGGGCGGCACCGGCTGCGGTCCGCGCTGGCGAGCAGGCAGGTCTGGCTCGTCTTCTTCGCGGTGATCGGCACCAACGGCACCTTCTACGCCTTCTCCGGCCTGTGGGGAGTGCCGGTGCTGACCGACAGCTTCGGGCTGAGCAACGCGGCCGCGTCGGCGTACACCACCATCGGCTTGGTCGTGTACGGCTGCGGCAACATCCTGCTCGGCCTGCTCTCGGACCGGCTGGGCCGCCGCAGGCCGGTGATCCTGGTCTGCTCGGCCAGCGCGGTTGCGGGCTGGGCCGGGTTCGCGTTCCTGCCCTGGTCGCCGGGCTGGTCGGCGGTGGTGCTCTACGCGCTGGTGGGACTCGCCGGAGCGCAGGTGGTGCCCGCGTTCGCGGCGGTCAAGGAATCGACCGCGCCCAGCGCCGCGGCGACCGCGCTCGGGGTCGTCAACGTCGGCGCGTTCCTGGCTTCCGGGGTGATCCAGCCGGTCTTCGGCTGGATCCTCGACGCCCGTCCCGGTTCAACGGCCGGGCTGAGCCATCCGGTGCTCGCCGACTACCGGTGGGCGCTGCTCGTCCCGCTCGCGCTGAGCGTGGCCGGGGCGTGCTGTGCGCTCGCGGTGCGGGAGACGTTCCGGCGCGGCCCGGATCACTGACCTCCCAACGCGTCCGCGACGGCCAGCAGCGCCGCCCGGGAGCGTTGCGTGCCCTCCGGATCGCCGAACCTGCCGATGTCCTGCACGATCACGTGCTGGCACCCGGCCTCGGCGTACTCGCCCAGTTTCTCGGCCACCTGCCGGGGAGAACCGTGCAACACCGCCTCGCGCACCAGCGCGTCGGGGATGTTCGCAAGGATCTCCGGCACCTGCCCGGCCGGGACTTCGTGCGGCACATAGGCGTGCGGCAGCGGGTACTCGGCACCGTGCGCGGCGAACGCCGCCCGGCCGCGATACAGCGCGACGGCCCGAACTTCGGGGCGGTGCAACAACTCCGCGCTTTCCGCGGCGTCGCTGCCCAGCGCGGCCCAGAGGAACAGACAGGGCCGGACCGCGTCCGGGTCCCGGCCGGCCGCGGCGGCCTCCTCCCGGATGGCGGCGAGGCTCGACCGGTACTGCTGCACGGGCAAGCTGGTCGGGAGCCAGCCGTCGCCGTAGCGGGCGGTCAGCCGGAGCATCTGCGGGCCGTGCGCCGCCACGTACAGATCGAACGGCGAGAGCGCGGTCAGCGGCAGGTCCGGGCCCTCGGCGGACAACCGCCCGTCGTCGCGCAACGCGGCCAGGTCGCGCAGGGCGGGCCGGAGGTACTCGAGCCGCCCGGTCCGTTCGCGGCCGGGATGCAGGCCGAACGGGCGGAGCTGCCCCGGGTCGCCGACCCCGAGTCCCAGCACCATTTTCCGGCCGCCGAGCCAGCTCGTGGTGGCGGCGGTGTGGGCGAGCGAGACCGGGCTGCGCCGCACGGGATCGGTGACCGCGACGCCGAGCGGCACCCGGCTCGTCGCGGCCGCGCCCGCCGCCAGCACGGAGAACGGCTCCAGCAGCAGGTGCGGATCGGCCTCCTGGGCCCCGCGCGGCGCCCAGCCCTGGAGGTGGTCGAGCATCCACGCGCCCGCGACGCGGGGTTCGCTGTCGGCCCACCGGATGTCGTCCAGCGGATCGGCTTCCGGACGCACCGAGATTCCGGTTCCGAGGGTCAGCACGGGCCACTCCCTGGCACGTCGGCGGCGTTTTCGCGGAACCGCCGATTTTTCCGGCCCGTGCCGCCGATCGCAACCGGGCGGCCAGCCGTCCCAGCCTGGCGTCTTTCCGGGATCACCTGGCACGCGAGTGCAATGCTCGCCTGACCGTGGCCGCGATACTTCGCTTCCGAGCGGAGAACTTCACCAACACGGCGGAGAGAACACCATGCTGAAGTCCCACCAGTTCCGTCTCGCGATTCGGCCGGTCGGCGAGCCGCGCGACGGCGATTTCGAGCTCGCCGAGGCGGATCTCCCGCCGCTCGGGCCGGGCCAGGTTCTGCTCCGCACCATCTACCTGTCGCTCGACCCGTACATGCGCAGCCGGATGAAGAACGTCAAGTCCTACGCTGCGCCGTGGCAGGTCGGGGAGGTCCTGCCGGGCGGCACGGCGCTGCTGCTGGGCTTCGTCATGCAGCTCGGCGCGACGGGCAACCTCGTCGGCATTTACCTGGGGAGCGTGCTGCAGGAAGTCGGCGTGACCGACGCCTTGGGCACCGGCGTCCTTCCGGACCGGCCGTTGGCGAGAGCCGACCCCTCGACGGCGTCGAGCGCGGGCACCGGATCGGTCCGTGCGGCCGGATTCCCGAGACTTCCGAGCCCGAATACGACGACCGCCGCGCTGTGTCGGCTGCCCGATATCGGGCATGTCCGGCCAGGCCATGATTACCGGGCCCGTCTTGCCCATGAGGTTACGAGCAGGGCCCGACATTCTGGGCCGTTTGCCGGTCAGCGCGATACCAGCCGGGGCCTCCGGGTTCGAAGTCGTCGTCTGCCCCGACCCGTTCGGGCTTGCCTTCTCCGACGCGACGCCATCGCCGCCCGCCCGCGTCCGTATAGCGCAAATCAACGGGGATCAGGTCATGCGCCCCCGACCCCAGTACATTCGGCGCGCCTTCGTAGCCCGACTCGTCGTAATCCGGGATGCTCCACGCGACTGTTCCGCCGTTCTGACGCGGACCGCGTCCGGAGGCTCGCGACCGCGCCTTTCGAAATGGTAGTGATCTCCAGAGGAGGGGTATTCGAGAACTGCCATCACGAGGCGCGTCCGCTGAAGTTCATGCGCGGTCTTGTCCGCCCGTCACAGCTCGGACTGGTCTTCGGCTTCGCGTCGCGAGATCCGGAGCGCTACGGTGACTGCCAGGACCGCTCCGAACGCCCCAGCCCACTGCCCGAGAGCACCCCACGCGTCCTTGTCGTTCAGCCACCGGGCCGACAATGCGCCGACAGCCACGATCACAGCGCACGAGACGGCTTCGACCCTGCGAGTCCAGACCATCGCGCACACGCACGCCATGCTCCGTGCGATTCTCGTCGCGGCCTGTTCCGCCGCAGCATGCTGCCCGTCCGAACGTCGGCCTCCTTCCCGGCCCGCACACCACCCCCGCTCCGCCACGCGGCCTCTGGAGATCGCTTCAGGCGACGGGATTGTTTCGCGCAGCGCGGATCCGATCGCCGCCGGAGTTTTCGCGGATCGCGCGCTGACGGCATACGGCGCCCGTTTGAACCCGACCTCGAGTACGTATGCCCGTTGGCTTCCGCAATTAGCTTCCCGGTTCGATGAATTCGAGAATGCTCGCGTTGATCTGCTTTCCGCAGACCGGGCACAGCTGTTGGTACTTGTGCGCACTCGATCGCTCGACCGGGTCGGAAAACAGCGGTATCACCTGGTTGAGATCTACCACTCGCAGCGGCGACCCGCACGCCTCGTGACTGATCCCGGTGGCCTCTCCGACGACGGCGCCGGCGAAGTCCGCGTCGCGCGCGGTGCCCTACGACACGCGCTCGTCGAGTGCGGTGAGGTCGCTTCCGTCGCTCCAATGAAGGTAAAGCACCCCAGCGGCTGGCGCGGCACGACCCTGACCAGGATGCGGCGCAGGCGGGGATGATGGGCGAGCAGCCGGTCGTCCGATTCGGTGAAGTTGCCGATCGGCTCGTCGGACGAGATCCCCCGGCCTTCCGGGAAGTATTGGACTTCCCGGCTCCGGAACCTCACCGCCCGCCCGCCCACAACCCCACCTCGATCAAATTCGGCGTCAAGACTGCGCTCTGGCCGGTGCTGGGCAGGCATTGCCTGATCCCGTCACCAGGATTGATCATGGCATGGCACGCCGAACCGCCTCGGGCGAAGCACCTCGCCCTGCCCCGGGCCGGTGGTGAACGAGACGATTGATCTGGGTCCGAAGGCTCGCCGAATTCCTGTTCCGAACTCGGCGTGCGGGGCGGAGGAGTTGAGCGGCCGCTGGCGGGGCCGTCGTTATCCACGCGACGGAACTCGCGCCTGGCCGGGGACAGGCTGCTGCAGGCACCTGCCACGCATCTGGTCGAGGTGCCTGTTCAGCCGCCGATGGTGAGCGTGATCGGTGCGTGTGCCCGGTCGGCTGGGAGGAATTGGTCTCCGCGGTGGGAGATGGTGAGTACGTAGGAGGGGAGTCCGTCGGGGACGTCGTTGACGGTGAATCCGAGTTGGCATCCGGTGACGACGTTGTGGTCGTAGAGGTAGCTGGTTTGCGCGGTGCCGCTGGTGATCGAGCCGGTTGCGATGACGTGGCCGGCGCCGTCGGACACTTTGACGGCTGTGCCTGGTGTGAGGTCGGAGTATCCTCCGGTTCCTTGGCAGGCGCTGTCTGTTGTTCCGGTGCCGTCCGTCCGCACGCCGGACAGGTCGCTTTCGATGGTGAGGACGCCGGTCAGCACGGACGTCTTCGCTGGCGGCGCGGTCAACGACGACGGGATCCCGAGCGACATGCCCGAGGGTCGCGTGGCGAAGTACGTGATGGTCGCGGTGGCCGCGAGGGCGAACACCAATGCACCGGCACCGGCGACGAGGCGGGTAGTGGTCATGTGGTGCTCCAGTCGTTCGGACTGTTCTGGAGCAGTCGCACAGGGCGGGGTGCGTGTTACCGAGGGAATCCGATGGCGGAGAAGATAACCGAGGCGAAGAGAAACAAGACCGGCTTGGCCGCATCCGGTGGGTTTTCGACGGTGCCCCCGGTGAGATTCGAACTCACACTGGACGGGTTTTGAATCCGTTGCCTCTGCCAGTTGGGCTACGGGGGCGCAGTGCCGGAAACTTTACGGGACCCGTCCTCCCCTCCGGCGACCGGGTCCGGTGATCGGGTCCGT
>DASZNR010000021.1:0-68462 GCA_035551175.1 Amycolatopsis sp. | reverse complement strand
AAGAGCATGCGGCACAACGGCGAATCGCACAGGCGGAGCCGGGCCCGGCGCGCCGGGTCCGCGACGAGGTCGACGGCGTCACGGGCGATTTCGGCGAGCAGTTCGCGCCCGGTGCGCGGGCTCGGGCCCGGGGACAGCCGGCCGTCGGCGGTCAGTGGCAGCGTCGGCGCGGTCCCGGTGGCCGCACAGCCGGTGAGCGTGGTGGCGGCTCCGGTCGGCACGCGCTCGTCGGCCATGGCCGCGGTCACCACGACGAAAATGGCTTCCCGCAGGTGAAAAACGTCCTCGAGCAACGTCTCGGTCGCCTCACCGGGAAGCAGGGGCAGGCCGACGCCCGAAGCCCACTCGGTGAGCCGCGGCACGCCGTCGAGGCGCTCGATGTGCGCGGTGGGGCGACGGCCGACGGTCGCGACCAGGTCGAGGGAGCGGGCGCCGGCGTCGAAGCGGAGCTGCCGGAGCTGGGCGGTCACGCGGAACCGGGGCGGGGTCACGAGAACTCCCTTACACGCCTCGGCGCGGTCACGACCACGAGCACGGCCGCCAGTCCCGCGGCGACGACGAACGCGAGCGGTGCGGGCACCACGACGTCGACCGCGGCGAATACATATGGCGCGGCAAAACCGAGGTAGGCGAGGCAGTAGAAGATCGCCGTCACGCCGGCGAGGTCGGGCGGCTCGGCGAGCGCCTCGACCCGGCTGAGTCCGCCGACCAGCAGCATCCCGTAGGCCGCGCCGAGGACGACCGCCGCGGGCAGCGTCAGCAGCGCCTGGCCCAGCGCCGTGGAGAGGGCGGCGAGCAGGAACCCCAGCACGGTCAGCCCCAGCCCACCCGAGAGGACGAGCGGGCTGCTCCGCCGTTCGAGCGCGCGGGCGACGGGTTGCACGAGCAGTCCACTGCCGAGCGTGAGCCCGGCGATGGCGCCGCTGCTCGCGACCGGCGCGACGGGCACCGGCAGCAGCGCGGGCAGTACCGCGAAACTCGTGGTCGCGACGCCGAACACCAGCGGCGCGCTCGGCAGGATCCGGCGCAGGAATTCTGGGCTGAGCACGGCGTGTTTCAGCGCCCGCTGCCGCACCCCGGGCGCCGCGGTGCCGGTGACGGTTTCGGGCACGCGCCACGCGAGCACGGCGACCACGGCCGTCACGGCGATGTGCACGACGTACGGCGTCACGGACGGCGCCGGCAGCCACTGCGCGATCGCGCCCGCGACGAGCGGGCCACTGCCGAACCCGGCCGACAGTGAGATCGCCGCGCGCCGGGCACCCGCGCCGGGGCCGGCGTCCGTCGAGAGCTCTTTGATCCAGGCGCTGCCCGGCCCGAACGCCGCCCCCGAAGCCGCGCCCGCGGCGAGCCGGCCGAGCGCCAGCAGCCAGATCGAGCCGGCGCCGAACAACAGGATCACCGACGCGATCGCCGAAAGCACCAGCACCGGACGCATGACCCGCCGCCGTCCGAAGCAGTCGGAGAAGCGCGCGCCGAGCAACAGCGCCGGGATGAGCCCGACGACGTACGCGCCGAAGATCGCCGTGACGACCGTCGGCGAGAGGTGTTCCTGGTCGCGGTAGACGAGCAGCAACGGCGAGAACTGGTTGGCACCCCAGCCGACCGCGAACACCGCCGCGCCGACCCTCGACCACGGGCTCATGGCACCTCCTGCTTTTAGTAACCTCAGTATGGGTTACTAATGGGCGCCTGACCACCCCGCGCGGGTGTGACGGATATCGTGGGCGGCATGCTCGCCGGACCGACCCTCGAAGACGTTCAGGCGGCGGGGTTCCCGATGGGCGGCGAACCACTCGCGGCAGTGGACCTGGCCGACACGGTGATGACGGCTGTCGATCCCGCTGTCGACCTCTTCGACGAAGCGGACCAGTACGACAAGTGGTGGCGCCTCCAGCTGCCGCGGCTGCCCCCCTCGGACGTTCCGCCGCCCGCCGCGACCCGCCGCCTGCGCACCGCCATCCGCGACCTGCTGATGGCGCAGCTCGAACAACGGCAACCGCAGCCGGTTTCGGTGGAGGACCTCAACGCGTTCGCTGCGTCCGTCCCGCGCAGCCCTCGACTCACCATCACCGCCGACGGCTTCGCCGCAACCACCCGGTGGCATTCCGACCACGGCGGTTACCCCGCCCTCGCCGCCCTCGCCGGCGAAACCATCGCGCTCCTGTCGAATCCGGCGCAACTCGCGAAGCTCCGCCGCTGCGCCAACGCGTCGTGTTCCATGCTGTTCGTGGCCGAAACCAAACGCCGCCAATGGTGCACGCCCAACATCTGCGGTAACCGCGCCCGCGTCGCCCGCCACTACCGCCGGACCCACACACCCTCCTGACGCCCGCACTTGCTGCATCCCCGCACGCGCGATTTCGCCAGCCACCGAGCCACCCTCACGGTCACCGGCCATCGGGTCGCGCCGCGGCGCGCCAGTGCTCAGGTGGCACGGCTCGCTCACCTCGCGGTGACCACGCCATGGACACAAAAAAACAGGCCCGGACCGTGAGGGTCCGGGCCTGTTCGTCAAGCGGTGGTTCAGTGCAGCGGCAGGTCGTGCGCGCCGAGGGTGTCGCCCGCGGCGTGGAGGTCCAGGCCGTGGGTGAGGTCCTGCACGTGGGACTCGACACCGGAGGCCAGCGAGCCCGAGTGAGCCGCGTCGGTGACGTCGGCGACCGGGTTGTGCGAGATGCCTGCGGTGTCGGCGTGGCCGACCGTGTCGAGCACGTGGTGCACGGCGCCGTCGGCGACCGGGACCTGCGGGAGGTGCGCGGTGAGGCCGTGGGTGACCGAGCCGACGGCGTGGGACACCTCGGCCGGGGCGGCCGGAACCGCGGGGACCGCGGGCAGCGCGGGGGTCGCCGGGAGGGCGGGCAGCGCCGGGGTCGCGGGAACGCCCGGAACCGCCGGGAGCGCGGGCAGCGCCGCGGTCGCCGGGACGGCGTGCACGGCGTGGTCCAGCGTGCCGGACAGGTCGCCGGTCGCGCCGAAGTCGCCACGCTCGTCGGCGTTGACGCCGACGGGGGTCGAGCCGACGGCCTGGTTCACGTCGGACAGCAGGCCGGCGCCGGTCTCGCGAACGTCCTCGACCAGGCCGGAGACCGGGCCACCGACGACGGGGAGCTCGCCGACCGCAGCGACGGCGGCCTGCGGCATGAGGGCGTCGCCAAGGTGGTTGGTGGTGGCGTCGACGGCCGCACCGACGAGCTTGCCGTCCCACAGGTGGTCGCCCACCGCGGCGACGGTGTGCTCGAGGTCGATCGCGCCGGCGGCCACGACCGGGCCCGCGAGCGGAACGCCGTTGACCGCGTCGGCGACACCGTCGACGACGTTGGAAACCGCGCCGAGGGTGCCGTGGGCGGCGGTGTTGAGACCGGTCTCGTCGGCGACGTTGCTGACCGCCTCGAAGACGCCGCTCAGGTTCGGCAGGTCGCTCGCGATGCCCGTGAGGCCATCGGTCGGCAGGTCGGCGCGCTCGCCCGCAGCGTGGTCCAGCACAGAGCCGAAGGCGGCCTGGCCGGCGTTCAGCGGGGCCGTGTCGGCGAGCAGCGGCATGATGTCCTGCACGTCGGTGGGCGAGACGTCGGCCAGGCCGGCCGAGTCGAGCACGCCCTGCGGGTCGGCAGCGTAGGCGGCCGCGGCCTGCGGGTCGCTCAGCAAGGTCATGGCGAATTCGTGCAGGTTCTGCACCGCGTCCATAGTCTGTTGTCTCCTGTGTACAGATGATTCGGCATCTCGGAGCGAAGCCGTTGGCTCGGAATGAAGATAGGGCTCCGCGTTCGGGCGGCCATCGGGGGCCTCCCCGGGGGTTCGGGATCCCGCTATTAGGGAGTTCGACCGGCCCCCCATTAGGGGGACTAGGGAAGTGGAGCGTTTTTCGCGTGTTCACCGTGGCCAGAGCCTCGCGGCCCGGTCAGCCCCGGCTGCCGCGACTACGGGCTCCCCGGTGACCCTCGCGTCCCGCCACGCCGGACCACGGAGTGAAGCTCCAGGGAATCACCCGTTGGTGTGACAACCATGCCCGGTTTTACCGAGACCGAACGTCAGCCGCGATCGGCGCATCTGCTCAGCGAACTTTCCGAATGCGCACGAATTCGCGAAAGTGCACACAGGTCGGCTTCGAATGCGCTATAGCGGTGGCGCAACAGATGCGGTGCGGAAGGACTCGTGAGTGCTGCGGCCGGTTAGAACCGGCGCCGGCACTCACGAGGAGTGCACCCCCAGTGGGCGCGGAGGTCAGCACTCATGCGGGCTCGGTTTCGCCGGCCGGCAGGGAGTCGTAGAACCGCGTGAAGGTGCCGACGGCTTCGCGCGGGGTGCGGTGGGTGCTGGGGCGGTGGGAGTCGTCGGCGTGACCCAGTGCGATGCCGCAGACGACGACGTGATCGGCGGGAATGGCGAGGTGGCGGCGCAGCACCGGGTGGTAGTCGATGAAGGCCGCTTGCGCGCAGGTGTGCAGACCGGCGCCGCGGGCGGCGAGCATGAGTGCCTGCAGGAAGAGGCCGGCGTCGACGAGCGCGCCGTGCAGGGGCTCACGGCTGACGGTGAGCACAAGGCCCACCGGGGCGCCGAAGAAGTCGTAGTTGCGCCGGTGGTGCCCGCGACGGCCGGCGGTGTCGTCGCGGGCCAGGCCGAGCGCTTCGGCGTACAGGCTTTCACCGAAGCGCCGACGGCGGGAGCGAAACGGTTCGGGCCACGCGTCCGCGGCCGGCTGGTAGGTGAACTCGCCGGTGGCGCGGCGGCCCTCGTCGTGGGCGCGCAGCAGGTCGGCGGTCAGCGCGCGCTTGGTGGCGCCGGTCAGCACGTGGACCTGCCAAGGCTGGCTGTTGGAATTGCTGGCCGAGCGGGCGGCGAGCGCCAGCAGTCGCTCGATTTTCTCGCGAGGTACCGGCGTCGGCAGGAACGCCCGGCAGCTCCGCCGCGTCAGCAGCGCGTCCTCGATCGTCGACGCCGCGGACATCACGCCGGCTCCTCGCTCAGGCGGCGGACGGCGGCTGGATGTCGTAGGAAATCCGGCCCGCGGGCAGGTAGAACAGCGCGATCAGCGCACCGCCCTTGACCTCCGGATAGTGGTGGCTACCCGGGCCGGGAGCCGTCCACCCCTTGCCCTGCCAACCATTGGGGCCCATCAGTTTCGCCTCGGCGTCGAGCGGCACCACGAGGTTCAGCTCGCCGTAGGGGTGCTGGTGGTACTGACCGCGGAACGGCTCGACGCTGTCCAGGTACACGGCGGTGATGCTGAAGTAGTGCAGCACGTCGGCCGGGTCGGCGATGCGGCTGCGGCGGTACTTCTTGCCCTCGACCTCGATGTTGGCGGCCCAGCCCTGCTCCACCCCCTCGGTGATCATGCGGGCGAGGTCTTCGTAGAGCCCGCTGCCGGGGCCGTATTCGTCGTTGAGCCACGCTTCGAGCTCTCCGCCCGCCGTGCGGTTCTTGACCTCTTCGAGAAACGGGATGCTGCGGTCGATCAGCTCCTGGGGTGTGCTCATCGTCGACTCCGATCGTGGGGATTCCCCGACGCTACGGTGTTATTCAGTTACAATCAACTGTTGTAACGAAATCTGGTCGAGCGAAATTCCGAACCGCTCGCGGTAGGTCGCGGCGAGCGCGTCGCCGGCCAGCACGGTCTCGACGCGCTCGCCACCGGTCGTCTCGATGAGTCGGTCGCCGGCGATCGTCACGCGGCCGCCCGGCGTCGCGAGCGAGCACGTCGGACCCGCGGCGAACGGCGAATCCGGCGAATTCGCGTGGTACCAAGCCATCGCCGCGAAGTCGCCGAGCTCGCGGGGCCGCGTCTCGAGCCGGTAGATCACGGTGCCGTCGTGCGTCAGCTCGACATCGCCATGGGCAGTGGGCCGCACCGTGAACACGCCGGCCGGGTCGCGCTGCGGCCCGGCCGCGCCGAACCGCAGCGGTAGCGCGCAGAACCGACCGAAGCCCACGTCGACCAACCACGGTTCGTCGAGGTCCACCCGCAATGCGAGGTGGTCGAGCGGCGGACCCCAAGTACCGGTGCGGCGCAGCACCCGCCCGGCCAGCAGCCGCACCCGGAAGCCGATTTTCGTCAACAGCAACGCGAAGGCACCGTTGAGCTCGTAGCAGAGCCCGCCGCGTCGCCGGCGCACGATCTTGTCCAGCAGCGCCGGCTCGTCGAGATCGGGCCGCTCCCCGAGAAACCGCCCGAGATTCTCGAACGGGACGCTCGTGAGATGCCGCCACTGCAGCTCGCGCAGCGCCGCCAGGTCAGGTCGGCCCGGGCGCGCGGCACCGATCCGGGCGAGGTACTCCTCGAGGTCCACACGCGTCCCTTTCAATGGCTTTCATTACAGCAAGGACATGTAATGATACCGATACAGTGATGACCTGTAACGGATCGGTTATGCTCCCCCGATCGAACCCGGGGCAAGGTGGAACCATGGCGCGAGTACGTGAAGCGGTGCCGGACGAGCGATCCGACGACAGGCCCCGTCCCGGCGGCCGCCCGCGCGACGCGGCACTCGACGAGGCGATCATCCTCGCGACGCGCCGGCGGCTCGTGCTCGACGGCTACTCCCGCATGACCATCGGCGACATCGCCGCCGACGCGAAGGTCAGCCGGCCCACGCTGTACCGGCGCTGGAGCACGAAGTTCGAGCTCGTGGTCGACGCGCTCGACTACGGCTTCCGCAAGCAGGCCGACATGTACGGGCTCGGCCTGTCCGGGCTGGCGCCGCGCGACGCATTCGTGGAAGCCGTACGACGGCTCGAACCCACGTACTTCAACCCCGACGCGATGATCCTCATGGGCAACTTCGCCGGCGAGGCGATCCGCACTCCGGAACTGCTGGAGATCCTGCGCAAACACGCGGTCGAACCACGCGTCGAGCTCATCGAGAGCGTGCTTCGGCAGCTGCAGGACCGCGGCGCGGTGCAGGACGGGATCGACACCCACACCATCGCGACGATGTGCTTCGGCAGCTATTTCGGCGCGTACTACCGCGGGGAGGACCGGGCCGGGCTGCCCGAGGCGATCGTCTCCGTACTGTGGCCGACGATCGCGGCGAAACCCGCCACGCGGCGGCGAACCCGGCGGTGACGGCACCCGCGTACGGTTTAGGACATTGACTGTAACGTAAGTCGGAGCATAATCGCACCCATGGCCGCGACGGACGTTCACGGAGCCCTCGACACCACGTCGCGAGAAGCCGAACCTGATCGGCCGTGTCCGACTTCGTTGTCGATCCCGGGTACCCGACGCCGCTGAGGAGCACCGCAGTACATGGGCACGACGTCTCACGCGATCACCGACCGCCTCGCCGCGCTGCTCGACGAGGAACACGATCTGCGCACAAGCGCTATGCACCACGGCGGGCTTTCCCCGACGACCAGGCGCGACTGGGAGAACTCGAAGCGGAACTCGACGCCGTGATGCAGCTGCTCGAACAACGCCGGGCACTGTCGGTCTTCGACACCGCGGCCGAAGAGGATCCCCGGTCCGGCGAAAGCGGGACCCGCCCAGACGTTTCGCTCCCCGCCCGCAGCCGGACGGGGAGCGATACGGCCTTGCTCAGCGAGCGTTGTGCTCAATCTTCGGCGGCCATCCTCGCGCGCCCGACCAGCGCCACGGAGATCGCACCCAGCACCGACACCAGCGCGAAGGCGTAAAAGCCCCACGGGTAAGCCAATCCGGCGCCCAACAAGGCGCCGCCCATCAAGGGTCCGGTGATCGCGCCAACCGGCCCATGCCGCTCGACGTGCCGAGCGCTGTGACCCCTGCGGCCGCCGGGTAGCGGCGGCTGATGTAGGCGTACACGAGCACCTGCGTGCTGACCACGAACGTGCCGGCCAGCGCCACGCTCACGAAGACCCCGACGCCCGACAGTTTCACGCTCAGCAGTGCCAGGAACACCGCCGCGGCCACGAACCACACGATCGTCACGGTGCGGATGCCGACCAGGTCGGCGACCCGCCCGGCGATCAGCATGCCCACGACGGCACCCGCATTGAGCGTGAGCAGCAGCGCGAGCGCCTGCCCGAGCTGGTACCCGGCCGCGCGCATGATCCCGGGCAGCCACGCGTTGAGCGGTGACTGTTCCAGAACTGACCACAAAGGACTGCGGACGCCGCGCGGAGCCCGTCCCCGGGACCCGCGCCACGCCTGCCTTGCCTTCAGCCGTGGCCCGAACAGCGGATCGGCCCGCCCATAGGCCCACCCGGCGCAGTGGTCGGACAGGCGGCAACGCGGCGATCTCATCGGCTTCGGTCGGAAAGTAGCGATAGACCGTGTGCCGCTGCACGCCGGCGATCCCCGCGATCGTCGTGCGCGCCCGGCCCGATCGATTCGTGCAGCTCGACGATCGCCCCCGTGAGCCGACGGCGCGTGTCCGCCGTCGACTCGGCCCGCCGCCCCATCCGGTAGGTCCGCGTCATGTTCTCCACAGTCATCCAGCGCTCCTCGCCGCACGTTCCCCCAGAATATCGGGACATGGGCACGCCCGGAGCCGACCGATGTGCCCGCCGCCGATTGTCTACAATGGACTTTGACGGCCGACCAATCCGAACGTCGGTCCCCGGATCGAGGTGCAGCGGGTGCACGCCACTTCCACACCTGTTACGTTGGGTATTGACCGATCACGGGGAGTGAGAGTCGCGGTCGCCTGGATTACCGAGGGGAACAGCAGGGGAACCATGAGCCACCCGGACACGCCGATTTTCGAAACGGTCATCACCGACGCAGGCTTCGACTGGCCCGAGAAGCCGCCCGCGAACGGGCCGGACCACACCGTTGAGAAGCGGAACGGCGGGGGTCCGAAACGGGCTCAGAACCGGTGAAGTGACTCGTTCGCCGGTCCGGCGCCCGACTTCTCCGTCCGGCCGGGTCACCGCGCCGCGAACCTCGTGCGGTAGGCCTGCGGGCTCGTTCCGACCACGCGTTTGAACCGATCGCGAAACGACGTCGGCGAGCCGAACCCGACCTGGCCCGCGATGCGGTCGACGCCGTGGTCGGTGGCCTCGAGCAGGTGCTGCGCGCGGCGGATGCGGGCGCGCAGCAGCCACTGCAGCGGGCTGGTACCGGTGTGTTCGCGGAAGCGGCGGTTGAGCGTGCGGCTGCTCAGTCCGGCCTTGGCGGCGATGGCGTCGAGCGTGAGGTCTTCGGCGCAGTGCTCTTCGAGCCACACGAGCAGCGGCTCGAGCGCGGACCCGCGCGGCGCGGGCGGCAGGTCGTGGACGATGAACTGCCCTCCCTCGCGCTCGAGCGGCATGACGGACAGGCGCGCGGCGTCGGCGGCGACCGCGGAGCCGTGGTCGCGGCGGATCAGGTGCAGACACAGGTCCAGACCGGCGGCGGCGCCGGCCGAGGTCAAGATGGCGCCGTTGTCGACGTAAAGCACGTCCGGGTCCACGTCGATCGCCGGGTACCGTGCCGCCAGCTCTGCCGCGGCGGCCCAATGGGTCGTGGCCCGTTGCCCGTCGAGCAGACCCGCGGCCGCGAGCACGAAGGCGCCCGAGCAGATCGAGGCAAGCCGCGTGCCGTTCGACGCCGCGACCCGCAGGGCGCCGATCACCTCGGCGGGCACCTCGTCGAACTCGGCGCGGCCGGGCACGATGATCGTGTCCGCTTCGGCGAGCGCTTCGAGGCCGTGGCGGACCTGGATCGCAACCGGCCCCGCGTCCACGACCGGCGCCGGCGCGCACACGAGCACGCGGTAGGCGGCGCGGTCGTCGGGCAGGAGCGTGCGGGTGAACACCTCGATGGGCGTGGCCAGGTCGAACGGCACGACGTTTTCCAGCGCGAGGATCACCACCGTGTGCATGGCGAGATCCTAGCGGACCCCGGTATTCCCGCCAGCGGTCCGGGACCGCCGGAAAGTCCACGCGAACCTCGCCCCGCCGGGTATAGCTTGGGTTGGTGACGCCGATCTTCCAGCTCTCCGACGACCACGTTTCCGCCGAAGCCGCCCTGGACCCCGTTACGGCGACGATGCGCGGGATTACCACCCCCGATCCGGCCGCGCTCACCGACTTCTCCCCCGACGGATTCGAGGCGCGGGCCGATCTCGCCCGGCGCACCCTCGCGACCTTGGCCACACTCACCCCGGAATCCGAGCCGGATCGGATCGCCGCCGCCCACCTGAAGGAACGGCTCGAAGCGCAACTCAGGTGGCACGACCTCGGTGAGCCACTGCGGACCGTCAAGGCGCAGTTCGGAGTGCTGACTTCGCTGCACGACACCGTGAACATGTTGCCGCGCAACGGATCCGAAGACTGGCGAGTGATCGCCGCGCGGCTGGCCGGTATCGAACCGATGCTCGCGGCGTGGCAGACGTCGCTGCGCACCGGCCTCGATCGCGGCCTGCCCGCCGCGCGCCGCCAGGCGCTGGAGACGGCCACACAGGCCGAACGATTCGTCGGCGGACACGCGAAACTGGTGGCGGAGGCCGACAGTGCGCTCTCTGCGGACCTTCGCGCCGCCGAGGAAGCGGCCGACCGCGGATACGCTGAGCTCGCCCGGTTCCTGCGCGAGGAATACGCGCCGCGCGCCACGGAAACCGATGGCGTCGGCGAAGAACGCTACGCCGCGGGCGCGCGGCTGAGCCTCGGCGCGGACCTCGACGTGCGCGAGGCGTACGAATGGGGCTGGGCCGAGCTCGAACGTATCGAGCAAGAGCTGGCTGCGGAGGCGGCCTCGATCCGGCCAGGTGTTTCCGCATTGGCGGCCTTGGGGATTCTCGATGAAGAATTCTTTGTGGACGGTGAAGGCGCGTATGTTGACTGGCTGCGCGCCGCACACGACCGAGCTCTCGACGCGGCCGCCGCACACTTCGACATTCCGCAACCGTTGCGCGCCATCGACGTCACCGTCGCGCGCGATTCGGGCTCCGGGGCGCCGTACTACACCGGGCCCAGCGAAGACGGCTCGCGACCCGGCCGTACGTGGTGGCCGCTGGGCGGGCGTACGCGTTTCGCCGTCTGGTCGGAACTGACCACGGTGTTCCACGAGGGCGTGCCGGGGCACCACCTGCAGATCGGTACCGCGAAGCTCGCCGCCGGCGCGGTGAGCCGCTTCGCGCGCGTGCACTCGGTCAGCGGGCACGCCGAGGGCTGGGCGCTCTATGCCGAACGACTCGCCGACGAACTCGGTTGGTACACCGAGCGCGGCACCCGCCTCGGCATGCTTGCCGGCTCCGCGATGCGCGCCGCGCGTGTGGTGATCGACATCGGCTCGCACCTCGATCTCCCGCTGCCCGACGGCTCCCGCTGGGACTTCGACACCGCGTGTCGCTTCCTGCACGAACGCGGTCTCGCCGCGAAGCACCGGGTACACGCCGAGGTGGTGCGCTACCTCGGCTGGCCGGGCCAGGCGATCGCGTACAAGCTCGGCGAACGCACGTGGCTGCGGTCGCGTGCCGAGGCGGCTTCGCGCCCGGACTTCTCGTTACGCCGCTGGCACCACGACGCCCTGGCGATCGGGCCCGTCGGCCTCGCCGCGCTGGAGGACGCGCTGCGCAACCCCTGACCGGACGCGCCGCGAGTAGGCCCGTTCCCGGGCATCGCAGCCTCGAACCGACTGCCTCCAACCGGCGGCCTCCAACCGGCGGCCTCGAACCGGCAGCCTCGAACCGACTGCCTCGAACCGACTGCGTCAGCCGAAAACGCCTTGGCGTTGGTGTTCCACCACGTCCATCAGCACCTTGGTGAATTCGCCGTACACTTCGCGGCCGACGCGGCGGGCGTGGCGGTCCTGAATGGCCTGCATGATGCGGTCGGCGGCGCGCATTTCGGCGAGGCCGCGATCGGTGGGGCAGACGAGTTTGGCGCGGCGGTCGGCTGGGTCCGGTCGGCGGCGGACGTAGCCAAGCGCCTCCAGCTCGTCGATCATGGTGCCGATGACCTGTTTGTGCTGCCCGCTGAGGCGCGAGAGCTCGGTGGCGCGGACACCGTCGGTGTCGAGGTAGGCCAGCACGGCGCCGTGGCGGGGGTGCAGGTCGTCGAAACCCTGGGCGGCGAGGCCGGTGAAGAGTTCCTGTTGCACGGCGAACAGCAGCCGCCCGGCGAGGATCCCCAGGTCCGGGTTTCGTGCGTTCTTCTCCGCCCGGCTGACCACTTGCCGCCTCCTCCGCGTCGTCGCCGGTCGGGCCCCGGCCGTCCCCGGCGAGGAGGCAGTCTAGGTCAACGAGGTGGCTTGAGATGGGCCACGCCGCCGCGGCCCAGCGCTGGTGACGGGCCTACCCGGCCCATCACGTCGGGGCCGAAATCCCGAGGGTCATGGGCGGCGAGACCGGCAGTGGTGCATTCTCGGGGCACACCGGAGGAGAACTACGCGGCGCAGCCGTCGCAGAGGCCCCACCAGGTGACTTCCGCGGTGTCGACCGTGAACCCCGCCGAGATCGAGGGTTCAAGGCACGGCGCGGCACCGACCGCACAGGCGACGTCCTGGATGGCGCCGCACTTGCGGCACACGAGGTGGTGGTGATTGTCGTGGGTCTGGGGTTCGAAGCGCGCGGGTGAGCCTGCCGGTTCGAGGAGGCGCAGGAGGTCGGCGGCGACGAGGTCGTCGAGCGCGTTGTAGAGGCCCTGGCGCGAGAGGCCGCCACCCGCGCTGTCGGTCTCCACGACAGCGGCGATCTCCGCGGCGGTCGAGTGCGGGAACTGCTCGACCGCGGCGAGTACCGCCCGCCGCTGCGGTGTGTTGCGCAGACCCTGCCGGCGCAACCGCACCCCGAACGCATCCATGTCGCGACTGTACCCGAGAATTGACTCCATCAATTTTGACGTGCAGAAGCTCACACTTGCCCGTTCCCGCAGAGTTGACTCGTGCTGACAATTGACTGAATCAACTTTAAGGACTACAAAGGGTCAGGTGACGACGACTTCCAGCCTCGCTCAGCCCGAACGCGCGTCGATCGACGCCGGTGCGCGGCTGCGCCGGGCCGGCCTGCGCGTGACGACCGCCCGCCAGGTGGTGCTCGAAACCCTCGCCGAACAGCCACACACCACCGTCGCCGAGCTGCTCCCCCATGTTCGGCGCCGGCTCCGGTTCGCGTCGACCCGCGTGATCCACGACGTGCTCGCCACCGGGGTCACGGCCGGGCTCGTCCGCCGGTTCGACACCGTCGGGGTAGCGCAGCGTTACGAGGTGACCGGAAACGACCACGGTCACCTGCTGTGCACGAACTGCGGCCGGCTCGAAGCCACCGGCGCCGGAGACGACACGATTCACTCGGGCCTGTGCTCCCGCTGTACCCCCGGGCCGGAGCGCGCCTGAGAAGTCGCTCGGGCGGGTCCGCGACCGATCATCGATCGCGGGCCGCACCACGGTTCGTCAGCTCTCCGCCGCGACAGGTTCCCGTACCTCGTCGGCCCGCACGGCCGAGCGCGACAGGCGATCGGAGACCTTCGCGGTCGTCACGAAGGAGATCGCGATCAGCACCGCGAGCACCACGCCGATGCCGATCACGCCGCCGCTGAGCGTCGGGTCGGGGTCGCCCGCCTGAACACGCCCGGAGCCGGTGAGGAAGGACAGCACGAACAGCACGCCGACGGCCAGCACGACTTCCACGGTGACCAGCGCCGGGAACCGCTTGAGCGCCAGGCGGAACACCGAACCCTCCGCTCCCGCGGCGCGGGCGCGGGCGATGCGCGGCATCATCACGAACTCGTTGGCGGCGCCGATCAGGATCATGCTGGCGACCAGGCACATCTTGATGACGAGGAAGTTGCCGAACTTCGTGGTGAACAGCTCGCTGGGGCTGCCGATGAGCGTCCAGGCGAGGTATATGCCGGTGATGAGGATGCAGCCGACCGCGACGAGCGCCACGGTCGAGTAGCGCGTCCAGATCTGGGCGAACGTGTTGCCCGCGCCACGGCTGAGCTTTCGGCGCGAGCCGGCGAGAATGACCAGGCCCGCGATTCCGCCCACCCAGGTCGAGATCGAGAAGACGTGAAGGTGGTCGAGCAGTGGGTTGACGACATCGTCGCCGGTTTCCTTGGCCCAGTTGGTCGGGAGCAGGGTCACTTGGTACGCCACGAAGTTCACGATCAGCGACTCCAGTGCCACAGCGCCGATCCGCTCGCGGAACTTCGCCGAGAACAGCAGCATCAGCAGCAGTGCGGAGACGCCCCACAGCGAGTACTGGATCAGTGCCTCGGTACCGCTCGAGATCCACTCACCCTTCTTGGCAGGCACCGACACGAAACGACCGATGGCGGCCGGGGAAAGCGCTTGGTCGTTAGGAATTTCCTTGCCCTTCACGCGGGCGCCCTTGCCCGCGATCTGGAAGTACAGCGCCACGAAGAACCAGGCGCCGACGAGCGCGAGGTACAGGCCGGCGCGCCGCTGCAGCACCGTGCGGTCGGCGACGGCCACGGTCGGCCGTCTCCACACCGGCCGCAGCACGATCAGCAACAACATGCAGCCGCCGATCGACCCGATCAGGCCGGCGAAGTAGGCCATCTTCGTGACGACCCGCCACACCTCCGGGGTCGGGGTCGCTTCGGCCGCGGACACGGCTTGGGTGAGCAGGAAGGACATCGGCGGCCATCTCCTCGAACAGGGGTGGTGAGCCCAATCGGTGGGGGCGTCGGCTCTTGGCGGTCGAAGGTAGCTGATCCTACAGTCAATGTGAAGACTGAAGTAGTTACTACGAGAGTGGTATATCTTTGAATAGAAATACCAATCTGAAAGGAGTGGCCGTGAAAGTCCTCGTCTTGCCCGGTGACGGCATCGGGCCGGAGATCATCGGCGACCCTCGACGTGCTCGCCGCCGCGGACCGGAGGCTGCGCCTCGGCCTGGCATTCGAGGTGCGCGAGATCGGCCTGGCCTCGCTCGCGATCGACGGCACGACGTTGCCCGACGCGGTGCTCAAGCGCGTGCCCGAGGTCGACGGCACGCTGCTGGGGCCGGTGTCGCACTACGAGTACCCGGCGCAGGAACAGGGCGGGATCAACCCGTCCGCCGCGCTGCGCACCACGTTCGAGCTGTTCGCCAACGTGCGCCCGTGCCGCTCGCGCGAAGGCCTCAACGTGCTGCGCAAGCCGATGGATCTCGTGATCGTGCGAGAGAACACCGAAGGCTTCTACTCCGACCGCACCATGTTCGCGGGCACCGGCGAGTTCATGCCCGACCCCGATCTCGCACTGTCGGTGCGGAAAGTCACCGCGCGCGGTTCGGCCCGCGTGGCGCGGGCGGCGTTCGAGCTCGCCCGCGGCCGGCGGGGCAAGGTGACCGCCGTGCACAAGGCGAACGTGCTCAAGCTGTCCGACGGCCTGTTCCTGCGCGAGGTACGAGCCGCGGCGAAGGCGTTCCCCGACGTCGAACTGGAGGAACTGATCGTCGACGCCGCGTCGGCGCTGCTGATCCGCGACCCGGAGCGCTTCGACGTGCTGGTGACCACCAACATGTTCGGCGACATCCTCTCCGACGAAGCCTCGGAGCTGTTCGGCAGCCTCGGCCTCGGCGGCTCGATCAACGCCGGTCACGAAATCTGCGTCGGCCAGGCCCAGCACGGTTCGGCTCCCGACATCGCCGGCCAGGGCGTGGCCAATCCGGCGTCGCTCATCCTGTCGGCCGCGATGCTGCTCGACTGGCGCGGCCGCCACGACGGGAACGCCGACCTCGTCGCGGGCGCCGGTCTCTTGACGCACGCCGTGGACCACGTGCTCGACGATCCGGCAACCCGCACGGCCGACGTCGGCGGTTCCCTCGGCACGCAAGCCCTCGCCGCGGCAGTCGCCGAGTCGATCACGGAACTTCCGGTGGGTGCGCGATGATCGAATCGGTCAACCCGGCCACCGGAAAACCCCTGTCCACCTACGACCTCCACACCGCCGAAGAGCTCGACGCCGCGCTGGACGCGGCCGCGGCCGCGCAGGCGCGATGGCGGGACAAACCGCTGACCGAACGCGCGGCGCTGCTGCACGAGCTCGCCCGCGTGCTGCGCGAGGGCAAGGCCGAGTACGCCGCGCTGATCACCGCGGAAATGGGCAAGCCGCTCGCGGAATCGGTGGCCGAGCTCGAAAAGTGCGTGGTGAACTGTGTGCACTACGCCGAGCACGCGGCGGAGTACCTGGCCGAACGGCGGGTGCTCACGCAGGCCGTCGTCGTCGCGGAACCGCTCGGCGTGGTGCTCGCCGTGATGCCGTGGAACTACCCGTTCTGGCAGTTCTTCCGCTTCGCCGCGCCGGCGCTCGCCGCGGGCAACGGCGCGATCCTCAAGCACGCCACCAACGTCCCCGGCTGCGCGCTCGCGATCGAGGACGTGTTCCGCAAGGCGGGTTCCCCACGCGGACTCATACGTTCGCTCCTCGTGGACGTGGGCGAGGTCGAACGGCTCATCGCCGACGACCGCATCGCCGCCGTCACCCTCACCGGCTCCACGCGCGTCGGCGCGCTCGTGGCGAGCCAGGCCGGAGCAGCGCTCAAGAAGCAGGTGCTGGGCTCGGCGGCTCGGACCCGTACGTGGTGCTGGCCGACGCCGATGTCGCCGCCGCACGGACGGCCGTGCGGGCGCGATTCCTCAACACCGGGCAGAGCTGCGTGAACGCCAAGCGCTTCATCGTCGACGAGGCGGTCGCCGACGAGTTCGCCGACGCCTTCACCGAGGCCGTCTCGGGGCTGCGCGTGGGCGATCCGGTGGAGGCGGACACAACCGTCGGCCCGCTGGCGCGCGAGGACCTGCGCGACGGGCTGGCGGACCAGGTGCGCCGCACCGTCGAGGCCGGCGGGGTGGCGCGCACCGGCGGCGAAACCGTTCCCGGGCCGGGGTATTTCTACGCGCCCACCGTGCTGGACCACGTGAAGCCGGGGATGGCGGCGTTCGAGGAGGAGACGTTCGGGCCGGTGGCCGCGATCGTGCGTGTCTCGGGCGACGACGAGGCTCTCGCGCTGGCCAACGACACCGAGTTCGGCCTCGGGGCGGCCGTGTGTACGCGCTCGTCCGAGCGCGCCCAGCGCTTCGTCAAGGGGCTGGCGGCCGGCGCGGTGTTCGTCAACGGCATGGTCGCCTCGGACCCGCGGCTGCCGTTCGGCGGCATCAAGAAATCCGGCTACGGCCGGGAGCTGGGCACGGACGGGATCCGCGAGTTCGTCAACGTGAAAACCGTGTGGACGGGAGAAGTTTTGTGACCGAGCCGGTTCCGTCCGTGGTGCTGCGCCCGGCCGAGCTCACACCGGCCGACCGCGGCGGCGGCGCCCGGACCATCCCGCTGGTGAGCAAGACCGTCGGCGCCGAAGTGTTCCTCAACGGCATGACGATGTTCGACGGCGGCGCCGGCATCCCGCTGCACACGCACAACTGCCCCGAAAGCGTCGTGATCCTGCAGGGTGCGGCGATCGTCGAGATCGACGGCACCGAGCACCGGCTGTCCACTTGGGACACGACCTACGTCGACGCGGGTGTTCCGCACCGGTTTCGCAACGCCTCGGCCACCGAGCCGATGTGGATCCTGTGGACCTACGGCTCGGTGGAGGCGACGCGCACGATCGTCGCCACCGGCGTGACCACGCGGGTGGATTCCGAGCACCGGCGCTAACCTGGGACGGTGGAACAGATCCCGACCCCGCTCACCCGCCAGGTCGCGGCTCGCATCGTGGGCTACATCCGCGAGACCGGCGCCGAGCCGGGCACCCGGCTGGTGGAACGCACTTTGGCCGCCCGGTTGCGCGTCTCCCGCTCGCCCGTGCGGGCGGCACTGAAGCTGCTGGCGGACGAAGGGGTCGTGGCCGTCGCCGAACCCGGCGGCGGCCACACGGTCGCGCGCGCCGTCGGCGAGTTGGAGGTCGCCGAAAACGACGACGGCGACCTCGGCGAGCAGCAGTACCTGCGGATCGCGTCGGACCGCCTCGACGGCGAGCTGCCCGATCGCGTGAGCGAAAGCGAGCTCGCGCGCCGTTATCACCTCACGCCTGCCCAGGTGACGGCCGTACTGCGGCGCATCGCCGCTGAGGGCTGGATCGAACGCCTGCCGGGCTACGGCTGGGAGTTCCAGCCCATGCTGACGTCGCAGGAGTCCTATGAGGACAGCTACCGGTTCCGGCTCGCGCTGGAGCCCGCCGCGGTGCTGGAACCTGACTTCACCGTGGACCGCACGGCCATCGAAGCCGTGCGCGCGCAGCAGCTGGAGCTCGCCGAGGGCGCCGCGCGAACGGTCAGCAACACCGAGCTGTTCGCCCGCAATCGCGCCTTCCACGAGGCCGTGGTGAACTGCAGCCACAACACGTTCTTCATCGACGCCCTGCGCCGCGTCGACAACCTGCGCCGCCTCATCGAGTACCGCCGCACCCTGCCCCGCGACCGCGCGGCGGTGCGCTGCCGCGAGCACGTCGAGATCGCCGACCTCCTGCTGGCTGGCGACATCGCCGAAGCCGCGCAGTACCTGCGGCGGCACCTGAGCACCGTCGGCGTCGAGAAGCCCACCAACCCGGGCTGAGCATCAGCTCGTGCCGGTCGAGCGGTTGCGAGACCCGCGACCTTCACCCGTCACGAGGTCCGAGCGCAGCGAGGTCAGCAGCTCGGAGGTTTTCGTGGCGCGGAATTCGTCGCGGGAAGCCAGAGCGAGCAGGAGCGCGTCGGTGAGGACTTCCGACGACAGCATTTCGCCGGTGTAGTTGCTGGGCGATTTGGGCGCCGTCAGCACCACGTCCACCTGCGAACCGAACAACGGCCCGAGCGAGCTCGACACGAGGATCACGCGCGCCCCGACCGTGTGCGCGTGATCGAGCAACACTTCCAGCTCGCCCAGCATGATTTCCCACTCGTGATTTCCCACTCGTGATTTCCCACTGCACAGTTCCCACCGACGAAGGAGAAACAATGAAGTTGACCAGAGTCGCCGCCGCGGTGAGCGGGGTGATCGTGACGGGCGCGCTGCTCGCCGCGTGCGGCAGCGCGCCGGCCACGGCCCCGGGTGGCGCTTCGGCCAAGCCCGCCGCCGCCGACGTCGCCAAGACGATCAGCCAGGACGCGGCCGTCGCCGCGGGACCGGTGGGACAGAACGTGCCGAGTTCCCCGATTCTGGACAAGATCCGCCAGCGCGGTGAGCTGGTGCGGGCCGGCAGCCGCAACACGCTCGGCTTCTCGCAGCTCGACCCGGCCACCGGCGCGCCGAGGCCGCGGAGACGGCGATCAAAGCGGCGCGTAAATGGGGCTACCGGGTGAAGGGCGTGCCGGCCGGGCGCGCGAAGATCGTGGTGGCGGGCGGCAACTTCCACGGCCGGACCGTGACGATCCGGAGGCGAGGGCGGACCACGGGCCGTTCACTCCCGGTTTCGTGCGCGTGCCCTACGGCGACGCGGCGGCGCTGCAGTCCGTTGTGGACGAAGACACCGTCGCCGTGCTGATCGAGCCGATCCAGGGCGAGGGCGGCGTGGTGATCCCGCCGGAGGGCTACCTCACCGAGGTCCGGCGGATCTGCGACGCCGCGAACGTGCTGTTCCTCGCCGACGAGATCCAGTCGGGACTCGGGCGCACCGGGCGGACGTTCGCGTGCGACCACGAGGGCGTCGTACCTGACGTGTATGTGCTCGGCAAGGCGTTGGGCGGCGGCCTTTTGCCGGTTTCGGCCGTGGTGTCGTGCCGCGACGTGCTGGGCGTGTTCCGCCCGGGCGAGCACGGCAGCACGTTCGGCGGCAACCCGCTCGCGTGCGCCGTGGCGACCGTGGTGGTGCAAAGCTGAAGACCGGTGAACCGCAGCGCCGCGCCGACGAGCTGGGTCGCGTGTTCGCCCGGCTGCTCGCTGCGCTGCCGTCGTCGGCGGTCGAAGCGGTGCGGGTACGGGGGCTGTGGGCGGGCATCGACGTGCGCGGTCGCACCGGGCGCGACGTCTGTGAAGGCCTGCTGCGCCGCGGCGTTCTGGCCAAGGACGCGCACGGCAGCACGATCCGGCTGGCGCCGCCGCTCGTAGTGTCCGAAGAGGACCTACGGTGGGGCGTCGAGCAGCTCGCGGCCGAGCTCGCTTGACCGGCCAAGGCCGTCACCCCGGTTTCGGGGCGACGGCCACTTTCGTCTTCCAGTTTACATACAGACTGTATGTATGTACCGTGGCCGCATGACAGCTCTCGGACAGGACCACCTCATCCGCCTGCCGCAGGGTGAGCTCCGGTATTACGAACGCGGCTCCGGGCGTCCCGTGGTTTTCGTGCACGGCGTCCTCACCAACGCGCTGCTGTGGCGCAAGGTCGTGCCGGCCGTCGCGGAGGCCGGATTCCGGTGCCTCGCCCCGGATCTGCCACTGGGCTCGCACGAGCTCCCGATGCGCGCCGACGCCGACCTGAGCGCTCCCGGCGTCGCGACGTTGCTCGGCGATTTTCTCGAAGCCCTCGATCTGCACGACGTCACGCTGGTCGCCAACGACACCGGCGGCGCGCTCACGCAACTGCTGCTGGCGCGTCACCCGGCGCGGGTGGCGCGGGTGGTGCTGACGCCCTCGGACAGCTTCGAGTACTTCTTCCCGCCGATCTTCGCGCCTCTGCCGAAGCTGGCGCGCGTGCCGGGTTCGATGGCCATACTGGGGCAGCTGCTGCGGATCCGGGCGTTGTGGCCGTTGCCGCTGTTGTTCGGGTGGGTGGCGAAGAAGCCGTTGGACCCCGCCGTGGCCGAGTCGTACCTGCTACGGCTACGGAAGTCGCCGGGCGTGCGCCGCGATCTGCGAAAGTTGCTGCGCAGCGTGGATTCGCGGCTGACGCTGGCCGCGGCGGAGCAGCTGCGATCGTTCGAACCGCCCGTGCTGCTGGCGTGGGCTTCGGAGGACAAGCTGTTCCCGATCCGGTTCGCGCATCGCCTGGCCGGCGTGCTGCCGAACGCGAAAGTCGTGGAAATCGAGGATTCCTACACGTTCGTCCCGGAGGACCAGCCGGAGGTGCTGGCCGGGCAGATCGTGGAGTTCGCGGGCGTCATGGCAGATTAGGCCGGGTGAGACGCACTCAGCAGGAACGCTCCGACAGCACGCGCGCGGCCCTCGTCAGCGCCGCTCGCGTGTTGTTCGCGGCGCGCGGCTACCACGACGTGCCGGCCGAAGAGATCACCCGCACCGCCGGCGTCACCCGTGGCGCCCTCTACCACCACTTCGGCGACAAGCAGGGCTTGTTCCGCGCCGTCGTCGAAGAGGTCGAGGTAGAGCTCACCGCCGAGGTCTCCGCCGCCATGAACTCCGTCGCGGACCCCCTCACCGGCATGACCACCGCACTCGGCGTGTTCCTCGACGCCTGTCTCCGCCCCGAAGTCCAGCGCATCTCCCTCACCGACGCACCGGCCGTGCTCGGCTGGGACACCTGGCGCGAACTCGAAGCCGAACACGGTTTGGGGCTCCTGGTCACCACCCTGTCCCGCGCGCACGCCGACGGCCTGATCGTCGACGTCCCCGTGCGCACCCTCGCGCAACTCGTGCTGAGCACCGTGATGGAAGCCGCCCGCATGATCGCCGCGGCCGACGACTCGGCCACCGTGCGGGCGGAGACGCAGACGGTGCTTGCGGGCTGGCTGCGTGGATTGCTCCGCCGTCACCCGTAGTGCGGCCGGCGTTGCTCCGGATCCGCGCGCACGACGTCGAGACCCGGCTCGTCGACGAGCGCCTGCACGGCTTCATGGGTCGCCCCGACGCCGCCCCAATGCGGATCCACGTCCTTCGCAAAACACCACGCCCGATCCTGCGGCCACACGAACGCCGGCGGGTGCCCCGCGAAACCCCAGCCGTCGATCGCCGCGAGCGGTCCTTTGAAGATGGCGTAACGCCGGTGGGGCAACTCGAACAACCCGGCGTAGGTCGGTAGCGGCACGTCGGAGTAACCGTCCCACACGGCGAAGTAGCCGTCTTCCGCCGTGGTGAACTCCGCGAGCCGGCGGACCACCCGCTGGGTCTGCACCAGATCGGACCACTGGCCCGGCGGAAGCCGCACGTCCGCCTCTCGCTGCTCCGGGCCCACGGGGTCTGGGATAAAGCGGATGCGGGCGTAGGACTCGTAGCCCTTTGGTCCGAAGAGCACCAAGTGACCAACGGGCGCTCCCGACTCGACGAGCCAGTGCGCGACGGCGGTATTCGCTTCGTACTCCAGCGTCACCGTTCTCCTGTCAGGGACTGATGGTCCTGGCTCAATTGTGGCCAGATCCGGGGCGACCAGCCACTGGATAATCGGCAACCCCGCCGGCGTCAGTCGCGAAGTAGCCCTGCCCATCACACAAGACCGGTCAGGCTGCCCCGATAGTTTTCCGAGCCCGCCTGAAAAGTCCAAAACCGCAGGTCAGAGCCGGATCGACTTTTTGTTCATGAACTCCTCGATTCCGAACGGGCCCAGTTCCCGGCCCATCCCCGAGCGTTTGATCCCCCCGAACGGCAGATCCGCCTGCGAACCACCGGACCGGTTGAAATACACCATTCCCGTCTCAAGGCGGTCCGCGACGCGACGCATGCGGGACGGGTCCGTCCCGTACACGCTGGCCCCCAGGCCGAAAGGCGAGTCGTTGGCGATGGCGATTGCCTCGTCGTCGGAGGACGCCGGGAACACGAGGAAAACGGGTCCGAAGATCTCCTCGCGGTAGGCAGCCATGTCGGGGGTGACGTCGGTGAGCACGGTCGCCTCCAGGTAGGCCCCGGGGCCGCGGCCACCGCCGGTGTGGAGGGTGGCGCCCTGGTGGACGGCGGTGGCGATCTGGGCCGCGACCTCGTCGGCGGCGGCGACGGAGGCGAGCGGAGGCAGGGTGGTGGCCGGGTCGGCGGGGTCGCCGGGGACGTAGTGCTCGGCGACGCGCCGGGTGAGGCGGGCGACGAACTCGTCGTAGAGCTCGGTCGGCACGATCATGCGTTTGGGCGCGTTGCACGACTGGCCGCAGTTGCGCAGGCGCGCGGTGGCGACGGCGTTGACGGTGGCGTCGAGGTCGTCGGTGTCGAGGAGGATCAGGGGGTCGGAGCCGCCGAGTTCGAGGACGCAGCGTTTGAGATTGCGTCCGGCTTCGGCGGCCACGGAGATGCCCGCGGCCTCGCTGCCGGTGAGGGACACGCCGACGATCCGGTCGTCGGCGAGAATCCACGGCACCTGTTTGCTGGATGCGAACACGTTCACATACGCGTCGTCCGGCACCCCCGCGTCGCGCAACAACCGTTCGATCGCGGCGGCCGAGCGAGGGCAGATCGACGCGTGCTTGAGCAGAATAGTGTTGCCCAGCACCAGGTTCGGCGCCACGAAGCGCGCCACCTGGTACATCGGGAAATTCCACGGCATCACGCCGAGCAATGCGCCAATGGGTTCTTTGCGGATCACGGCGTCGCCGCCGCGGATCTTGAGCGGCTCGTCGGCGATCAGTTCCGGGCCGTGCTCGGCGTAGTAGCTGAAGATGTCGACAACGACGCCGACCTCCCCGCGGCCCTCGTTGATGCGTTTTCCCATCTCGAGAGTCATGATCGCGGCGAGCTCGTCGGTCCGTTCGGCGAACAGCTCGGCAGCGCGCGCGACGATCTCGGCGCGCTCGTCGACCGGACGTTCCCGCCACGCGAGATAACCCCGGTGGACGCGAGCGATCGCGTCGCGCACCTGGTCATCGGTGGCATTGTCGATCTGCTCGATGAGCTCACCCGTGGCCGGGTCGGTGACTGTGTACATGGCGGCGCAGGCCTCCGTGCGTCTTCGAAGCGGCGGACACCCCCACCCTAACAAATTGCATACTGTATGCACCAGGCCTGGCTAGTAGGCCCCGGCCTCCGCACTACGCCGGCCCACGAAGAACCAGAGCAGTGGCCCGAGTAACGGCGCGCAGAACGCGAACACGACCCACACCACCTTCATCCCGCCGGTGAGCGGACTGCCGAGGACGCTGACGAGCGCGGCGAGGAAGAGGATCATCGGGGCCAGAACCAGGACCACAATCCCGATGCCGAGCGAAACGCCCGCGAACTCGTGGCCGGTCTGCGCGGCGGACGCCAGCGCCGTCGGGATAGTCATCGGTCCTCTCCCATGGTCGGTTTCGGTCCACTTCGGACTCGACGACGTCAGTATGCGCAGCACAGGCCGCTCCCCGAATCGGCTCGGTGGCTGGACTCGGGTAGTCCTCAAGTCGTACAACACACGCCGAACCAACCACCACGAGCCGCGCACCTATCAGCCGCGGAAGACCGCGAGCAGGCCGTCGGGCGAATCCGCCCGGAACGCGGCCTCGAGGTTGTCCGCGGAGCCCCGCGCGGCTTCCTCGGCACGAGCGAACATCATGGCTTCGTACTTGCTCAACGCGCTTTCGACGTCGCCCCCGAGCAGGGCGAGGGCCAGATCGGCGCCGTCGATCATGGCGAGGTTTGCGCCTTCGCCGGCGAACGGCGACATCAGGTGCGCGGCGTCGCCGACGAGCGTGACCCCCGGCACGCGCGCCCAGCAATGGCCCACGGGCAGCGCGTGCAGCGGGCGTGGGACCAGTGGGCCGTCGGCTTCGGAAAACAACGCCGTGAGCCGCGGGTCCCAGCCGGTGAATTCCGCCGTCAGGCGCGCCTTGGCCGCCTCGGGTTCCGAGAAGTCGATGGACGAGAACGAGGATTCGTCCGTCTGCAGCGCGACGTAGACGTGGAGGCTGCCGTCGGGTTCCCGGTGCGCCAGGAATCCCCGGCCCGGACCGAGCGCCATGAGCATCCCGCCGCCGACGATCGCCGCGCAGTCCGGGTGCCTGGTGTCGGCGTCGGGCAGGTCCACTTCGACGAACGAAACACCGGTGTAGGTGGGCGTCGCGGGCGAAAGCAGCGGCCGCACACGCGACCAGGCACCGTCCGCGCCGACGAGCACGTCCGTGGCGAACGCCGTCCCGTCGGCCAGCGTCACCTCGTGCCGTCCGCCGCCCAGCGGTCGTGCGGCGACGACTTTCGCACCCCAGCGCACCGCTGTCTCGGGCAGCGACGAAAGCAACAAATCACGCAGCTCACCGCGGTCCACTTCCGGCCGCCCGCCGGTGCCGTCGTCCTCTTCCGACAGCCGGACGGTGCCGTGCCGATCGAGCACGCGCAACGCCTGACCGCCGTCGTGGACGAGCGGCAGGAACCGCTCATACAGGCCCGCCGCGTGCAACGCGGCCTGGCCCGACTCCTCGTGAATGTCCAGCATCCCGCCCTGAGCGCGCGCGGAAGGCGACGGCTCGAGGTCGAGCACGGTGGCGTCAATTCCGTTGCGGTGCAAGACGGACGCGAGCGTAAGCCCGCCCAGCCCGGCACCGACGATGGTGATGGTCAAAGGTTTTCTCCGTTCAGCGTTGTTCCTTCAGCGTTGTTCCTTCAGCGTTGTTGCTCCAGCGTTGTTGCTCCAGCGTTGTTCATCCAGCGGAGTGCGGACGATGCCGGCGAGCAGCGCTCGAAACGCCCAGGACAGGCGCTCTTCGGGCGCACCGGAAACGAGTTCGGTCCTGGCGGCGGCGAGGTGCGGGTGGGTGCGTGGCGACGCGTCGCGCACTGCCGTGAACACCGCCTGCCACTCGGCCACGGGCCGCTCGTCGGCGTGTTCGGCCGCCGTGGCGGTCGCGTGCTGGAGCAGCAGGTCGACGCCCCACGCCGCCTGCCCGACGGGCACGCCACCCTCGGCGAGCAACGCGAGCAACGTGTCCAGCAGCCGCAGGTAGTTCGCGCCACTCGGGCGCGCGACCAGCGCCGATTGCGCCAGCCCCGCGTAGCGGAACAGCACCGCCGCATACGACGTCAGTACGGCTTCCAGCCGCTCGGGCCACCCGCCGGCGGCCGGCTTCAGATCGACTTCGCCGAGCAGCTCGTCGAGCACCGCAGCGTGCAGCTCGGCGGTGTTGCGCACGTACACGTACAACGACGCCGCGCCAGTGTCGAGCTCCGCCGCGAGCCGGCGCATGGTCAGCTTGGCCAGCCCCTCGGCCCGCAGGATCGCGAGCGCGGCGGCGATGATCCCAGCCCTGGTCAGGGCCGGTTTGGCCGGACGTTCCCGGCGGCTACGTGGCGTGGTCATCGCTCCAGCCTAACGAACGCGTTCGTTACGAACAAGTTCGTTCAAGTTTTGCCGAACTGCGTCTTGGGCCCGGCAGCTCCGGCACGAGACCCCTTCCCGCGCGAAGCCTTCAGCCAGGTCGCCAGCTCCGAGAGCCCGTGCGGCCCGTTCACAACCAATGCGGCAGAAGCTGCCCCAGCCCCGCTCACCTGAGCCGATCACCAACGGTCAACGGAGTTCTTCCGGGGTCCACCGATTCGTGGACTGATCCTAGATCCACTTCTACCGCTAGTGTTGGCGTCAACCCGCTCCGCCTCGACATTCCCCCGACCGGGCGGCGGGCCAGGCCCCCTGGCAGTCCCCTTCCGCGCCCAGGGGGCCACTCACTCCCCTCGCGGAGAAACCCTCGGCGGCACCCCGGATTCCGCGAGTTTCGGGAGTACACTTGTGCCCTCAATTCACTCGAATGGCCGCGACCCACGTCACTGCTCCGCCGCGGAACATCGCCGGGTCCGAAGCGTTGTATTGACTGTCGGTACGAAGGAGTCCCCGGGCCTCACCCACTGCCTTCCCGGACCGCCGAGCACTCGGCCCCGGGTCGCGCCACTCGCCGAGAGGCGACCCTCGTACCGGCACCGCAAGCCACCCGCCCCGCTGCCCTGCGCTCCCCCACGCGGCGCGGGGCGGGCGCCGGTGCTCCTGCTCTTGCCCGTCGGACCCCCAGCCGGCGGCGCCGGGAGCGGGAGCACACCCTAACGTCCGGCCCTATATCCACTGTGGATCAGCGGAATAGCCCCAGCCGGACGGCGTTACAACCAGTGCCGGTGCGGTGGTGTCCCCGGGCTCCACCCACTGCCCTCCCGGACCGCCGAGCACTCGGCCCCGGGTCGCGCCACTCGCCGAGAGGCGACCCCCGCGCCGGCACCACATTCCACCCCGTCCCGCCGCGCCACCGCCCCCACGGCTGCGCAGGACGGGCTCATGTGCCTCCTGCTCCTGCCGCCGGACTCCCACTACCGCGGCGGGAGCGGGGGCATCCAACCGCTGCCGTTTGCGGACGGGTTCCGCGCGGCGGCCCGGCTCACCCCGGCCAGGGTTTCGCGTCCCGCAGCAGGCCGAGCATTCCCGACACCAGCCGCATCTGCTCGACTGTGCGGATGTCGGCTTCCAGCAGACGCGGCGAACACACCAGCACAGCCACCGACTGCGCGCGCGAAAGCGCCACGTTCAGCCGGTTACGCGAGAGCAGGAAGTCCAATCCCCGCGGCAGATCCACGGCCGAAGAGGACGTCATGGTCGTCACAACGACCGGCGCCTCCTGTCCCTGGAAGCGGTCGACCGTCCCCACCCGCACGTCGCCGAACCCGGCGTCGGTCAGCGCCCGGCTCACGACCCTCGCCTGCAGGTTGTACGGCGCCACTACGAGAAAGTCCTCGTCACAGAGCGGCCGCCCCTGCCACGAGCGTCCGTGCAACGCGGAGATCACCGACACGACCTCCGCTGCTTCCTCGACGGACCGCGTCGTGTTGCCACGGTGCTCGACCGACGCCAGGTACAGCCCCGAATCGAAGCCGACGATCGAGCGGGCCGCCGACGGGTGCGAGTACAGCAACCCCGCGTACGAAAGCCGCGAAACCGGCGCGCACACCGCCGGGTGCATCCGCCGCGTCTGATCCAGGAAGTACCCCAGGTGCGGCGGGATGATGTCAGCCTCACCGATCAGGTGCCCGAGCGCCGACGCCGCCGCGCCGGCCGGATGCGTGCCTTGCACCACCTGCGGCAGCTGTTGCGGATCGCCAAGCAGCACCACGTTCTTCGCGCACATCGTCACGGCCAGCGCGTCGGCCAGCGCGAACTGGCCTGCCTCGTCGATCACGAGCACGTCGAACGGCTCGGCGCGCACGGCGGCGTTCGCGAACGTCCACGCCGTGCCGCCCACGAGGTGCCCGGCGTCGTGCTCGTCCCGCCAGCGCACGAGCGCGGTGGTGTTCTTCGGCTGGTCCCACGGCACCGACGGGTCCGGCGCCCGCTTCGCACGCTTTGCGCACGGCAGCGAAGGCGCGTTGCCCAGCGCCGCCGACAGCACGTTCTCCACGGCTTTGTGGCTGTTCGACGTGACGCCGACCGTCTTGCCCGACCGCACCAGGTGCGCGATCAGTTTGCCCGCCAGGTACGTCTTCCCCGCGCCCGGCGGGCCCTGCACGGCAAGCAAGGAGCCGTCGAGCGCGTCGACGGCCTCGATCACCGTCGCGACCAGGTCGTCGCCCGCCGGGAGCGCGCCGCCACCCCGCAGCCGCGGCGCCGAACGGCGCAGCAGGTCCACGCCGGGGTGCCGCGGCAGCGCCGGCAGCGTCTCGCCCACCAGACGCGCCAGGTCGGCGACGGCCTCGTCCTTCGGCGAGGGCCGCACCGGGCTGCCGGGCAGCACCGCGACCGGGCGGTCGTTCGAAGTCGCGTCGGGCGTGCTGCTCTCCTCCAGCGTCAGCTCGACCGCCGACGACGCCACCACCTTCGCGTCGCGCGCTTCGGCGCCGTAGCGCAGCCGCACGTCGTCGCCGGGCGCGAACGGGTGCGGACGGTCGGGGTCGCACCGGATGATCAGCGTCCGCTTCGCCGTACGCAGCCTGCCCGAGGGTGGCACCCACTCACCGGCGGAAACCGACACCGGCACCGCGCACGTCGTGTCCACTTCCAGGTCACCCAGCGGCGCGGCCAGCTGACGGAAGAACTCCCACCACGCGGGGTTCGTCTCGCGCCGGTGGTATCCGACGGACGCGGCGAGCAGCGCGCGGGCGCACTCGTCGGGCGTGAAGTCCGCGGGGTCGCCGGGCAAGCCGTCGAGCAGCGGGTCCACGAGCGCGGCCAGCGCGGCCGCCCGCTCGGCCCGGCGTTCGGCGGCGACGTCCTCCTCGGCGGCGCGCAGCAGTGAGTCCACTTCGGACTCTTCCGCTGGGGTGGCGAGCTCGATACCTTCGTCTTCGCGCACGCGGTGGAGGAATTCCAGCAGCCGCATCGTCGACACGCAGTCGTACTCGTTGTAGTCGCCGATGCCCCGCAGCACTTCGGCGGCTTGCTCGGTGTCGCCAGCAGTTGTGAGCGTGAGGTAGTCCTCGTACGCCTCGATGCTGGACACAGCCGTCTTCACCTCGCCCTCGCGCGCGGCGGGCATGTACAGGGGTTCGAGGTACTTGATCGAATACGACCGCTGACCGACCCGCAACGCCTTGCGCACCACCGCGTACAGGTCCACCAGCGCACCGCTGCGCAGCAGCTCGTCGACGGCCTCCTCGCGGGTGCCGTGCACGGCGGCGAGCCGCTTGATCGCGGTGACCTCGTAGGGCGCGTAGTGGAACACGTGTGCGCCGGGGTGCTCGGCCAGCCGCGCGGTGGCGAAGTCGACGAAGTCCTCGAACGCCTTCTTCTCCTGCGCCCGATCGTGCGCCCAGAACGGCACGAACGCGCCCTCCGGCGTCACCGCCCCGAACAGGTATTCCAGGCCGGTGCCCGACAGCGCGTACGGGTCGCCTTCCATGTCGAAGAACACGTCACCCGGGTTCGGCGGGGGCAGCTCGGCGAGCGCGGTGGGGTCGATCACCTCGTAGGCGAGCTCGCCCGTTTCATCCTGACGCACCTGAATTGCGGCCTGCGCACGCAACGTCGTGTACGTGCTCGCCGACATGTCCCGCGGCCGGTCGTCCGGTCCAGCGGCGGCGAGCTTGTCGATCGTCGTGAGCCCGGCCGTCACGAGCTTGCGCCGCTGGTCTCCGCGCAGGCCGGCGACGAGCGAGAGGTCACGGTCGGCTTCGCGCGCCGCCGAGCAGTGCTGTTCGAACCGGCAAGCCGCGCACGCCGGCCGTTCGTCCGCCCACAGCTGTGCGGGCAGGCGTGCCGGCCGGTCACGCAACCGCGCACGCAGGTGATCGAGCAGTGGCAGAAAATCGTCGACGCGCAGGGTGCGAGTGGTCCCGTCGCCCAGCAGCAGGTGCATGTCGGGACCGGACGGCCAGCCGGCGCGGCGCAACGCGTCGGCGTACGCGGTCAGCTGCACCACTGCGGAGGGCTTCGCGTGGCGCGCAAGCTTCGTGTCGTAGACCTCGTAGCGGCCTTCGTCGTCACGCATCAGGAAATCGGCACGGCCGGAGAATTCGCCGTCGTGGAACACCGCCTGATACACCACGGGCGCGCCCGCTCGCAGCGCCTCCTCCGTCGCCTTCGCCGCGACGGCCGGATCCCGCTCGTCGATCTCCACGACCGTGTACTGCGACCTGAGCCGCCCGAGCGTGGCTTCTTCGTGCGCGCGACCGTGTTTCACGGCTAATTGGTCGGGACCTGAACCGGGCCGTGGCGCGCCGGGGAGGCCCGCCGCCAGCGCCTGGGTGAGGACGCTCCGGTGCTCGCATTCGAGCAGGTCGGCGAGATCGGACGGCGTATACATCGCCCGCGAGTCTGGCACGCCCGCCCGCGTGGTCCAGGACACCGACACGCCGTCAGCGTCGGCGGGGCAGCGGGATCACGTCGAGGTCGCGGGCCACGACGATCTCGCCGTCGAACACCTTCGCGGCTTCGTCGCCGAAGGCATCGGCCCCGTCGTACGGGTAACGCTGCGAGAAGTGCGTCAGCACGAGCTTGCGCACGCCCGCCTCCGCGGCGATGCGACCGGCGTCGGTGCTGGTCAGGTGGCCGTAGCAGGTGGCGATGTCGGCGTCGGCGGCGCGGAACGTGGACTCGGCGACGAGCAGGTCCGCCTCACGCGCGCACGCGAACGCCCCCGCGCACAGGCGCGTGTCCATCACGAACGCGACGACCTGACCCGGACGCGGACGGCTCACGTCGGCGAGACGTACGGTGCGGCCGTCCACCTCCAGCTCGCCTTGCTCCTGCAGCCGGCGGATGGCGGGACCCCGCACACCGGCGGCGGACAGGCGGTCGGGCAGCATCCGCACACCGTCGGGTTCGGCGTAGCGGTAGCCGAAGCAGTCGATGCGGTGCGACAGCGGGAAAGCCGACAGCCGACCGTCGGCCCAGCCCTCGGCGACGGGCGTGGGCACCACCGTCGCGCGCTCGTGGTAGACGGTCGAGTAGCGCAACCGGTCGAAGTACCCCTGGCCGGACGCCGGATAGTGACAGCGCACGGGGTGCGCGACGGCGTCGAGCGACAGCCGTTGCAGGACGCCGGCCAGGCCCAGGCTGTGGTCGCCGTGGAAGTGCGTCACGCAGATGCGGGTGAGCTCGCTCGCCGACGCGCCCGCGAAGGCCAGCTGGCGCTGGGTGCCTTCGCCGGGATCGAAGAGCAGGCCGTCGGAGTCGAAGCGGAGCAGGTAGCCGTTGTGGTTGCGGTTCCGGGTCGGCGTCTGGCTGGCCGAGCCGAGTACCACGAGCTCGCGTCGGGACATGGTGCCGGTCATTGTGCCAGCCCCGCCGGGTGGGGTTCACCCCTTTGTTTCAGCTCAGGTCGGACATTCCCGCAACCGGCACGACGCCTTTGAGCTCCCGGGCGAGCGTCTTGTCGAGCGTCACCAGGGCGTCGCCGTGCAAGCGGGTGAGTGCGACGTACTCGGCGGTGTAGGTGTCGGCCCACCCCAGCTCTTCGGCGACTCGCCAGGCGGTGTCCTGAAGCACACGGTCGCCGAGCAGGCGGATGCGGAGGCCGCGGATGAAGGCGAGGCGACGGTCGGCGTCCTCTTTGGGAACCTCTCCTTGGCGTACGCGTGCATAAAGCAGGGCGAGCACGTGCGATCGCAGGACAGCCGGCGCCAGCAATTCGTGTTCCGCCCCTGCTTTCTTTTCCTTCTCGGCCAGCCTGATCGCGACGTCCGGCCCGATCACGTACTTCCCCATCGCCGTTCCCCTTCCGGCCTGGTGACCTCTGCGGACCGTACGGCAATTCGTGGCGGGCTCAGGCTGTTTCACCCGATCGATATAGTGCAGGTGTTCGAACAAGGTCGGTACGTTGGAAGCATGAACTTCCACCCGACCGAACCCGTTCCTGTTATGACCATTGTGGACGGTGTCCTCGCCTTGCTCTGGCGTTGGCACCTGACCTTGCCCCGAAGACCGAGATCCCTCCTCCGCAGACTCTTGCCCAGCCGCGAACAACACCCTCCGGCGCAGCTCCGGCGGCTCGACGGCCGGCCTGTCCTTTTGAAGCCGGACGATTCCATCCTCGAGTCCCACCACCGGCCACTACCCGACTTCGACCACGAACAGCTCCTCCACTGCAGCCGCAAACCCTCGCAGTGCCTCCCGCCCCTCCACGACGGTCCACCCACGGTCGATCCGACACCCGCGGCAATCACAACGTTTCCGGCTGCTCCTTCCTGATCCCGGCGGCCCGGCCTCGTCGCGGGCAGCGTCACTTCGTGACCCACGCGCAGTACGTCCTTATGCAGCGCCGGATCAGGCGTGCCTAGCCCACAGCCAGGTCCCAGTCAGCGCCGGCGGCGCGCCGTGCGCGCGATAGCCCCCGGCGGCAACGACGGCTCGCGTACCGGTCGCATCCGCTGGAGACACCACCGTCCCGGTGATATACGCAACTAGAACTGTACAGTCTTAGCTGCATAGTTTACGGTTGTTCTCATGACCAAGAGCCACCGTCCCTCGGCGTCGGCAATACAGGCAGCCCAGCAGGTGCGCGCGACGATCGGCCGGCTGCGGAGGCGGATTCTGGCAGCGTCCGAGCCGGAGGACATGACGCTGAGCCAGGCATCGGTGCTGGCGCGGCTGGCGGGGACTCCAGGACTGACGGCGAGTGAACTCGCGGCGGCCGAGGGAGTGCGACACCAGTCGGTGACGGCGACGGTGGGGGCGCTGGCGGCACTGGGGCTCGTGGACCGCACGCCGGACCCGGAGGACGGGCGGCGGCTGCGGATCGGCCTCACCGCGGAGGGTCAGCGGCGCGTGGAAGCGGGCCGGCAGATGCGCAGCGAGTGGTTGACGGCGCGCCTCGACGATCGGTGCACCGAGGCGGAGCGACAGGTGGTGTTGGAAGCGATGGCCGTGCTCCAGAGGCTGATCGATGACTGAGCACACCGCAACGCACGACGCGCCGGTGAAGTTCGATCGGCGACTGCTCCCGGCGATGGTGCTCGGCTCGGTGCTGAACCCGGTGAACTCGACGATCGTCGCGGTGGCGCTCATTCCCATCGGGCAGGCGCTGGGTGCGCCCCCGTCGCAGACGGCGTGGCTCGTGTCGTCGCTGTACCTCGCGACGGCGCTGGGCCAGCCCGTGGTGGGGCGGCTGATCGACCTGTTCGGGCCGCGCCGGCTGTTCCTCGCGGCGACCAGCCTCGTAGGTCTCGCCGGCGTGATGGGGATGTTCGCACCCAACCTCGGAATGCTGATCGCCGCGCGGGTCGTGCTCGGGTTCGGCACGTGTGCGGGCTACCCGGCGGCCATGGCCCTGCTGCGCAGCGAATCCGGGCGCACCAAAGTGGACAGTCCGACCGGCGTGCTCACGGCGCTGGCCGTGGCCAACCAGACCGTCGCGGTGATCGGGCCGGTGCTCGGTGGACTGTTGATCGGGCTGGGCGGCTGGCGTACGACGTTCGCCCTCAACGTGCCCCTCGCCCTCGCCGCGGTCCTGCTCGGGCTCCTGCTACCCAAGCCGGAGGCCCCTCAACGCACCAAGAAACTCACCGAGCTCCTCGACCTTCCCGGCATGGTCCTGTTCGCCGCGATGCTCACGTCGCTGCTGCTCTTCCTGATGAACCTGCACCTCGGCAGCTGGTACCTCCTGGCGACCGCGATCGCCGCCGGCGCCACGTTCACCGTGCGCGAGCTCAGGGTGGCCGACCCGTTCATCGACCTGCGCGTGCTCGGCGGCAACCGGCCGCTCGTGACGACGTACGCCCGCTCGGTCGTCGCCTACACCGTCTCCTACGCGTTCCTCTACGGCTTCACCCAGTGGACCGAGGAGGGTCACGGCCTTTCGCCGTTCGTCGCCGGGCTGGTGCAGATCCCGATGTTCGTCGTGTCGATCGTCGTCTCGATCGTCACGGGGCGGCGCGCCGGCGTTCGCGGCAAGCTGCTGGTGGGTGCGGCCGGGCAAATCGTCGCCTGCGTGCTCATGCTCACCCTCACCGGATCCAGTCCACTATGGATGCTCATTGCCCTGGCCGTGATCTTCGGGGTCCCCCAGGGAACCAACAGCCTCGCACTGCAGAACTCCTTGTACTTCCAGGCCACCCCAGAGCACATCGGCTCCTCGGCCGGACTGCTGCGCACGTTCGGCTACCTCGGCTCGATGATCGCCTCGGCCACCACGGCCGCGTCGTTCGGGTCCAAGGCCGACACCGGCGGCATGCACGTGCTGGCGTGGGTCATGCTCGCCGCCGGCGGGCTGTATCTCGTCATCACCGTCTTCGACCGCAGTCTCGCCCGGCTTCGCACCCGCGACGCCGACTCCACCCAGTAACGAAAGGCACACCTTGTCGCGCACCGCCCTTCTGCTCATGGACGTCCAGGTCGCCACCGTGTCCCGAGTGGACGACACCTACCTTTCCCGCGCCGTCGAGGCGCTCAAGACCGCCCGCGAAGCCGGCGTTCCCGTGATCCACATCGCCGTGCAGCTACGCCGCGGCCACGTCGACGCCCACCCCCGCAACAAACTCTTCGGTGCCCTGCCCGACGGCGTGTACACCCCCGACGACCCGGCCACCGCGATTCACCCCGACGTCGCGCCAACGAACGACGAGATCGTGGTCCACAAGAACCGCGTGAGCGCCTTCGCCGGCAACAACCTGCGGCAGATCCTCGCCGCGCAAGACATCACCGGTCTCGTGCTCGCCGGCATCGCGACCAGCGGTGTCGTCCTTTCGACCACGCTCGAGGCCGTCGACCTCGACTACGACGTCACCGTGCTCTCCGACGCCTGCGTCGACCCCAACCCGGCCCTCCACGAAACGCTCGTCAACGACGTCTTCGCACGCCGTGGCCGCACGATGACCGTCGCCGAGTGGGCACGAGAGCTAAAGTCCACAATGGACTGAGGAAACCCGTGGGCACGACCCGCGCGAATGCGGCACAATCGCCCCCATGCCACCGACGTTCGTGTTCGTGCCGGGGTCCCACGCCACGAGCCGCTGCTTCTCGGTCCTGCAACGGGAGCTCGCATTGCTCGGGCACCGCTCGCTCGCGGTGGACCTGCCCGGACACGGCGAGGCAGGCTTTTCGCCGGCGTACCAAGCCCAGGATCTCGCGACGTTCGCCACGGAGCCGTCACCGCTGGTCACCGCGACGCACGCTGCCGCGGTCGCCGCGGTGACGGATGTGGTGCGCCGCGCCCGCGAGCACGGGCCGGTGGTCCTCGTGGGCCACAGCCGCGGCGGGATGGTGGTCACGAGCGTCGCGAACGCCGCGCCGGAGCTGCTGGAACGGACCGTGTACGCATCGGCGTGGTGCTGCGTCACCGGGAGCGCCGCCGACTACTTGCGCGAACCCGCGCACTTCCCGGCGGCGCTGGCGGACGCGGCAGCGCTCCAGGTCGGCGACCCGCAGCAGCTGGGCGTGCTGCGCATGAACTGGCGCAGCAGCGACCCGCGGCACTTCGCCGCGATGAAGCGGGCCCTGCTGGCCGACGGCACCGACGCCGAGCTGCTGTCCTTCCTCGCCGGCTTGGACCCCGACGAGTCCCTCGACGGCGGCGACGACCTCACCCAGGCGAACACATGGGGCCGGGTGCCCCACACGTACATCCGGTTCACGCGGGACGAGAGCATGCCACTCGCGCTGCAGGACAAGTTCATCGAGGACGCCGACGCCCTGACGCCCGGCAACCCGTTCGACGTCCGCTCGCTCCCCGCGTCGCACGTCGGCCCGCTCGTGCACAGCACCGAACTGGCGGAAGTGCTCGCCGGCACCGTCACACCCCGGTAGACGACCCCGGCCGCACGATCATCACCACCGTCACCACGGCCCACAGCAGGTTGAACACCCCCGTCGTCATCGCCAGCCTCCCGGACAGCCGAGTGGCCACAGCCACACCGCCACCGCCAGCGGCACCGCCGTCGGCCGAGGGCTCGTCGAGGGCCGCCCGCTGTCCCGGCAGCACGAAGGCCACCAGCACCACCGCGGCCACCGCGGTGAGCGCGATCGACACCAGCACCCACGTCTGGCCGGTCACTTTCATCGTGCCGGCGACGGCGAACCCGAACAGCGGCACAGCGATCGACACCGCGGCGTAGACGCGGCAGATACGGTTCAGCAGCACCAGCGTGGCGCGATCACCGCGTTTCAGTGCGGCGGGGAACATGCTGGCGGCCACCGCGACGGGTCCGATGGCCAGGATCGCGGCCAGCACGTGGATCGAGAGGAATACTTTGCTCACGCCCCGACGTTAGCCCTCGAGTTTTCCCGCCCGGAACCGGCTGGATCGCCGCGTTCCACCGGATTCTCGCCAAGCGTCCCGCTAGGCGCCCGGCACCTCGATCGGGGTGAACACGAGCTTGCGGTTGAGCCGGAATCCCATGGCCTCATACAGGCAGATCGCCCCGGTATTCGCTTCCGCGGCGTGCAGGAACGGCTGTTCACCACGTGCGCGGATGCCGGCGCCGACCGCCCGCACCAGCCGCGCGGCCAGGCCCTGGCCGCGGAACGCGGGGTCGGTGCACACGGCGCTGATCTCCGTCCAACCGGGCGCGTGGAAGCGTTCGCCGGCCATGGCGACGAGCGCACCGTCGCGGCGAAGACCGAGGTAGGTGCCGAGCGCGATGGTGCGCTTGAGAAACGGGCCGGGCCGCGTGCGCTCGACGAGATCGAGCATCTCGGGCACGTCGGCGTCCGTCAGCCGGACCGCTTCCGGGTCGGGGGCCACCGTGAGGTTCGAACCCTCCATTTGCACGCCGGGGATGCCCGTAAGCGTGGGCCACCCGGGCGGTGCTGCGAGCGCCGGACCCGCGACGATCTGTGTGGTGCCCGGGCCGGCCAGTGCGGCGAGGTCGCGCCACGCCTGCTCGTCCGGATCGTCCGGCAGCGCAACGAACGGCGACACGTCGGCGGGGTAACGCAGCACCTCGCCCTGCTGTTCGGCGAAGTGCGCGTGGGGTCCGGTCAACGACGCCAGAACCGGGTTGTCCAGCGGGCTCATCCTGCCTGCCTTTTCTCAGCGATCAGCACACCCCACCATGCCCGGCCGCGCACACGGTTCGCCAGAGCTCCCATATCGTGATTGCCCTCACCCGGGCCATCGCCGAGTACTCAGCGCCCGGGGCGATCGTCACTCGCTCGTGCACAGTCCCGACTGCCGGAAACAGTCCGTTTCATGCTCAGCACCACATCCGGCCTGCGGAAACACCGGACCCTTGACTTCAAATTGAGTAAGTGATTTAGTCAATCCACTCGCAGAACGGAGTCACCGATGACCGAAGCGCACCCCAAACCCGGGCTCTCCGAGCAGCTCGTCGAAGGGCTGCTGGAGCTGATCGCCGAGGAGCGCCTGGCTCCCGGCGACAGCCTGCCGACCGTGCGGGTGCTGGCGGAGCGGTTCTCCGTGACGACGCCGACGATCCGGGAAGCCTTGCGGCGCCTGCAAACCACCGACGCCGTGCGCATGCGCCACGGTTCGGGCATCTACGTGGGCGACGGCATTTTCCGCACGTTCATGCCCAACCCCAATTCCGGGCCCATGAAAGACGAGCTGATCCTGCAGCTCGTCGCGGCTCGGCTCACGATCGAGCCCGGCATCGCCGCGCTCACCGCGACCCACCGCACCGAGGAAAGCCTGCAGCGCCTGGAGCTGGCGCTCGACACGGCCAAGCGCGACCGCGCGGACCCCGGACCGCACCTGAACTTCCACCGCGAGCTCGCGGGCGGCTCAGGCAACCGCGTGCTGTTCGAGATCGTCGATTCGCTGCTCACCGCGCGTGGCCGGGAGCAGAAGGCGTTGCGCGCCTTGATCGAAGACCGCAAACGCGACTACGAGGAGCACCTCGCGATCTACGAAGCAGTGCGGGCAGGCGACGCGGCGGCTGCGGAGCAACTCACGCGCCGCCACCTCGAACAGCTCCGCACCGATGTGGCCCGCCAGCTGGGGCGGGCCGAATGACCGAGAAAGACGACATGACCATCTCTCCGCGTTCACACCGCCTCGCCGACCTGACCTGGCCGGAAGTCGACGACTTGCGGCCGCACGCCCCCGTGACGATCGTGCCGCTCGGCGCCACCGAGCAGCACGGCCACGGCCTGGCGCAGCGCACCGACACCACGCGCGCCGAAGTCGTCGCCGACCTCGTGGCCGAAAAGCTTTCCCCGAAGGTCGTGGTCACGCCGGTGATCCCCATCGGTGTTTCCGAGCACCACATGGCTTTCCCCGGCACACTCACACTTTCGCCGATCACGCTGCAGCAGGTGATCGTCGAGGTGGTCACGAGCCTGCACCGGCACGGCTGGCGCAAGGTCTACCTCCTCACCGGCCACGGCGGCAACAACGCAACCGTGGAGATCGCGGTGACGCGCCTGCGCACCGAGCTGCCCGACCTGCACATCGCATGGAGCGGCATCACGCCCGTGGTCGCGGACGTGGCGGCGGAGCTCGCCGAGAGCCGGATTCGGGGCCACTCCTGCGAAATCGAAACCTCACAGGCGATGTTCGCCGACCCGGACCTCGTCCTGCCCGACCGCCTGACCCGCGGCAGCGCCACGTTCGACGACCTCGACCAGGCGGGCAAGCTCAGCCGTTCCCGGCCGGGCATCCACTTCCCACAGTCCTATCAGGACCTCAGCAAGACCGGCACACTCGGCGACGCCACGTTGGCGTCGGCCGAGACGGGTGCTCGGCTGGTGGAAACCGCCGCCGAGCGCATCAGCGGCTTCCTGCAGGAGTTCATCGCCCTGCCGGAACGCCAGTTCGCCCCTGTCCCCCACCCTGCCCGCACCAACCTTCCCCAGGAGACATCATGACCGCCCCGACCCGACGTCGTTTCGGAGTGGCCACCCTCGCGATCGCGGCCGGCCTCACGCTGGCCGCGTGCGGTGGCGGCGACGACCAGGCCGCCAACTCGCTGAACACCGTGTCCGCAGGAAAGCTGCAGCTCGCGTTCCGCTCCGACGACAAACCGACCTCGTTCATCGACAACGGCAAACCCGCCGGCTTCCTCATCGAGCTGACGCAGGCGATGGCGAAGAAGATGAACCTCACGCCCGAGTACACGGCCACCGATTTCGCGAGCATGCTGCCCAACGTCCGCAACCACAAATACGACTCGGCCGCATTCGGCACGCTGGTCACCGACGCGCGCACGAAGGTCACCGACTTCACCACCGCCGTGAACTACGGGCAGGCGCAGCTGATCTCCCGCAAGGCGGCACCGGTGCCCACTGTGGACGGTGTCGGCGGCAAGACCATCGCGATCACGCGCGGCAGCGAACTGATCCCACTCATCAAGAAGCGCGTGCCGAGTGTCACGGTCAAGGAGTTCCCCAACATCGCCGCGAGCTCCAACGCGCTCACCGCCGGCCAGGTCGACGGCCTCTTCACCGGCGTTGCGACCACTTTGGACCTGCTGAAGAAGCACCCCGACTACCAGGCGTCGGCACCGATCACGAGCGGCATGACGGCGTTTCCCGTCGCGAAGGACCGTCCGGAGCTGAAGAAGGGGCTCGACGACGCACTCAAGGCCGTGATCGCCGACGGCACCTACACGAAACTGTTCGACAAGTGGAACCCGAAGGACGTCGCCATCCCGCAGGACATGCTCAAGGCCTACCCCGGCATGCAGCAGCGCCCCGGCGTGACCGGCGACGGGTCCTGAAAGGACAGGTGCCATGGAAGGCCTGAAACACATCTGGGACACGTTCTTCGACCTCGACCTCATCGGCAGCACCCTCCCCACGCTGTTGAAGGAAGGCCTGCTGAACACGCTGTTCCTCACGGTGCTCGCGAGCGCGATCGGGCTCGTGGTCGGCATCTTTCTCGCCAGCGGGCTGATGTCGAAGTTCCGGGTGCTGCGCCTGCCGTGCCGGTGGTACGTCGACATCCTGCGCGGACTGCCGCACATCCTGAGCATCTACCTCATCGGGCAAGGTCTGCCGCTGGCCGGGCTCACGGTGTTCGGTGACTGGACCTACGGTTACGCGGCGCTGGCGATCGGGCTCATGGAAGGCGCCTACATGGCGGAGATCTTCCGTTCGGGTTTCCAGAGTGTCGACAAAGGCATCGTCGAGGCGTCGCGCAGCCTGGGCCTGTCCCACACGAAAACCATGCGGCTCATCGTGATCCCCATCGGCTTCCGGCGGGTACTGCCGGCTCTGACCGGTCAGTTCATCCTGGTCATCAAGAGCACCGCGCTCGTCTACCTGCTGGGCCTGGCCGCCGGGCAGCGCGAGATGTTCGCGATTGCCCAGGACACGTCCACCAACAACGCATCGCTCTCGCCGCTGGTGGCCGCGGGGCTGTTCTACCTGGCGATCACCGTGCCGCTGACCTACGTGGTGAACAAGTGGGACAAGCGGATGCGCGAGGGCCGCCCTGCCGCGAGCACCGAGCCGAAGGCCGTGCGCACCGAGGAGGCACTCGCATGACGCAGGCGAGGACCGCGGCTTCGTCGCCGCCCGCCCGCACCACCGGCACGCCCGTCCGCTACGAGCACGTCGACAAGAGCTACGGGAACACGCCGGTGCTCCACGACATCGTGCTCGAGGCACCCGGCGGCTCGACCACGTGCATCATCGGACCTTCGGGCTCGGGCAAGTCGACGCTGTTGCGCTGCACCAACCTGCTGGAGGTCCCCACCGCCGGGCGCGTCTTCATCGGCGACGAGGCCATCACGGACCCGGGCGCGGACGTCGACCGCATCCGCACCCGCGTTGGCATGGTCTTTCAGAACTTCCACCTGTTTCCGCACCACACCGTGCTGGACAACGTGACACTCGCGCCACAGCAAGTACTCGGAGTGTCGCGCGACGAGGCCGTGGAGACCGCGCGGGCGAATCTCGCCGCGGTCGGGCTGGCGGCGTATGAGAACCGCAGGCCCGCACAGCTTTCGGGTGGTCAGCAGCAGCGCGTCGCCATCGCGCGCTCGCTGGCCATGAACCCCGAGGTGATGTTGTTCGACGAAGCGACGTCGGCTCTGGACCCCGAGCTCGTGAAGGGAGTGCTCGCGGTGATGCGCGACCTGGCTTCGCGCGGCATGACCATGATCGTGGTGACGCACGAAATGCGCTTCGCCCGTGAGGTCGCCGAACGGGTCGTGTTTCTCGATCACGGCCGGCTCGTGGAAGCCGCCCACCCCACCGAGTTCTTCGAGTCCCCCCGCAGTGACCGGCTCCGGTCCTTCCTCGACGAGGTGCTCTGAATGAGATTCGCCAAGCTCGCCGCTGTCGCCGCGCTTGTCGTTACCACGGCGGTGGTGGTGCCGCAGTCCGCGTCCGCCATCCCGTCGGCGCGCAATCACCCGCTGCCGTCGACGGGTTGCCTCGCCCGCTCGACGTCGCTGCCGCTCGGGCAGACGGTGAATCAGACCATCACGTCCGGTGGGATTTCGCGCGACTATCTGATCCACCTGCCGGCCTCCTACCAGCCCGGTCACCCGAAGCCGGTGATCATGGCGTTTCACGGCCGCAAGGGAGACGGCAGCGACATCGAGGCGTTCTCCGGCATCGACGGCCTCGACACCATCGCCGTCTACCCCGTCGGCGCCAAGGGCCAGGACGACGAGCGGGCCTGGCAGAGCGCGCCGTACGCCGCACCGGGCGTCGACGACGTGCGCTTCGTGAGCGACCTGCTCGACCACCTGCAGTCGACGCTGTGTGTTGACCCGTCGCGGATCTTCGCCACCGGCAAGTCCAACGGCGCCGGTTTCGTGTCCCTGCTGGCCTGCCAGCTGCCGAAGCGGATCGCCGCGTTCGCCACGATCGCGGGCGCCTTTTATCCGGGCACGACCGTCGGCTGCTCGACCAGCGTGCCCGCCCCGATCGTCGACTTCCACGGCACAGCCGACCCGACCATCGAGTACGAGGGCGGCACCAGCCACGGCGAGCCCATCCCGAATCTCATGGACTGGGCGCAGAACTGGGCGGACCACAACCACTGCGCCGCCACGCCCGTCAGCACGCCGATCGGCTCCGACGTCATCCGGTTCTCGTGGCCGGAGTGCGCACTGAACGCTTCGGTGACCCACTACCGGATCCTCGGCGCCGGCCACACCTGGCCGGGCGAACTCGTCGACAGCGGCCCCGGCTCGGCGACCCAAACGATCAAGGCCCAGGACGTGATCTGGGACTTCTTCGGCGCCCACCCGCTCGGCTCCGGGCGGGCGAACCGCTGACGCTGCTCGCCGAAGACGGCCCTGCCGGACGCCACCCGCGTCCGGCAGGGCTTTCTGCTGCGCCGGGCCTTCCGGCTACAGCTCGTCGAACACGAGCACGGTATGCGTCGACAACACGTGCGGCATCGCTTGCAAGCGCTCGAAAACCAGGTCGCGCAAGCTGTCGGCGTCACGGGTGCGCACGAAGAGGATGAGGTCGTTGTCCCCCGAGACGAGGCCGCCGTGCTCGATCTCCGGGATGCCCTTGAGGTCGGCGCTCACGCTGCGCCAGGTGTTCTGCGTGACCTTGAGGTACACGTACGCCGCAAGCCCTTGGCCCAGCCGCCGCGGATCGGTGACGGCCGTGTAGCCGGTGATCACACCTTCGCGGTGCAGCCGCTCCACTCGCGTATAACAGCCCGCTCGCGAAATGTGCACGCGCTCGGCCAGCGCGCGCATCGAGGCGCGGCCGTCGTTCTTCAGCTCCGCGATGAGCTTCAGATCGACCTCGTCGAGCGCCGCCGCCATTCGTCCACCCGGCTCGGACATCGCCACCTCTCTCCCGGCCAATCATCCAGTCCAAGAAGCTCTAGTGAGCCACTATTCCACAGTTGGCGCCGAAGTCTGGATACGTGATCGCCGCAGGGCGAGGATCGGCGTTAGACGTCTTCGCGCAGCTTTCGCCAACCCCGTCGATCGGAGCAGCCGGTGACCACCACGGAACGCACCGCAGCATCGTTTCTCCTGCCGAGCGACGAACCGCTCGGCCTCATCGCCGCCGACGGTTCGCCCGTCGCGGGCGCCGAGCTCGAACTGCCCGCCGGCGACGTGCTCCTGCGCCTCTACCGCGCGATGGTGTCGGGCCGCCGCTTCGACAGCCAGGCCACGGCGCTGACGAAGCAGGGGCGCCTCGCCGTCTACCCGTCGGCCCGCGGGCAGGAGGCGAGCGAAATCGGCTCGATCCTCGCGTTGCGCCCGCAGGACTGGCTGTTTCCCACCTACCGCGACTCGATGGCCGTCGTCGCGCGCGGCGTGGACCCGGTCGAGGTCCTCACGCTGCTGCGCGGCGACTGGCACTGCGGCTACGACCCGAACCACACGCACGTCGCGCCGCAGTGCACGCCGCTGGCCACGAACACGCTCCACGCCGTCGGTTTCGGGCACGCGGCGAAGGTGAAGGGCGAGGACACGGTCGCGCTCGTACTGCTGGGCGACGGCGCGACCAGCGAAGGGGACACCCACGAGGCACTGAACTTCGCGGCCGTCGGGAAGGCGCCGGTGGTGTTCCTGGTGCAGAACAACGGTTACGCCATCAGCGTGCCACTCGCGAAGCAGACGTCGGCGCCTTCGCTGGCGTACAAGGGAGTCGGCTACGGCATGCCGGCGGTGCTCGTCGACGGCAACGACGCCGCGGCCGTGCACGCCGTCGTCGAGCAAGCCGTCGCGCGGGCAGCCGCGGGTGAGGGGCCGACGCTGATCGAGGCCGTCACCTACCGCATCGAGTCGCACACGAATGCCGACGACGCCACGCGTTACCGCGACCACGCCGAGGTCGAGACCTGGCTGGCTCGGGACCCGATCGCGCGGCTCGAGCGGTACCTCACCGACCGCGGCCTGCTCGACGACGCCGCCCGGCAGGACGCCGCGGACCGCGCCGAGGCCGAAGCCGCCGCGCTGCGCGAGCGCATGAACACTGACACCCCGCTGGACCCCGCGGATCTCTTCCGCCACGTGTACGCCACACCGACGGCCGCGTTGAGCCTTCAGGCCGAAGAGCTCGCGACCGAACTCGCTTCCGGAGAACCCGCATGACCACGACCACCGAGTCCTCTGTAGACACTGTAGGCACTCTAGACACAGTGACGATGGCAGGCGCGTTGAACCGCGCACTGGCCGATGCGCTGGCCGAAGACGAGCACGTGCTCGTGTTCGGTGAGGACGTCGGAACACTCGGCGGTGTCTTCCGCGTCACCGACGGGCTCGCCGCCCGCTTCGGCGAAAACCGCGTGTTCGACACGCCGCTCGCGGAGTCGGGCATCGTCGGCACGGCGATCGGCATGGCGATGAACGGGCTGCGACCCGTGGTCGAAATGCAGTTCGACGCGTTCGCGTACCCGGCGTTCGAGCAGATCACCAGTCACCTCGCCAAGCTGCGCAACCGCACTCGCGGCGCCGTCGAGCTCCCCATCGTCATCCGGATCCCGTACGGCGGCGGCATCGGTGGCGTCGAGCACCACTGCGACTCCTCGGAGGTCTACTACACCCACACTCCCGGCCTGCGCGTCGTCACCCCGGCGACGCCCGCCGACGCGTACGCGTTGCTACGACAGTCGATCGACTGCCCGGATCCGGTGATCTTCCTGGAGCCGAAGCGGCGGTACTGGGAAAAGGAAGCGGCGGTGCTGGATCACCGGTCGTCGAGCCTCGACCGCGCAGTCGTGCGCCGGACCGGGACCGACGTCACGCTGATCTCCTACGGCGGCGCGCTCGGCACCACGCTGGAGGCCGCCGCGGCCGCCGCGGAGGACGGCTACGACGCCGAGGTCGTCGACCTGCGCAGCCTGGCGCCGTTCGATTTGGCGACCGTGGCGGCCTCCGTGCGGCGCACGGGCCGGGCGGTCGTGGTGCACGAGGCAAGCCGGTTCTGCGGCTACGGCGCGGAAGTCGCGGCGCAGCTGTCGGAGCACTGCTTCCACTACCTCGAAGCACCCGTGTTGCGGGTCGGCGGCTTCGACATTCCTTATCCCGCACCGAATCTGGAGAACTACCACCTGCCGAGCGTCGATCGCATCCTCGACGCCATCGAGCGCCTGCAGTGGGACGACGCCGCGCCGCTCGCGGAAGGAGCGCGCTGATGGCCGTCTTCACGCTGCCCGACCTGGGCGAGGGCCTGACGGAGGCAGAGATCGTCGCGTGGCACGTGGCGGTGGGCGACACCGTGACCGTGGACCAGACAGTGGTGGAGGTCGAGACGGCCAAGGCGAGCGTCGAGGTACCCGTGCCCTTCGCCGGCCGCGTCGCCACCCTGCACGGTGCGGCGGGTGACACGCTGACCGTGGGGAGCCCGTTGATCACGGTGGAGGAGGCGGCTTTCGCCGAGCCGGGCGTCGTGACGCCGGCCGCCTCGTCCGAGGGCAGCGGCAACGTCCTCATCGGCTACGGCACCGGGACCACCGCGGCCCGGCGTATCCACCGTGCGCGCCGGCCGTCAGCCCGCGCCGCCGGCGATCGCGTGCGGGTGGTTTCCCCCCTCGTGCGGCAGCTGGCCAAGCGGTCCGGAGTGGACATCGGCGGCCTCGCCGGGACGGGTTCCGACGGCGTGATCAGCCGGGCGGATGTGGAGCGGGCGATCGCCGCTGTCCCCGGCACACCGGCTGTGCGCGATTCGGCCGCCCTGTCAGGTGACGAGCGCCGAATCCCCCTTCGTGGCGTGCGCAAGGCGGTCGCCGACAAACTCACCCGGTCACGACGGGAGATTCCCGAGGCGACCGTGTGGGTGGACGTCGACGCGACCGCCCTCCTCGAAACTCGCACCGCGCTCAACGCGGACCCTTCCGCGCCGAAGATCAGCCTGCTCGCGCTGCTGTCGAAGTTCGCGCTCGAAGGCCTGCGCCGCTTCCCCGAACTCAACGCCCATCTCGACGGCGACGAACTCGTCATCCCCACGACGGTCAACCTGGGCTTCGCCGCGCAGACCGACCGCGGCCTCGTGGTTCCCGTGGTGCCGGGCGCGCACGAACTGTCCGTGGAGCACCTCTCCGCCGCTCTCGCGGAGCGCACCGCGCGCGCCCGCGCCGGCGCGCTCGCCCCTGCCGAGCTGACCGGTGGCACCTTCACGGTCAACAACTACGGCGTCTTCGGCGTCGATGGTTCCGCGGCGATCATCAACCACCCTGAGGTCGCCATCCTGGGCGTCGGACGCATCATCGACCGCCCGTGGATCGTCGACGGCCGGGTTGTCCCGCGCAAGATCACGGAGCTCACCTTGGCCTTCGACCACCGCGCGTGCGATGGCGCCACCGCCGGCGGATTCCTTCGCTACGTCGCCGATTGCGTCGAATCTCCGCTTCGCCTGCTGCGCGCGCTTTGACCACCCTTCGCCGGGCACCCGTGCGTCCGATCACCTCGTCACCGACGGTTCGTTGACACGTCCGCATTCTTCGGCATAATTGCGGACGTGTCATCAAACGCCGCTGGATCCGGCCGTGAACAGCGGAGACGGACCCGCGGCGAACACCTCGAACCAGGAAAGACGGACATGACCAAGATTGCGATCATCATCGGCAGCACCCGCCCGGGCCGCAAGGGCGAGGCCGTCGCCCAGTGGGCACTCGACATCGCGAAGCAGCGCGGCACCGCCGAGTACGAGATCGTCGACCTGCTCGACTACGAACTCCCGCACCTCGACGAAGTCCTGCCGGCCGCCATGGGCCAGTACCAGCAGGCGCACACCAAGCGCTGGGCCGAGAAGGTCGCCGAGTTCGACGGCTTCGTCTTCGTGACGCCCGAGTACAACCACGCGATCCCCGGCCCGCTCAAGAACGCGATCGACTTCGTCGGCGCCGAGTGGTTCAACAAGGCCGCCGGCTTCATCGGTTATGGCGCCGTGAGCGGTGTCCGCGCCGTCGAGCAGCTCCGCCTCATCCTCAGCAACCTGCAGGTCGCCCACGTGACGAGCCAGGTCTCCCTCTCGCTGTTCACCGACTTCGAGAACATGTCGGAGTTCAAGCCCGCCTCCATGCACATCGACTACGTCAACGCGATGCTCGACCAGGTCGAAGCCTGGAGCAACGCCCTCGCGCCGCTGCGCGCTGCCTGACGTTCACGTTTCGCCGCCCACCTACCGGGTAGCCGGAGTGCGAAGGGAGGCGACACCATGAACGACAAGGCCGAAAACAAGGCCGAAGAGCTCAAGGGCCGCACCAAGGAAGCCGTCGGCGACGCCACCGACAACGAGCAGTGGCAGGCCGAAGGCAGAGCCGAACAGGGCAAGAGCAACTTGAAACAAGCCGCCGACAAGGTCAAGGACGCCGTGAAGGGCGTTTCCGACTGAGCACAAACTCGGCAAGCCCAGGACCATCGCGGTCCTGGGCTTTTCGGCGTGCCCCTCACGACCGCAGCCGGGTGACGGCGATGTTGACACACGACGTGGCGGGCAGCCGCCCGTCGGGTGTCACCATCCCGCGCGTCACGACGGTGAACGCGGTGCGCAGGCCTTTGATCTGCGTCTCATCGAGACTCACCATCTGGTAGTAGCTGTCGCGGCAGGTCTGCCAGACCTCGTCGGGTGTGCCGCCGTGGTCGAGGAGGATTCGGTGCCACGCCAGGGGTTCGAAGCCGGCCGGGCCCAACAGTGCGTCGAGGCCCTCGCGAGTGCGCGTACGCGGGTCGCCCGCCGACGGCACTCGCCGCGCCTGCGGCACGACTGCGAAAAGGGGGCGCGCCACCTTGAGGAAAACGCCCAGCGCTTCGTAGCCACCGCCCCCGATGCCCATCGCCAGCGTGCCGCCGGGCTTCAGCACGCGCGCGATCTCCGGGACGACCTGCTCGACGTCGGTCATCAACATCAACGCCATCAACGACACCACGGTGTCGAACTCGCCGTCGGCGAACGGGAGCTCCTGCGCGCGGCCGACGCGCACATCCGCGCTGTCGAGCCGCTTCACCGCCACTTCGACCTGCCCGGGCGACAGGTCGAGGCCCGCGAGTTTCTCGGCGCCGCGCTTGCCGAGCACTTCCAGCAGAGCGCCGTCGCCGCAGCCGAGGTCGAGCACGGCTTTCGCGCCGTCGACGTGTTCGGCGAACACTTCGTACAAAGTGCGCCCGTCGCCGGCCACCCGGGCACGCTCCGCCAGCTCGGACGCCGCGTGCGGGCGGGCGTCGTGGTAGCTGCGCAGGAACTCCTCGACGGACGTCATGCCGAGACGTTAGCGCGGATCGCCGTTCCGCCAAGCGGATTTGCGCGATGTCGAGGCACTCTGCGAGCCGCACCGCGGGTCGCACGGAGTCCTTGCGCGGGTACCCACGCTGCTGCGGTAATGGGCGCATGAGGACGATCCGCTACGGCACCGAACCCAGTCAGTTCATCGAAGTCCATGGCGAAGCGAGCCGCGGCACGATCTTCCTGCTCCACGGCGGCTGGTGGCGCGCCCAACGCGACCTGCACCTGATGGACCCGCTGGCGGCCGACCTCGCCGATTCCGGCTGGCTCGTGGCGAACGTGGAATACCGGCGCATCGACGGCGACACCGGCGGCTGGCCGGGCACGCTCGACGACGTCCGCGCCGCACTCGCCGCCATCCCCGGCGAGAAGATCGCGATCGGTCATTCCGCAGGCGGCCACCTCGCCCTGCTGGCGAGCGCCGGGGTGTCCGCCGTCGTCGGGCTGGCCCCGATCACCGACGTGCCGCGCAGCGCGGTCGAAGGGCTCGGCGAGGGCGCGGCGAGTCTGTTCCTGCCCGAACCCGATCCCGCCGCCTCACCGCTCACGCGCGTGCCGCTCGGCGTGCCGCAGTTGATCGTCCACGGCGACGCCGATGTCCGCGTGCCCGTGGACCACAGCCGCGCGTACGTCGCCGCCGCGCGGGAAGCCGGCGACGCCGTGGACTACGCCGAACTCCCCGGCGTGGACCACTTCCGCGTCATCGACCCCGCCGACGATCCGTGGTCGCACGTCCGCCGCTGGCTCGAAAATCGTTAGGCATCGTCCGAAGTGGACCCGCGTGTCCGAACGCACCTGCCGACTCGTCGCCCTGAGGTCCTTTGTGGACTTTCCGAAGCGGGTCTGGCGCGCCGGTGCGACGCGGACGTACCGTCCAAGAGGAGACGAGGAGAGGTCATGGCCGAACACTTCAAAATGCTCATCGGCGGTCGCGCCGTCGACGCGATCAGCGGCAGGACGTTCGAATCACGCAACCCCTACACCGGCGACCCGTGGGCCGTGCTGCCCGACGGTGGCCCCGAGGACATCGACGCCGCGGTGCAGGCCGCGCGCTCCGCACTCGAGGGCGAATGGGGCTCGGCGACGGGCTTCGCGCGCGCCGTCCTGCTGCGCCGGCTCGGCGACCTCGTCGCCGACAACGCCGAACGCCTCGCGCGCCTGGAGGTCAACGACTCCGGCAAGCTGCTGCGCGAGATGCTCGGCCAGCTCACCGCACTGGGCGGGTGGTACCACTACTTCGCCGGCCTTGCCGACAAGATCGAAGGAAGGCAAATCCCTTCGCCCAACCCCAATTACCTCGTGTACACGCGCAGGGAGCCCGTCGGGGTGGTCGGGGCCATCACGCCGTGGAATTCACCGCTGCTGCTGATGACGTGGAAGCTCGCCCCCGCGCTGGCGGCCGGGTGCACCGTCGTGGTGAAGCCGTCGGAACACGCGCCGGTGTCGACCCTCGGGTTCGCCGAGCTGGTGACCGAAGCCGGGTTCCCGCCGGGCGTGGTCAACGTCGTGACCGGGCAGTCGCGCGACACCGGCGCCGCGCTCGCGGGGCACCCGGGGGTGGACAAGGTGGCGTTCACGGGCTCGACGGCCACGGGCCGCGCCGTCGCCCGCGCGGCGGCCGACAACCTGGTGAAGGTCACACTGGAACTCGGCGGCAAGTCGCCGCAGGTCGTGTTCCCCGACGCCGACCTCGAAGCCGCCGCGAACGGCGTGGTCGCGGGCGTCTTCGCGGCCACCGGCCAGACCTGCATGGCCGGCTCGCGCCTCATCGTCCACGCTGACGTGCACGACGAGCTCGTCCGTCTCGTCGCCGAACGCGCCGCCCGCATCCGGCTCGGCGACCCGACAGCGGCCGACACCGAAATGGGCCCGGTCGCCAACGAGCCGCAGTACGAGAAAGTGCTGCGCTACCTCGAAACCGCCCGTGCCGAAGGTGCCACCGTCGCGTACGGCGGCGAGGCCGCAGGCGGGCTTTTCGTGCAGCCGACGGTGCTGACGGGCGTCACCCCCGAGTCGACGGTGTACCGCGAGGAGGTCTTCGGCCCCGTGCTGGCCGCGCTGACCTTCAAGGAGGAAGACGAAGCCGTGAAACTGGCCAACGACACGCCGTACGGCCTCGCGGGCGCCGTCTGGACGAAGGACGTGCACCGCGCCCACCGCGTCGCGGCCCGCCTGAAGGCCGGCAGCGTGTGGATCAACGCGTATCGCGTCGTCGCGCCGTCGGTGCCGTTCGGTGGGTTCAAGCACTCCGGACTCGGCAGGGAGAACGGACTGCACGCGGTGGACGAGTACCTCGAGGAAAAGGCGGTGTGGGTCGAATTGACGGGCGGGACCCGGGACCCGTTCACGCTGGGGTGAGCGCCGCGCCCCCTCACGGTGCTGTCGTTTTTCCGCCAGGTTTCTGTCGGTGGCGGCGGGCAGACTGTCGTGCGTGTACGAGGACACTGAACGCTGCGTCCGCGCCGTGCGGTCGAAGGACGCCCGTTTCGACGGGTGGTTCTACACGGCCGTGGTCACCACCGGGATCTACTGCCGTCCGAGTTGCCCCGTGGTGCCGCCGAAGGTCGCGAACATGCGCTTCTACCCCAGCGCGGCCGCCGCGCAGGCCGCCGGGTTCCGGGCGTGCAAACGCTGCCGTCCCGATGTCTCCCCCGGCTCGCCGCGCTGGAACGAACGCGCCGACGTCGTCGCGCGCGCCGTTCGCCTGATCGCCGACGGCGTCGTCGACCGCGAGGGCGTCGCGGGCCTGGCCGCCCGCCTCGGCTACAGCGTGCGCCAGCTCGAACGCCAGATCTTCGCCGAACTCGGTGCCGGCCCGCTCGCCCTCGCCCGCGCCCAACGTGCCGCCACCGCCCGTCTCCTGGTCGAAACCACCACGATGCCCATGAGCGACATCGCCCACGCCGCGGGCTTCTCCAGCATCCGCACCTTCAACGACACCATGCGCACGGTCTTCGGCTCGGCACCGAGCGAGCTCCGGTCCCGTGGCCGGACAGCCGGCTCCCGGACGGCGCCACGGCCCCACGCGCGTGGCGCGGCGGCCGCACGCGTGGCGGTCGGGTCGACGGCGGGAGCTGCCGAGGGCGTGGAGGCGGCGCCGGGAGTGGTGGAGGTGCGGTTGCCGTTTCGGTTGCCGTTGTGCCCGGACAATCTGTTCGGGCACCTGGTGGCCACGGCGGTGCCGGGGGTCGAGGAATGGCACGACGGAGCGTATCGGCGGACGGTGCGATTGCCGCACGGGCACGGGATCGTCGCGTTGCGGCCGAGGCCCGAACACATCGCGTGCCGGTTGATGGTGAGCGATCTGCGGGATCTGACGGCAGCCATCGCGCGGTGCCGTCGGCTGCTGGACCTCGACGCGGACCCCGTTGCCGTCGACGCGCAGCTGTCCGAGGATCCGGCGTTGGCCCCGCTCGTCGCGAAGAGCCCCGGCCGCCGCGTGCCGCGCACGACGGAACCGGAGGAGTTCGCGGTGCGCGCCGTGCTGGGACAGCAGGTGTCGACGGCTGCGGCGCGTACGCACGCCGCGCGCCTGGTCACCGCGCACGGCACCCCCGTCGACGACCCCGAGGGCGGCCTCTGCTTCCTCTTCCCCAGCCCGGAAGACCTCGCCTCGCTCGACCCGTCGACACTGGCCATGCCGCAGTCGCGTCGCACCACGCTGCTGGCCCTCGTCGATCTTCTCACCTCGGGCACCCTCGACCTCTCCCCCGGCGGCGACTGGTCACGTACGCGCGCCCAGCTGTCCGCCTTGCCGGGCTTCGGCCCGTGGACGGTGGAGTCCATCGCCATGCGCGCCCTCGGCGACCCCGACGCCTTCATTCCCACCGACCTCGGCGTCAAGCTCGCCGCGACCGCGCTCGACCTCCCCGCATCACCCGCGGCCCTCACCCGTCACGCCGGCCGCTGGCAACCCTGGCGGGCCTACGCCGTCCAGCACCTGTGGGCCACGAGCGACCACGCGATCAACCTCATGCCCACGTGACCCGCTGGGTCCCCGCCGACGATCACGCGGACGTCGATCAGGGCAGGACGAAACCGAGTTCCTTCGCGGCGAGCTCCGCGGTCGGCTGGGCCCACCGGTCAGCCACGGCCTCGTGTGTGGAAAGGGAACGCAGCTCGGCCCGATCGAGGTACAGCATGCCGCCAAGGTGGTCGGTTTCGTGCTGAACGATGCGCGCCGGCCAGCCCGTGAGTTCCTCGTTCAGCGCCGCGCCGGTCTCGTCCGACCCGGTCAAGCGAATGCGCAGCGGGCGCGCCACCACGGCCTGCCAGCCGCTCACGCTCAGGCACCCCTCGTAGAACGCGACGCGCTCGGACCCCACTGCGTCGTAACGAGGGTTGACCAGAACCCGGAACGGCACGGGCGAAATGCCGCGCGCCGCCAGCACTTCCGGCGGCACGGAACGCTCCCGGTCCTCCACGACCGCGAGCTGCACCGGCAGCCCGATCTGCGGCGCGGCCAGCCCGACACCGGGCGCGGCGCGCATCGTCTCCTTCATGCCCGCGACCAACGCGGTCAGCGCATCCGCACTCAGCTCACCCTCGTACGGCGCCGCGGCCCTGCGCAACACCGGGTCGCCGGCCTGCACGATCGGCCACGGGAGGGACTGGGCCAACAGGGCGTCGACGAGGTCTGCGAGCACGGGGGCACCTTTCACCGCGGGGAGCCGACGAAGCCGTCGGGCGGGTGGCGCATTCGGCCACCGTGGGGCGCATGATCGCACCTTCCCCCGCGTCGAACGGTCCGTAGCCCGGCCTTTCTCACTCGTTGGACGCTCGCTTCACGACGGACGTCGTGCGCCACGCACTGGCATGCTGGGCCCCGTGGCCTACGACGTGAACGCGATCCGCAAGCACTTCCCCGCCCTCGAAGCGGGAGCCGCGCACTTCGACGGACCCGGTGGGTCCCAGGTGCCCGACGTGGTGGGCGAGGCCGTCGCGGCCACGCTCTGTTCCGCGATCGCCAACCGCGGCACCGTCACGCCGGCCGAGCGTCGTGCCGACGGCATCGTGCGCACCGCGCGCCAGGCGGTCGCCGACCTGCTCGGCGCGGACCCGGCCGGCGTCGTGTTCGGCCGCAGCATGACCCAGGTGACCTACGATTTCTCCCGCGCGCTCGCGAAGACGTGGCAGGCGGGCGACGAGGTCGTCGTCACGCGGCTCGATCACGACGCCAACATCCGGCCCTGGGTGCAGGCGGCGCGGGCGCGTGGCGTGACCGTGCGCTGGGCGGACTTCGATCCGGCGACGGGCGAGCTGCCCGTCGAGGCGATCACGGCGCTGCTGACGGACCGGACGCGGCTGGTCGCCGTCACGGCCGCGTCGAACCTGCTCGGCACCCGCCCCGACGTTCCGGCCATCACGGCGAAGGTCCGCGAGGCCGGCGCGCTCAGCTACGTCGACGGCGTGCACCTGACCCCGCACACGGCGGTGGACGTCGCGCAGCTCGGGGCCGATTTCTACGCCTGCTCCGCGTACAAGTTCCTTGGCCCGCACCTCGGCCTGCTCGCCGCCGCGCCGGAGCTGCTGGAGACGGTGCGGCCCGACAAGCTCGCGCCGTCGAGCGACGCCGTGCCGGAGCGGTTCGAGCTCGGCACGCTCCCCTACGAGCTGCTCGCCGGCACGACCGCGGCGATCGATTTCCTGGTGAACCTCGTACCCGCCGAAGGGACCCGTCGCGCACGCCTGGCGAAGTCGCTGGCGGCCCTCGAACAGCACGAGCAGGAGCTGCTCGACCGGCTCGAAGCCGGATTGGCCAGCCTGCCGAAGGTGGTGCGCCACGGTGCGCCGGGCCGCCGCCGGACGCCGACGGTGCTGTTTTCCGTTGCCGGGCACACACCTCAGGCCGTGTACGAGCACCTCGCGCGCCACGACGTCAACGCCCCGGCCGCGAGCTTCTACGCCCTGGAGTGCTCTCGGCACCTCGGCCTCGGCGACGCAGGCGCCGTCCGTGCCGGCATCGCGCCCTACACCACCGCGGCGGAGGTCGACCGGCTGCTGGGCGCCGTCGCCGTGCTGTGAGTCCTCGACGGCGCGGTGACGGTGTCGAACCCGCCCGACAACTCGGCTAGCGCCGCGGGACAGCGGCGTCGAGCAGAGGGCGCAGCTCCTCGACCACGGCGTCGAGCGGGGCGACGTCACGATCGGCGCGGGCGAGGACGATCGCGCCTTCCAGTGCGCTGATCATCAGGATGGCGAGTGAGCTCGCGCGGGCGCTGGGGACGCCGAGTGATTCCAGCGCCGCGACGAGTGGTTTACGCCATTCCGCGAACGCCGCCGACGCGCTCTCCCGCAGCTTTTCACTGGGGGTGGCGGAATCGGCGACGGTGGCGACCATCGGGCAGCCACCGTCGAACCCGATACTGGTGAATTCGGTGCGCCAGGGAGCGACCACGGCGGCGAAAAGGTTTCCGGGCGTCGCGGGTTCGAGCGATTCGACGGCGCGGCTCACTGTGCGGCCGGCGTGGCGCCCTGCCCACGCGACGGCCTCTGCGACCAGCTGTTCCTTACCCCCGGGGAAGTAATGCTGCAGCGACCCCCGTGGCGCCTTGGCGTGCGCCACCACGTCGCGCAGCCCCGTGCCGGTGACACCCTGGGTCCGAAGCAGCTGTGCGGCACTGAACACCATTCGGTCCCGCGCCGGACGTTGCGACTCCACCACCCACGACCTCCTTCATGACGTCCGGCATGATAGTCCGTTCGAACTCGAGCTCGCCGCGTTCGAACGACGCGACACCGCGGAACGCGAAGGCGCGCAGCAGGCCCAGCGCCGGTTCGTTGCCGACCTGCACGGTCGCGTGCACCGTCCAGCCGGCACGGTCCGGATCGGCGAAGAGGTGCCGCACCAGTGCACTACCCACGCCGCGGCGGTGCCAGGCGTCGGCCACCAGCACGCCGAGCTCGGCGTGGCGCTCCCCGTCGGGCACGAGGTTGGCCAGCCCCACCGCGGCGCCGTCGGCCGTCGCGACGAATGCCGTGCCCGCGAGCAGGAACCTGCGGTAGCGCACCAGTACCTGCTCGGGATCAGGACACCTGGGCAGCGTGAACCGGCGCGCGAGGCTCGCCGGCGAGCACGCCCGCACCAGGCTCTCCGCGGCTTCCGTCGTCGCGACTATGACAGCTGTCATAGCATCTGCGTACCACCGACTGACTGATCCACTCACTATGACATACGTCATAATGGTGTTCACGCTGCCGACACAGCCGGACCCGCGCGAGACCCACAGCGCGCAGCCCGCCGGTGGCGCCGTGACCGGTTCCGGCTAATGCCATTTCACTTTTCGTATCCACCATCACCCGGTGCGCTGAAAATGCCGCCAATTCATGCGCCGAACGCAATCCGTCGAACCGTGAGCCTTATCGGGTGAAAACGGTTCCCGAAACCTTCCCGACTCGCCGGTAATCTCTATCTTCTAATCGACCTGCCAAATCGAGCGGTAAAGGGGACACGGTCATGACCCAGTCGATCGAGGCTCCGGCGAAGGAATTCTGCATCGACTGGACGATGGACGGCAGCGAAGGCGGCCGGGTGTCGATCACCCTGTCCGGCCAGGTGGCGCTCCTCGACGGCAACCGCTTCTACAAGATCGACGGCGTCCTCTACATCTCCGAGGGCAGCGCGTACTGCCGGGAGATCGGCAACCCGCGCTTGTCGGTCCGGCGCAACGGCGTCGAGGTCAGCGGGCGACACTGGGGCTGGGAGACGATCAGTGCCCGCAAGTCAGCCAACCGCCTCTGCACGATGGACGGCTACTTCGTCCGGACCGGCTACTGGGCCCCGGCCGACCGCTCGATCCAGCTGGGCATCGTGGCCGAGCAAGGGATCACGCGGCGACGGACCTACAGCAGCACCGCGACCGTACGGCTCGTCGACTGAACCTCGTCGCCCGATCACCGTCCGATCACCTGCCGATCACGCGAAGATTCCGCCCGCTGAACGAGCCCACCGGACGGCCGTTTACTTCGGCCTGTTGATCACGGTGTGAAGTGACCGCGTTCACCCACACGTGGCGTGGTCGGCTTGAGCGTGCTCAGAAACACACCGCTTACCGAGGAAAACCAAAGAAAACGTTGTCCGGGACACAGCGCGCACGCGTACAGCGGAGGACCATGGAGGCATGCGGAACAAGGCCCGGGCAGGCAGACCACCACTTCTCTTCACCCGAATCCTCCGTCGACTCGGGTTCGTGCGCAATCCGCTCATGCGGCGCTCCGACCGGATCGAGGGCCTCCTCGTCGGCATCGCGGTACTCATGTCCCTCGTCGCGCTCCCGTTTGTGATCATGCTCGCCAAGGCCGACGTGGCGCATGAGACGGCCGCGTCCGACGCGCAGCAGCACTCGCGTCACCAAGTGACGGCGACCGTGCTCGCGGCCACCCCGAAGGCGGGGTCGGTGGGCGACAGCGCCCCGATCGCGCAGAGCGCGCGCGTGACCGCGACCTGGCAGACACCGGCGGGCACGCAGCAGACCGGCGTCGTCACGGTTCCCGCGGGCAACGGCAATCCCGGCGCGCAGGCGCCCATCTGGCTCGACAAGTCCGGCAAGCAGACCACCGCCCCGCTGACGCATGCGGACGCCGTGACCAACGGCGTGCTCGTCGGTGCGTTCACATGGCTGTGCGCGGCCGGCATTCTGGGCGGCGCGCTCTGGATCTCGCGGCGGGTGCTGGACCGCAAGCGTGCGGCACGCTGGGCCGACGAATGGGCGCAGCTGGCCGGCCCGGAAGCGGTGCGCTGACGCGCCACTCCAGGCAGGGCGGCGCGGCGATCTTCCGCACGTCGCCCTGCGGCGGCGCGGTGGTCAAGCCTGATTGGCCTTGACCACCGACCGATTCGACGGCAAGTCGGCCAGTAACGCCTCGCCCTTCACCAGCCACGAAATGCCGAACGCGACGACCGCCGCCGACTCCAGCCACACCGCGGGATGCAGGTCGACGGTGGCGGCGTTGAAGAACAGCGCGTTGATCACGATCAGCAGCAGGCTCGCGACCATCACGCCGCCGCACACGCGGTAGACCACGTTCCGCGAGGCTTTGCGCCCGCCGGGCGACGGATCGTCGGACCTGGTGAACAGGAACAGGCAGAAGAACGCGAGGGTCAGGAAGAAGATCCCGGCGAACACGAGGTGCGCGATGCCGATTCCGCGTTCCAACGGCGTCGGCGATGTCGGCGATGTCGGGAACAACGCGACACCGATGGCCGCCCCCGCGGCGATGTTCCCGGCGATGTCGTCAATGCGCCCGTAACCCCGGTAGGACACCAGGAAGACGCCGATCGCGCACAGCGTGCCGACGAAGACGTTTCTCATGTCGCTGTAGTAGTAGCCGCTCAGCGACCCGAGCAGGCCCCCGCCCTCGAGCAGCTCCTTGCCGATTACCACGACGAACGGCAGGGCGAGCCCGAGCACGCCGATCGTGCGGCGGAGGAAGAGAAACGAACGCACGAGCGTGTTCACGAAAAGCCTCCCCGGGGACTGGTGCCAGTCCTTTGTACCGGGTTGGCGAATTCTTCACCGGGCGACGGCCGGATCCAGTGCGCGATCGATATCGGCGAGCAATCGGGACTTCGCCCGTGCGCCCACGAACGCGGCCACCGGCTCGCCGCCGCGGAACAGCATCAGCGTCGGCAGCGACATCACCTGGTACGCCCGCGCCGTTTCCGGGTTCTCATCGGAGTTGATCTTGTGGACGATCAGCGAGCCGGCACGTTCGTCGGCGATCTCCTTCAGCACCGGGTCGATCATCCGGCACGGCGGGCACCACTCGGCCCAGAAGTCGACGAGCACGGGCTGGTCCTGCTGCAGGACGTCGGCGGCGAAGGTGGCATCGGTGGTCATCGGGTCTTCCCCTCGGTCAGGTGGGTTTCGAGGCGGCACGGCTCGGGCCGGCCTGCCGCTTCGGCGATTTTGTCGAGCAACGCGTACCGCACCGCTCCCAGACGGCGCAGGCAGTCCTCCACCTCCGCGAGCTTGCGGTGGTAGACCTCCACCGACGCCGGGCACGCGTCGCCGGTCTCGTGGCCGTCGCGCAGGCAGTCGACGAACGGGCGGGTGTCTTCGAGGGTGAAGCCGACCGTGCGCAGCGTCTGGATCTCGATGACCAGCCGCAGGTCGTCCTCGTCGTACTCCCGGTAGCCGTTCGCCGCCCGCCCGGCAGGCAGAAGACCCTGCTCTTCGTAGAACCGCAGGGCCCGTGGTGTCGTCCCCGCCCGACGGGCGAGCTCGCCGATCCGCATGAGCCCGACGCTAGACCTTGCCGCGCACGGCAGGGCAACCTTCTCACCGCGTGATCCGGCCGGCGTATTCCCGGTACTGCACGGCGTTGGCCGCCCGGTAACCGAGGTAGTCGAAGATCTTGCCGAACACCGGACCGGCGAGCATGCGGTACATGCGGTTGCGGCTACGGACACTCTTCGCCGTCGCGGGCGCGAGGAAGCCGCCGGAGCCGGCACCGTTCTTGTACCCGACGTGGGCGGGCTTGCGCAGGCGCCGCTCGTAGTTCGCGAACGCCGTCACGTGGTCGCCGCCGGCCGCCGCGAGCTCGCCGGCGAGGATCTGCGCGCCCATCATCGCCAGGCCGGTGCCGGAGCCGCCGGGGCCCGCGCACCACGCGGCGTCGCCGAGCAGTACAACGCGGCCCTTCGACCACTTGTCGAGCTTGATCTGGCCGATGGAATCGAAGTAGAGATCCGCCGCGGCCGGAACCGCACCGATCAGCCGCGGCAGCTCCCAGCCCGCGCCGGCGTAGACCTCGGCGATGATCTCCTTCTGCCGGTCGAGGTCCGGGCGGCCGTAGCCGTGCGCGTCGCCACGGAAGAACAGGCCGACGTTGACGGTCTCGGAATCGCGACTGCTGGAGATCATCGCGCTGCGACCGGGTTCGCTGAAGATGAGGCCGGAGTGGTCGAGGCCGAGGTGGTTGGGCGCGGTGAAACCGGCGACGTGGAAACCGAGATCCGTGCGAAACCGGGACTCGGCGCCGAAGGCGGCCGTGCGCACCCCGGAGTGCACACCGTCGGCGCCGACGACCAGGTCGAACCGGCGCGGTGCGCCGTGGCGGAAGGTCACCTCGACGCTTTCGGCGGTTTCGGTCAACGCAGTGACGCGGTCGCCGAAGACGTACTCGGTGTAGTCCTTGGTGCGCTCGTACAGGATGCGGGACAGGTCGCCCCGGAACACTTCGAGCTCACCGCTGATGAACTTGCTGGGGATCGTGGCCACTCGCCTGCATTCGGGGTCGAGCAGCTGCTGGTCACCCATGGCGGTCTCGTACTCGCGCAGCGCGTCGGTGAGGCCCATCGCATCGATCAGGGTCATCTGCTGGCCGCGGAAGTCGACGGCCTGCCCGCCCGGCCGGAGCTGGGGCGCCGCTTCGACGACGGTCACGGAGTAGCCGTACTGGTGCAGCCAGTAGGCGGCCGACGGACCGGCGACGCTGGCTCCGGAAACGAGGACGGTCTTGGTGGTCATCTCGCTGGTCCCTTCTCGGGTTCGCTGTTCGATGACCCAAGACTGGAATCCGGCGCTGACCGCCGGCGCACGAAGCGCTGACGGTGTCGGTGTCGGTGTCGGTGCGTGATCGTCAGGTGCCGCAGGGATCGCTGTCGTCGTCGGCCTCCAGCCGCGCGAGCATGCGGTCGAAAACGCGGCCGAGCACCTCGAGCTCGTCCGGTTCGAGCTGGTCGAAGAAGTACCGCCGCACCGTTTCGACGTGCTCGGGCGCGGCGGCTTCGATCGCCGCACGGCCGGCCGGGGTAAGGCGCACCATCGCGCCCCGCGCGTCCTCCGAGCAGTCTTCGCGCTTGACGAGCCCGCGTTTTTCCATGCGGCTCACGTGATGGGAGAGGCGGCTGCGGTCCCAGGCGATCAGCACGCCGAGGTCGCGCATGCGCAGTACGTCGCCCGGCGCTTCCGAGAGCGGCACCATCAGGGAGTAGTCGGCGTCCGACAGGCCGGCGTCGCGCACGAGCTGACGGTCGATGGCGGCGGCGAGCGCACGCCGGACGAGGTGGTAGCTCTTCCAGACGTGCAGCTGCTGTTCATCGAGCCAGCGGGCTTCCGTCATACGCGAAGTCTACCGAATTGTTGACATATCACCAACGTTGGTCGGCACGATCGCGGCCGCGTCCGGCTTCGCCCACCTAGCGCCTATTTCTCGAATGTCAGGCGCCCGGCTCGGCCAGCCGCCGCAGCACCGCGCCCGCCTTGAGCAGGAGCTCGACTTCGACCTGTTCGAGCTCGCCGAAGCGGTCCACGAGCACCCGAGCCTCGTCGCGCACCACATCACCGAGCCGTCGTCGTCCCGCACGGGTGAGGTGCACGTAGCTCACGCGTTTGTCGGCCAGGTCGGCCTCACGGGCGACGAGACCGGCGTCTTCCATCGCGTGGATGACCTTGGTGGCCGTTGGCTGCGAGCAGTCGACCTCTTCGGCGAGCGCCCCGATGCGCAGAGGGCCGGAGCGGGCCAGCTTGGCGAGCACGAGCAGTTGCGTGCGCGGCAGGCCGTCGGGCGGCGCCGCCCGGTGCAGCCCTCGCAACAATCGGTGCAGCGACAGCACGAACTGGAACGCCTCCTCGGCGTCGATGTCCGGCGGCTCGCCCTTCATGGCCCGCTCCTCACCCTCTCGTGGTCACCGGATGCGCAGCTCCGGCGAGTACAAATCGAACCAGGTCGCGAAGAACAGCACCCGCTCGAGCAACGGCCGGAGGAACACCGGGGAATCCTCCCGCGTGAGCAAACCGCGCAGCGCGCCACGGTCGAACAGGTCGAACACGGCGTGCGACGGCGAGGCCAGCAGATCGCCGGCCTGGTCGCGCAGCGCCTCCAGATACTTCGGGTCCTGCGTGGACGGATACGGGCTCTTCACGCGCTCGGCCACCGAATCCGGCAGTACGTCGCGCGCCGCGGCGCGCAGCAGGCTCTTTTCGCGCCCGTCGAACGTTTTCGTGGTCCACGGCGTGTTGTAGACGTACTCCACGAGCCGGTGGTCGCAGAACGGCACGCGCACCTCGAGGCCGCTGGCCATGCTGAGGCGATCTTTGCGGTCGAGAAGGATGCGCACGAACCGGGTCAGGTGCAGGTAGCCGATCACGCGCATGCGCCGCTCGTGTTCCGTTTCGCCCTCGCGCGTGCCCGCCTCGGCGACCGCCGCCGAGTACGAGTCGGCCAGATGCGTCCGAAGCTCCAAAGTGGACAGAAGGTCGCCCGGGAACAGCCCGGCCATGAAACTGCCGCCGCGCGCGGGCATCCGCGCCGCGAACCACGGGAACGTGTCGGCCTGCTGCACCTTCGGGTCGTGGAACCACGCGTAGCCGCCGAACACCTCGTCGGCCGACTCGCCGGACAGCGCGACCGTGGAGCGTTCGCGGATCGCACGGAAGAGCAGGTACAGCGAACCGTCCATGTCACCGAGTCCCTGCGGCAGGTCGCGCGCGGTCACCACGGCGCGGCGCACGGCGGGGTCGGCGAGCTCGGCCGCGTCGAGCACGATGTCCTGGTGCATCGAACCGACGTGCTCGTGGAGGTCGCGCACGAACGGCGCGTCCGGAGTGGACCGCAGGGCGTCGGGCACGAAGTTCTCCTCCTGCCCCACGAAGTCCACCGCGAAGCTGCGCACCCGCTCGCCCTGCTCGGCGAGCTGCTTCGCCGCCAGCGCCGTGATCACGCTGGAGTCGAGCCCGCCCGAGAGCAGCACGCAGCGCGGCACGTCGGCCACGAGCTGGCGGCGCACGATATCGTCCAGCAGCTCACGCACGTGCCGCACAGTCATGCTGATGTCTTCGGCGTGCTCCTCTGGCCGCAGCTGCCAGTAGCGGTGCGTCCTGAGCCCGGCGCGATCGAGCGTGACGACCGTGCCCGGCTCGACCTCGCGCATGCCGGCCCACACGGCCTGGCCGGGGTTCTTGGTGAACACCAGGAGCTCGCGCAGGCCGTCGGCCTCCAGCACCGGCTTCACACCGGGGTGCGCGAGGATCGCTTTGGGCTCCGAGCCGAACAACAGCCCGTCTCCGTGAAGCGAGTAGTACAGCGGCTTGATGCCCATGCGGTCGCGCACGAGCAGCAGCCGCTCTTCGCGAGGGTCCCAGATCGCGAACGCGTACATGCCGTTGAGTCGCTCGGCCACGCCGGCACCCCACTCGAGGTAGCCGCGCAGCACGACCTCGGTGTCGCTGCGCGTGGTGAACCGGTGCCCGCGGGTCTCCAGTTCCGCCCGCAACTCCTCGAAGTTGTAGACCTCACCGCTGTAGGTCAGCGCGACGGTGCCGCCGGCTTCGGCGGTCATCGGCTGCTTGCCGAGCTCCAGGTCGATGATCGACAGGCGCCGGTGCCCGAAGGCGGCGTGGCCGTCGACCCACATCCCGCTCGCATCGGGCCCTCGGCAGGCCATCGTGGCGGTCATCGCCGCGAGCGTCTCGCGCTCGGCCACCAGGTCGCGGCCGTAGTCCACCCATCCCGTGATCCCGCACATGTCCAGCCCCCGTCACACCGTGTCGTCGTGCCGACAAGAAGTATTCACAGGGAATGTAACTGCGCCACGGGCCCGCCACGCCACTCGGATGAACCGGACATCGACGGACCGATCCGGCCCGGCCGGAGGCGTTCGCCCAGCCGGGGACCGTCTTCAGCGGATCCGCGTGACCCGCGTCACCCACGTCAGGACGTCGGGTACAACCGCCCCATCAGCTCGAGCACCTCTTCGATCATGAGCGCCGCTTTGGCCTTCGACGGTGCGGCCGCGACTTCCCGGCCGGCCTCGGTGGACATGGCCGTAAGCGCGAGCACCAGCATGTCCGACAGCGGCCGGGTGTGGCCGTTGACGAGTGTCGCGTTGGCCGTGAGCCACTCACGGAAGCGTTCGCGGGTGAGCAGGCCGAAGCCAGCCGGGCCGTTGCCCGACAGGAACAGCCGCGCGAGCTTGCGCTCCTGCCAGCACCCTTCGAGGTAGGCGCGCGCCCCGGCGATGTAGAGCCGGAGCGCATCCTCCTCACCGTGGGCCAGCGCCGTGCGGAACGCCTTGGCGGACCGGTGCTGCTGGCGGCGGTTGTATTCGTTGTACAAGGTGATGTACAGATCGGACTTCGCGGCGAAATGATGGTAGAGACTGCCGATGCTGGCGCCCGCCCGTTCGGCGATCGCGGCCATGCTCGCCTGGTCGTAGCCGGCCGCGGTGAACACCTCACCCGCCGCTTCGAGCAGCAGCGCCCGCGTCGCCTGCGCCCGTTTGCTCCCTGTCGCCTCCGTCATGGCCATGGCGTGATTGTGCCGGACGCACACCCCCGGTGGGGATGCCGTTGGCCGGAGCGGTTCGGTGTTGCGCATGATCGGCCACCGCCGTCGCCCGATCGTGGCGACGGCTGTCTGGCAGGATCCCGGGGGCACGTGGTCGACCACCGTCGAAAGGGCGCGCCGGCATGGGTTTGGGCAGAAGGCTGGGCGTGGTCGCGGCGGCGGTCACCACCATGACGGCCGGACTCGCGGCGCCGGCCGGTGCCGCCGGCCTCGACTGGCGGCCGTGCCCGAATGCCGCCGGCGTTGACTGCGCCACGGTGACCGTGCCGATCGACTGGGCGAACCCGGACGGCGGCACGATCCAGCTCGCGCTCGCGCGCCGCGAGGCCACGGATCCCGCGCACCGCATAGGTTCCGTGCTCATGGATCCGGGCGGGCCGGGCGGTGCGGGTGCCGCGGAAGTGCAGGACGGCTGGACGCTCTCGCCTGCCATCACCGCCCGGTTCGACACTGTCGGCTTCGACCCGCGCGGCGTCGGGCAGAGCGCTCCCGTGCGATGCGGCCTGGACGCCGTGACCGCGCCCGAGCACCAGCTGCCGAAGGACCCTGCCGAGTTCCGGGCGCTCGCCGCGCGCAACCGGGCGCTGGCCGTCAGCTGCGCGAAAACGACCGGGCCGCTCGCGGACCACGTCGATACCGCGAGCGTCGCGCACGACATCGATGCGATCCGCGCCGCGCTGGGCGAATCCAAGCTGACCTACTACGGCACGTCGTACGGCACGCTCATGGGCCAGGAATACGCCGAGCGCTACCCGGACCACGTACGCGCCCTCGTGCTCGACGGCGTGATGGACCACTCCGTGCGCAGCACCTGGGAATTCCTCCGTTCGCAGACGCAGGCGACGCAGGAGATGTTCGACGACTTCGCGCACTGGTGTGCCACGACGTCGTCGTGCGCACTGCACGGGCAGGACGTGCACGCCCTGATGGCATCGCTGTACACGCGCGCCGAACACGGACAGCTCGGCACGCCCGACGACCCGCTCGACCCCGTGGCCTTCCTCGGCCTCGTGACCCGCGACTTCTACGGCCCGTCGTGGGACCGGCTGGCCACGAGCCTCGCTGATCTGCGCGACGGCAAACCCGAGGAATCGGCGTACGGCGACGTCACTGTGCCCACTGCGTTCTCCAGCGTCTTCTGCTCCGACTGGCGGCTGCCGATCAGCGGCTTCGGGGAATTGGAGATCTACCGGCGCGCGCTGGCGGCGATGGCGCCGGACGTGCGGTTCTCACCACTGGCGTGGACTGCGGCGACGGGGTGCGTCGACTGGCCCGGCGCCGTCCGCAACCCGCAGCACCGGACGGCGAACCTCGGCGCGCTGCCCGTGCTGCTGCTGAACAGTCGTGAAGATCCGGCGACACCGTACGAATGGGCGCAGCACGTGGCGCGCGAGAGCGGTGCGCGGCTGCTGACCTACGACGGCGCCGGGCACGGCGCGTACTTCAAGAACAGCGCGTGTGTGGTGTCCACAACGGACCGGTTCCTGATCGACGGCGTACTGCCGGCCGCCGGAACCCACTGCGCGGTCGCGCGTGGGCAACGGGCCGAGGGCCTCCCCCGGCTGTCGTTCTCGGGCGGCCCCGGCCCGCGTCAGTAGTCGTCGCGTCCGGTGAACTGCTGCTCGAGGAGCTCGGCCGAGCCGGCGACGAGTTCGAGCGGATCGGTGAACTCGTTGATGTCGAGTTTCACCAGCGGGAGGGAATGGCGCAGCACCAGGTGCTCCCCCATCACGACGATGCCGCCGACGACGAGCGTGTGCCCCACTTCGGTGAGCACGTCGAGCAGATCCACCTGGTCGACCCGTGCGAACGGTGTCGCGATCTGCACCCAGTCCTCGACCTGATCGAAGACCTCGCGCGCGACCACCACGACTTGCGCGCGTCCCGTGGTCTCGGCGTCCTCACCGAACGCCATGCGGATCCGGACCTCGTCCGGTTCCTCGCGGATCACGCGGTACTCCTGCCTCATGAACGCGACCAGATCGGCCCATTCCGCCACGCGGCTTCCTCCTGTGTCCTCGATCGACTCAGGGGAAGCGTAATGAACCGGTGAGGTCTTCGCCCGGGGATCACCCGGCCCGCGATGTTTCCGCGAGTTCCGTCAGCGTTTGACGGCGACGCCGCCCGCGATGATGCGCTGCGCGATCGTCGGCTCGCGGTAGCGCGGGCCGTCCGGCCACCAGTCGGCGACGGGCACGATGTCAGCGCCCGACTGCCCGTTGGCCGGAATGAGCTCAAGGCCGTGGAACAGCTCCCGGATCTCGTCTTTCGTGCGCGCGGTGATGTCACGCATCGAACCGCGATGGATCACGTCGAGCGTCTTCTGGAGGATTTCGTCGTCGGACGAACCGTCGCTGGGGTCGATCACGTGGCTGATCGCCACGAACGAACCGGGCGCGAGCCGGTCGATGAACTGGCCCATCACTTCGGCGGGCTCGCCGCGTTCGCCGTTGTGGTGGTGGAGGGCGGCCACGGCCAGCAGCGCGATCGGCTCACTCCAGTCGAGCAGCCCCTTCACCTCCGGGTTGTCGAGGATGCTCTCCGGTTCGAAGATGTCGGCCTGCACGAACCGCGTGTTCGAGTTCTCTTCGAGAATCGCGCGCCCGTGTGCCGCAACGACAGGGTCGTAGTCGACGTACACGATCTTCGCGTCTTTGTGAATGCGCTGTACGACTTGGTGCACGTTTTCGGCAGTCGGCAGGCCCGAGCCGAGGTCGAGGAACTGGCGAACGTTGGTTTCGCGGCTGATGAACCGGCCGACGCGACTCAGGAAATTCCGGTTTTCCAAGGCGACGTCGGCTACCTCGGGCATCGCGGACGTGATCTGCCCGGCGACGGTGATGTCGATCGCGTAGGCGTGACTCCCGCCGAGCAGGTAGTCGTACACCCGGGCGACGGATGAACGGTTGGGGTCGACTCCTACCGGGGCGTTGTCCGGGTCGAGCACGAGATCTTCCTCCAGATTCAGGCCACTGAGACACCGGGGCCACTGACCACTGTGACGTACGCAGCATGAGGTTAGCCCACAACGCCGAGACAACGGCAGCGGCGTCAGGCGGCCAGCGCGGCGGGTGTGGCAAGGGAGGCCCGGACGCGGGTGACGAACTCGGCGTTTGACCGGGTGGTTCGAACCTGGTCGAGGAACTGCTCGGCGGCACGTTTGGGGTCCTGGGCGGCGAGGGCGCGGCGAACCTCGGTCATGACCTGCAGCTCGGCCGGCGAGAGCAGGAGTTCTTCGCGGCGCGTGCCGGAGGCGAAGAGGTCGATGGCGGGAAACACGCGATGGTCGGCGAGCGTGCGGTCGAGACGCAGCTCCGAATTGCCGGTGCTCTTGAGTTCTTCGAAGAACACCGTGTCGGCCAGGGAACCGGTGCCGACGAGCGCGGTGGCGACGACGGTGAGCGATCCGCCGCCCTCGATGTTGCGGGCGGCGCCGAGGATCTTCTTCATGGGGTGCAGCGCGCCGGCGTCGACACCCCCGGAGAGAATGCGCCCGGTGGCCCGGCCGGCGAGGTTGTAGGCGCGGCCGAGACGAGTGAGGGAATCGAGCAGCAGCACGACGTCGCGACCGGACTCCACGAGCCGCTTCGCTCGCTCGACGGCCAATTCGGCCACGGCGACGTGTTCGGACGGCTTGCGGTCGAACGTCGACGAGACGACCTCGCCACGCACCGACCGCTGCATGTCGGTGACCTCTTCGGGCCGCTCGTCGGCGAGGAGCACCATGAGGTGGACGTCGGGATGGTTGAGGGCGACTGCTTGCGCGATCGCTTGCAGTATCGAGGTTTTTCCGGTCCGCGGCGGCGCGGGGATGAGTGCGCGCTGGCCTTTGCCGATGGGCGCGACGAGGTCGATCACACGGGTGGTGAGTTGGTGGCGCGTGGTTTCCAGCGCCAGGCGTTCGTGGGGGTGGATGGGGGTGAGGTCTTCGAAGCGTGGGCGGGAGGTGGTCGACGGTGGAGTCCCGTTGACGGAAAGGATTTCGCTGCCGTCGATGAGGATCTCGTCGCCGGGGCGGAGATTGTGGGCGCGAACGAGTCCTAAGGGGACGGTGGGTCCATCGGAGCCGTACCCTAGAGAGGCCGATTTGGGGTGGACGTTGAGGATTCCTTGGTGAGGCATGGTTTTTGTTCCTTGAAGAGTGGCGTGACCTCGTGATCACGTGAACGGGTGATCAGGTGATCACCGGGGAGAAGCTCGAACGGCGTGCGTTGGGGCTTCGAGATGGAGTGAAAAGTCTCCGGGCGGCTGAGCCGGCTTCCGTGAGGATTCGTCCGTGAGGACTGGGATGAGCGTAGCGCATGGATGGTGGCCGCGGCAACACCGTTTGCTCTCCGGGGGGTCCAACGGGAGTAATTGGTGGTTTATTCCGCGGGAGGGGTTGTCGGGGTGATGTCTGGCGCGCGTGGCGGGGCACGGCACGGCACGTGTTGCGGGCGTTGGCCCGGCGCATGTGGCGGGGCGCTCGCCCGGCGCATGTGGCGAGGCACGGCACGTGTTGCGGGGCGTTCGCCCGTGTTGCGGGGCGTTCGCCCGTCTTGCGGGGCGCTCGCCAAGCACGTGTTGCGCGGCAAGGCGCGGCACATGTGGCGAGGCATTCGCCCGGCACGTGGTGCGGGGCGTTGGCCCGGCACGTGTTTGCGGCGCGTTGGCCCGGCACGTGTTGCAGGGCAACGCCACGGCGCCTATTGCGCCGCGTTGGCCCGGCGCATGTTGCGCGGCAAGGCACGGCGCCTGTTGCGCGGCGTTCGCGCGTCGCAGGCGCGAGCCGGCGTGGGCCCGTCGCAGGTGAGAGTTACTTCCGTGGGCCATTTTTCAAAGGCGTGGTACGTGGTGCCTGCATCCCGAAGCAGGCGAGTGACTTGCGCTGTTGGAGCTTCGGATCGGGCGGGACTCGGTGAAATTCGGACACGTGATCGTGCAGTCAATCCATAATGGACAGTGCTTCGGCTATTACACCCGTTCGTGTGATGGGTGTTCGAACCTGTGTTCGATATCATTGTCGGTATGAGAGGTGCGTTGGACCCCGGGCCGAGATGGCAGCTCGGTTCCCGGGAACTGGCCGGGGACCTGGCCGCGCAACGCGTGCGTGCCGCACAGGGCTATGCCGCGTTG
>DASZNR010000020.1:0-151431 GCA_035551175.1 Amycolatopsis sp. | reverse complement strand
GCCCGACGCCGCGGAGTGCGGGAGTTCCTGGTCGGTGATCGGGTGGAGGTGGTTCTCGGCGGCGATGTGCTCGACCAGCGCGCACGTGTACACCGACGCCAGCTCGGGGTGCATCCCGGCCCACACCCCGCCGCGGCCCTGCAGCGTTGTCGCCAGCCCCGCGTCCACGGCGGCGTCGAGCAGGGTGGTCGACAGCTTCGTCGAGTGGACGTAAGCGTGCCACGGCGGCGCGTCCGGGCCCACCGAAGACGGCTCGACCGACCGGCGCGGCCGGCGGCGCAGAGCCCCGAGGTTGAGCACGTACTCGTCGTGCGGGCTCCGGTCGACTCCGAACCGGGCGCGCAGCTCGTGGGAGTGCTCGGCGATCAGCTTGAGGAACTGGTTCCCGATGCGGAGTGCGGCCCACGGCGGCGGTGTGACGTCGAGCAGCCAGCCCGCTTCCTCGCGCAGCGCGCGTGACACCGGCGAGTCGAGAGTCGGGTAACCCTCCGGCCGCAACCGCGCCAGCTTGGGCCAGTACAGCGCGGCGTATTTGAGCCAGGTGTCGTCCCGCACGTGGATGTACGGGTAGTACAAGGCGATCGGATCCACAGGCACCCCTCGGCGATCGGCGTCGGGCAGCATAGCGCCGTGCTGGTAGACACCAGTCATGCGCAAGGACTTCGATCCCGCCGGCATCGCCCCGGTCGCCTTCTACCGGATGCTCACAGCCACGGTCGTGCCGCGGCCCATCGCCTGGGTTTCGACCACGTCTCCCGACGGCGTCGACAACCTGGCCCCGCACTCGTTCTTCACCGTCGCGTCGGCCGCGCCACCGATCTTGCAGTTCACCTCCGTGGGGCGCAAGGACACGCTGCGCAACGTGGAGGCGACCGGCCAGTTCGTGGTGAACCTCGCGCCGGAGGAGCTGTTCGAGAAGATCAACGACACCGGCACCGATTTTCCGCCAGGGCACAGCGAGTTCGACGCCGCTGGGCTCACGCGCGAGCCCAGCCGCGTGGTGCGGCCGCCGCGCGTGGCCGAATCGCCGGTGGCGTTCGAGTGCGAGCTGCACAGCACGGTCGGCTTCGGGGCGTCGACGGTGGTGTTCGGCCGGGTGGTGCACCTAGCCGTGGCCGAGCACGTGCTCGACGGCGACCACCCGCTCATCGACCGGCTGCGCCCGCTGTCCCGGCTCGGCCGCGACGAGTGGGGGACCGTCGGCGACGTCCGCGAGATCGCCCGCATCCGCTTCGCCGACTGGAACGAGCGCTGACACGACGAGCGCTGACACGACGAGCGCAAAAGAAGGGGCCGCTCCCGGGAACGGAGCGGCCCCGATGTGCTGCGGGTTCAGGAAGAGAACGGCAACGGCTTCGCGCCGCGCGCGGCGAGCATCAGCTTCATCTGGTCCATTTCCGCGCCTTGCGACGTCAGCATGCTCTGGCACAGCGCCTTCACTGCGGGCACGTTCGAGTGCTGCTGCGCGTACTCCGCCATGGCCGTGCCGCCTTCGTGGTGGCGCAGCATGAGCTGCAGGAAATCCACGTCCATCGCTTTGCCGGTCAGCGAACGCAGTTTCGCCAGGTCCGCATCGGTGGCCATGCCGGGCATCACCGCGCCGTCCGCCGCTGAGCCGGCGGACATGTGCATGCCGTGACCCATCGGCTCGGTCATCCACGCCATGGGCGCGCCGGTCGACTGCTCCGGCTGGCCCCACAGCATGAGCCAGCCCTTCATGCGGCCGACCTGCTCGGTCTGCGTGCTCTCGATGTCGAAGGCGAGCTGCTTCACCTCGGGGTCGGTGGTGTGGTCGCGGGCCCAGCTGGCCATCGTGACGGCCTGCAGGTGGTGTGTCGACATGTCCTGCGCGAACCCGACCTCGACCGAGCCGGCGCCGGGCGTCGCGGTGGCTGTGTCGGAGCCGTCGGTCAACCGCGTGGCGAACACGCCGATCGCCGCGCCGATGAGCAGCACCGCCAGCATCGAGCCGCCGATGATCACCCAGCGGGACCAGCCGGGCCGCTCGTTGCCCGGTTCCTCGAAGTCCGTCTCGAGCTCGTCGTCGGTATCCACAGCCTGATCACTCATCGCCGGATCACTGTCCCGCCGGCGCCGACGACGGCGCACCCGGCATGCCGCCGGTCGGCTCGCCCTGTGCACCGGTGCTGCCCTTGTAGTTCATCGGCTTGGCGTCCGGGCCCGGCTTGCTCGGGTCGAACGGCGGCGGGTTGTTCGGGTCGAACTGGCCGGGGCCGAGTGCGTCGCACGATGCGCCGATCTCGGGGTACACGCCGTTCGGGTTGGTGCGCAGTGCCGCGATGAACTCGTCGATGCGCGGGTCGCTGGCGCTGTCGAGCTTCAGCTGGTGACCCCACGACTGCAGCGAGATCGGCTTGTCGAGGCCGGGGTAGGGCGACATCATCGTGTACGTCTTGCCCTTGACCCGCGCGGCCAGCAGGTCGACCTGGTCGCCCTTCACCAGGTCCGGGTTGTAGGCGATCCACACGGTGCCGTGTTCGAGGCTGTGCACCATGTTCTCGTTGCGCACCGGCTTCGGGTAGACCACGCCGTTGCAGGCGGCCCAGTACCCGTCGTGCGGGCCGCCGAAGGGCGGGCTGTGGTCGTAGGCCACGCGTTCGGTCGGCAGCACGTGCACCGATCCGGTGTAGTTCACGGTGATCACGCCGGGAATGCGCTTGGACGGATCCGGGTCGCTCGCCGACGGCGTGAACGACGCAGCGGCCTCCTCACGGGACTTCTCGTCGCGCTGCGGCGCCGACTTCACCAGGTAGTAGGTGACGACGCTGGCCAGCAGGGCCACGACCACGACGACACCGATGACGGTGCCCCACGGGGTGCCTTTCTTGGTGACGACGGACCTGCTCCTGGCCGCCTTGACCGCGTTGGCCGACGACCCCTTCTTGCTGGATGTCCCTTTCGCCATGGTTCGCCGCGATCTCCTCGTGAGAAAGGTGGGGGATCCGGTCGGACCCAGCCCGACGGCCAGTGTAGATACCGGGCGTCTGATCACCGTGAACGCCTCTCGCGATCACCCTGGGTGTGACCCGGGCCAACCGCCTGCCGGACCGGCGTGGGCGTCCGACCTGGGCACACCTAGAATTCCGCGGGTGACTCCCGCCGCTCTCGCCGATTTGGTCCGCGCCTCCGCCGTGCAGGTGCTCGACGCCCGAGGTGTCGACGCCGCTGTGCTGCCGGAGCAGGTGACCATCGAACGCCCGCGCAACCCCGAACACGGCGACTACGCGACAAACCTCGCGCTGCAGGTGGCTAAGAAGGCCGGGCTGAAGCCGCGGGAGTTCGCCGAGGCGCTTGCCGCTGTCGTGTCGGCGGCCGACGGGGTGGCCGCGGCCGAGGTCGCGGGCCCGGGATTCCTCAACTTCCGCCTCGCGGCCGACGCGCAGGGCGAGGTCGTGCGCCAGGTACTGGCCGCCGGCCCCCAGTACGGCCGTGGCGACGCGCTCGCGGGCCGCCGGATCAACCTCGAGTTCGTCTCGGCCAACCCGACCGGCCCGATCCACCTCGGCGGCACGCGCTGGGCGGCCGTCGGCGACGCGCTGGGCCGCGTGCTGTCCGCGCAGGGTGGCGAGGTCACGCGCGAGTACTACTTCAACGACGCCGGCGCGCAGATCGACCGCTTCGTCCGCTCGCTCATCGCGGCCGCGAAAGGCGAGCCCGCGCCCGAAGACGGATACGCTGGCGGCTACATCAACGACATCGCCGCCGAGGTCCTCAAGCAGGAGCCGAGCGCGCTCTCGCTGCCCGAAGCCGAGCGCCACGAGACCTTCCGCGCCATCGGCATCGAGCTGATGTTCAGCGAGATCAAGCAGAGCCTGCACGAGTTCGGCACCGATTTCGACGTGTACTTCCACGAGAACTCGCTCCACGAGTCGGGCGCGGTCGACGCCGCCGTCCAGCAGCTCAAGGACTCCGGGAACCTCTACTTCGCCGACGGCGCGTGGTGGCTGCGCTCCACCGAATACGGCGACGACAAGGACCGCGTCGTCATCAAGAAGGACGGCAACCCGGCCTACATCGCCGGTGACCTGGCCTACTTCAAGGACAAGCGCAACCGCGGCTTCGACCTCAACATCTACATGCTCGGCGCCGACCACCACGGCTACATCGCGCGCCTGAAGGCCGCCGCCGCGGCGTTCGGCGACGACCCCGACACCGTCGAGGTGCTCATCGGCCAGATGGTCAACCTCGTGAGCGAGGGCAAGCCAGTGCGCATGTCCAAGCGCGCGGGGACCGTGATCACGATGGAGGATCTCGTGGAGGCCGTCGGCGTCGACCCGGCGCGCTACGAGCTCATCCGCTACTCCGTCGACTCCACTTTGGACGTCGACCTCGACCTGTTGCGCAAGCACTCCAACGATAATCCGGTCTACTACGTGCAGTACGCGCACGCCCGGCTGTGCACGATGCTGCGCGGCGCGGGCGATCTCGGGCTCAAGTCCACTCCGGACGCCGACCTCGGCGCGCTCACGCTGCCGGTGGAGGGTGACCTCATTCGCACGATCGGAGAGTTCCCGGGCCTCGTGCGCCGCGCCGCCGAGATGCGCGAGCCGCACCGCGTCGCCCGCTACCTCGAGGAGCTGGCGGGCGCGCTGCACAAGTTCTACGCGGTCCGCGAGGCCCGCGTGCTCCCCAGGGGAGACGAAGAAGCGACCGCGGCCAACGTCGCCCGCGTCACCCTCTGCGAGGCGGCGCGCCAGGTGCTCGCCAACGGCCTCGCGCTGCTCGGTGTCACCGCTCCGGAACGGATGTAGAACCATGGCGCACCCCGCGGGCCCACGCCACGCCGACGTCTATCCACACGCCGATGCCTCCGGGTTCCCGCCCGCGGGTGCCGACGAGCTCGACAAGCTGCCCGCGAAAGTGTGGCCGCGCAACACTTTCCGTGCTTCCGACGGCGTCGTGCGGATTGCCGGCGTCGACGTGCGCGAGCTGGCCGAGCAATACGGCACGCCGCTGTTCGTGGTCGACGAAGCGGACTTCAAGTCCCGGTGCGGTGACTACGCGCAGGCGTTCGACGACCCGGCGCTCGTGCACTACGCGTCGAAGGCGTTCCTGTCGATCGAGATCGCCCGCTGGGTGGCCGGGCAGGGCCTGAGCCTCGACGTGTGCAGCGGCGGCGAGCTCGCCGTGGCGCAGCGCGCGGACTTTCCGGCCGAGCGGATCACCTTCCACGGCAACAACAAGTCGATCGCCGAGCTCGACATGGCGGTCGAGGCCGGCGTCGGCACCGTGGTGGTGGACTCGTACTTCGAGATCGCGCGACTGGCCGAGATCGCCGCGCGCCGCGAGGTCGTGCAGCCGGTGCTCGTGCGGGTGACGGTCGGCGTCGAGGCGCACACGCACGAGTTCATCGCGACCGCCCACGAGGATCAGAAGTTCGGTTTCTCGCTGGCTTCCGGCGACGCCGCCGAGGCCGTGCGCCGGGTTCTCAACGCCCCTTCGCTCAAGCTGGTGGGCCTGCACAGCCACATCGGCTCGCAGATCTTCGACGCCGACGGTTTCGAGGTCGCCGCCCGCCGCGTGGTCGGCTTGCTCGGCGACCTGGCCAAGGAGCACGGACGTGAGCTGCTCGACCAGCTCACGCTCATCGACCTCGGCGGGGGCTTCGGTATCGCCTACACCGAAAAGGACAACCCGCCCCCGCCCGCGCAGATGATCACGCAGATCCGCGAGATCGTGCGCAAGGAATGCGCGTACGCCGATCTGCCGGTGCCGCGCATCGCGGGGGAGCCGGGCCGCGCGATCGCCGGGCCGGGCACCGTCACGCTCTACGAGGTCGGCACCATCAAGGACGTCGAGCTGGGCGACGACACGACCCGCCGGTACGTGAGCGTCGACGGGGGCATGAGCGACAACATCCGCACCGCGCTCTACGACGCGGTGTACGACTGCCGGGTGGTTTCGCGCTCGGCGAGTGACGGTGCCGAGCCCGTGAGCGCCAAGTTGTCCCGAGTCGTGGGAAAACACTGTGAATCCGGCGACATCGTCGTCCGAGACTGCTGGCTGCCCGACACGCTTGCTCCGGGCGACCTGCTGGCCGTCGCGGCGACCGGTGCCTACTGCTACTCGATGGCGAGTGGGTACAACCGGCAGCCGCGCCCGGCCGTGGTGGCTGTGCGCAACGGCAGCGCCCGGGTGCTGCTGCGGCGGGAGACGACCGACGACATGCTGCGCCTGGAGGTTTGAGGAGTGTCCACTGTGTCTCGATCGGACGGCCGGGCGATCAGGGTCGCCCTGCTCGGCTGCGGCACGGTCGGCAGCGAGGTCTGCCGCCTGCTCACCGAGCAGGCCGACGAACTCGCCGCACGCGCCGGGGCCGCGGTCGAGCTGGCGGGCATCGCCGTGCGCCGGCCCGACAAGCACCCCGAGCTGCCCCAGGAGCTGCTGACGGACGACGCGGCCGCGCTCGTGCGCAGGGCCGACGTCGACGTGGTGGTGGAGCTCGTCGGCGGCATCGAACCGGTGCGCAGCTGGCTGCTCGCGGCGCTGACGGCCGGGAAGTCCGTGGTCACGGCCAACAAGGCATTGCTCGCCGAGCACTCGGCCGACCTCTTCGAAGCCTCCGATGCCTCGGGCGCCGACCTGTACTTCGAGGCTGCCGTCGCGGGCGCCATCCCGCTGTTGCGCCCGCTGCGCGAATCGCTGGCCGGCGACCGCATCACGCGCGTGATGGGCATCGTCAACGGCACCACGAACTACATCCTCTCGGCCATGGACACCACGGGCGCCGGCTACTCCGAGACGCTCGACGAGGCCGGTCGCCTCGGCTACGCCGAAGCCGACCCGACCGCGGACGTCGACGGATACGACGCCGCGTCGAAGGCCGCGATTCTCGCTTCGCTCGCGTTCCACACGCGGGTGACGCTCGCGGATGTGCACCGTGAGGGCATCGCCGACGTCACGGCGTCGGACCTGGCGGCGGCGCGCACGCTGGGCCGCACGGTGAAGCTACTGGCCATCTGCGAACGCGTGACGGCCGACGACGGCGCCGAATCCGTATCCGCGCGCGTTCATCCGGTGATGATCCCGCGCGGCCACCAGCTCGCGGGCGTCGGTGGCGCGTTCAACGCGGTGTACGTGGAGGCCGACGCGGCGGGCGAGCTCATGTTCTACGGTCAGGGCGCCGGAGGCGCGCCCACGGCGAGCGCGGTTCTGGGTGACCTGGTCGCGGTGGCCCGCAACCGCGTCGTCGGCGGCCGTGGCCCGCGCGAGTCGGCACACGCCGCGCTGCCCGTGCGCCCGATGGGTCAGACGCCCACGCGCTACCACGTGAGCCTCGACGTCGCCGACCGCGCGGGTGTGCTCGCCCAGGTGGCGCAGGCGTTCGCCGCCCACGGCGTGAGCATCGCCGCCGTGCGCCAGCGCGACGCCAACGACACCGCGAGCCTCGTGGTCGTCACCCACCTGGCGCCCGACGCGGCGCTTCGGTCCACTGTGGACGAAATCGCGAAGCTCGACGTGGTGCGTGAAGTCGTGAGCGTGATGCGCGTGGAAGGCGAAGACCAGTGAACGCCGCGCGAGAGCGGAGCATTGTCGTCCGTGGCGCCGGTTCCCCGGCGACAGTCGCTTTTCCGATGACGGCCGCTTTTCCGATGACTGTTGTGCAACTCCGAACGAAGGCGGCGGCATGAGTGCGTGGCCAGGGATTATCGAAGCGTTTCGCGAGCGGGTGCCCGTGCCCGACGGCGCTCGGGTGGTGACGCTCGGCGAGGGCAACACGCCGCTGCTGCCGGCCGCGCACCTGTCGGAACTCACGGGCTGCACGGTGTACCTGAAGGTGGAGGGCGCGAACCCGACCGGGTCGTTCAAGGACCGCGGCATGACCGTGGCCATCACGCACGCGCTCGCGAGCGGCCTCAAGGCCGTGATCTGCGCGTCGACGGGCAACACTTCGGCTTCGGCTGCCGCGTATGCCGCGCGGGCCGGGCTCACCTGCGCGGTGCTGGTGCCGCAGGGCAAGATCGCGATGGGCAAGCTCGCGCAGGCCGTGGTGCACGGCGCGCGCATCCTGCAGGTCGACGGCAACTTCGACGACTGCCTCGAACTCGCCCGGAAGACCGCGGCCGACTACCCGGTCACGCTCGTGAACTCGGTGAACCCGGTGCGCATCGCGGGTCAGAAGACGGCGGCGTTCGAGGTCTGCGACGTGCTCGGCGAAGCCCCCGACATCCACTGCCTGCCGGTCGGCAACGCCGGCAACATCACGGCCTACTGGGCCGGCTACCGCGAATATCAGCGCGACGGTGTGGTGAAGAACACCCCGCGCATGTTCGGGTTCCAGGCTGCCGGTGCGGCGCCGCTCGTCCACGGCGAACCGGTGTCCGATCCCGACACCATCGCCACCGCGATCCGCATCGGCAGCCCCGCTTCGTGGGCGGGCGCGGTGAAGGCGAAGGACGAGTCCGAGGGCCTGTTCGAAGCGATCACGGACGAGAAGATCCTCGAGGCGTACCGGCTGCTCGCCGGGCGCGAAGGCGTGTTCGTGGAGCCCGCGTCGGCCACCAGTGTGGCCGGCCTGCTGGCCACGGTGGCCGACGGACGCCTGCCGACGGGCAGCACGGTCGTGTGCACCGTGACCGGCCACGGTCTCAAGGACCCCGCGACGGCGCTCGAGGGCAACGTCGAGGTCGAACCGCTGGCCGTGGACCCCTCGGCCGTGGCCGCCGCGCTGGACCTCAGGTGACCGGCGCCGCGTTCCGGGCCACCGTGCCGGGGTCCACGGCCAACCTCGGCCCCGGTTTCGACGCGCTCGGCCTGGCGCTGGCGCTGCACGACGTCGTCGAGTTGGAAGTGACCGACGGCGGGCTGAAAGTCGAGGTCACCGACGCGGGCGCGGGCGGGGTCGCCGACGTGCCGACCGATGAACGGCACCTCGTCGTGCGCGCGATCCGCCGCGCGTGCGAGCGCCTCGACGTCCGCCCGCCGGGTCTGCACCTGCGCTGCTACAACAAGATCCCGCACGCGCGCGGTCTCGGCTCCTCGGCCGCCGCGGTGGTTTCGGGCATCGCACTCGGCTACGCGATCGCCGGTGTGCCGCTCGACGACGAGGCGCTGCAGCTCGCGGCCGGCTTCGAGGGCCACGCGGACAACGCGGCCGCCAGCCTCTTCGGCGGGCTCGTCGTGGCCTGGTGTGACGACGGTCGCTTCCACGCCGAACGCGTGGAGCCCAACGCGGGGATCCGGCCTGTGGTGGCGATTCCGGCCCTCACCTCGTCCACCCACGCCACGCGCGGGCTGCTGCCGCTGCACGTGCCGCACTCCGACGCCGCGCACAGCGCGGGCCGCACGGCGCTCACCGTGCTCGCGATGACGCAGAAGCCCTCCCTCCTGCTCGCGGCCACGGAGGACCGGTTGCACCAGGAGTACCGCTCCGGCGCGTACCCGGCCAGCTCCGAGCTGGTGCGGGCGCTCCGGGCCCGATCGATTCCTGCCACGATTTCCGGCGCGGGCCCAACGGTGCTCGCGCTCACGGAGACGGGAATATTGCCGTCGGATGTGGACGTTGCCGGTTTCGAGGTCCGTGAGCTGGGTCTCGATCTCGCCGGTGTGCAGGTTGCGGCCCAGTAAAGGGCCGGTCACGCGCCCAGGCGCCCGGGGACCACAACCTGCGCCACGCGGGGGGTGGTTGTTGCACCGGCCCACCGGGCGGTCTACCCTCGGGGGCGTTCGATCACCGTGCGTTTCCGCACCCGATGCCGGTCCTGTTCGCTCCTCGCGAGCCTCCGGTCCGCATCCTTCGTCGATCCGCCGATCCGCACCGCCTGGCAAACGGGAGCGGAAGGACGCAGGCGGGTTTCCGGTTTCGGCGGTGCCGAATTCCGTTTCCTCCGTTTGGGGGAGGCAACATCCCTGTGCTGGCGACGCTCTCGCTGTGTCTCGCACGGCTAGAGGCGGCTCGTCCGCATCGGAAGCAAATGCCGTTTCGCAGCACGCGATCGGCGGCAGTCCGCTGATCCACCTGGAGGCGTGGATCGGTCAGGAAGGACATGTGTGAGCAACACCGATCTGTTGAGCGGCGACGTGGAGACCCCCGCCGCGGCCGCTGAGACGAATGGGGCTGCGGCTGCTCCGAAGCGCCGCACCGGGGGCCTGTCCGGAATGGTCATCGCCGAGCTCCGCCAGCTGGCGGGCGAACTGGGTGTGGGCGAGACCACGGGAATGCGCAAGGGTGACCTGATCGCCGCGATCCGTGAGCGGCAGGGCAAGTCGAAGAAGCGCACCGCCGCGGCGGAGACGCTTCCGCTCGAAGGCGTCGGCGACACGCCGGCCCCGAAGACCGCGAAGGTGACCAGGTCCGCCAGGTCGGGCAACGGCGGTTCCGAAGAGCCGGCCGGCACCGAGAAGAAGCCCGAAGCTGCTCCAGCCGCCGAAACCGCTCCGGTGGAGAAGGCCGTGAAGTCCGTGACGCCTGGGAAGGCCGAGACCAACGGGTCCGCCCCGGCCGAAGCGCCGGCGGAGAAGTCCACGCAGCCCGAACGCCAGGACAACGGCGGCCAGCCGGGCGACGGCGGCTCCGAAGAGGGCGGCCGCAGCCGGCGGCGTCGTGGCGCCAACCGTGCCGGTTCGCCCGACGGCCAGCGCGACGGCGGCCGGAACGACGGCGGCCAGCGCGACGGCGGCCGCAACGACCGGGGTGACCGGGGCGGCCGTGACAACAACCGCGGCGGCCAGGACAACCGGCAGCGCAACAACCAGTCCGACGGCGGCAACCGCGGCCAGCAGGACAACCGCAACTCCGACGACGACGAGGAAGGCGGCCGGCGCGGCCGGCGCTTCCGCGACCGGCGGCGCCGGGGCAGCGGCGGCGGCCGGGGCGAAGGTGGCTCGCCCGACACCGAGATCCGCGAGGACGACGTCCTGCTGCCGGTCGCCGGCATCCTCGACGTGCTGGACAATTACGCGTTCGTCCGCACCTCGGGCTACCTCGCCGGGCCGAACGACGTGTACGTCTCGCTTTCGCTGGTCCGGAAGTTCGGCCTGCGCCGCGGTGACGCCATCACCGGCGTCGTCCGGCAGCCCCGCGAGGGTGAGCAGCAGCGGCAGAAGTTCAACCCGCTGGTGCGCGTCGATTCGATCAACGGCCTGGAGCCGGAAGAGGCCAAGCGCCGTCCCGACTTCACCAAGCTGACGCCGCTCTACCCCAACGAGCGCCTGCGCCTGGAGACCGAGCCGCACAAGCTCACCACCCGCGTGATCGACCTGATCATGCCCGTCGGCAAGGGGCAGCGTGCCCTGATCGTGTCGCCGCCGAAGGCCGGTAAGACCACGATCATGCAGGACATCGCCAACGCGATCACGACCAACAACCCTGAGTGCCACCTCATGGTCGTGCTGGTCGACGAACGACCGGAAGAGGTCACGGACATGCAGCGGTCCGTGAAGGGCGAGGTCATCGCCTCGACCTTCGACCGCCCGCCCGCCGATCACACCTCAGTCGCGGAGCTCTCGATCGAGCGCGCCAAGCGCCTGGTCGAGATGGGCCACGACGTGGTGGTGCTGCTCGACTCGATCACCCGCCTCGGCCGCGCGTACAACCTGGCTGCGCCGGCGTCGGGCCGCATCCTCTCCGGTGGTGTCGACTCGACCGCGCTGTACCCGCCGAAGCGGTTCCTCGGCGCGGCGCGCAACATCGAGAACGGCGGCTCGCTCACCATCTTCGCCACGGCGATGGTGGAGACGGGTTCCACGATGGACACGGTGATCTTCGAGGAGTTCAAGGGCACCGGCAACGCGGAGCTCAAGCTCGACCGCAAGATCTCCGAGCGCCGAGTGTTCCCGGCGGTCGACGTCAACCCGTCCGGCACCCGCAAGGAGGAGCTGCTGCTCTCGCCGGACGAGCTCGCCGTCACGCACAAGCTGCACCGCGTGCTCCACGCACTCGACTCGCAGCAGGCCATCGACCTGCTCCTGTCGCGGCTGCGCAAGACGAAGACCAATATCGAGTTCCTCATGCAGGTCTCGAAGACGGCTCTCGGCGGCAACGACGAGGACTGAGGCGTCGTGAATGCCGGTGCCGCTTCCAACCTGCTTCCAACCGGCATCAGCACTCACGAGGCTCGGGCCGAGGAATACCAGGTCACGAGGGTCTGTTGAGGGAGTTGTCAGCTCGTCTGGCACAATGACCCGCTGAAGTCCGGCACCGGTTCACCTCGACTTTCGAGGACCCGGGGCCAACGAGAGAGGACACCATGAAGAGCGGTATTCACCCTGACTACGTGGTCACCCAGGTCACGTGCAACTGCGGGAACAGCTTCACCACCCGCAGCACCAAGGAGTCGGGCCAGATCCACGTCGAGATCTGCTCGAACTGCCACCCCTTCTACACCGGTAAGCAGAAGATCATGGACACCGGTGGCCGGGTCGCGCGGTTCGAAAAGCGCTACGGCAAGCGTCAGAAGAACGACGCCAAGTAGCTTCGCCGACGGCGCCCACCTGCGAGAGCGGGTGGGCGCCGTTTGCTGTTTCCACCGTTTCGAGTTCCACCGTTTCAAAGTTCCACCGTTTGAAGGCCGGGAAGAAGGCGTGTTGTGGATTCGACGTCGCTCAAGGGGCTGCTCGAGGAGCACACCCAGCTGGAGACGCAGCTGGCGGACCCCGCCGTGCACGCCGACCAGGCGAAGGCCCGCAAGCTCGGGCGGCGCTACGCCGAGCTGAGCCCGGTCGTGAAGGCCGTGCGCGAGCTCGACCAGACCCGCGACGACCTCGCCGCGGCCAAGGAGCTGGCGGAGGAGGACGCGACGTTCGCCGACGAGGCCGACGAGCTCGCCGCGAAAATCCCCGACCTCGAATCCCGGCTGACCGAGCTGCTGCTGCCGCGGGACCCGTACGACGGGTCCGACGTGGTCATGGAGATCAAGTCCGGCGAAGGCGGCGAGGAGTCGGCGCTGTTCGCGGGTGACCTGCTGCGCATGTACCTGCGCTACGCCGAGCGGCACGGCTGGAAGGCCGAGGTGCTCGACTCGACCGACTCCGACCTCGGCGGGTTCAAGGACGTCACGCTGTCGATCAAGAGTAAGAGCGCCGACGTCGACGGCGTGTGGTCGCGCCTGAAGTTCGAAGGCGGGGTGCACCGGGTGCAGCGCGTGCCGGCGACCGAGTCGCAGGGCCGCATCCACACGTCCGCGGCCGGCGTGCTGATCTACCCGGAGCCCGAAGAGGTCGAGGTCGAGATCGACCCGAACGACCTGCGTATCGACGTCTTCCGTTCGTCGGGACCTGGTGGCCAGAGCGTGAACACGACTGACTCCGCGGTACGGATCACGCACTTGCCGACCGGCATCGTCGTGTCGTGCCAGAACGAGAAGTCGCAGATCCAGAACCGCGCCCGAGCACTGCAGGTGCTGCAGGCGCGGCTGCAGGCGATCGCCGAGGAAGAGGCCGCCGCGAAGGCCTCGGACGCCCGGCGCTCGCAGGTGCGAACCGTCGACCGGTCCGAGCGCGTGCGTACCTACAACTTCCCGGAGAACCGCATCTCGGACCACCGGGTGAACTACAAGGCCTACAACCTCGACCAGGTTCTCGACGGCGACCTCGACGGCGTGCTCGACGCCCTCGCGACCGCCGACCGGGAGGAACGGCTGGCCGCGCAGTCCGGCTGACCGTCACACCGCCGCCGGCATCTCCTCGGTGAGCGGTTCGTCGCGGAGGCCCGGTGCCGGTTCGTCGGCGCGGCGCAGCAGGCTGGCGATTCCGAACGCGATCGCGAGGACGGTCGGAAACAGCGTGAGCAGCTGGTGCTTCACGCCTTCGACACCTTCGCCGAGAGCGGACAGCCCGAGCTGGCCGATCGCGAAGAACGTGAGCAGGAACAGGACGAGCCCGTATTCGCGGCGCCCGCGACGGAACGCTCGCACGCCGGCCCACACCAGCAGCGCCCAGATCGGGACGAGCACGAACAACCCGGCGGGTGCGACGAGCGCCGCGAGGCCGGAGAACACCGGCACGCGGTATTCCTTGGCCAGCGGCGGCTGTCCGGACAGCTCGCCGAAGCTGCCCAGGTTGTCCGGCCGCGCGGTGAGTGTGTTGACCCCGCCCTGCTGGAGGATTTCGGCGACGCGCGCGGGGTGCGTCGAGTAGTAATGCACGACGTTGCGGCGGCTGATCTTGTCGCGGTACTGCGGATAGAGCGGATCGTTCTTCCCCGCGCCCGGGCTCCACCAGCCGGTGCCGATGTACTTCGCGAACGACTGCGGCAGGCCGAGCGCGGCCAGGTCGGCGTTCGTGTCGTGTTTGCCGTCCACAATGGAGTCGAAAATCGCGTTGTACATGTTGGCTTCGCGGTATTCCGCGTTGGCGGAATCGCCGTGGGACTGCGTGGCGAACGTTCCCGAGCCGACGAGCACGAGAATCACCACTGGCAGCGTCCAGCGGGCCTTGCCGTGGTCGCCCGCGCGCTTCACGAGAAGCACGGCGAGCACGAAAACGGGAACGAGCAGCAAGGTCTGCGACTTCGCGTTGATCCCGATCAGTCCACCGAGGACGGTCACGACGGCGCCGGCGTAGCGCCGCGCGCCCGTGCGGTGCAGCAGCAGGAGGCCGCCGGCGATGAGCAGCATGCCGAGGAAGGCGGCGCCTTCGCTGAGCGTGGACGCGAAGTAGCCGAAGAACGCCGAATCGCCCATCACGAGGAACAGCAGCACGCCCACGACGATCCGGCTCCGTCCGCCGAGGTCCAGCCCGACGACCGCGGCCGTGATCGCGGCGGCGACCAGCACACACGTGCCGACGCCGAGGACCAGCAGGTTGAGGATGGCACTGGACCCGAAGAGATGACCGGCTCTGGCGGCGAGCCAGTCGAGCCACGACTGGGACGACACGTACTGGCTCGTGCACGGGACGCCGGCACCGTAACTGAACCGGACGAAGCTTTCCGACGGGCGGTCGAGCTGCTCACCGCCGAGCCGGCACAGCAACCGCCAGCCGTCACCGTTGTCGGCCATCCCGATCGGGCGGGGCACCAGGAACCGGACGAGCAGGAGAGTCAGCGAGGCGGCGAAAGTCGCGAGGCCGAAGCGGACGCTTGGGGATCGCACGCGCCCGAGTGTAGGCACGGTGACCGGGGGTCACCGTGTGCGGGGACCCCCGGAAGCCGAATCTGCACGGGCGGGGTGACCTCGTCCGTCATACGGCGGAGGAGGCCGGTGGTGCCTTCCTCGGCGTGCGGCGCCCCGCGTGCGGCCAGGCGGCTCCGGATCCGGGCTGGAAGTCGATACTCTTGACCAAGGCCCTACATGTGAAGGAACACCTTGTGAATCGGCAGCCGTTGCGCCTGGCCATCATGGAGGCGACCCGGATCCTCACCGAGGCGGGCGTGGAGTCGCCGCGGGTGGACGCGGATCTGATCGCCGCGCACGTGCTCGGAGTGGAGCGCGGCCGGCTGCCGATGGTGCCGCTCGTGGATCCCCCGGTCATCGAGGCGATCGGTCAGCTGGTTCAGCAGCGCGCGAAGCGGATCCCGCTGCAGCACCTCACCGGGTGGGCGGCGCTGGCCACCATCACGGTCAACGTCGGGCCCGGCGTGTTCGTCCCGCGACCGGAGACGGAGCTGCTGCTGGAGTGGGGCCTGAAGGCGTTGCACGGGCGCGAGTACCCCGTGGTGGTCGACCTGTGCACGGGCTCGGGCGCGCTGGCGCTGGCCGTGGCGCACGAGCGCCGCGACGCGGTGGTGTATGCCGTCGACGTGGACCCGCAGGCGCTCGCGTGGGCGCGCCACAACGCCGACGTCCACGCCGACGCCGGTGACACCCCCATCCGCCTGTACTCGGGCGACATCGCCGACCCCACGATCTTCGCCGAGCTCGACGGCCTCGTCGACCTGGTCCTCTGCAACCCGCCGTACGTGCCGGAAGGCACCTCTGTGGCGCCGGAAGTCGCCGAGCACGACCCGGCACGCGCGGTGTTCGCCGAGGAGAGCGGGCTGGCGGTCATCCGCCATGCCATCGCGGCAGGGGCCCGCCTGCTCCGCCCGGGCGGCGGCCTCGCCATCGAGCACGACGACACGCACGGCTCCGCGGTCCCGGCGCTGGTCCGGGGCCGTCGAGTGCTCACCGCGGTCGAGGACCATCCCGACCACACCGGCCGGCCGCGGTTCGTCACGGCCCGCAGGCTCGGTTGAGAACGCTCCGCCCCGGCTTCGGCCGCCTCGCGCCGGTGGCGCGGCGGGCAACCCGGGGCGGAAGTCGGGTTGGAGGCCCCGCGGTGCCTGTACACCGTTGGTCACGTGCCAGGCCGCTGTTTGCGGACTGCGGAACGCGGCACACACCGTGCGGGTGAATTCCACGGACGCTTGACCCGGACCGCACGAGCACCCGTCACCGGGGCCCGACCTCGCCTGCCCGGCACCTGACCACCGGCTCGGGGCGCCGCGAACGAGGGCTACGCTTCGCGCCATGAGTGCGGTGTACGACTGCAGCAAGCGCGAGTCACGGGCCGAAGGGCTGGCCGCCGCGGCGTCGGCCGTGCGATCCAGCCGGCTGGTGGTTCTGCCCACCGACACCGTCTACGGCATCGGAGCCGACGCCTTCGACACCGGTGCCGTGCAGGCGTTGCTGCGCGCGAAGAACCGCGGCCCGGACATGCCCGTGGGCGTGCTCGTCGGCTCGTGGTCCACTGTGGACGGCCTGGTGCTCGGCGTGCCGCCGCGGGCGCGGGCACTCGTGGAGGCGTTCTGGCCCGGCGACCTGTCGATCGTGCTGCCGCACGCGCCGAGCTTGCAATGGGACCTCGGCCAGTCGCGCGGCACCGTGATGCTGCGGATGCCGCTGCACCCGGTGGCGTTGGAACTGCTGCGCGACGTCGGCCCGATGGCCGTGTCGAGCGCGAACGTGTCAGGCCGCCCGCCCGCGTCCACCGCGGCCGAGGCGCAGGATCAGCTCGGCGACTCCGTGGCGGTGTACCTCGACGGTGGATCGAGCGGCGAGCCCGTCGCGTCGACCATCGTGGACCTCACGGGCGAGAAGCCGGTGGTGCTGCGCGAAGGCGCGGTCACGCGGGCCGCGATCGCCGAGGCCATGGGCGTGCCCGAGGACACGCTCGCCTGAGCGGCCGGTGCAGTCCACAGTGGTCATCTGCGGTCCGATGGCCGCCCCCCGGACCCGGTGGGCGCCGCCTGAATCACGTGACCCCCGGTCGCGGTAGCGTGACGCGGTGACTCGGACCCCCCGGCAGGCGTGAGCGGTCATGCCCCCAGTGCAAGGACTTCTCCCGATCCGGGAGTACCTCCTCGTCGCGCTCACCGCGACGGCGGTGACGTACCTGCTCACCGGCGTGGTCCGCCGCGTCGCCATCCGCATCGGCGCGATCGCCAACCCGCGGGCTCGCGACGTCCACGTGAAACCGATCCCACGCATGGGTGGCATCGGCATCTATCTCGGGGTCGCCGCGGCGATGGGCCTCGCGCACCAACTGCCCGCGCTGAGCCACGGGTTCGACGCGTCGCTCGACTCCGTCGGCGTGTTGCTCGCGGCGGGCGTCATCTCCCTCATCGGCGTGCTGGACGACCGGTTCGAGCTCGACGCCTGGACGAAGCTCGCCGGACAGGTGATGTGCGCCGGAATCCTCGTGATCTTCGGGGTGCAATGGGTGTCGTTCTGGGTGCCGTGGGGCGGCACGGGGGACTCGTTCGGGTCAGTACTGGTACTGGACAAGAACCAGGGCGCGCTGCTGACCGTGGTTATGGTCGTGGTGATGGTCAACGCGATGAACTTCGTCGACGGCCTCGACGGGCTCGCCGGCGGTCTCGGCTTCATCGCGGCGGCGGCCACGTGCGCGTTCTCGCTGGGGCTGCTCGACAACACGGGCGGCGACTTCGGCACGTATCCGCCTGCGCTCATCGCCGCCACGCTCGCCGGCGCCTGCCTGGGCTTCCTGCCCTACAACTTCCAACCCGCGAAGATCTTCATGGGCGACTCCGGGTCCATGATGATCGGGCTCATGCTTGCCGGCGCCACGACGTCCGCGAGTGGCCGCGTCAGCTACACCCGCTTCTCGGCGTCGGACGCGCTGGCCCTGCTGTCGCCGCTCGTCGTCGTGGTCGCGGTGCTGTTCGTGCCGGTCCTCGACCTCGTCATGGCCGTCGTCCGCCGCACCCGCCGGGGCGAAAGCCCGTTCGCGGCCGACAAGATGCACCTGCACCATCGCCTGCTCGAGATCGGGCACTCCCAGCGCCGCGCGGTGCTGCTCATCTACTTGTGGGCCGGGATCCTCGCGTTCGGTGCGGTTTCGGTGACGCTGTTCGACAGCGCCGTCGTGTTCTGGGCGATCGGCGCGGGCCTCGTGGCCGCGGTCCTGGTGTCGCTCGTACCCCGGTTGCGCACCCGGCACCGATAGCGGGACGGGGGTCCCGGTACCTCCCGGGACCTAGGTCCTGACTCGGCGAACGGTCATTAGTACGCCTGTACGGGATAACTGACCTGCTGGTATGGTCCCGATCAAGGGTGGCGGCCCGGCCGCCGGCCCTCTCGGCGAACCGCGTTCAGCACTGTGGCGACCGGCAGGCTCGTCCTCGCTCTTCACCGCGGGCTCCGCGTTTGCCGTCGGGCCTGTCCACATCCGGAAACCCATGTGTGGACTGCGGAAACGTGTTCCTGACGTCGGCGGGGGCCACCCGGGGAAGCCCGATCCGTGTCGGGTACGTTAAGTCCTGTTGATGACGATTCCCCCGACGGTGTGAGGCACCGGCCGGGAGAGCCGGAAGGAGCCCGTGGTGGGCACGCCGCACCGCGTCGCGAAGCGCGATGCTCGCAGGTCAGGCCCTGGGAAAGGCCCTGATTACCCTGTGATAGCGTGCGCATGCCCCGGGCTGCGGGGTACGCCGGCCGCATCGCCGCGACGACGAGCTCGTCCGGTCGCCGATGCACGACCGACAAGGAGAAGCGCATGAAGACTCATCGCGCCCCGACGGCTTCGCGGTAGGCCGGACGTGCCAGGCCGGTCGCCCAGCGTCAGGGACTTCGTCGGCATGGGTTCCGTGCTCTCGGGCGAGGTTGTAGGTGGACTCGTCCTCGGATGGCTCCTCGACCGCTGGTGGCACACCGTTCCGGTCTTCACCCTCATCGGACTCCTGGTCGGTCTCGTTGCCGCCAGTTTCTACTTGTATTCGGTCTATCAGAAGTTCAGCAAAGATTGAGGTATTGACGGTGTCAGGAATCAGAGAGGCTGCGGGCAACGTATCGCCCGCGGTACTCATCAACCTGCGCCGGCCGCTGTTCGTCGCCGTCGGGCTCACGGTGATCGGGATCGTCGTCGCGGCCGTGCTCGGGCACGTCGTGATGGGCATCTTGTTCGGCGTCGGCCTCGGCATGGGCTTGTTCAACGCGCGGATGATGCAGAAGCAGGTCCTGCGGGTGATCTCGAGCGAGAACCCGACCAAGCGCGCGATCACCGGGTCCTCGGCGCAGCGGCTCCTCATTCTCACGCTGATCGCTCTCGCGATGGGCTATTTCCTCCGGCCGGACGGACTCGGTGTCTTCATCGGTCTGGCCGTATTCCAGTTGGTCTTCGTGGCAAACACGATGTTGCCCGTCCTGAAGGAGCGTCGTAACCAGTGAACGGGTTGGTGCATTCAGCCGTAGCGATCACCCCGGGCGAGCACACCGAGGTCGAGTTCCTCGGTCTGACGCTGAACATCGACACGATTATCGGCTCGGTCATCGCGGCACTGATCGTGATCGGCCTCGGTCTCATTGTTCGTGCGAAGATCACCGCGGGTGTGCCGAACGGCATTCAGCTGGGTTTCGAGACCGTCGTCAAGATGGTGCGCGATCAGGTCGAACAGTTCATCGGCGTGAAGGTGGCGCCGTTCCTCGTTCCGGTCGCGATCAGCCTTTTCGTCTTCATCCTCGCCTGCAACTGGCTTTCGGTCCTGCCCTTCCACTGGGGCAACCACGCGGTGCTCGAACCGCCGACGGCCGACGTGAACCTGGTCTTCGCGCTGGCGCTGCTCCTGTTCTTCTGGCAGCACATCGCGGGTGTCCGCACGCACAAGGGCCTCGGAAAGCACCTCGTCCACGTCGTGAAGGGGCACTACGCGCCGTTCGCTCCGATGTGGATCATCCTGCAGTTCGTCGACCTGATGTCCCTGCCCCTGCGGCTTTTCGGCAACATCTTCGCCGGCGGAATCATGGTTTCGCTGCTGGCGCTGCTGCCGTCGTACGTGTTCTGGCTGCCGGGTGCGGGCTGGAAGCTGTTCGACATGGGTATCGGGCTGCTCCAGGCGTATCTGTTCATGCTGCTGACCATCGTCTACTTCAAGGAGCAGATGGAGGTCCGCGAGGAAGGGCACTAGTCCTTCCGGCAGCGGCGGCAGTTTCGCCGCAGAGATCTTTCTTTCCGTACCGACACAGCCCGTTCCGACTGAGCTTGATTCGCAGAAAGAGATAAGGGAGAACAATGGCAGACACTCTGAACTCCGCGATCGCGACCGCCGGTGCCTACATCGGCGGCGGCATCGCCCTCGGTGGAGGCGCCGCCGGTGCCGCCATCGGTGACGGTCTGGCCGGTGGCCAGCTGATCGCGGGTGTCGCCCGTCAGCCGGAATCGCAGGGCAAGCTGTTCGGCCAGTTCATCATCGCGGCCGGTCTCGCCGAAGGTAACTACTTCATCGCCCTCGCGTTCGCGGTCATCATGCTGTTCGTGTTCGGCCAGGCACCGGCCTGATCCGCATGCAGACCACGCAGGTGGCCGAAGGGGTCAACCCGCTCATCCCGAACGGGACCTTCTTCGTCGAGCTGATCATCTTCCTGATCGTGCTCCTCGTCATGTGGCGAGTGGTCCTTCCGCCGATCCAGAAGGCGCTGAAGGACCGGCACGATCTGGTTCAGCAGACGATTGACGACAACCGGGAGGCGACGCGGCAGCTCACTGCGGCCCGGGAGAAGAAGCAGGAAAGCCTCGCCGAGGCGCGCGCCGAATCCGGCGCGATCCGCGACGAGGCCCGCGGGCGCGGCCAGGCCGTGCTCGACGAGTTCCGCAGCCGTGCCGAGGCCGAGGCGGCCACGGTCCGGGAGGCGGGCGAGCGGCAGCTGGCCGAACAGCGCGAGCAGATCGTCGCCGATCTGCACGGGCGGATCGGCACGCTGTCGGAGACCTTGGCCAACCGGGTGGTCGGCACCGATGTCACCACGAGCGCGGGGCACCGTGCGATCGTCGACGAGTACCTCGGCGGCCTGAGCACCCACGGAGGCGCGTGACATGGCCGTATGGATCGCTGAGTTCGTCGCGCTGATCATCATCGTTCTCGTGCTGCTGCGCTACGTGCGCCCGCCGGTGCGCAAGGCGATGAAGAAGCAGCAGGACCTGATCCGGCAGCAGATCGAGGACAGCAAGGCGGCTGCCCAGCGGCGCAAGGAGGCGGAGGACGCCTACCAGAACGCCGTCGCCGAGGCTCGCGTCGACGCGGCGAAGATCCGCGACGACGCGCGTGCCGAAGCGCAGGCCATCGAAGACGAGATGCGGGCCTTCGCCGAGCGTGAGGTCGAGCGGATCAAGCAGCGCGGCGAGGAACAGCTCGTGGTGCAGCGGGAGCAGCTCGCGCGTGAACTGCGGGCGATGATCGGCGGGCAGGCCAACGACCTGGCCGGCCGGATCGTCCGGGCGCACGTGGCCGACGATGCGAACCGCAGTGCGACCGTGGATCGCTTCCTCGACGAGCTGGAGAGCATGGCCGCGCCGGGTTCGGCGGGCAAGGGAGAGGCATGATGCAGGCGACCAGTCGTGAGTCGGCCAAGGCGCTGCGCGAACGGTTCGACGAGCTCACCGGCTCGTCGTCGGGGGCGGACGTGCCGGCGCTGCGCACGCTCGGCGACGAGCTCGCCGCGGTGGTCGTGGTCCTCGAGGACAACCACGAGCTGGCAAGGCACCTGGCCGACCCGGGCGCCGCGGAGGCGGCTCGGACCGGGCTGGCCGACCGGCTGTTCGGTGGCAAGGTCGGCGACACCACGTTGGAGGTCGTCCGCACGGCGGCCGCCCACCGGTGGTCGCGCACCGGCGACCTGGTCGACTCGTTCGAGACGCTCGCGCGGCAGGCGCTGCTCGCCGCGGCCGAGCGAGAGGACCTGCTCGACGAGACCGAGGACGAACTGTTCCGGTTCGGCAGGTTGCTCGGCACGGAGAGCCGGTTGCGCGAGCTGCTGTCCGACCAGCGGGTGCCCGCGCAGCAGCGGTTGGAGCTGCTCAACGGGCTCCTCGAGGGCAAGGCAGGCCGTCCGACGGTCGACCTGCTCGACCAGGCCGTGCGCACCACCCGGGGCCGCGGCCTCGACGTGGTCGTGGAGCAGCTCGCCGAACTCGCCGCGGCTCGCCGCGAGCGGTCGGTGGCGCTGGTGACGGCGGCCGCGCCGCTGTCGCAGCAGCAGGAGGAGCGGCTGGCCCAGGTCCTGACCCGGATCTACGGCCGCACGATGTCGGTGCAGGTCGACGTCGATCCCGAGGTCCTCGGCGGCCTCGTGGTCCGCGTCGGGGACGAGGTCATCGACGGCACCATCGCCGCGAAGCTGGCGAAGGCGGGCCAGGGGCTGCCGTCGTAGCACGGCGGACCAACACAACCTAAGACTCGATTACCACGAAGAGCAGGGACGACAAGAGCATGGCGGAGCTGACGATCTCCTCGGACGAGATCCGGAGCGCGATCGAGAACTACGTTTCCCACTTCTCGACCGAGACCTCGCGGGAAGAGGTCGGAACCGTCGTCGAGACCGGTGACGGCATCGCGCAGGTCGAGGGGCTGCCCTCGGCGATGACCAACGAGCTGCTGGAATTCCCCGGCGGCGTGCTCGGGGTGGCGCTGAACCTCGCCGAGCGCGAAATCGGCACGGTCATCCTCGGTGACTACGAGCACATCGAGGAGGGCCAGGAGGTCAAGCGCACCGGCCGGGTCCTCTCGGTGCCGGTCGGTGACAAGTTCCTCGGCCGGGTCATCGACCCGCTCGGCCTCCCGATCGACGGTCTCGGCGACATCGAGGCCGAAGAGGACCGCGTCCTCGAGCTGCAGGCGCCCTCGGTGATGCAGCGCCAGCCGGTGTCGGAGCCGCTGCAGACCGGCATCAAGGCGATCGACTCGATGACGCCGATCGGCCGCGGCCAGCGCCAGCTGATCATCGGTGACCGCAAGACCGGCAAGACCGCCGTCTGCGTCGACACCATCCTGAACCAGAAGGACGCGTGGGCGTCGGGTGACCCGGCGAAGCAGGTCCGCTGCATCTACGTGGCGATCGGCCAGAAGGGCTCGACGATCGCCAACGTCCGCCGTTCCCTCGAAGAGGCCGGCGCGATGGAGTACACCACCATCGTCGCCGCCCCGGCGTCCGACTCGGCCGGCTACAAGTGGCTCGCGCCCTACACCGGTTCGGCGCTGGGCCAGCACTGGATGTACCAGGGCAAGCACGTGCTGATCGTGTTCGACGACCTGTCCAAGCAGGCCGAGGCCTACCGGGCGATCTCGCTGCTGCTGCGCCGGCCGCCGGGCCGTGAGGCCTACCCCGGCGACGTCTTCTACTTGCACTCCCGTCTCCTCGAGCGGTGCGCCAAGCTCTCCGACGAGCTGGGCGCGGGTTCGATGACCGGCCTGCCGGTCATCGAGACCAAGGCGAACGACGTGTCGGCCTACATCCCGACGAACGTCATCTCGATCACCGACGGCCAGTGCTTCCTCGAGTCGGACCTGTTCAACCAGGGTGTCCGGCCCGCGGTCAACGTCGGTGTCTCGGTGTCCCGAGTCGGTGGTGACGCGCAGATCAAGGCGATGAAGACGGTCGCCAGCTCGCTGAAGATCGACCTGTCGCAGTATCGCGAGCTGGAAGCGTTCGCCGCGTTCGCGTCCGACCTCGACGCCGCGTCGAAGGCCCAGCTTGAGCGTGGTAGCCGTCTGGTCGAGCTGCTCAAGCAGCCGCAGTACACGCCGTACTCGGTCGAGGACCAGGTCGCGGTGATCTTCGTCGGCACCAAAGGCCACCTCGACTCCGTGCCGGTCGGCGACATCTCGCGCTTCGAGTCGGAGTTCCTCGCCTACGTGAAGCACCACCACGAGGGCATCCTCACCGAGGTCCGCGACACCGGGAAGCTCTCGGGGGACAACGAGGAGCGCCTGGTGAACGCGGTGAACGAGTTCAAGAAGACCTTCACCGCCTCCGACGGCAGCTCGGTCGTGAACGAAGCCGAGGCCGAGGCGATGGACGCCGACGAGGTCGAACGCGACTCGGTCAAGGTCCACCGCCCGGCGCCGAGCGCGAAGTAACCGGGGTAGCTACCGATGCCAGCACAGATTCGGGAGCTCCGCCGGAGGATCCGTTCGACGCAGTCGATGCGGAAGATCACCAAGGCGCAGGAGCTCATCGCGACCTCGCGGATCAGCAAGGCGCAGGCGAAGGTGGAATCGGCCCGGCCGTATTCCGAGGAGATCACCTCGGTGCTGTCGTGCCTGGCCGACAGCACCACCATCGACCACCCGCTGCTGACCGAGCGGGAGACCCCGCGCAAGGCGGGTGTCCTCGTCATCACGTCCGACCGCGGGCTGTGCGGTGGCTACAACGCCAACGTGCTGCGCCGGGCGGAGGAGCTGCAGGCGCTCCTGCGCGAAGAGGGCAAGGAAGTGCAGCTCTACGTCGTCGGACGCAAGGGCCTGAGCTTCTACGGCTTCCGCAACCGGCCGGTGGCCGCGTCGTGGACCGGCTTCTCCGAGCAGCCGGTCTACGCCAATGCCGCTGACGCGACGGGCCCTCTCGTGCGGGCCTTCCGCGCCGGGTCGGAGGAGGACGAGGAGGCCAGGGAGCGCTACCTGCTAGACGACGAGGAAGAGCACCTCCGGCTCGACGGGGTCGACGAGCTCCACGTCGTCTACACCGAGTTCAAGAACATGCTCAGCCAGGAAGCCGTGGCGCACCGCCTCGCGCCACTGGCGGTCGAGTACGGCTCGGAAGACGCTCCGGACGTCCAGTACGAGTTCGAACCGGACGCGGACGAACTGTTCCACTCGCTGATGCCGAAATACGTGGCGACGCGGATCTACGCCGCGATGCTGGAGTCCGCGGCGTCGGAGTCCGCACAGCGCCGCCGGGCCATGAAGGCCGCGACGGACAACGCGAACGACCTGATCCGCGACCTCACCCTTCAAGCCAACCGGGCCCGTCAGGCCCAGATCACCCAGGAGATCAGCGAGATCGTCGGCGGTGTCGACGCGCTCGCCGCCGCAGGAAGTGATGACTGAGATGAGTGCACCCACCGCAACCCCCTCGGCCGCCGGCACCGCCGGTGGCGCGACCGGCCGGGTCGTCCGCGTCACCGGGCCGGTGGTGGACGTCGAGTTCCCGCGCGGCGCCGTCCCCGACCTGTTCAACGCTCTCAAGGCCGAGATCCACCTCGAGTCGCTGTCCAAGACGCTGACCCTGGAAGTCGCCCAGCACCTGGGTGACAACCTCGTCCGAGCGATCTCCATGCAGCCCACCGACGGCCTGACCCGTGGTGCCGACGTCACCGACAGCGGTTCCTCGATCACCGTGCCGGTCGGCCAGGACGTCAAGGGCCACGTGTTCAACGCCCTGGGCGAGTGCCTCGACAAGCCGGGCTACGGCGAGGACTTCGAGCACTGGAGCATTCACCGCAAGGCGCCGGCGTTCGATCAGCTCGAAGGCCGCACCGAGATGCTGGAGACCGGCCTCAAGGTCGTCGACCTGCTCACGCCGTACGTGCGTGGTGGCAAGATCGGCCTGTTCGGCGGCGCCGGCGTGGGCAAAACAGTGCTCATCCAGGAGATGATCAACCGTATCGCCCGCAACTTCGGTGGTACGTCGGTGTTCGCCGGTGTCGGTGAGCGCACCCGTGAGGGCACGGACCTCATCCTCGAGCTGACCGAGTCCGACGTCATCAAGAACACCGCGCTCGTCTACGGCCAGATGGACGAGCCGCCGGGCACCCGCATGCGCGTCGCGCTGTCCGCGCTGACCATGGCGGAGTACTTCCGGGACGTCGCGAACCAGGACGTGCTGCTGTTCATCGACAACATCTTCCGGTTCACCCAGGCCGGTTCCGAGGTGTCGACTCTGCTGGGCCGCATGCCTTCGGCCGTGGGTTACCAGCCGACGCTGGCCGACGAGATGGGTGAGCTGCAGGAGCGGATCACTTCGACCAAGGGCAAGTCGATCACCTCGATGCAGGCGATCTACGTGCCGGCGGACGACTACACCGACCCGGCGCCAGCGACCACGTTCGCGCACCTCGACGCCACCACCGAGCTTTCCCGGACGGTGTTCGCCAAGGGCATCTTCCCGGCGGTGGACCCGCTGGCTTCCAGCTCGACGATTCTCGACCCGCAGATCGTCGGCGCCGACCACTACCGCGTGGCCCAGGAAGTCATCCGGATCCTGCAGCGCTACCAGGACCTCCAGGACATCATTGCGATCCTCGGTATCGACGAACTGTCCGAAGAGGACAAGCAGCTGGTCTACCGGGCCCGTCGCATCGAGCGGTTCCTGTCGCAGAACATGATGGCGGCCGAGCAGTTCACCGGTCAGCCGGGTTCGAACGTGCCGCTGAAGGACACCATCGAGGCCTTCGACCGCATCACCAAGGGTGAGTTCGACCACCTGCCGGAGCAGGCGTTCCTGCTCGTCGGTGGTCTCGACGACGTCGAGAAGAAGGCACAGGACCTGACCAAGTAAGTGGCTCGGTTGCCGGGGGTGCGTGGCGGTGTCGCGCACCCCCGGCGTCACCCGAGATCCAGCAGGAACGAAGGAGTCCCGCGTGGCTGAGATGTCCGTCCGGTTGGTGGCGGTGGAGCGAGAGGTGTGGTCCGGGACCGGCACCTTCGTGTTCGCGCGGACCACCGAAGGCGAGATCGGCATTCTGCCCCACCACATTTCCCTGCTCGCCGAGCTGGTCCCCGGCCAGATGGTGCGCATCGACACCGTCGATGGCGAAGAGATCCACGCCGCCGTCGACGGTGGTTTCCTCTCCGTCACCGAAGACGGTGTGAGCATCCTCGCGGAAAACGCCGAACTGAGGCACGAAATCGACGTGGACCAGGCTCGCCTCGATGCCGAGTCCGACGACGAGGAGGTGCGCCTGCGGGGCAAGGCCCGCCTGCGCGCCGCCGGTCACACGGTCTGATCCGGCGACCGACTAGACTAGGAATCACACCCAGTTTCCCGACGTGAAGGAGTGCGACGTGGTCGGTTGTCTCGCATGGCTCGACACGTCGCACCAGCCGGTCTGACCGGGCGACGAGCGGGGGCCGGCCGTGCAGATCACCGTGGTGGTACTGGGAATTGTGGTCCTGCTCGCGGTGCTGGTGGGCTGGTACGGCCAGCGGTGGATCCGGATGCGCCGCGGCGGTGGCGTGAGCGTCGCGCTGCGGTGGCGTCCGGACAATCCGCGGGCCAGCTGGCACCTCGGCCTCGGCCGATACGAAGGCGACGAATTCGTGTGGTATCGCGTGTGGAGCCTGCGTACCGGCCCGGATCGAGTATTCCGTCGCGAAAGCATGCAGATCGCTGACCGGCGTAACCCGTCGGGCTCGGAGGCCTACGCGGTTCCGGATGGCTCGACCGTCCTGCGTTGTGAATCGTCCACGCAGGAACCGATCGAAATCGCGATGGGCCCGGGGGCGCTGACCGGGTTCCTGTCTTGGCTGGAGTCGGCTCCGCCGGGGCGAATGTTGCCGCACGCGTCCTGAACCGCATACCTGCTGCTGACGGCGCGGCGGAAAGGCGCAGCGCCGAGCTGCCGGAGCCGCGTCCGACTCGATTTGGCGGCTCAACAACGACCAGTGCCGGGCCGTGCCACAGCGGCCATGAGCGCTAGCTGTTCTGTCCTCCCGGCTGCCACAGCACGTCGCCTTCCGGGTTGGCGAGCCGCGCGAGGATGAACAGCAAGTCCGACAGCCGGTTGAGGTACTTCACGGCGGTCGGGTTCGTCGCGTCCGGCTCGGCTTCGATCAGCGCCCAGCCCGACCGTTCCGCCCGCCGCGTGACGGTGCGCGCCTGGTGCAGGTACGCGGCGCCCGGCGTGCCGCCGGGGAGGATGAACGACGTGAGCTTCGGCAGCCGCTCGTTGAACTCGTCGCACCACCCCTCCACACGCTCGAGGTAGTCCTCGGTGATCCGCAGTGGCTCGTACGGGGGATTTTCCTGAATCGGCAGGCACAGATCGGCGCCCACGTCGAACAGGTCGTTCTGCACGCGGTTGAGGACCGCGATGAGTTCGTCGTCGAGTCCACCGACCGCGACGGCCAGCCCGATGACCGAGTTGGCCTCGTCCGTGTCGGCGTAGGCGCCGAGGCGGGGCGAGGTTTTGGGGACCCGTGAGCCGTCGCCGAGCGCCGTGGTGCCGCTGTCGCCGACCTTCGTGTAGACGCGATTGATGCGAACGACCATGCGCCCGACTGTACCGGCCCCGCCTGTGCCGAAACTGGGCGAGAGGGCATGATTGGCGGCCATGAGCGAGCACTTCGACGTGCACGGTGGAGCCCGGCTGGTCGGCGAGGTCGAGGTCGTCGGAGCCAAGAACAGCGTGCTGAAGCTGATGGCCGCGGCCCTGCTGGCCGAGGGCACCACCACCATCACGAACTGCCCGCAGATCCTCGACGTGCCGCTGATGGCCGACGTCCTGCGCAGCGTCGGCTGCGAGGTCGAGCTCGACGGCGACATCGCGCGGATCACCACGCCGTCGTCGCTTTCGCACCGCGCGGACTCAGCGGCGATGGGGAAGCTCCGCGCGTCCGTGTGCGTGCTCGGCCCGCTCGTCGGTCGGCTGAAACAGGCCGTGGTGGCGCTCCCGGGCGGTGACGCCATCGGGTCTCGGCCGCTCGACATGCACCAGAACGGGCTGCGCAAGCTCGGCGCCACGAGCACGATTGAGCACGGGTGCGTGGTCGCGCGGGCCGAATCGCTGGTCGGCGCCCAGATCTGGCTCGATTTCCCGAGCGTCGGCGCGACGGAGAACATTCTCATGGCGGCCGTGCTCGCCGAGGGCACCACAGTGATCGACAACGCCGCCCGCGAGCCTGAGATCGCCGACATCTGCACGATGCTCACGGAGATGGGCGCGAAGATCGAGGGTGCGGGAACGTCGACGCTCACGGTGCACGGCGTCGAGCAGCTGCGCCCGACCGAGCACCAGGTGATCGGGGACCGCATCGTCGGGGCGACGTGGGCGTTCGCCGCCGCGATGACGCGGGGTGACCTCACCGTGCGCGGCGTGAACCCGCATCACCTCGACCTGGTGCTCGACAAGCTGCGGCTCGCCGGCGCCGACGTGACCACGTTCGGTGAGAAGGGGTTCCGGGTGGTGCAGCCCCAGCGGCCCAAGGCGGTCGACTGGGTGACGCTGCCGTATCCCGGGTTCGCGACGGACCTCCAGCCGTTCGCCGTCGCGCTGTCCGCGGTGTCCGAGGGCACGTCGATGATCACGGAGAACGTGTACGAGGCCCGGTTTCGCTTCATCGAGGAGATGATCCGGCTCTCCGGCGACGCCCGCACCGACGGCCACCACGCCGTCGTCCGTGGCGTCGACAAGCTCTCCAGCGCGCCCGTGTGGGCCTCCGACATCCGGGCAGGCGCGGGTCTCGTCCTCGCCGGGCTGTGCGCCGAAGGCGTCACCGAGGTGTGGGACGTCTTCCACATCGACCGCGGGTACCCGCACTTCGTCGAGAACCTGAACCGCCTCGGCGCGCGGATCGAACGCGTCACGGGGGAGCCCGAACGGGCGTGAGCACGCCCGACCGTGCGCCGGGTGCTCAGGCCTCCAGTGCAAGCCCGACCCCGAAGCCGATCAGCACCGTGCCCGTCACGCCGTCGAGGGTGCGGCGCACGCGCCGGCGCTCCAGCCAGCCACGGACGCGGTGCACCAGCAGGAGCAGCAGAATTTGCCACGCCGCGCCGACAGCGGCGACGGTGTAGGCGAGCAGCAGTGCGTCCCCGGTCGTCGTGACTCCCGGAACGAGGAACTGCGGCAGCACGGACAGGTACAGCACCAGTACCTTCGGGTTCGTGACGTTGGACAGGAACCCCTCGCGCCAGCGCCGGAACGCGCTCTGGCGCGTGCGCATCGCCTCGGCGATCGACTGGTAGTTGCCGCGCCACGCGCCGCGCAGGGCCTGGAACCCGAGGTAACAGAGGTAGGCGACGCCGGCCCACTTGACCGTCTCGAAGACCGGCCGGGAGCCCGTGATCACGGCCCCGAGCCCCAGCGCGGCGGCCGTGCCCTGCAGGAAGTTCGCGACGGCGATGCCCGCGCACGCCCAGGCGCCCCCTCGGGCTCCACCGGACAGCGCGTTCTTCAGCACGACCATGCTGTCCGGGCCGGGTGCCACGGCGAGCACCACCATCATGGCGAGGAACCCGCCGTACACACCCCACGTCATGCGGGGACGGTAACCCGCGTCAGGACTCGAGGGCCAGAGCGGCACCGAAGCCGACGAGCGCGGTGCCGGTCACGCCGTCGAGCGCGCGCCGCACCTTGCGCTGCTTGAGCCACGCGCGCACGCGGTGAACGAAGAACAGCAGCACCAGCAACCAGATCGCGCCGAGGACCGCCACGGTGTACGCGAGCAGCAACGCGTCGCCGGTCGTCGTGCGGACCGGGTCGAGGAACTGCGGCAGCACCGACAGGTACAGCACGAGGACCTTCGGATTGGTCACGTTGGAGAGGAACCCTTCGCGCCATCGGCGGAAGCCGCCGGCGCGCTTGCGCTGTGTCTCCTCCAGCGCCGCGTAGTTGCCGCGCCACGCGCCGCGCAGGGCCTGGCACCCGAGGAACACGAGGTAGGCCGCGCCGAGCCACTTCAGCGCGAGGAACACCGGCTGCGAGCGCGCGATCACCACGCCGAGCCCGAGAGCCGCGGCCGTGCCCTGCAGTGCGTTGCCGGCGAAGATGCCGGCCGTCGCGAGCAAGCCGCCGCGGGCACCGCCGGACAGCGCGTTCTTCACCATCACCATGGTGTCCGGTCCCGGCGCCAGGACGATGAGGACCACGATGACGAGATAGCTGCTGTACCCACTCCACGTCACGGCCTTTCACCGTAAACGGTGTGCCGCCGCGCGTCTCGCGGATTTTCGTCACAACCGTTCGCCGGCCGGGCAACCCGGGCTAACCGGACGGGACGGTCGTACCACACGGGTGGCGGCGACGTCAGATGGGCAACCGAGCGAGCCCGTGGGAGCACCGGGCGTGGCCGTTGCGTGCCGCTGTTCGAGCCACTTTTCGAGCCACTGTGGACGGTGCACCCGTGACACCCGGGCGCGGCTCCGAAAGACGAACACGCATTGCGCAGACCACCTTGGTGGTTAATAACCCACAAACGGCAGTCGACCGTCTGTGTGACGCTGTTCACACTGTGTTACCTTAAGGTGGAGTGGTGACTGTCCGGATGCGACCCGTCGCAAAGGCGTGACTTCCTTTCGGGAGCACGAGAAGAAGTTTCGCCGGAATGCGAACGGTCGGGTTTTGACTGTCCTCAGTAGATATTCCTGGTGATGAGCCGGTGGGTGCACAGGAAATTCCGGCTCGACCCGGTGTGGTCGACGCCGAAAATCGTCCGAGGCCGGTATCTAATCGATAACAGAACGGGTCGCCGTGGGAAGAATCTTTGACCGCACAGAGTAGGGCACCTACGTTCGATGCCTGTCGGCGTCACAATCGCCAGCTCCGCGGGGATGGCGAGCCGAGTCCGGACTGACCAGTCTCGGCTCGGCGGGTGACCGGAATTTCAGGTCGCGGGCGCGTGACCCGATGAACGGTAAGGGGCCGCAAACATGAGTCGAGACGAGTGGAAGCGCCGGGATTTCTTCCGGTTGGCGGCAACGGGCGCGGTGGTACTGGGCGGGGTCGGGTTGTCGGCCGCCTGCACCCAAGCGCCGCAGTCCGGCGGGCAGGGCGGCGGGAGCACACTGCAACGGGCGCGCGGCGCGGGCACGATCAAGATCGGCATCGCCGGCGAGATTCCATACGGGTACACCGAAAACGGCAACGTGACCGGCGAGTCGCCCGAGGTCGCCAAGGCCGTGTTCAAGAACATCGGCATTCCGAACGTGCAAGCGACGCAGGTTGAATTCAAGCAGCTGATCCCCGCGCTCGCCGCGGGCCAGTACGACATGGTCGCGGCCGGTATGGCGATCCTGCCGGATCGCTGCAAGCAAGCGGCCTTCTCCGCGGTCGACTACGTCACGCCGACCGCTTTCATTGTCCCGAAGGGCAATCCGCAGCAGGTGCTGAGCTTCGAGGACATCAAGGCCAAAGGCCTGAACCTCGCGGTGCTCTCGGGCACGGTCGAACAACAGGTGGCCAAAGCCACCGGCATCCCGGACTCGCAGCTGCAGACCTACGACGGCCAGCCGCAGATGCTGCAAGCGCTGCTTGCGAACCGGGCGTATGCCGGCGCGCTCACCGACATCTCGCTCAAGGCCCTGCTGAAGCAGAATCCCACCGCGCCACTGGAGGTGACGGCCGGATTCGTGCCCGTGGTCAACGGGAAGAAGCAGATCCAGGCCGGAGGGTTCGTGTTCCGCAAGTCGGACACCGATCTCGTCGCCGCGTTCAACACCGAACTGACGAAGCTGCACCAGAACGGCCAGTGGCTGCGGATCGTCCAGCCGTTCACCTTCACCAAGGACAACTTGCCACCCGCCGACCTCACGACCGCGCAGCTCTGCTCAGCCTCCTGACCGCGCCGCGTCCCCGGTAGGAGCGAGATGTTCGACAATTTCGGCTTGTTCGTCTCGACGATCGCCGACGGCCTGTTGCTCACCGTCGAAGCGACGATCGGCGGGATCGTGCTCGCGACGGCGCTGTCATTCCTCGCGGGCCTCGCGATGCTGTCCCGGTTCACGGCGGTGCGCGTCATCACCCGCGTATACGTGGAGATCTGGCGCGGGACTTCGGAGGTGGTCCAGCTCTTCTGGATCTACTTCGCGCTCCCGGTGCTGACCGGTTTTCAGATCCTTCCGCTGTGGGCCGGTATTTTCGTGCTCGGCCTCAACTTCGGGGCCTATGGCGCCGAAATCGTGCGGGGCGCGGTGCAATCCGTGCCGCGCGAACAGCGTGAAGGGTGCGTCGCGCTCAACTTCAGCCCGGCGCAGCGGATGCGGCGGGTCATCCTGCCGCAGGCGTTCGTCGACATGGTGCCGCCGTTCAACAACCTGTTCATCCAGCTGCTCAAGGGCACCGCACTGCTGACCTTCATCACGGTTCCCGAGATGACCTACCAGGCCAGCCAGGTACTGGTGACGAGGTACACCGGCCAGGCGGCGCTGATCTGGACCACCGTGCTGGTCTTCTATCTGGTGCTGTCGGTCCTGATCACGACCGGAATGAAAGTGCTGGAACGCCGGGCAGCGGCGCGCGTGGGCCGCACTCCGGTGCGGCGCACGGCCGCCCTCGGTGGGGCGAGCGGGCACAGCGGGGTGGCATGAGCTGGGACTGGAACTACCTGTGGCAGGTGCTCCCTTCGGTGCTGGAGGGGCTACTGGTGACGTTCGAGGCGACCGTCCTCGGCGCACTGGTCGCGTACGTGCTGGGGCTGATCTTCGCGATCCTGCGACGCTCGGGGATCTGGGTGATCAGCAGGCTGGTGTGGCTGATCGTGGAGTTCGTGCGCAGCACGCCGTTGCTCGTCCAGCTCTTCTTCCTGTTCTTCGTGCTGCCGCAGTTCGGAGTCACGTTGTCCCCGCTGACTGCGGGGGTGCTCGGGCTCGGCCTGCACTACGCGACCTACACCTCGGAGGTGTATCGGGCGGGGATCGAAGCGGTCCCGAAAGGACAGTGGGAGGCGTGTGTCGCGCTGAGCCTGCCCCGGACACGCACGTGGTTGCGGGTCATCCTGCCGCAGGCCATCCCGCGGGTGCTTCCCGCGCTGGGCAACTACACCATCTCGATGTTCAAGGAAACCCCTCTGCTGCTGGCGATCGGAGTCCTCGACCTCGCGGGCGCGGCCTTCGAAGTCGGCTCGCTCAATTTCCGGTACGTCGAACCCCTGACGCTGGCGGGGGTGCTTTTCCTCGTGCTGAGCTATCCGGCATCCCTGCTCGTGCGATTCCTGGAGCGTCGTTTTGGCCTCGCAAAGTGAACCACCGGCCGACTCGGCCGGCTCCTCGATGATCCGGTTTTCCGGGGTGGTCAAGAAGTTCGGCAACCACGTCGTGCTCGACGGGCTCGATTTCACCGTGGCACCGGGAGAGTTCGTCTCGCTGATCGGGCCGAGCGGGTCCGGCAAGACGACGATCCTGCGGTTGCTGATGACGCTGGAAAAGGTCGACGGCGGCAAGATCGACGTCGGCGGTGAATGCCTGACCCACATGCGCCGCGGCGATCGGATGGTGCCCGCCGACGAAAAGTACCTGCGTGCGGCGCGGCAGCGGATCGGCATGGTTTTCCAGCAGTTCAATCTGTTCCCCAACATGAACGTGCTGCGCAACATCACCGAGGCGCCGAGATACAGCCGGCGCGTGCCGGCCGGGGAAGCGGAGAGGCGGGCCAGGGAGCTGCTCGGCATGGTGGGGCTCGAGGACAAGGCGGACGCGCACCCGACGCAGCTGTCCGGTGGTCAGCAGCAGCGGGTCGCGATCGCCAGGGCGCTCGCGATGGACCCCGACGTGCTGCTGCTCGATGAGGTCACGTCGGCGTTGGACCCCGAGCTCGTCGCCGACGTGCTTCGGGTGTTGCGTGAGATCGCGGCGAGCACGGACATCACCATCCTGTGCGTGACGCACGAGATGCAGTTCGCGCGCGACGTGTCGGACCGGGTGATGATGTTCGACCACGGCCGGGTGCTGGAGGAAGCGCCGCCCGAGAAACTCTTCACCGAGCCGGACCACCAGCGCACGAAAGAATTCCTCCGTGCGGTGATCGAGCGCCGCTGATCGTCTACTGTGGACCGGAGGGTCCGGGAGTACCGTTTCGGGCCCGCCGGGGTTACGGTCGGGACATGGGCGAGTACGAGCACATCCTGGTCAAGCGGGACGGTGACACGGTCACCATCACGATGAACCGTGCGGCACGGCGCAATTCGCTGTCCGCCGCGCATCTGGAGGAGCTGGTCGCGGCGTTCCGCGACGCCGGCTCGAGCGACGCGACGGGCATCGTCCTCGCCGGCGCCGGCCCGGTGTTCTCCGCCGGCCACGACTTCGGCGACGTCGCCGCGCGGGACCTGATGGGCGTGCGGTCGCTGCTGACGCTGTGCACGGAGCTGATGCGGATGATCCAGTCGGTGCCGCAGGTGGTTCTCGCGCGCGTGCACGGCCTGGCCACCGCCGCCGGCTGCCAGCTGGTGGCGTCGTGCGACCTCGCCGTCGCCGCCGCGTCCGCGGGCTTCGCACTCCCCGGCGGCAAGGGCGGCTGGTTCTGCCACACCCCGGCCGTTCCCGTGGCGCGGTCGATCGGGCGCAAACGCCTGATGGAGATGGCACTGACCGGCGACGTCGTGCCTGCCGGCGTCGCACTCGACTGGGGCCTGGTCAACTACGTCGTCCCGGACGCCGAGCTCGACACCGCCGTCGCCGACCTGCTCGCCCGCGCCACGCGCGGCAGTCGCGCGAGCAAGGCCATGGGGAAGCACACCCTGTATGCCCAGCTCGACCGTCCGGAGGCCGACGCCTACGGGATCGCGGTGGAGGTGATGGCGTCGGCGAGCCAGCTGCCGGGAGCCAAAGAGGGAATGGCGGCGTTCCTGGAGAAGCGCAAGGCCGAGTGGCCGGACTGACCGGCTCTCAGCCGCGTTCGTGCAACAGCAGGAGCGTGTAGGCGGCGACCGTCTGTGCGTCGGTGATGCCGCCCGTGGTGATCATCTTCTCGACCTCCGCCCGCGTGAACCACGCGGTGGTCATGTCCTGCTCTTCGAGCTCACGTTCGGGTTCGCCTTCAGTGAGGTCGGTGGCGAGGTAGACGTGGCCGCGCTGACTCGTGAGGCCGGGGGCGACGTCCAGCTCCCCGAGCTCGACGACGGTGCCCGCGCGCAGCCCCGTCTCCTCGCGCAATTCGCGGCGCGCGAGTTCGTCGGGTGGTGTCTCGGTGAGGTCGGGGGCCGTGCCCTGCACGAATTCCCAGCGGCGTTCCCCCACGGGATAGCGGAACTGGCCGACGAGCTGCACGCGGTCACCGTCGAGAGGAATCACGAGGGCGTAGGTCGGTTTGTCGACCACGCCGTAGATGCCTTCGCTGCCGTCGGCGCGGCGGATGGCGTCTTCGCGTACCGTCATCCAGTTGTTCCGGTACACCTCGCGGGTCGCGACACGCTGAATGGGGTCCACCCGCCCAGTATCGCCGAGCCTGTCCTACCCTCGGCGGGTGCGTCTCGTGATCGCTCGCTGCCAGGTCGACTACGCCGGCCGCCTCACCGCCCACCTGCCGATGGCCACGCGCCTGCTCCTCGTCAAGTCGGACGGTTCGGTGTCCGTGCACTCCGACGACCGCGCGTACAAGCCGCTGAACTGGATGAGTCCGCCGTGCTGGCTCATCGAGGACGGCAAGCTGTGGATCGTCGAGAACAAGCAGGGTGAGAAACTCGTCATCTCGATCGACGAGATCTACCACGACCACGAACAGGAACTGGGCGCCGAACCGGGTCTCCAGAAAGACGGCGTGGAAGCCCACTTGCAGGAGCTGCTCGCCGAGCACATCAAAACCCTCGGCGACGGCTACACACTGGTGCGCCGCGAATTCCCCACCGCCATCGGCCCGGTCGACATCATGGCCCGCGACGCGGACGGCAAGTCGGTCGCCGTGGAAATCAAACGACGCGGCGAAATCGACGGCGTGGAACAACTCACGCGCTACCTCGAACTGCTCAACCGTGACCCCCTGCTGGCCCCCGTCTCGGGCGTCTTCGCCGCGCAGATCATCAAGCCACAGGCGCGCACCCTCGCGGAAGATCGCGGTATCCGCTGCCTCACCCTCGATTACGACGCCCTCCGCGGCATCGAATCCGACGAGTTCCGCCTGTTCTGAGCGGTTCGTCCGCACTGACACGGCAGCAGTCGCGTGGCTGCTGCCGTGTCCGGCCCCTGAGCCTGCGCACTGAACGTCGTCCGAGCCGGCGGGCTCCGGTCGATTCCCACGACCCCACCTCACCCCCCATGCCGGGGCGCGGGCGCAGCTCGCCGCCCAACCGGCTGGTTTTCGCAGTTCAAGCGGCAAAGCCCGTGTCGGCGTGCTCTCGCGAAATCGATGCAGTACTGTCCGCACCTGACAGGACGCTGGTGGATCCTGTGGGAAAATGTTTGATTCGGAGGTGGCTCGGGTGCAGGTCCTTGCCGACGCGAACCTGCGGCTCGACGCGAGTCCTATCGACTACATCGAGCTGGCGTTCTACTTCGTGCTGGTGCTTGGCATCGGCTATTTCGCCCGTAGGCAGGTGTCGAGTTCGCTCGACTTCTTCCTCTCGGGGCGGTCGCTCCCGGCGTGGGTCACCGGGCTCGCGTTCATCTCGGCCAACCTCGGCGCGATCGAGGTCATGGGCATGTCGGCCAACGGCGCGGAGTACGGCCTGCCGACGGCCCACTACTTCTGGATCGGCGCCATCCCCGCGATGCTGTTCCTCGGCGTCGTGATGATGCCGTTCTACTACGGCTCGAAGGTGCGCAGCGTGCCGGAGTTCATGCTCCGGCGGTTCGGGCCCACGGCGCACTGGGTCAACGGCGCCAGCTTCGCGCTCGCGCAGATCCTCATTGCCGGCGCCAACCTGTATCTGCTGGCCAGCGTCGTGAACCTGTTGCTGGGCTGGCCGATCTGGGTGTCGATCATCGTCGCGGCCCTCATCGTGCTGACCTACACCGCGCTGGGCGGGCTGTCGGCGGCGATCTACAACGAGGTGCTGCAGTTCTTCGTGATCCTCGCCGCGCTGATCCCGCTCACCATCGTCGGCCTGTACAAGGTCGGTGGATGGGAAGGCCTGATCGACAAGGTCACCAACAGCCCCGGCGGCGCGGCGCAGACGCACTCGTGGCCGGGCAACCAGCTCACCGGCTTCGGCAGCAACTTCCTTTCGGTGCTCGGCCTGGTCTTCGGCCTCGGGTTCGTGCTGTCGTTCGGTTACTGGACCACGAACTTCGTCGAGGTCCAGCGGGCGATGGCGTCGAAGAGCATGTCGGCCGCCCGGCGTACGCCGATCATCGGCTCGTTCCCGAAGATGTTCATCCCGTTCGTGGTGATCATCCCCGGCATGGTCGCCGCGGTCACCGTCACCGAACTGCAGGGCGCGAACAAGCAGGCACTGCTCGACGGCAAGCCCGCGCCCAGCGGCGCGACCTTCAACGACGCGCTTCTGCTGCTGATGCGCGACGTCCTGCCCAACGGCATCCTCGGCGTCGCCATCGCGGGCCTGCTGGCGTCGTTCATGGCCGGCATGGCGGCGAACCTCAGCTCGTTCAACACCGTGTTCACCTACGACATCTTCCAGACCTACCTCGTGAAGAACCGGCCCGACCGCTTCTACCTGAGCACGGGTCGCGTCGTGACCATGGTCGCGACGGTGCTGGCGATCTTCACCGCGTTCATCGCCTCGTCGTACTCCAACCTGATGGACTACCTGCAGACGCTGTTCTCGTTCTTCAACGCACCTTTGTTCGCGACGTTCATCCTCGGCATGTTCTGGAAGCGCATGACGAAGGCGGCGGGCTGGTCGGGTCTCGTGTTCGGCACCGCGGCGGCCGTCGTGGTCTTCGTGCTCAACGAGTCCGGGACGATCGTGCTGCCGGGCCAGGGCAGCAGTTTCGTCGCGGCCATCGCGGCGTTCGTCGTCGACATCGTGGTGAGCGTGGCGGTCACCTACGCGACCAAACCGAAGCCCGACTCCGAGCTGGTCGGCCTCGTCTACTCGCTCACCCCGCGCGAGTCGCTGCGGCACGCGACCACCGGTGAGGACGCCGGCTGGTACCGCAAGCCGGTGCTGCTGGCGGGAATCGCCGCCGTCATCACGATCCTGCTGAACTTCGCCTTCTAGTACTGCAACGACACAGGAGGAGCGCCGCCATGGCTACGGAACCCACCTCCCGGCCGCGCAAGGCCGGTGCGTTCGACATCCGCATGATCATCGCCCTGCTCACGGGTGTGTACGGCGTCATCCTCACGGTCATGGGTGTCGCGTTCTACACCGAAGCCGACCGGGTGAAGGCCGCCGGCGTGAACATCAACCTGTGGGCAGGGATCGCGCTGCTCATCTTCACCGCGCTGATGGTGCTGTGGGCGCGGCTGCGCCCGATCGCCGTTCCGGCGCAATCCGAGGAGCCCGCCGAATAGCGCGTTGCCCGGACAGCCGGGGCCGGTGCCGCTACCGTGCAGCGCGTGCACGATCTCAAGCGCGAGCTGTTCGCACTGGTGGCGGCGGCCGGTGTGCTCGGTCTGACCGCGTGTGGCGGTCTGGACCTCGGCAAGCAGAACTTCCCGCGGACGACGGTTGCCGCGTCGAGCGACGACGCCGGTGACACGGGGCCCATCACCGACCCGGCGGTCACGACGGCCGCGCTTCGGGCGGTGCAGCCGTGCCAGTTCCTGGACCAGGCTTCGCTCACGCCGCTCGGCGCACCCGAGGGCCCGGCGGAGGCCGACAGCGTCACGTTCGACCAGTGCCACGCGCGCGTGAAGGACGCCGGGGGCAAGGAACTCCGGGCGACGGTGGAGGTCGGCCAGATCGTGGTGTTCGTGTCGGGAAACACGACGGGCCAGGTCGGCGGGCTGCCGCAGGTCGAGGTGCCCGACCGGACCGGCGGCTCGTGCTCGGTCAGTGCGCTCACGTCCCGGCAGCCCAGCCTCGGTGTCACGTTCGAAATCGACTACCCGGGCGGCGACTCGTGCGCGGCCGGGCGCACGCTGCTGAACTCCGCCGTGCAGAAGCTGCACGGTTCGCCGCAGAAATACTCCGCAGCTCCCGGGTCGCTGGTCCCCCTCGACCCGTGCGCGGTGCTCGACCAATCGGCCGTCGATGCGATCGTGACGAACGCGAAGCCGGAGGCCAGCGGGCTGCACAGCTGCCAGTGGGGCGACAGCGGCGCGGTCACGGTCCGGTTCAACCCCGGTACCCCGCCGCTCGAAGGCGGTGGCTGGGTGAAGGCCGACGTCGGCTCGGAGAATCCAGCGTACGCGAAACAGGGCCTTGGCCCGACCTCGGCGTGCGAGGTGGAGTGGCCACAGCGGCCGTGGCAGGGCGACGCCCAGGAACTCGTGCAGGTCCAGTACACCAACATCGCGTCGACGCCGGACAAAGACGACCCGTGCGGCAAAGCGTCCACGCTGGCCAAACAGGTGGTGCCAAAACTGCCGAAACCCTGAAGCGTGGCAGTGGATGGCCCGTGGCGACTAAGTTGGGAACACCACCACGCCGACGTGCCGGAGGTCCGCCTTGAAGAAGATCATCAACGATCCGACCACGGTGGTCGCGGAGTCCTTGCGCGGCCTCGCCATCGCTCACTCCGATCTGGTGCGCGTGCAGGACGACCCGGCTGTGGTCGTGCGCGTGGACGCACCGGTGGCGGGCAAGGTCGCCGTCATTTCCGGCGGCGGATCGGGCCATGAACCGCTGCACGGCGGGTTCGTCGGGCCCGGCATGCTCGACGCCGCCGTGCCCGGGGCGGTCTTCACCTCGCCCACGCCCGACGCGGTGCAGGCCGCCGTCACCGCGACGACCGGGCCGGCGGGCGCGCTGCTGATCGTGAAGAACTACACCGGTGACGTGCTGAACTTCGAGACCGCCGCCGAACTGGCTGCCGCCGAGGACCTCGACGTGCGCAGCGTGGTGATCGACGACGACGTCGCCGTGAAAGACTCCACGTTCACCGCCGGCCGCCGTGGCGTAGGTGGCACGGTGCTGCTGGAGAAGATCACGGGCGCTGCTGCCGAACGCGGGGACTCGCTCGACGCCGTGGAGGCCCTCGCTCGCAAGGTCATCGGACAGGTGCGCTCGATCGGCGTGGCGCTCACGGCGCCGACCGTGCCCCACGTCGGCGAGCCGAGCTTCGACCTCGGCCCGGACGAGATCGAGTTCGGCATCGGCATCCACGGCGAGCCGGGCCGTGAGCGCATCCCGGCGGAACCGGCCGACGCGCTGGTGGCCCGTATGGTCGACGCGCTCGTACCGGATCTGCCGTTCGAGGCGGGCGACAAGGTCCTGCTGTTCACGAACTCGATGGGGGCCACGCCGCTGCTGGAGCTCTATCTCGCCCACGGCATCGCCGAGCGGCTGCTGGCCGAGCGTGGGATCGTGGTCGAGCGGCGGCTGGTGGGCCCGTACATCACGAGTCTCGAGATGCAGGGCATGAGCCTGACGCTGCTGAAACTGGACGACGAGCTGACCGAGCTGTGGGACGCGCCCGTGCGGACGCCCGCGCTGCGGTGGGGGATCTGATGACCTGTTCTTCCGAAGGGGTGGCCGCGGCGCTGCGGGCCGGCGCCGAGGTCGTGGCCGAACACCGCGGCGAGCTCGTGGAGCTCGACCGCGCGATCGGCGACGGTGACCACGGCGAGAATCTCAGCCGCGGGTTCACCGCGATCGTCTCGGCGCTGGAGACGGAGGTGCCGGCCACACCGGCGGGTGTCGCGAAACTCGCGGCCACCACGTTGATCTCGAAGGTCGGCGGCGCGGCCGGTCCCCTGTACGGCACGGCTTTTCTGCGGGCTTCGGCGAAAATCGGTGCCGCGGAAGAACTCGACGTGCCGCTGCTGGTGTCCGCTCTGGAGGCCGCGCTCGCCGGCGTGCAGGCGCGTGGCAAGGCGGTGGGTGGCGACGCGACGATGGTCGACGCCCTGATCCCGGCCGTCTCGGCGGCGGCGACGGCGGCCGCCGAGGACGGCGCGTCCGCTGCCTCCGTGCTCACGGCCGCCGCCGACGCGGCGGATCGCGGTGCGGAGTCCACAGTGGACCTGGTGCCGCGGAAGGGCAGGGCGTCCTATCTGGGCGAGCGCGCCGTGGGACACATGGACCCAGGTGCCCGTTCGACAGCGCTGTTGTTGCGCGCGTTCGCGGAGGCCGCACGGTGACCGTGGGAATCGTGCTCGTTTCGCACAGCGCCAAACTCGCCGACGGTCTCGCCGAACTGGCCGGCCAGATGGCACCGGACGTTCACATCGTCCCCGCAGGCGGTCTGCCCGACGACGGTGGTCTCGGCACCGACTACGACCAGGTCGTGGCCGCCACCGCACGCGCCGACTCCGGCGACGGCGTGGTGCTCCTGTACGACCTCGGCAGCGCCCAGATGACGGCGGAGCTGGTCGTCGAGTCCCTGACGGACCCGACGACCGCGGTCGTCGCCGAAGGACCGCTCGTCGAGGGCGCGGTGGCCGCCGCCGTGGCCGCCCAGAACGGAGCCGACCGCAAGACGGTGGCCGAGGCCGTCGCCAGTGCGGGCCTCACCCCGGATCTGTCCGTTGTGGATTCCGCACCGGCAGCCGATGGCGTGGACGAGAAGTCGTTCACTCTCACCAACGAAGTCGGTCTCCACGCTCGCCCCGCCGCCGTGCTGGCGCGGGCCGTTGCCGACTTCGACGCCGAGGTCACCGTCCGGCTCGGCGACCAGGAGGCCGACGCGCGCAGCGTCCTCGCCATCATGTCGCTCGGCGCGCGCCAGGGCGACCGCATCCTGGTGCGCGCCCGCGGCCCGCAGGCCGCGGGCGCGTTGGCCAAGGTGACCGAGCTCGTCGAATCGGACTTCGGTGAGTAGTCCACTGAGGATGGTGTGGTCGCCGGCGTTTGCCGCCGCGGCAAGGGTTTACCTCACAGTCCTGCGAGTGTGATGCCCAGCCAGATCGCTCCGATCACCGCGGCACCGCAGAGCGCCGCGAGGAGCAACCAGACGGTGCTGAGGCTGCCCGGCTGCCTCGGCACGCGCATCGGCTGCGTCGGCGGGCTCCAGTACTCCTCGTGGTTCGGCGCGGCCGGCCCCGTTGCACTCGTCATCGCCCTACCTCCGTCGCTCGACGGCAACCCTTCGTGGTCCTGAGGTCGCGTCCGCGGCGATTTCCGTTACGGGAAGCGGAGGCTGGGCTTTGTGGCCGGCGCCAGTCGTGAGTGGCGATGCCGGTTTGAACCGGCTTCGCCACTCACGAGTTGGAGCAGCACCCACCGCCGCAGCAGCCGCCCGACGGCGCGGGCGCGGCGGCGGACCCGGTGAGCGCGACGGTCGTCAGCAGTTTCACGGTGTCGGTGTGCCCTTCGGGGCACGGCGCCGGGGCGGCCGATTCGCTCATCGGGCGCTGCAGCTCGAACGTATCGGTGCACTCACAGCAGCGGTAGGCGTAGGTTGGCATGGTTCCGATTATCGCGCGAGCGGCCGGGGTGGGGGAAGCTGTCGGAGTGGACGATCCCCAGAGCCCCGAGATCCCCCAGAGCCCCCAGAGCCCCGAGATCCCTGAGATCCCTGAGATCACCGACCTCCCGCACCTCGGCCAGGTCGTGCCTGCGGTCCTCGGCGCGCTCGGTGTGCCGGGGGAGGACGGCGGGCTGGCGCTGGCCGAGGCCCGCAGCGCGTGCGTGCTGCTGATCGACGGCCTCGGCTGGCAGCTGCTCGCCGAGCACGCCGACGATGCGCCCGTGCTCACCGAACTGGCGAAAAGCCCCTTGCGCGTCGGTTTCCCGTCGACGACGGCGGCGGGCGTCGCCGCTATCGGCACCGGCCTGGCGTCGGGTGAGCACGGGATGGTCGGCTACACCTTCGAGGTGCCGGGCGCGGGTGTGCTCAACGCACTGCGCTGGCGTTCGCACGTCGACGGCAGCGACCTGCGCGGGGCGCTCCCGCCGCGGGAAGTGCAGCCGTTGCCGACCACCTTCGAGCGTGCGGCCGCGGCCGGGATCGACGCGGCTGTGGTGTCGTCGGCACACTTCGCCGACACCGCGCTGACCCGCGCAACGCAGAGCGGTGCGCGCTACGCCGGGGTCCACGCGCTCGGCGATCTCGCCGCACGGACGCTCGAGGTGCTCTCGGCGCGCGCGTTCTGCTACGCCTACCACAGCGAACTCGACCTGCTGGGCCATCTGTACGGGCCTGGTTCGCCGGCGTGGCGCATGCAGCTGCGGCACGTCGACCGGCTGGTCGAGTCGCTTGTGGACGGTCTGCCGCCCGGTGCGCTGCTGGCTGTCGTCGCCGATCACGGCATGGTCGAGGTCGACGACAAACTCGACCTCGAGGACACGCCGGAGCTGCTCACCGGCGTGCGCGCGTTCGGCGGCGAGGTGCGGGCCCGGCACGTGTACGTCGAACCGGGTGCCGAAGGAGACGTGCTGGCCGCGTGGCAGGAGGTGCTCCGTGGCCGCGCGTGGGTCCTGCCGCGCGACGAGGCCATCGCGCGCGGCTGGTTCGGTGCGACGGTCAGCGACCGGGTACGGCCCCGCATCGGCGACGTCGTGGCCGCCGCGCAGGGCACGTTCGGCATGGTGCGCGAACTGTCCGAGGCCGTCGAGTCGTCGCTGATCGGGCAGCACGGCTCGCTGACCGAGGCCGAGCAGCTCGTGCCCCTCGCACTGGCGCGCGGCTGACCCGGTTACGGTTTTCCCGTGCCCCGACGTAACCGTCCCGGCCGTGGCCGGCCCGTGCGCCCGCAGCCGGACTCCGCCGTGGGCGGCGTCAGCGGCTGGGCCCACGCCGAATCCGCGCCCGACGGCGAATGGCTGGTCCGCACCGTGCCGGGCGCGCACGCCACCAAGACCTATCGCTGTCCGGGCTGCGACCACGAAATCCGGCCCGGCACCCCTCACGTGGTGGTGTGGCCCGCCGACGAGACGGGTTCCGTCGCCGATCGCCGTCACTGGCACCGTCCCTGCTGGGAGGCGAGGGCCCGCCGGCGCCCGAACCGCCATCGCCGGTAGCGCCGCGGGTGTGCTTCTCCACGTCGTCGGTGAATCCCCGTGGGTCGCGACGACGGCCGCGAGGTCGTCCTCGGTGACCGCCGCAGCCCCAGACGCTCGGGTCCGGCTTCTTCACCGGCTCCGTGACCACAGTGCACACGCTGACCGTCGTCCCGACCGAATCCGACAAAATCCGACAGAATCGGGAGCATGACCGACCTGCCGCTCGTGCTGCTGCACGCCTTCCCGCTCGACGCCCGCATGTGGGACCCGGTCCGCGCGCCGCTGGCCGAGCACCTGCGCGTCATCACTCCCGATCAGCGCGGCTTCGGCCGCAGCCTGCTTCCGGAGTCCGACGCCGAGCCGAGCCTCGACGACGCCGCACGCGACGTCGTCGCCCTGCTCGACCGGCTGGAGCTCGACCGGGTCGTGCTCGGCGGTTGCTCGATGGGCGGTTACCTCACGCTGGCCGTGCTTCGCCTGGCGCCCGAACGGGTCGCCGGCCTCGTGCTCATCGACACCAAAGCCACCGCCGACAGCCCCGAAGCGGCCGAAAACCGCCTGAAGGTCGCCGAACGCGCCGAGGCCGAAGGCATCACGGGCTGGCTCGCGGAGGCGAACCTGCCCAACGTGCTCGGTCCCGGCGCGGCGCCCGAGGTCGTCGAGCGGGTCCGCGGCTACATCGACGAGCAGCCGCCCGCGGGCGTCGCATGGGCCGCTCGCGCGATGCGCACCCGGCCCGATTCCTTGGCCGCCTTGCGCGAGGCCGACGTTCCGGGCCTGGTCATCGTCGGCGAGCAGGACACCTTGACCCCGCCGTCGGACGCCAGCGTCACGGCCGGCGCCCTCGCCGATTCGACACTCGTCGTGCTCCCGGGCGCCGGCCATCTCACGCCGCTGGAAGACCCCGCGGGCGTCGTCGAAGCGATTCTGGGCTGGCTCGGCTAACCGGCGAAGTAGTCCGCCAGCGCGGACCGCGCTTCGCCGAGCCGGTGCGGAAACCGGATGGCGAGGAGGTAGCGCCAGACGACCACGAACCGCTCTCGCAACCGGCCGCACACCGCCAGTTCCGCCGGGCTCGCGGCGGCCGGGCGGTCAAGGGTGGGGCTCGTCAAGTTCGAGCTTCTTTGGTTCGGGCTTGTGGGAGCATTGCCGGCCGGATAGGCGGCAAGGAACTCCGGCCCGCCCTGCTTCGCGAGGATCGCCAGGTCCCACGCGAGCGGGCCGAGCCACGCGTCCTCGAAGTCGAGCCAGCACGGCCCGTCCGGGGTAGCGATGACGTTGCCCGGGTGCGCATCGCCGTGGCGGGGCTGGACGGCGACGGGAAGATCGGCCGCCAGCCGCAGCGTTTCGGCGCGGATCCGCCCGGCGGCCCCGTCCATGGTGTCGCCGTGCCGGTCGAGGGCGGCGAAGAGCTCGTCGACGGGCCCGCGCCGGGGCAGTTCGCCAGGAAAGCGCCGGGGCAGTTCGCCAGGAAAGCTCAGCAATGCGGCGTGGACGGCGGCGAGGGACCGCGCAACCTCGTCCGGCGTGTGCCGATGGTCCGGATCGTGCGGTGTCCAGTGCCAGAGCGTGACCGGCAGTCCCTCCGCGAAATGGGGGCCGGCCGGGGGATCGACGGTGGGTGAGACGACGCGCACACCACTCTGCGTGAGGTGGTGGGAGAGCGCGACGTCGCGGGCCAGCCAGGCCGTCGCGTCGGGGCGCAGCAGGCGCGTCCTACCGGGCACGCGGGCGACCACGGAACCCAGCCTCACCAGCACATTCGAGCGCTCGTGCAGCACCTTCGGCACCCGCGCGCCGAGCCCGTGCCGGCGGGCGACGGTGAGTGCCGCCGCGAGCGCGGAAGCCGTGTACGTGTCGGCCATCGCGTGATCTGACCAGCCGGTGCGAGCGACTGTCGGTAGCGAGGGCTACGATCCCTCCTAGCCGCTGGATCCGGCCCCGTACCGGACCGGCGACCCCGGACGATGAAACCACCGCAAGGTTGAGTGTTGGAGGCAGGAGTGACGGCCGTAGCCCCCAAGCCGATCGCAACGCGCCCGTATCCCGCGCACGAGTCGGTTAAGGGTTCGTACCTGCTGCGGTTGTTCCGCACGACGGACCACAAGCAGATCGGCATCATGTACCTGGTCACGTCGTTCGCCTTCTTCATGGCGGGCGGCGCGATGGCGATGCTGATCCGCACGGAGCTGGCCCGGCCGGGCCAGCAGTTCCTGTCTCAGGAGCAGTACAACCAGCTGTTCACCATGCACGGCACGATCATGCTGCTGTTGTACGCGACCCCGATCCTCTTCGGATTCGCGAACTTCATCCTGCCGCTGCAGATCGGTTCGCCCGACGTGGCGTTCCCGCGGCTCAATGCGTTCTCCTACTGGCTGTACGTGTTCGGCGGCCTGATCGTCGTCTCGGGCTTCCTGACGCCGGGTGGCGCCGCCGACTTCGGCTGGTTCGCCTACACGCCGCTGTCGGACGCGATCCACTCGCCGGGCGTCGGTGCCGACATGTGGATCTCGGGCCTGATCGTGAGTGGTCTCGGCACGATCCTCGGTGCGGTCAACATGATCACGACCGTGGTCTGCCTGCGCGCGCCGGGCATGACGATGTACCGGATGCCCATCTTCACCTGGAACATCCTCGTCACCAGCATCCTGATTCTGCTGGCGTTCCCGATCCTGACCGCGGCCCTGTTCGGCCTGCTGGCGGACCGGCATCTCGGTGCCCACGTGTTCGACCCCGCCAACGGCGGCGTGATCCTGTGGCAGCACCTGTTCTGGTTCTTCGGCCACCCCGAGGTCTACATCGTCGCGCTCCCGTTCTTCGGGATCGTGTCGGAGATCTTCCCGGTGTTCAGCCGTAAACCGGTCTTCGGCTACAAGGGGCTGATCTTCGCGACGCTGTCGATCGCGGCCCTGTCTGTGGCGGTGTGGGCGCACCACATGTACGCCACCGGTGCCGTGCTGCTGCCGTTCTTCTCCTTCATGACCTTCCTGATCGCGGTGCCGACCGGCGTGAAGTTCTTCAACTGGATCGGCACGATGTGGAAGGGCCAGCTGTCCTTCGAAACGCCGATGATCTTCTCGATGGGCTTCATCGTCACGTTCCTCTTCGGCGGCCTGACCGGCATTCTGCTCGCCGCCCAGGCGATCGACTTCCACGTCTCCGACAGCTACTTCGTGGTCGCGCACTTCCACTACGTGCTCTACGGCACGATCGTGTTCGCGACCTTCGCCGGCATCTACTTCTGGTTCCCGAAGATCACGGGCCGGATGATGGACGAGAAGCTCGGCAAGTGGCACTTCTGGACCACGTTCATCGGCTTCCACGGCACGTTCCTGGTGCAGCACTGGCTGGGTGCCGAGGGCATGCCCCGCCGCTACGCCGACTACCTGGCCAGCGACGGGTTCACTACGCTGAACACGATCTCCACCATCGGCGCGTACATCCTCGGCGCCTCCACGCTGCCGTTCATCTGGAACGTGTTCAAGAGCTACCGCTACGGCGAGATCGTGACCGTCGACGACCCGTGGGGCTACGGCAACTCCCTGGAATGGGCCACGTCCTGCCCACCCCCACGGCACAACTTCACCGAACTGCCCCGCATCCGCTCCGAACGCCCCGCGTTCGAACTGCACTACCCGCACATGGTCGAACGCATGCAGGCCGAAGGCGAGATCGGGTTCTTCGGCAAACCCCGCCACCTCGCCGCCCCGTCGCAGAAGCTCGTCAGCGCGACCATGCCCGGCGAGCACGACAGGGACAACGCGAGCGAGCAGTAAGCCCGCGACTTTGACCGACCACGAGGCGCGTGCCCGGCTCACCGCAGCCGGGCACGCGCCTTTTTCGTGCCCCACATGGTGTGAAGCCCGGCACGCGCCGCTTCTGGCGTCCGCCGCCAGAGGCCAGACTGAAAGCCCACAGCACCGAACTCGGCAGCACCGAACTAGGGATGGAGCCCCGTGACCCAGACGCCAGTCCTGATCACCACGACCGGTCCCGACAAGCCGGGGGTGTCGTCCGTGCTGTTCGCCGTGCTGACGCGCCACGACGTCGACGTGCTGGACGTCGAGCAGGTGGTGATCCGGGGGCAGCTCGTGCTGGGCGTGCTCGCGGGCGTCTACCGCGACCCGGAAGGCCTGCAGGAGGCCGTGGAGCAGGCGATGGCGACGGTCGGCATGGACGTGGAGGTGAAGATCGGCGACGCGATCGGGGCCGACCCCTTCGCGCTCGGGCGGCGGGATTCGACCCACGTGCTGGTGATGCTGGGGCGGCCGGTCACCGCCCGGGCGTTCTCCGAAGTCGCGGCGCGGCTGGCGGGCCTCGGCGCGAACATCGACTCGATCCGCAGCGTCGCCGACTACCCGGTCACGGGGCTCGAGCTGTACGTCTCCGTTCGCGAAGACACCGAAACCGCGGACGCCGAACTGCGCTCGGTGCTCGCCGACGCCGCGTCGACGGCCGGCGTGGACGTGGCCGTCGAGCGCGCGGGCATCAGCCGGCGCGCGAAGCGGCTGGTGGTGTTCGATGTCGACTCGACGCTGGTGCAGGGCGAGGTCATCGAAATGCTCGGCGCGCACGCCGGTGTCGAGGCGGAGATCCGCGAGATCACCGATGCCGCGATGCGCGGTGAGCTGAACTTCGCCGAATCGCTCGAACGGCGCGTCGCGCTGCTGGCCGGCCTGCCGTCGACGGTGCTGGACGAGGTCGCGGGCCAGCTCGAGCTCACGCCGGGCGCGCGCACGACGGTGCGCACGCTCAAGCGCATGGGCTTCCACTGCGGTGTCGTCTCGGGCGGGTTCACGCAGGTCATCCGGCGCCTGGTCGACGACCTGGGGCTCGACTTCGCCGCGGCCAACGAGCTGGAGGTCGTGGACGGCAAGCTCACCGGCCGCGTCGTCGGCGAGATCGTGGACCGCGCGGGCAAGGCGAAGGCGTTGCGACGCTTCGCCGACGACTACGGCGTGCCGCTCGGCGCGTGCGTCGCGGTCGGCGACGGTGCCAACGACATCGACATGCTCTCGGTCGCCGGCATGGGTGTGGCGTTCAATGCGAAGCCGGCGCTGCGCGAGGTAGCCGACACTGCGCTTTCCCACCCCTACCTCGACGCCGTGCTGTTCGTCCTGGGTGTCACGCGCGCTGAGGTGGAGGCCGCCGACGCTGCCGACGGAATGGCGTTGGTTCGGCCGTGAACCGTGTCCTGGAGCCCGTGGGCAGGCGGTACGCCTACTGGCTGGGGCTGCCCGCTTCGGCGACGTCGGACACCTCGGACGAGGATCCCGCGCAGGTGCGGGCCATGCCGATCATCCTGCACATCGAACGCGCCGAACCGCCCGGCCGTACGCCGCTGCTCGAAGCGGCGGCCGCGGCCGCGCTGGCCGTGTGCCTCGACGAACGCGCCGAGCCCGGCGGCGAATGGGCCGAGCCCCTGCATGCGTGGCTCGACAACCGCATCCGCAAGGTCGCACGCCGCGCTCGGGGCGCGCACTGGCAGGCCGTGCTGGACCAGCCGGGCATCACCGTCGAGGTCGACGGCGCCGAAGCGCGCGCGCTCGTGCCCGGGCTGGTCGCCGAGACGCCGAAAGAGGTCTCGCGTCTGCAGATCTCCGGCAGCGAGCTCCCGCCCGACACGCCGGGCCCGGCGCCCGCCGGCGTTCCGCTGCTGCTGCTCAACCCGGAGGTGCCGATGACCGTCGGCAAGGCCTCCGCGCAGGTCGGGCACGCGACGATGATCCTGGCGTCCCTCCTGTCGGATGCGGAGCTGGCCGCGTGGTCGGCGCGGGACTATCGCGTGGCCGTCCGCACGCCGACACCCGCGCGCTGGAAAGAGCTGTGCCCGGTCGACGACCCCGAGGCCGGCTGGCGCGAAGACCGGGTGATCGCCGTACGCGACGCGGGGTTCACCGAGGTCGAGCCGGGCACGATCACCGTACTGGCGCAGTATCCCGCGTGATCGGTCCAGTGCAGTGCGTCGCTTCCAGGAACACCGCTGCGGCGCGGGCGGTTCTGGTCGGTACACACGTCAGGAGGAGCGGGCCATGACCTTGGAAGTGCAACGCGAAGGCGAACACGATTTCGTCGGGCGTAACGAGCGCGGCGCCCAGGTGCGGATCGGGCGCAACGGGGCGGAGGGTGCGTTTTCCCCAGCCGAATTGCTGCAGATCGCGGCCGCCGGCTGCTCCGCGGTGACGGCCGAGCACCTGATCACCCGCCGCGTCGGCGACGACAGCAAGTTCCGCGTCGGCGTGACCGCCGACCGCCGCGAAGGCGCGTCCGAGCTCGACGGCGTGCACGTGGCTTTCGACGTCGACGTGTCCTCGCTCTCCGCCGAGGACCGCACTGCTCTCGCCACGGCAGTGGACCGCGCGATCGACCGCTTGTGCACGGTGAGCCGCACGCTGAAGAAGGGCATCCCGGTCACGGAGACGTTCCCGACGGGGTGACTGGCCATTCGCTCAGCCGGCTCTTCACCGGCGTTGAGGGGCCGGCTGGTGAGACCGGCGTCGAGCAAGCGCAGAGCCGCCCGAGCGAGGTGCCGGGCGGCTCAGCTCTGCCAGACGACGTACGCCTGGTCGGCGTCGGTGGTCATGGCTTCGACGAACTTGTCGTTGTCGAAGCCGGGCAGGGCCTGGAGGCGCTCGATGAGTGCGTCGGCGGCCGGGTCGCCGCTGGGCACGGCCGTGCCCTTGCCGTCGGAGCCGACGAGCATGAAGAACACGTCTTCGTTCCAGGGCCCATCGGGGATGACCCGGACCATGACTGACTGAAGGTCGGTCCACGTGACGGCTTCTTCGCTGCCGTCGGCGAGGCGGCGCCGCACCCCGGTGTCGTCGACACTGACGGTCCGGGATCGTGCGGTGGACGGATCCTGGGTCAACCGGTGCTCCCTGTCGTGGTCGTTCGCCCCACCGTACCTGCCCCCGTTGTGCGCGCCGTCACGCGGGCACGAAGGGGGCGGGTGAGGTCGTCATGCCGGCGCGGCCGCGTCGAGCCGCTTCAGCGCGGCGCGAGCGACCTGCGGATCGGTGGTCGGCCACAGCGGGGGCAGTGAGGCGCGCAGGAATCCGCCGTAGCGGGCGGTGGCCAGGCGCGAGTCGAGGACGGCGACCACGCCGCGGTCGGTGATCGAGCGGTGCAACCGGCCCGTGCCCTGCGCGAGCAGCAGTGCCGCGTGCGTGGCCGCGACGGTGAGAAAACCGTTGCCACCACGGGCTTCCACGGCCCGTTGCCGCGCCGACAGCACCGGGTCGTCGGGCCGCGGGAACGGGATCCGGTCCACGACCACGAGCTGCAGCGACGGCCCCGGCACGTCGACGCCCTGCCACAGCGTGAGCGTGCCGAACAAGCACGTCTGCGGCTCTTCGGTGAACTGGCGCACCAGCGTGGGCATCGAGTCGTCGCCCTGGCACAGGATCGGGAAATCGAGGCGTTCCCGCATTTCCTCGGCGGCCTGCTTGGCCGCGCGCATCGAGGAGAACAGACCCAGTGTGCGCCCGCCCGCGGCCTCCACCAGCTCGGCCAACTCGTCCATTGTGGACGACGCGGTGCCGTCGCGGCCGGGCGGTGGCAGGTGCTTGGCCACGTACAGGATTCCGTTGCGGGCGTGGTCGAACGGAGAGCCGACATCGAGGCCCGTCCACTTCGGCCCCTTGTCCTCGTCGGACGGCGCTTCCTTGTCCGTGGCCGTGCCCGGCGACTTCTGTACCCGCGCCTGGCCCGGCGGCAGGCCCCATTGCCGCGCCATCGTGTCGAACTCCCCGCCGAGCGTGAGCGTCGCCGACGTGAGCACGGTCGTGTGGAGGTTGAACACCCGCTCGCGCAACAGGCCCGCGACGCCCAGCGGCGCCACCTTGAGCGCCGGTGGCCGCGGGTTCGCCGAGTAGCGGTCACCGGTCAGCCACACGACGTCGCGCTGGTGCGCCACGTCTTCGTCGTACGCGTCGAGCAGCCGCACCGCGGTGTCGTGGACCTCTTCGAGCAGCGAGCGCGCCAGCTTGCGCGCCGTGGCCTCGTCGACGTCTTCCTTGCGGTCGGAACCCAGGGCCGTGAGACAGGCCTTCGCGGCGTCGCGCACGGCCGGTACCGCGCCCTTGAGCGGCTGCGGCAGCTCGTCGAGGCGCCCGGCCGGCAGGTCGTCGAGGATCAGCGCGAGTCCGTCACTCGCCTCCATCAGGCGGTCGGCCTGATCGGCGTCGATCAGCCGGCCGCACCGGCGAGCGGCCGCCGACACCATGGCGCTGGTCAGCTCGCTCGTCGCGACGGACGTGACGCGGTCCACCAGGTCGTGGGCCTCGTCGATGATCACGAGATCGTGGTCGGGCAGCACCTGGTAGCCCTGCAGCGCATCGATGGCCAGCAGCGCGTGATTGGTGACGACCACGTCGGCGCGTCCGGCCTCGGCCCGCGCGCGCTCGGCGAAACAATCGGTGCCGATCGGGCAGCGCGACGCGCCGAGACATTCCCGGGCGGTGACGGAAACCTGGCGCCACGCCTGGTCCGTGACGCCGGGTACGAGCTCGTCGCGGTCACCGGTCTCGGTGTCCGAGGACCATTCGCGCAGCCGCGTGACCTCCTTGCCCAGCCGGGAGACGGCGAACGGATCGAACAGCTGCGCGTCTTCCGGCTCGTCGGGCGCACCCGTGTCGAGCCGGTGCAGGCACAGGTAGTTGCGCCGGCCCTTCAGGATCGCGAACGTCGGCTCGCGGCCGAGCGGCTTCTTCAGCGCCTTCGCAAGCCGCGGCAGGTCGCGGTCGACCAATTGCCGCTGCAGCGCGATGGTGGCCGTGGAGACGACGACGGTGGCTTCGTTTTCCACCGCGTAGCGGATCGCCGGCACGAGGTAGGCCAGTGACTTCCCGGTGCCCGTGCCCGCCTGCACGGCGAGGTGCTCGCCGGTGCGGATCGCGTGGCCGACCGCGTCGGCCATCTTCACCTGCCCGGGCCGCTCGGTTCCGCCGACGGACTCCACGGCGTGGGTGAGGAGTTCGAGGACACCGGGGAAATCTGTTCGGGCGGGCACAGCGACACACGATAGCCCGCGGCGCCGACAGGATCGGCGCTCCGGCACGAACGGGCCGTTCGTGCCGGAGCGCCGGGTGCTCAGTCCTCGTCGCGCACGCGAGCCACGGCGGCCCACGCGAGCGGCAGCACACCCGCCGCGACCACGATCTTCAGTGCGTCGCCGACCAGGAACGGCACCACGCCCGCGGCGAGGGCCGCCGAGAACCCGAGGCCGGTGGAAGCCATCAGCCACGGCACGCCGAAGGCGTAGATCACGACGTTGCCCGCCACCATGGTCCCCGCTGTGCGCAGCGGCGTGCGGTCGCCGCCGCGCCGCGCGAGCGCGCCCACGAGCCCACCGGCGAACACGAATCCCACGATGTACCCGGCCGACGGGCCGGACAGGCCCGACGTCGCACCCTGGAACCACGGCACCCCGGCCGCGCCGACGAGCAGGTACAGCAGCATCGAAGCACCACCGCGGCGCAGCCCGAGTGAAGCGCCGACGAGCAGGGCGGCGAACGTCTGGCCGGTCATCGGCACCGGCGTGCCCGGGAGCGGGATGACCAGCTGTGCGGCGGCGCCGGTGAGCACGGCACCTCCGGCGACCAGCGCGAGGTCGCGCGCGAGGGCGCCGGGCACGAGGTCGGCCAGCACCTGACGGCGGCCGGCGAGGGACAGCGACGACACGGAGACCTCCTGTGCGACGGAAACGGACGTCCCTGGAGGTTAACGCTCGTTATCGGCAGATTCCGGCACGAGTTGCGTTGGTCACCACGCCACTCGTCCGGGTGGAGTGGCGGGCGTGACGTTTCGCGGGGGTGGGTCGCTGCCGAGGATGCACATACGCGGTGAAAGGGTGACAGCTATGCGCGGTGGGATCCGGCTGGTGGCGGCGACAGCTCTACTGGGAGCCACCGTGTTCCCGGCTCAGGCCGGCGCCGCGGACGTGACGTCCACCGGCTGGGGTTCCGCCGGCAGCGTCGACGTCACCGTGGACAACCAGCACGTGGTCACCGGCGAACTCGCCCGCTGCGATGCCGACGGTCCCACCGCCGCCCGTACCGACGGCGGCGAGGTGGGCGATGTGGCGGTGTTCGGCCTCGCCGGCACCACGTGCGGGCGCAAGGCCGCCGTCGCGACGGTGGCAGCCGGCGGCCAGCGCTTCGAAGCCGACGTGCTCAAGCGGTTCGGCGGTCCCGCGATCAAGGTCCGCACCTACTCGGCCGGCTGCTCGACCACGCAGAACGGCAGCACCGGCTCGATTTCGATCGGCACGGTGAGCGGGTTCACGGTGCCGTCGTCGATTCCCGCCAACTACCGTGTGACGATTCCCGGTGGTGAAGCCGGCACGGCACTGGCCACGATCACGCTCAACGAGACCGTGACGCCGCAGCCCGCCGACGGCAGCCTCGTCACGCACGCCGTGCACATCCGGCTCTTCCCGCAGGGCGGTCCCGCGAGCGGCGACATCTACCTCGGCACCGCGGCCTGCGACCCGTTCGGCAAGGGCGGGGCGCCCCGCCCCTGACCGTCCATTCAGGACGCGGGAACCACCGCGGTGCCGCGGTAGGTCACGCCGGCCTTCGTGAAGTCGGCCAGCGTCGCGTCGACGGTCGGCTGCGAGCCGCCGACGGTGAGGTCGAGCAGCACACGAACACCGAAGCCCGCCTTCGCCGCGTCGAGCGCCGTGGCACGCACGCAGAAGTCCGTGGCGATGCCGACGACGTCGACGTCGGTCACGTCGTGGGCGCGCAGCCACTCCTCGAGCGTCCGCCCGTCGCGTGCGGTGCCCTCGAAGCCCGAATACGCCGCGGTGTACTCGCCTTTGGAGAAAACCTCTTCGAGCGGCACCACGTCGAGCGCCGGGTGGAACGACGCGCCCGGCGTGCCGGCCACACAGTGCCGTGGCCAGCTGGTGGAGAAGTCCGGCGTGTCACTGAAGTGATCGCCCGGGTCGATGTGGTGGTCGCGCGTGGCGACCACGTGGTCGTAGCCGCCTTCGGCGGTGTGCCGCGAAATCGCCGCCGCGGCGGCCGCACCGCCGGGCAGGCCCAGCGAGCCGCCTTCGCAGAAGTCGTTCTGCACATCCACCACGATGAGCGCGGTTCCCATGCTCGGCTCCCTACTCGAGAAACGTCGTCGGTATCGCGGGCTCGCCGTGCGAGAGCTTGAGCCCCTCCCACGGCAGGCTGACCTGGGCGCGCCGCAGCCGGGCCCGCGCGTCGTCCAGCGTGGGCAGATCATCCACCGCGCGGCCGCCGCGCACCAGGGTGATCTGCAGGTCGAGATCGTGTTCCTCGGGTTCCGGCCTGCCGGCCGCCGCCGTCCACACGACCTCTTCGACGGCCGTGCCGGTGTGGCGGTGACGGCGCAGCGCGTGCTTGCGACCGCCGCGGGATTCCTTGTGGGCACTGCGTTTCGCGACCGGACGGCCGTCGACCTCCACCAGTTTGTAGACCATGCCCGCCGTCGGTGCGCCGGAGCCGGTGACCACCGACGTCCCCACGCCGTAGGCGTCCACGGGCTCCGCGCGCAACGCGGCGATGGCCTGCTCGTCGAGGTCACCGGACACGACGATGCGGGTGTCCTTCGCGCCCAGCGCGTCGAGCTGGTCACGGGCCTTGCGGGCCAGCGGACCGACGTCACCGGAGTCGATGCGGATCGCACCGAGGTCCGGGCCCGCCACCCGCACCGCGGTTTCGATGCCGGCGGTGATGTCGTAGGTGTCCACCAGCAGCGTGGTGTCCGCGCCCATCTTGTCGACCTGGGCGCGGAACGCCGCCTCCTCGCTGTCGTGCAGCAACATGAAGGCGTGCGCGACGGTGCCCCGTGTCGGAATGCCGTAGCGGCGGCCGGCCTCAAGGTTCGACGTGGTGGCGAAGCCCGCGATGTAGGCGGCGCGCGCGGCGGCGACGGCCGCGTACTCGTGGGTGCGCCGTCCGCCCATTTCGATGATCGGACGCCCGTGCGCCGCACCGGACATGCGCGCGGCGGCCGACGCGATCGCGCTGTCGTGGTTGAGAATCGAGAGCACCAGCGTCTCGAGCACAACGGCTTCACCGAACGCGCCGCTGACGGTGAGCAGCGGCGAACCGGGGAAGTACAGCTCGCCTTCGGGATAACCGTCGATGTCGCCGGAGAACCGGTAGTCGGCGAGCCACGCGAGGGTCGGCTCGTCGACGACGGCGGTCTGCTCCAGCAGCGCCAGTTCGGCGTCGGTGAACCGGAAGTCGGCGATCGCGTCGAGCACGCGCGCGGTACCGGCGACGACGCCGTAGCGGCGGCCGTCGGGCAGACGCCGCGCGAAGACCTCGAACACGCACGGCCGCCCAGCGGTCCCGTCGGCCAGCGCGCTGCCCAGCATCGTCAGCTCGTAGTGGTCGGTCAGCAACGCCGTGCTGGCGCTGGTGACCGGCTCGGGTGCACCCATGGGGTCAGCCTATTCACCCACATGGCCGGACCTGGCGCGGCGTACCTCGTGACCCCCGTGACACCATGGGGTGCATGTCCACGCCTGTCGCATCCGAACAGACGCAGGTTGATCCACTCGGGGTAGAACTCGCCGACGTGGACAAGCCGTGGCGGACCGTCGTGTGGAACGACCCGGTCAACCTGATGTCGTACGTGACCTACGTGTTCCAGAAGTTGTTCGGGTACAGCCGCGACCACGCCACGAAGCTGATGCTCGACGTGCACCACAAGGGCAAGGCGATCGTGTCGTCGGGCAGCAAGGAGAAGGTGGAGGCGGACGTGGCGAAGCTGCACGCCGCCGGCCTGTGGGCGACGATGGAACAACCGTCGTGAAGGCGTGGCGCCGAACCGGCGACGTGATTCGCGCGGGGTTCGAGCAGCAGGAGGCCGCCGTGCTGCGCGGTCTGGTCAGCCAGCTCGAGGACATGTTCGAGGCGCGCGCCGAGGAGGCGCCGCGGGACGAGCTGGCCGAGCTCACCGGCATCCGCACCGGACCGACGGAATCGCCCGACGACCCGGTGCTCTCGCGTCTGCTGCCCGACTTCCACAAGCTCGACCCCGACAACCCGTCGCGCGAGGACCTCGACTCGGCGGCCGCCATGCGGTCGTTGCACGAGCCGGAGCTGCTGGAGCAGAAGGTCGGCGTCGCGAAGGTCGTGCTCGACACGCTGCCGCGCGACGGCGGAGCCGTCCGGCTCGACTTCGAGCAGGCCGACGCGTGGCTCAGCGCCCTCAACGACGTGCGGCTCGCTCTCGGCACCGCGCTCGACGTCACCGAGGACATGCCCGACGAGCTGCCGGAAGACGACCCGCGCGCACCGCACCTCGGCGTCTACCACTGGCTGACCTGGGTGCAGGAGACGCTGATCCAGGCGCTCGCCGCGTGATCACCGACGTGCCGGGTGTGCTGGTCGGCCACCACCACCGCCTCGGCGAGGGGTGGGCGACCGGCACCACCGTGGTCCTCGTGCCCGACGGTGCGACCGGCGCCGTCGACCAGCGCGGCGGCGCGCCCGGCACGCGGGAGACGAACTTGCTGGAGCCGGAGAACCTGGTGCAACGCGTGAATGCCGTCTGCCTATCGGGCGGCAGCGCGTACGGGCTGGCTGCGGCTGACGGCGTGATGCGCTGGCTTTCCGAGCGCAGCCTCGGGTTCCCCGTGGGAGCGCAGCCGCACGAGGTCGTGCCGATCGTGCCCGCCGCGGTGCTGTTCGACCTGCCGCGCAGCGCGTGGGGCAACCGGCCGGACGCGGCTTTTGGTTACGCCGCTTGCGAAGCGGCCGCGACGACGTTCGAGTCGGGCACCGTCGGCGCAGGCACCGGAGCCGTCGTGGGATCGCTCAAGGGCGGCATCGGCTCGGCTAGTGAAGTGGTCGGCGACGTGACCGTGGGCGCGCTGGCGGCCGTCAACGCCGGAGGCGAAGCGGTGGATTTCGCGACGGGCCGCGCGTTCGCCGCCGACCACGAGGTCGACGGCGAGTTCGGTGTCCGCTGGCCCGGCCGCCCGGGCGAGGCGCCGTCCGCGCGCACCGACCTGAACACGACCATCGGCGTGGTGGCGTGCGACGCGGCGCTGTCGAAAGCCGAATCGCGCCGGCTCGCCATGGCGGCGCAGGACGGTCTCGCGCGTGCCGTTCGCCCCGCGCACACGATGTTCGACGGCGACACGGTGTTCGCCCTCGCCACCGGTGCGCGCGAGCTGCCCGCCACGGCCGGCACGTTCGCCGACGGCCAGCGGGCCTCGGCGCTCGACGCGTTGTGTTCGGCGGCGGCGCGGGTGTTCGCGCGGGCGATGGTGCACGGCCTCCTGTCCGCGACAGCGGCCGGTGGAGTGCCGGCCTACCGGGATGTGTGGCCGGAGGCGTTCTAGCAGGTCGCGCTGATCCCGCCCGGACGGATGAGCGCAAGGTCTCACAGTCTGGACAGGGTCTGTCCACCACCTAAGATATGGGTGTGCTCCGGATCCGCCGTGAACTCGTCGACGAGATCGTCGCCCACGCCCGCCGTGACCACCCCGACGAGGCGTGCGGGGTGATCGCCGGCCCCGAGGGCTCCGATGCCCCCGAACGGTTCATCCCCATGCTGAACGCCGCGCGGTCACCCACGTTCTACGAATTCGACTCGGGAGACCTGCTCAAGCTCTACCGCGAGCTCGACGCGAACGGCGAGGTGCCCGTGGTGATCTACCACTCGCACACCGCGACGGAGGCCTACCCTTCGCGCACCGACGCGAACATCGCCGCCGAACCCGACGCGCACTACGTCCTCGTCTCCACGAGGGAGCCCGATTCGCACGAGTTCCGCTCGTACCGGATCGTGGACGCCGAGATCACGGAGGAGCCGGTCGAGATCGTCGACTGAGCTCATCCGATCATGTCCACCCGAACGTCCATCCGCGCATCCACCCGGACAGTGCGGAATAATTCGGGGCGCTTCGTGTGTCAGCCTGTAGGAAACCACCGGAGGTAGAAAACCATGGCCGTGACCGTGTCCATCCCGACCATCCTGCGCACCCACACCGGCGGCGAGAAGTCCGTCGAGGCGGCGGGCAAGACCGTCCTCGAGGTGATCGACGACGTCGAGTCGCGCCACGCCGGGATCAAGGCGCGCCTGGTCAAGGAGGAGAAGCTGCACCGCTTCATCAACGTCTACGTCAACGACGAGGACGTGCGCTTCGCCGGTGGCCTCGACGCCGAGGTGAAGGACGGCGACACCCTCACGATCCTGCCCGCCGTGGCCGGCGGCGCTCGCTGATCCGATGGCCCGCTACGAGTCCCTGCTCGACGCGCTCGGCGGCACGCCGCTCGTGGGGCTGCCCCGGCTCTCACCCACGAACGACGTGCGGTTGTGGGCGAAGCTCGAAGACCGCAACCCGACCGGCTCGATCAAGGACCGGCCCGCGCTGGCCATGATCGAGGCCGCCGAACGCGAGGGCACCCTGCGCCGTGGCTCGACGATCCTCGAGCCGACGTCGGGCAACACCGGTATCTCGCTGGCCATGGCCGCGAAGCTCAAGGGTTACGGGCTCGTGTGCGTGATGCCGGAGAACACGTCCACCGAGCGACGGCAGCTGCTTCAGGCGTACGGGGCGCGGATCGTGTTCTCTCCGGCGGCCGGCGGCTCGAACGAGGCGGTGCGGCGGGCCAAGGAACTCGCCGAACAGAACCCGGACTGGGTGATGCTGTACCAGTACGGGAACCCGGCCAACGCCGACGCGCACTACCGCGGCACGGGGCCCGAGCTGCTGAAGGACCTGCCGACAGTGACCCACTTCGTCGGTGGCCTCGGCACGACGGGGACGTTGGTGGGCGTCGGCCGGTACCTGCACGAGGCCAAGCCGGACGTGCAGATCATCGCCGCCGAGCCCCGCTACGGCGAGCTCGTGTACGGCCTGCGCAACCTCGACGAGGGCTTCGTGCCCGAGCTGTACGACGCGAGCGTGCTGAACAGCCGCTACTCCGTCGGCGCGTACGACGCCCTTCGCCGCACGCGCGAGCTGCTCGAACACGAAGGCATTTTCGCCGGCATCTCGACCGGCGCGGTCCTGCACGCCGCCCTCGCGGTCGCCGAAAAGGCCGCCGCCCGGGGCGAACGCGCGGACGTCGCTTTCGTCGTCGCGGACGCCGGCTGGAAGTACCTGTCGACCGGCGCCTACTCGGGATCGCTCGACGAAGCCGCCGAACGCCTCGACGGGCAGCTCTGGGCGTGAAGACGATCGGCCTCCTCGGCGGCATGAGCTGGGAGTCGTCGGCCGAGTACTACCGCATCGTGAACCAGCGCGTCCACCACGCGCTGGGCGGCCACCACTCCGCGCGGGTGGTGCTGTACTCGGTCGACTTCGCGGAGGTGGAAGCCCTCCAGTCCGCCGGTTCGTGGGACGCCGCCGGCGAGCTGCTGGCGTCGGCCGCGGGCGCACTGGAAGCCGCGGGCGCCGACGTGATTGTGTTGTGCACCAACACAATGCACAAAGTGGCGAGCTCCATGCGGCTGCGGGTTCCCCTCCTGCACCTGGCCGACGCCACGGCCGCCGCGGTGCGCGCGGCGGGCCTGTCCACGGTGGGCCTGCTCGGTACCGCGTTCACCATGTCCCAGCCCTTCTACCGAGACCGCCTCGCGGCCCACGGGCTCACCGTGCTGGTTCCCGAGCCCGAGGACCAAGCCCTCGTTCACCGGGTCATCTACGAGGAGCTCGTGCACGGCGTGGTGCTGCCTTCCTCACGCGCCGCCTACCGCGACGTCATCTCGCGCCTGGCCGCGACGGGCGCCGAGGGCGTCATCTACGGGTGCACCGAGATCGAGCTGCTGGTCGACCAGTCCGACAGCCCCGTGCCCACCTTTCCGACGACGCGGCTGCATGCCGAGGCCGCGGCGGACTGGGCGTTGGGGCAACGAGATCTGCCGCCGGCTCCGGAAGTTCCCTGACCGGCGGGTCGCCGGGTGCCGGCGTTTCCGGGCTGCGCTGGGCCTCGATCTCGATCCGGATGTTCGTGTTGTACGCGATCGGGTCCCAGATCTCCTCGAACGGCGCCATGAGCGACTGACCGCTGCCGCACCGCCTCGCACGCACGGCGTACCAAGCGAACCCGGCCAGGAACAGCGGCAGGCTGAGGAACGCGGCAACGGGTGCGAGCCACTCCATGCGACTACGGTAACACCGTGTTTCTGGAAACGTCATGTTACCGAGTAGGTGGCCGATGACCAGGCTGACGCGGGCCGAGCAGCAACAGCGCACCCACTCCGCGCTGCTCGACGCTGGTCGCCGGGTCTTCCTCCGCCGCGGCTTCCTGGCGGCGAGCGTCGAAGAGATCGCCGCCGAAGCCGGCTACACGCGCGGCGCCGTGTACAAGCACTTCGGCAGCAAGGAAGGCCTGTGGCTCACCCTTCTCGAAGCCGGCGCGGACGCGTTTTTCGCCGAACTGCAAAAGAATTTGTCCGGGGCTCGCACCAGGGACGAGCTGATCGCGGCCCTGTCTCCCCGTGACTCGCGCGACTCGCTTTCGTGGAGCACCACGGCTGCCGAAGTCCTCGCGGCGAGCGCGCAGCAGCCCGAAATCAACGCCCGGATCGCGGCCGTCCAGCAGCGCTTCGACGACCGCATGGCCGAGCTGCTCGCCACTCACGCCGCTCGGCTGGGTCTCACACCCGCGCTGCCGTTGTCCGAAGTGGTCGTCATGCTGGGCGCGCTGGGCATCGGCCTCGCCCTCCGCCACACCGTCGCCCCGGCCGGAAACCCCACGGTGATCACGGCGCACGTGCTGGGAAGTGTCTTCCCGGCCGAGTAGGGAGAGCAGGAGGCCGACACGAACAGCAGGAACCGTGCGTGCGCCTTCGGCTTGCCACCACTGCCCTGAACTCGAACATCAGGGAATTCACCCGAGGCCACCGGCGCGGGGCGGACGTAACCTGGACAACGTGACGACACCACCACTGCAGCCACCGCCGTTCGGGGATCAGCCGGTCGAGAAGGCCGCCGATGCCCGGAAGCGGGTCCTGCCGCCGAATCCGAAGGCGGCGGCGATCGTCGCGGTGGGGTTCACGCTGGTGCTCTACCTGGTGGAGCTGGTCGACGTGATCCTGCCGGCGAACCTGGACCACGGCGGGATCGTGTCGAGGCAGGTGTCGGGGCTCGACGGGATCCTGTGGGCGCCGCTGTTGCACGACGGGTGGGGGCATCTGTTCTCGAACACCGTGCCGGTGCTGGTGTTGTCGTTCCTCGCGATGGCGGGCGGTATCGCGCGTTGGACGGTGGTCACGGCGATCATCTGGCTCGTCTCCGGTATCGGCGTGTGGCTGGTGGGCCCGTCGGGCGTAGACACGGTCGGCGCGTCCGGGCTGGCGTTCGGCTGGCTGGCGTTCCTGTTGGTGCGCGGGATTTTCAACCGTGCGGTGGGGCAGATCATCGTCGCGGTCGTGCTGCTCGGCGTGTGGAGCGGGATGCTGTGGGGCCTGCTGCCGGGCAACCCCGGAATTTCTTGGCAGGGCCACCTTTTCGGCGCGCTGGCCGGTGTCCTCGCGGCGTGGGCGACGGCGCGGGGCGATCGCCCCAAGAAGGAGCCCGCGGGTAACCTCGAAGTGTGAGAACCGCCGACGCGCCCATCGGGGTCTTCGATTCCGGCGTCGGCGGGCTGACCGTCGCCCGGTCGATACTGGAGCTCCTGCCGGCCGAGCAGCTGCGTTACGTCGGCGACACCGCCCACAACCCGTACGGCCCGCTCCCCATCGCCACGGCCCGCGAGTACGCGCTCGAAGCCCTCGACGACCTCGTCGAGCACGGCGTGAAAGCACTGGTCATCGCGTGCAACACCGCATCGGCGGCCTGTCTGCGCGACGCCCGCGAACGCTACGACGTGCCCGTCGTCGAGGTCGTTCTGCCGGCCGCGCGCCGCGCCGCCGCCGTCACGCACACGGGCCGGGTCGGCGTCATCGGCACCGAGGGCACGGTTCGCTCCCGGGCCTACGACGACGCCTTCGCCGCGGCTCCCGGCGTGCAGCTCACCAGCGTCGCCTGCCCACGGTTCGTCGACTTCGTCGAGCGCGGCATCACCTCGGGGCGCCAGGTGCTCGGCCTCACGCAGGGTTACCTGCAGCCGCTGCTCGACGCGCAGGTCGACACCCTCGTCCTCGGCTGCACCCACTATCCGCTGCTGTCGGGCGTGCTCCAGATCGTGATGGGCCACGACGTCACGCTCGTCTCCAGCGCCGAGGAGACCGCCAAAGACGTGTTCCGCGTACTCACGGAGCTCGATCTGCTGGCCGAGCGCACCGAACCGCCTAAGCACGAATTCGTCGCCACCGGTTCGCCGGCGCCGTTCACCAGGCTGGCCGCGCGGTTCATGGGGTTTGCGCCGGGCGCGCTCGCGCCCGCGAGTGCGTGATCCCGTGCCGCGGACTTAGGGTGTCCGGGTGCGACTGACGATCCTCGGCTGCTCGGGCAGTGTGCCAGGGCCGAACGCGGCCGCGTCCGGATACCTGCTGGAAGCGGAGGGTTTCCGGCTGGGACTCGAGCTCGGCAACGGCGCGTTCGCCCAGCTCCAGACGGTGCTCGATCCGTTCGACCTCGACGCGCTCGTGCTGTCGCACCTGCACTCCGACCACTGCGCCGACGTCAACGCCCTCACCGTGCTCCGCCGCTACCACCCGGCGCCGCCCTACCCGGCGCGCCCGCGGCGGCTGCCGCTGTACGCCCCGCCGGACGCCCCCGCCCGCCTGGCCAGCGCGTACGCCGCCGACCCGATCGAGCGCGCCGCCGCGGATCTGTCCGACGTCTACGACTTCCACGTGCTGCGCGAGGAGACCACGCAGATCGGCCCGTTCGACGTGACGGCCGCGGCCGTGAACCACCCGACGCCCGCGTTCGGCTTGCGGATCTCCTACGGCGGGTCGCTGCTCGCCTACACGGGAGACACCGGGCCGTGTCGCGCGCTCGGCGAGCTGGCCGACGGCGTCGACGTGTTGCTGTCCGAAGCCTCCTGGACCGACGCCGCCGACCGGCCCGCCGGGGTGCACCTGTCCGGCAAACAGGCAGGTGAGCTGGCCAAAGCCGCCGGCGTCGATCGCCTGCTGCTCACGCACATCGCGCCGTGGACCGACCGGGAAGCGGTGCTCGCGGAGGCCAGGGCGACGTTCCCGGAGGCCGGCCTCGTGACGCAGGGCGCCGTGTACGACATCTGATCGGTTGCTCGCCGGGCCGGCCGGCTCCGCCTTCCTCGGCTCCACCGCACTCGACCCAGTGGCGAGGTCACGCAGTATCTTCTCAGGCGTGACGAGGAAAGATGGCAGGAACGACGACCAGCTCCGCGACATCAAGATCACCCGCGGGTTCCAGAAGTGGCCTGCCGGTTCGGTGCTCATCGAGTTCGGCAACACCCGTGTGCTGTGCGCGGCCAGCGTCACCGAAGGGGTGCCGCGCTGGCGGTCGGGCTCCGGGCTCGGGTGGGTCACGGCCGAGTACGCGATGCTCCCGTCGGCGACCAACACCCGCGGCGACCGCGAGTCGGTGAAGGGCCGGATCGGTGGCCGTACCCACGAGATCTCCCGGCTCATCGGCCGTTCGCTGCGCGCGTGCATCGACCTCGCGGCATTGGGCGAGAACACGATCGTGATCGACTGCGACGTCATCCAGGCCGACGGCGGCACGCGCACCGCGGCCGTCACCGGCGGATATGTCGCGTTGCACGACGCGATCACCTGGCTCGGCGCGGCGAATCGGCTCAACGACCCACAGCCGCTGTCCTCGTCGGTCGCGGCGGTGAGCGTCGGCGTGGTCGACGGCCGGGTGCGCCTGGACTTGCCGTACGAAGAGGACTCGCGCGCCGAGGTCGACATGAACGTGGTGGCGGCGGGCGCCGGCACGCTCATCGAGGTGCAGGGCACGGGCGAAGGCGCCACGTTCGCACGGTCCACTTTGGACACGATGCTCGACCTGGCGCTCGCCGGGTGCGAGGAGCTCACGCGGCTGCAGAACGAAGCGCTGGCCCTGCCCTACCCGGGCGAGCTGCCGCAGCCGCGCCCGGACAAGAAGAAGGGCGCCAAGTGACGAAGCTGCTGTTGGCCACCCGCAACGAGAAGAAGCTCGGCGAGCTGCGGCGCATCCTCGAAGCCGAAGGCATCACGGGCATCGAGGTACTGGGCCTCGCCGACGTCGACGAATTCCCCGAGGCGCCCGAAACGGCTCCCGACTTCGAGGGCAACGCCGTGGCCAAGGCGCGCGACGCCGTCGAGGCAACCGGCCTGCCTGCCGTCGCCGACGACTCGGGTCTGGCCGTCGACGCGCTGAACGGCATGCCGGGCATCCTGTCCGCTCGCTGGGCAGGTCGCCACGGCGCCGACGATGCCAACCTCGACCTCGTGCTGGGCCAGCTCGCCGACACGCCGGACGGCCGCCTTGGCGCCGCCTTCGTGTGCGCCGCCGCGCTCGTCCTGCCCTCCGGCGAGGAAACCGTCGTCCGCGGCGAATGGCGCGGACACCTCGTGCGCGAGCGCCGCGGCACCAACGGCTTCGGGTACGACCCGATCTTCGTGCCCGACGGCGAAACCCGGACCTCCGCGGAACTGTCACCGTCCGAAAAGGACGCGAACTCCCACCGTGGGCGTGCCCTGCGATCACTGCTTCCGGCGCTGCGCGACCTCGCCTCTGCCTGAGCGGGGTGAGCCGGACGCGGATTGACGCACAACTCCGGGCCGAGGGCGTCGAGGGCAGGAGAGCGCGACCTCGACCTGGCGCAGTGTTCGACCGGTGCGGTCGGTGTCGCGATCGTGCGCAACCGGGCGCACGGCAGCATGGTCGGCGTCCGCAGCACCCCCGGGTCGGGGTCCGACGTTCACGTGCGCTCCCCGGCGGCTGAACCTCAGGCGGCGAGGCCCAGGTCCCGGATCAGCTTCGCGACGTGTCCCGTGGCGCGGACGTTGTAAAGGGCCTTCGCGATCTTGCCCTCGGCGTCGACGATGAACGTCGAGCGGATCACACCCTGGACCACTCGGCCGTAGTTCTTCTTCTCGCCGAAGGCGCCCCACGCGGTGAGCACCGCCTTGTCGGGGTCGGACAGCAGCGGGAACGTCAGCTGCTCCTTCTCCGCGAACTTCGCGAGCTTCTCGGGCTTGTCCGGCGAGATGCCGAGGACCTGGTAGCCGGCGCCGCCCAGCTCGGCGAGGTTGTCGCGAAAGTCGCACGCCTGCTTCGTGCAACCCGGGGTCATCGCGGCCGGGTAGAAGTAGACGACGGCGGCCTGGCCGCGGAAGTCGCGAAGCGACACGTTCTTGCCCGTGCTGTCGGGCAGTGTGAAGTCGGGCGCGGAGTCGCCGGGGGAGAGTCGCTGGTCGGTCATGCACGCAGCGTACTGCGGCCCGTCGTCGCCAACCCGGCCACAGTCACGGCGAAAACGTTGGCGCCCCGGTCTCGGGGTCCGCCCACCGTTGGCCCGGCCGATGACTCAGGCGGCTCCGCAGTAGGTGACGACGGCGGGCTCGTTCGCGCTCGGCCGCACCTGCAGCGTGAGTTGCGTCGGGTGCTCGGGCACGGCGAACGCCAGCGTCAGCTGGGCCGAGCGGCCTTGCTGCAGGTCCTTGCCGGCGTCGGCGATGCCGACGAGCCCCTGCGTCGCGTCCACGATTTGCTTGGTGGGCTTTCCGTCGATCGTCGCGACGACGGACAGGCCCGACAACCGGTAGTAGTCGGCGCCGTCGTTGGTGATCTCGAGCCCGAACGACGCCGCGCGCGTGCTGCGCGGGTACGCGGCCGGGCCAGGCTGGAACGACTGAGGTGCCGACACGGAGATCGTGATGCCGCTCGCGAACCGGTGCTCGGCGCCGAATTGCAGGTCATGGGCCGCTCGCGCCGCTTCGGCTCTGGCCGGCGCGGCGCCCGCGCTGAGGGCCGCGGTGCCCTCCTGCGCGTCGACACCGCAGGCCGCCACCGCCGTCAGAAGGCCGGCGGTGAGCAGAAGCTTCGCGGTGCGCGCGGGCGCCATCTCGGGGTACTCCAGTCGGGGCGGGGCTGAGGCCGATCGGCGTAGCACCGACTCGACCCGCTCCACTGTTCCTGCACATGCACGTGCGCGCGCACGAAGACGCGCACCTGGTGTACACCCGTAGCCGATCCGTGATCGAAAGGGCACGCCGGGTGACAGTCGTCACCGATGTGCCACTTAAACCGCGAAGGCGAACAACAGGATGAAGACCGCCACGCCGGCCCCCCACGCGACCATCAGCCATCCGAAGTCCCGCACGGGATCCACGGCGCGGCTCTCCTCGCCCGGAATGTAGACGCCCCGGTTCTCGAACCAGTCCGTCCACTTCCGCACCACTCGCACCGGGTTGAACGACGCCACGCTTCACCTCCCACTCGACGGGCTCCACCACCCTACGGGTGCACAGTGACGCCGGTGAAGGCCGGCTGTGGCGCCGAATGGGGTCCCGTCAGCAGCGCTTTCGGTGCTGCGCGGGTGTGGCACTGCCGCCGCCGGCTCGACGGCGGCCCGCGCCCGGCGGGTTCACGGGTGCACAGGCTGGTGCTGGCCACTGCCGCTCACCTCGCATCCGTCTCACCGCGTCACTCTATCGAGTCGAAGAGCCTTCGTGGCCTGGACGAAGTCGCCCCATAACGAACATTGATGACTTCAGACGCGTTCCCCGGTGCGGTTTTGTGGATCATGTTTCCCGATGATGTGGCGGACGAATTCACCAGCAGACAACGCAGGCGCGTACCGGGTCCGGTTGCCCAAGGCGCCACGGCCGGCATCGTTGCCGCCGGACGCGACAGCCGGCGAGGCGTTGACGGTGTTCCTGCGGTCGCAGCGACAGCGGCTGGCTCAGGCGGAGCGGGCGATCCGGCAGGGTTTGCCGGACGCGGCTTTCGACCTGCGCACCGCGGTCCGGCGGACGCGGGCGGCGTTGCGCACGTATCGGCCGCTGGTCGCCGACGACCAGCTGGTGACCGAGCTGATCGACGAGCTGCGCTGGCTGGGCCGCGAAGTGTCGCTGGCCCGCGACGCGCAGGTCGCGCGCGAGCGCATCACGGCCGGGCTCGACGAGCTGGACGAAGAGCTGCGCCGGGGTCCGGTGCGGGCACTGGTCGCCGAGCACTTCGACCGGGTCGACGCCGTCGCCGGCGCGGCATTGGCCGAGGCGCTGGACTCGCCGCGCTGGCTGGCCGTGCGGGGCCGGCTCGAGCGGTTCGTCAACGAGCCGGTGTTGGCGATGCCCGCGGAGCGCCCGGCTGCCGTCGAACTGCTGGTGCACCTCCGATCGACGGCCCAGCTGCTGCTCGAAGCGGTGCGGCGCCGCGACACCTCGGATGTCGGCCTGCACTCGGTGCGCAAGGTCACCCGGCACCTGCGCGAGTCGGCGCTCGTGGCCCGGCCGGTGGTGGGGGCGCCCGCCAAACGCTTCGATCGCCGGCTCGAAAAGCTGCGCCGCGTGCTCGGCGAGCACCAGGACAGCGTCGTCTGCCGCCGGGCGCTGACCGAACTGCTCGCCGAGGCGGAGCGGGCCGGACACAGCGGGTTCACCTTCGCCGTGCTGTACGGCCAGGAACGCGCCCGCGCCGAAGCCGTCCGGACCGGCCTGCCCCGCTGCTGGGACCGCACCTGGCGCCCCAGCTACGTCGACTGGCTCGACGCCCCCGTTGCTGTCGAAGAGCCCGTCGACTCCGCACTGCACGACGGCGGTGCGGTGCCGCCGCCTCGGGCGGCGCCGCCGGCGCCGCAAGCGATCCCGGCGAAGTGACCCCAGGGGTCGCACCCGCGGGACCGGTCAACGGGGCGCAGGCTCGCCACGAGGGGTGGGCCTGACCCAGCACGGTCCGACCTGCTCGGTCCTCCTCCGGGTGCCGGAGATCGCCATCTCGTGACCCCATCGCCCGTGCCCTGGACGTGACCACGGAGGATCTGGACCGCCGTAGCCGGCCGATCTTCGATGAGATGCTCAGCGCACTGACCCGAGCCCCGGACGACGCCGAATCAGCCTGACGCTGTCGGCGGTCCGAGTCCCGAGGTGCACTCGTCTGCGCGAGTGGGGCCGGAGAGATTCGAACTCTCACTGGCACGGACCTAAACCGTGTGCCTCTGCCGATTGGGCTACGGCCCCGCGAACCGGAGGAATGGTAGCGCGCGCCACGTTCGGGGTGGCTCGGCGTGGCCAGTGGCCGGGAGGGGGGTCTCGTCCTCTAACGTGGGCGCCTACAGTCCGACGCGGTGAGGAGGGCACGTGGCGCGCGACCCCGAGGCGATCGAGCGTGAGATCGAGCAGGCCAGAACGGCTTTGGCGGTGACGCTCGACCAGCTGGGCACCAAGGCCGATCCCCAGAAGTTCGCGGACAAGGCCAAGGACGGCATCCGCGCCAAGCTCGACGACCCCAAGGTCAAGTACCCGCTCATCGGCGTGGGCGCGTTGATCGTGGCGCTGGTGATCCGCAAGCTGTTCCGCTGAGCCAGGGCGCGACGGCGTGAACCGGCCGAACCGGATGGGTTAACCCTCGTCGGTGTGCTGCCCTCGTCGGGGCCGGCCGGTAAAAGATATTCGGCACGGTGTGAAAATCCCGAGACGGCCGGCTCAGGGCGTGGGAATCAGCTGGTGAATCAGCTTCGAGGGGCGACCGGCGGCTTCGTGGTGGCGCCGGCCGCCACGCTAGGGCGGTCAGCGGTCTCCTCGGCGCCGGTCTTGCGGTCGTCGACGGCCTTGGGTAGCTGCTTGCTCGGCGGCATCGGGGGCTTGGCCTCGGCGTCCTTGCCCGAAGCGGCGGGAGTGGCCCCATCCGGAGACTTCTTCGCGGCAGAACCAGCCGTGCCACCCGGAGGCGGCACTTCCAGCGGTTCGATGTCCGGCAGGGTAAGCCGGGCGGCCATGTATGTGCTGGTGAACTCGAGCGCGCTGCCGTTCAGCAGGTGCACGACCGTCGGCCGCTCCTCCGGTGCGACCTGCTCGACCAGCTGGTCGGCACGGTCCCGCGCGGCGATGATCCCGGGTGCCTTGGCGCTGACCTTCTTGCCGCGGCCGCTGACCGTGATCGTCCAGTCGTCGTTTTCGTGCGCGTACGTCGCTGTGATCGTCTCCACCACTACCTCACCCCTCTCGCCATCAGCATGCGTCACTGGCCGGGACTTGGCCACCGCACACTCATGACGCGATTTCTGCACCCTGCCTGAACTCGCGACAGTTCATCAGACTTTGTACAGGGTTCTCGATACAGTAATAAAACTCTGTGTCACAAGACACGGGAGAGGATTCGCATTGAGTGACGACCGAATGGCCTAATGCGTGTGGATCTTCACGAGCACATCAGCGCGTGCTTCGTGACAGTCCGGACCAGAGCATGTCCATTGCGTAGCCGGTGGCCATCTCGGGAGTCACCTCGGGGAACCGTTCGCACCAGATCGCCAGCCGCTCGCACGCGCCGACGACGAACTCGGCCGAGGCTTCGGCGCGCAGCTCGTCTTCACTGTCGAAATAGCCGCTCATCAGCGCCGCGATCAAGTCGGTCTGCTGGCGGCGGGTCTGCTCGATTTCGTCGGCGGCCGGCGTGCCGATCAGCGCCATCTCGTGGCGCAACAGCGACCAGGCTTCGCGCCGCTCACGAATGAACACGAAAAACGCCAGTAAGCCCCGTCGCAACGCGTCCTCGGCCGAGGGCGCGCCGACGATCGACCGCTCGGTGACCTCCCGCAACGCCGCGCGCGACTGCCGGATGCACGCCAGCAGCAGGCCATCTTTCGAGTGGAAGTACTCGTACAGCATCGGCTTCGAGACGCCGACGAGCTCGGCGATCTCGTCCATCGAGGCCGAGGCGTAGCCGCGCTCGGTGAACACCCGCTCGGCGACCTCGATCATCTGCCGTTCGCGCTCGGCCCGGGGCATGCGCTTGCGTTTCGCGGTGGTCACGAGCAACACTCTACCGCCAGTAACCTACTCTAAGTAGGATGGACTCCGGGTAACAGTAAATGGGAGGGCGCATGGGCAACCGCACCGAGACCGGCGTGATCGTGGTCGGGACCGGCTTCTCCGGCCTGGGCATGGCCATCCGGCTGCGCAAGGACGGCCGCGACGACTTCGTGGTCCTCGAGAAGGCCGACGACGTCGGCGGCACTTGGCGCGACAACAGCTACCCGGGGTGCGCTTGCGACATCCCTTCGCACATGTACTCGTTCTCGTTCGAGCAGAACCCCGGGTGGTCGCGGGCGTACTCGCCGCAGCCGGAGATCTGGCGCTACCTGCGCGGGGTGACCGACAAATACGACCTGCGCCGCAACATCCGCTTCGGCCAGGAGCTGACCGGCGCGCGCTGGGACGCCGACGAGAACCGGTGGTATGTCACCACCAGCAGCGGCGATGAGTTCGTGGCGAAGGCCCTGGTCGCGGGCGTCGGCGCACTGCACCGGCCGCACATCCCGCACCTGCCGGGTATCGAAAAATTCGATGGCCCGGCTTTCCACTCCGCGCAGTGGAACCATGACTACGACCTCACCGGCAAACGCGTCGCCGTGATCGGCACAGGGGCGAGCGCCGTGCAGTTCGTGCCGGAGATCGCGCCCGAGGTCGCGAAGCTGACGTTGTTCCAGCGCACCCCACCGTGGGTCATGCCGAAGGCCGACCGCGACATGCCCGGCTGGGCGCGCGGCCTGTTCAAGGCGCTGCCGCTCGCCCAGCGCGCCTACCGCGACCTGCTCTACTGGCTGCTCGAAGCCCGCGCGATCGGGTTCAACGGCCGGCCGTGGCTCATGAAGCTCGGCCAACGCATCGCGAAGGGCAACATCGACCAGGCCGTGTCCGATCCCGCGCTGCGCGCCAAGCTGACGCCCGACTACACGATGGGTTGCAAGCGTGTGCTGATATCCAACGACTACTACCCGGCGCTGGCCAGGGACAACGTCGACGTCGTGACCGACGGCGTCGCCGAGATCCGTGAGCACAGCGTCGTCGACGCGGCCGGCGTGGAACACGAGGCCGACGCCATCATCTACGGCACCGGGTTCCACGTGACCGACGCCTTCGACAACCTCGAGATCATCGGTCGCGAAGGGCGCAACCTGGCCAAGGAGTGGGCGAGCGAGGGGATGCGAACGCATCTCGGCATCACCGTCAACGGCTTCCCGAACCTGTTCTTCCTGCTCGGCCCGAACACCGGCCTCGGCCACAACTCGGTGGTGTTCATGATCGAGGCGCAGATCTCCTACATCGCGCAGGCACTGCGGCTCGCGGACGGTCGCGCGCTCGACCCGCGCGCCGAGGTCCAGGAAGCGTTCAACACCGTCGTCCAGCGCAAGCTCGCCAAGGGCGTCTGGACACAGGGCGGCTGCAAGAGCTGGTACCTCGACGCGAAGGGCGTCAACCGCACCCTCTGGCCCGGCTTCACGTGGCGCTACTGGCTCGACACCCGCACAGTCCGGCGCGAGGACTACGAACTGCTCGGCTGACGGGGTACGAAGGGGACTTTCGCGGCAGGGGAGGAGACGCGAAAGTCCCCTTCGCGGCATGCGGTGCACGACTCATGAGTGCCGCGACCGGTTCTAACCGGCAGCGCCACTCACGAGCGTTTCAGGCCGGCGTGAGCTTGCGCAGATGGCTGATCAGTTCCACGACCGGCAGCTCGCACAGCTCGGCCATCCGCTCGAGCGCCGGTAGGTCGAGGGAAACCTCGGAGCCTGAGCCGGCGGTGGGATCCGCGGCGCGCCGCAGGCGGTCTTCGGCCCAGCGACGCAATGGGAACAGCTCTGGAGCGCCCTCGGCGACGACCCGACGGAGGTCGACTCGCACGCGGCCCGGTTCTTCCACGAACACGCGCCGGTGCACCTTGGCCAGCAAGTCCTGGGGTAGCTCGTCCATCGCGACGCACAGCTCCACCAGACGCACGACGGAACATTGCCGTGTGCCCAGCTCGTACGTCGCCAGTGTCTGCAGCGAGATTTCACTCTGCAGATGCGTGTTCAGCTCCTTGCGCGTCCATCCTCGCCTGCGCCGGAGCTTACGGAGCTCGTCTCCGAGTATCCGCTGGTAGTGCTCAGCGTCGATCACCACTTCCTCGTCCCCTGCCCTGCTCAACGCTCCTCCGCGCCCCGGCCCACCGCCTGTGACGGCGGACGCGTGCGCGTCTCACGTGTATGAAACTGGGCAGTACGCTTTTCCTTACGCGGTTTCGCCCAAGTCTTTGGTGACGATTTCGCAGACGGCTCCGTTCGGGGGAGCGTTCATGCGCTGAACAGGTCAGTTGACGCAGGGCACGCCGTCGGCCGTGATGGGCTGGTCGCCACCGGAAGCACCCGAGGGCGGCGCCGCTGCCGACGATGCCGGCGCAGTGCCCGAGCCGGCCGGGGCACCAGCGCCGCCCGAGGCGTTGTCGGCACTCGGCTGGTAGTCCGAGCCGAGGAAGACCATCACGTGACCCGCGTCGACGCTCTTGTCCTCCTGCACGGTGGCCGGTGTGCCGAGCGCCTTCGCCACGGCCTGACCCGATGCCTCGCCGCCCTGCGAAACCCAGATCACGGTGGTCTTGCGCGACGAGGCGTTGGCCGTGTCGCCTGCGGTGAAGCCCTTGCCGGCGAGCTGCTTCGACACACTCGCGGCGAGGCCGTCGCGCCCGGAGGCGTTGCGGACGTCGACGGTGATGGCCTTGTTCGCGTTGTCCGGCTTCGGCGCCTGCGCCGCCGGATTCGCCGGCTGGTCCGAGACGCCCTGCACGAACGCCTTCACCTGCCGCGGGTCGACCTTGACGGCGACCCCGTCGTTCGGCGTTTGGTAGTCGAGGCTCTCCGTGGGGATCGTGCGGAACTGGAGCTGGCCGCCGGTGAGCCCCTTCATCTGCTGGGCGAAGCTGAAGATGTCCCAGTTCTGGTTGAGCACCACGGACTTCTTGATGGCGTCGATGAGCGCGTTGAGCTTGCCCGGGTCGGTGAGCGTGCCCGCCGAGAGCACCTTGCGCGCCATGCCCGCCATGAACACCTGCTGACGCACGACGCGGTCGAGGTCGCCGCGGGGCAGGCCGTGGCGCTGCCGGACGAACTCGAGCGCCTGCACTCCGGAGATCGTGTGCACGCCCTTGGTGAAGTTCGCGCCCGAGTACGGGTCGTTCACGTTGTTCTTCAGGCACACCTCGACCCCGCCGATGGCCTGCGTGATGTCGCTGAACCCGAGCAGGTTGATGGCCGCGTAGTTGTCGATCGTGGAACCCGTGAGCGCCTCGACGGTGGAAATGAGCTCCTTCGCGCCGGCCTGGTTGGCCTTCACGTCGAGCTCCTTCGGGTCGGTGACACCCTGCTGCTGCAGGGTCTTGCGGGCGTCGAGCATCGCCCGCGCATAGGCTGAGTTGATCTTGTGCTGGCCGTAGCCGGGAATGTTGACATAGGAGTCGCGCGGAATCGAGAACGCGACAGCCTTGCTGCCGTCGTTCGGGATGTGCACGAAGATCAGCGTGTCGGTGTTGAGTTCACCGTCGGCCACACCCGCGCGCAGCTGGGCCAGCAGTTGCGGGGAAAGCGGATTGCCCTGCGCGTCGGTGCGGCTGTCGAGGCCGACGAGCAGGATGTCGCGCGCGCCGTCGGCGGGCTGGTCGCCGCCCGAGTTCGGGCTGATCACGTCGGCGTAGTTCAGACCGTTGACCAGACCCTGCATCGCGGCCCACGCGTAGCCGGTGAGGCCCATGACCAGCAGCGAGACGACGGTGACGGCGATCTTCGCGCCACGGAACGACCGGTACCGCCGTGGCGGTGGTCCGGGCCGGCGCCGCGGCGGACGGGGCGGTGGCGAAACGCGCCCGCCGGCCCGCCGGCCCGGCGGGTCCTGCCAGGGGCGGGCGGGGCGCCGGTCGCCTTGCCCGTTCCGAGGCGGGTGATCCACGCGGTCCGCTCCTCTTCTGTCGAGTCTCTACCCCCGAAGACGCATGGTGCCTTCGTGGGGTTGCGGCGCCGGCCCACCTCCCCCCGGGCGTGTGGCCTGCACCACCATCGTCCGTCATTTCGCGATCATTCGCCCGGACAGCGCCACGCGTGTCGCGGCCCGAGCGGTACGTCACGACGTGGCGCCGGCCGGGCGACGGGCCCTGACCAGGCCCGATGCCGCGGCCACCAGCGCGAAGACGCCGGTGGTGGCGTGCAGCACTACCGTGGTCGCGCCGGAGGGCTGGCCGTCGCCGACAGCCAGCAGCGCCGGCGCGCAGGCGAGCGCGCACACGAGCCACGTCCCGGGCGACTGCGCGGAGCCCGTGCGGACGGTGTGCAGCAGCAGTGCGCCGAGGAGCAGGTTCACGAGGCTCTGTACGGGGTCGAGGTGCAGACCGAGGAAGTCGGCGTCGGCGGCGACGTCGCCGAACCGCGCGAGCGCCAGCCCGAACACACCGAGCGTGCCGTAGCCGATGCCGAGTACCGCGGCCGCACGGGTCAGCAGTACCGGACGCCGGCCCGTGACCACCGCGGGCCGGGGCGGCGGCGCCGCCGGGACACCGTGGTCACGCGGGCGCCGCTCGAACCACCAGAACACCAGTCCCGACGGAACGAGCAACAGCGCGATCGCCACGACGATGCGCGGCCGCACGAGCCAGGCCAGCCCGTCGAAGATCGGGCCCGGCACGTACACGAGGGCGACGAGCAGCAGCATCGCCGCGAGGAACGCCAGGTAGAGGCTCATCGGCGCCCGCAGCACGAGCGCGGTCGCGCGGCCGAGCCACGGTCGCGCCGCGATCCGCACCGCCCGGTTCGCGAGCAGACCCGCGACGCCGAGCTGGCTGACTCCCAGTAGCAAGACCTCCCACGGCGGCGCCGACAACGCGGCCGGAGCGCCAGGGCTGCCCAGCAGGATCGGCGACGCGCCCAGTGCGAAGGTCGAGATCAGCAGTGTGCCGACACCGGCCAGCGCCGCGCCCGCGAGTACCGGCCGGGGCAGGCGCACGCCGTCGGCGCGCGCGAAAGCGACCTGCTGGGCCAGCAGCGCCAGCAGCAGCGTCGAGCCGTAACCCGGCAGCGGCGACCCGGACCAGGCGGCGGCCACCTCGCCGGCGACGACGAGCCCGCCGAGGCCGGCCACCGACCACAGCCGGGTCCGGCGGTACAGCGCGAGCAACGCGGGCGCCGCGACGATCGTCAGCAGGTACACGCCGAGCAGCCACAACGGGTGCAGCGCGATCCGCATGACGGTGGCGTTGGTGCCCGCCGGGATACCGAGCAGTTCGAGGGCAAGCGGCACGACCAGCGCCACCACCGCGAAGATCAGGGCGGGCCGCAGCAGCGGGCTCGCCCGTTCGGCCAGGTAATGGCGGTATCCGCGGTCGCGTTCGGCGCGCCAGCCCGCCGCGTTGGCCAGGCCGCCGGCGAAGAACAGCAGCGGCGTCAGCTGGGCGAGCCAGGTGAACGGCCACCAGGAGGATTCCGGCGCGCCGGCCCAATCGGCCAGCGCCGTCGCCGATTCGCCGACCATGAGCAGTGCGGCGGAGGCGGCGCCGAGTATGGCCCACCGCGTGGGTGGGCCGGCGCGGTGCGCCGTCCGTGGCCTCGTGCGCCGGGCGCGGTGCCAGCCGCGCAGCCGGAACACGAGCAGGAAGCCGATCACCAGCACGCCCGCGACCATCGGCCCGATGGGGTCGGCGACCGGCGGGCCCCAGCGCTGGTGCCACGAGTTCATGACCAGCCCGGCCGAATACAGCGTCGCGACGAGCTGGCAGGTGCGCGGCGAGTTCATCGGATTGATCACGCACGCGTGGTGCATGTCGTGCGACAGCTGCGCGTCGAGTGACGCCCGCACGCTCTGGTCGAGCGGATGGCCCTTTTTGTCCGCATAGCGCAGCAGGTCGTAGCCGAGGTCGTGGGCCTTGCACGGCACCGCGTAGTCCCACTTCGTGTTGTCGTCGCCCCACGGCGTGGAACACCCGCCGTCGACGTGCACGGCGCGGACGGTCCCATCACGCGCGGGCAGGGCGCCGGGACGAACGCCGGTGACGGCGGTGAAGTCCTTCGGCAGCAGCGCCAACGCCGTCGGTTGCGGGCCAGGGTGCACGAGCGCGGCGATCGCGTTCTGCGCCGCCAGGAAGTCGCCGGTCGGCGGGCCCTGTTCCGGCGGCGACGCCGGGCGCGACGCGATGAGCCCGAAGGCGAACACCACCAGCAGCACCAGCAGGAGCCAGCCCGACGTCGCCAAGGGACGTCGGGCGGCGGTGGCGGCCGGGGCGCGGTCGTCGGCGGCTGGCATGGGCTCCAGGGTGCCAGGCTCGCTTGAGCGGTGGCAGGTGGCTGACCCCCCGGAGGGGCGGGGGAATCCCGGAGCCCGTTCGGGGGAACGCCCGGTAAACGTGGGTTCGGTTGGTGATGAATTGACGACTCAGCGTATTTTCGGGCACCCGATTCCGCACCCGGTCACGCCCAGCGAAAAGCGGGCGAATTCTCCGGTTCGCATTCCACGCGTTCACATCCTGGAACGCGATTAATCGAAATTGAGCTCGGTGAGGTTCGGAGGGGATCTTGGACAATCCGTCAGGCGGCGTGCGGCGGTTCGGTATCGGCGAATCGCACCTGGTTCCGGCCGCCTTCCTTCGCGGCATACACGGCCGCGTCGGCGGCGTGGAGCAACTGTTCCACCGTCGTTCCGTCCGGACCGAGCAGGGCCACTCCGATCGACGTCGTCCGCCCGGTGATCCTGGCGCGACCGCCGCGTTTGTCGGTGGTCACGATCTGCTGATCGGCGATCGCCGTGCGGATCCGTTCGGCCGTCACCTTGGCCGCCGTTTGGTCCACATCGGGCAGCAGGATCAGGAACTCCTCGCCGCCGAACCGGCCGATGATGTCCTTGGGCCGGGTGATGTCGTCGAGCGTCTGCGCGACGGTGCGCAGCACGTCGTCGCCGGCCGGGTGGCCGTAGGTGTCGTTGATCCACTTGAAGTGGTCGAGGTCGATCATCAGCAGCGCCAGTGTTTCGTTGCCCCGCACCGCTCTCGTCAGCGCACGGTCGGCGGACTCCGACCACCCTCGCACGTTGAAGATGCCCGTTTTCGGATCGGTGCGGGCTTCGGACTGCAGCTGGTTGATCTCCGCGAGCCGGTTGCCGAGCACCGTGACGAGCACGAGGATCACGATCGCCGGCGGGATGTTCACCAGCAGGATGGTCGCGATCGTGCCGAGCCCGATCGTCGACAGTTCGAGCAGGTTGTCATCCTTGGTGCCCAATACGTTGCTCAGCGTGGGCGACGACGTGCCGCCGAGCGCGAGCAGACCGCCGATGACGATCGCTTGCAGCGCCGCGTAAACGAAGCCGACGAGCATCAGGATGCCGAAGGCGCGCAGTGAATTCCCAGGCGTGAGGTGCTGAATCTCCGCGGAGGCGAAGGCCTGGTAGAGCTGGTGCGCCGCCAGCGCCGAAGCGGCGTGGGTGAACGAGGTGAAGACGAACTTGTGCGGCGGCCGCCGCGACATGAACCAGCGCTGCACGCGGACGATCACGATCAGCAGCAGTGTCAGGTGGATCGGCAGCAGCAGTGCACTGGGGAAAACCCAGATGCCCGACAAGTCGATGTGGACGGCCGTCACGCGGTTGCGCCGCCGCTCCTCCTGCCGCCTGGTCAGCTGGATGTGCACCGTCGCGCATGCGGCGAGGATGCCGAAGCGGGCCCAATCGACGATCGTCGTCCTGCCCGTCGTCACGATCTCGAGCGTCAGTACCGCGACGGCAAGAGCTTCCCAGGAAAGCAGGAAAACGATCATCGGACGCGGCTTCGTCCATAGATCCCACGAGTTGACGGGATTGCTGGAAATCAACTCACCGATCCGTTTGCCGACACCCTGCAACCGTGCAGTAGCGGTTTGTGCACCACCGGAAGTATCTTCTTCTACTGAGGGGTGATCGTGCCGCGGCGCGGGTACTCCGTTGGTGGAGTCCGTCGGTTCACCGCGCGCGTGTCCGTTCTCGGGCATCGGGCTCGGCCTCCTCCGGTCTCTCGGGCAGATCGTGTGTGACGACATCCGCTTTGGTGCTGTTAACGCTTACCGGTATCATCGCACTCACCGACTTCCCGGCGGTGAGCCCTCCACGAGGGCTGAATTCGTGTTCCGTCCAACCGTGCGCCTCTTACCCGGAGGCGCCTTCCCCCGATGGCTGGTGAATCCTGAATGCGAATTGCAGAGCAGGTCTCCCCACTGCGCCCTCCAGGAGGTGTTTTCCCGATGCGTGATCGCGAAGCCTGAATCGCTTCTGTCGTTATGCCGGTGAATTGTCAACCTCAACTGAACCCCCAGGAGGTGCCTGTCGATGCGTGACCGCGAGGCCTGATTCCGGTGACCGGGAACCATTTCGTGACTGTGTGGATTGAGGAGGTCGGCAGTGCGTGACCGTGAGGCGTGAGAAGACATGAAGCGTGTGAAGACGATGCTCGTGAAGGCTTTGATCCGGATGCCGGATCGACCCGGCCGGCGTGCAGCCCCGCCATGACTCAGATCCCGGTGCCCGCGGCGACCGCGTGCCGGACCCGCGTCCACGAGAACGCGGTGGGAATGGCGAGCGCGACGCCGAGCAGTCCGGCCAGTGCGATGGCGGTGATCGCGGACCCGGTCACCTGGGCGATCACCCCGCCGAGTGCCACCCCGACACCCTGCGCCACGCGCAGCCCCGTGCGGTAGAGCCCGCCGGCGCCACCGCGCAGCTCGTTCGGTACCCAAGTGGCGAACGTCGCGGTGACCGTGATGATGTAGGCGCCCATCGCGCCCGCCAGTGCGAGGAGCACGAGTGCCACGGCCAGGTTCGGCCGCAGCAGGAAGAGCGCGAGCAGGGCCAGCGACGTCGTCGCCAGCACGCCGAGCAAGCGCAGCCGGACCTCGGCGGACGCGAATTTCGAAAGCAGGAAGGCGCCGGCCACGAACCCCAGCGGGTCGGCCGCCAATAGCCAGCCGACGGCCGCGGACGGCGCGCCGAGCTGCTCCGCCAGCGGGGCCGCGAGTCCTTCGGGCACCACCGCCAGCCCCACCAGCCACGACAGCGCGATCAGGATGCGCAGCTTGCGCTGCCCGAACACGAACCGCGTCGCTCCGAACCACGTCGTCTGCTCGCCGCCCGCGGCCGGGCGGTCGCGTACCCACACCCGCACGATGGCGGCGGCGATCGCGAAGCTTCCGGCGTCGATCGCCAGCGCCCACGACGTGCCTACGAGCGTGACCAGCAGCCCGCCTCCGGCGAGGCCGAGCAGCATCACGGTGTTGGTGGTGATCCCGCGCAGGTCCTGGCTGCGCAGGTAAATCTCGTCGTCGGTGAACACTTCGCGCGTGATGGCGTTCTGAGCTGCGTTGGCCGGCGACGCGGCGAGCTGGACGACGACCAGCAGGCAGCAGAGCACGACGAGCGGCATCCCCGGCACGCTCATCAGCCCGACGAGCACCGCCTGCGCCGCGGCGCTCGCGGCCAGCACTGTGCGCCGGCGGTAGCGGTCGGCGAGGAAGGCGAGCCCGAGCCCGCCGGCCAGCGCGGGAAGGAACGTGAGGGCGTAGACGACCGCGGCCCAGAGCGCTGAGCCGGTGCGGTTGTAGACGAGGATGGCGAGCGCCACCTTCGCCAGCTGGTCGCCCGCGCTCGAGATGGCTTCCGCCGCCCACAGAACGCGGTACTCGACGTTCCGCAGCGGCGCCGTCAGCCGTGGCGTGGCGTGGGTCGTCACAGGGTGACCACTTCCCCCTCCCCGATCGGGTGGACGTGTCCGAACGCATTCTGCCTGGGCTGTGACGGTGCCCCCGAGGGAGTCACAGTTCTTGACAGTGGACGACATTCAGTATGCCGCCGATTACGCGGAGGCGAACACCCATTCTGTCCAGCTGAGCCGATCGGGTCCGCTCGGGTGCCCTGACCTGTCCGGTGGTACCGGAGCACTGGTCGTGTCCCACTCGCTCGGCGCAGCGCGGCTGCCGTTCGCCGCCACCGCGCGCTGCGCTGGGTAATCCGGACCAACACTGGAAAAGAGCCCGGCAGTGTCGCCGGCGCATGCAGTGGGGAGAAGGTTATGGACAGGCTCTTGCAGGACAAGGCCGTGGTCGTCACGGGCGGCGGCCGTGGGCTGGGCGAGGCGTTCGCCGTGCACGTCGCCCGCGCCGGTGGCGCCGTCGTGGTCAACGACGTCGACGCCGAGCTCGCCGAAACCACCGCGGCGAACATCCGGGCCCACGGCGGTCGTGCCGTCGCCAGCGGCCACACCGTCGCCGACCCCGCGCAGGCCAAAGCCATCGTCGACCGGTGCGTGACCGAATTCGGCCGGATCGACGGCCTGGTCAACAACGCCGGCCTCAACTACGAGGCCCTTCCCTGGGAAGACGACGTCGACCAGGTCCGGGAGCTGGTGGAGGTCAACGTGCTCGGGGTCCTCTACACGGGGTTGGCGGCGATCAAGGCGATGGTCGCCGCGGGGTCGCCGGGCTCGATCGTCAACATTTCCTCCGGTGCCTCGCTGGGGCAGCGGAAGCTGGGTGCGTATGCGGCGTCGAAGGGGGCGGTGGCGTCGTTGACGTACTCGTGGGCGCTCGATCTCGAGGAATCCGGGATCCGGGTGAACGCGGTGTGCCCGGTGGCCCACACCCGGATGGTGTGGAAATCGGAGCGGGCACTGCGGGCGTGTCCGCCCGAACGGACACCGTCGAAGATCGCCCCGGTGGTGCTGTTCTTGTTGGGCGAGGGGTCGGCGGGGATCACCGGGCAGATGATCCGGTGCAACGGGCCGCAGCTGCACGTGATGGGCCAGCCGTACCTGAAGCAGCCGATCCTGGAGCGGCCGGTGTGGGACACGGAGACGGTGCAGAAGGCGTTCGACGAGGTGTTCTCGGCGCATCTGGAGAAGTACGGGTTGGAGAAGAGGGTGCCGCCCAGGTTGAGGAAGTGGACGGACAGCAGCCGGATCGCCTGAGCGGAGAGCCGGTTCGCCGCGCCGACGAGCCGCGGTCCCCGCTCGAGGTGGCCGCCTCGTGAGGTGCGCGACGGCCCGGTGGCGGATGAGAATCGCGGTTTCGAAACGGCGGAAGGCACCCGCTCAGGCAACCGGGCGAGGCTCAAGGCGTTGAGTCGGGGAGGTGTAGAGGGCGGTGATGGTGTCGCCGTAGCGGTCATTGATGACGCGACGCTTGAGCTTGAGGGTGGGAGTCAGTTCACCCGTCTCCGGAGTCCACGGCCGGGTGATCACGTGGTAGCGCTTGATCTGTTCGATGCGGGCCAGGCGGCTGTTCGCGGAGGCCACGGCGCGTTCGATCTCCTCCTGCACCTTCGGGTCGGCGGCCAAGGCGTCGAGGTCACGGGCCGGGAGGCCGTTCGCCGTGGCCCAGGCGGGGGCGATTTCGTCGTCGAGGACGATGAGGGCGGTGACGTAGGGACGGTCGTCGCCGAGGGCGACGGCCTGGCCGATGAGGGGGTGTTCCTTGAGCAGGCCCTCGATGCGGGTCGGGGCGATGTTCTTGCCGCTCGAGGTGATGATGAGTTCCTTCTTGCGGTCCGTGATGCGGACGAAGCCGTCTTCGTCGATGGTGCCGATATCGCCGGTGGCGTACCAGCCGTCGGCGTCGGTCGCCGGCGCGATGGAACCGTCGGCCTGCAGGTAGCCGAGGAACACGATCGGGCCGCGGACGAGCAGTTCGCCGTCGTCGGCGACCTTGACCTCCACGCCCTCCAACGGCTTGCCGACGGTGTCCGCGCGGAAGGAGCCGGCGCTGTTCGACGTGGCCGCGCCGGTGGTCTCCGACAGGCCCCATACTTCCTTGATCTCGATGCCCAGCCCGGCGATGAAATACAGCACCTCCACCGGCAGCGCCGCCGCGCCGCTGGAGGCGACCAGCACCTGGTCCAGACCAAGCAACGCGCGCACGGGGGCGAGCACGGTGTCGTCGGCCTTCGCGATCCGCTCGGCCAGCTCCGCCGGCACTTCCTCGCCGGCGGACCGCAGCTTGTAACCCTCCTGCAGCAGGGCGTTCGCGGCCAGCAACGCCTCGCGTCGGTCTTCGGGAACGCTGCCGAGCATGTTTTTCATGCCCGCCACCATTTTCTCCCACACGCGTGGCACACCGAAGAAGCTTTCGGGGTGCACCTGCGCGAGCGCGGCGACGACGCCGGACGCGTCGGCGACCGTGTGCACGTGCCCGGCCCACAGCAGTGGCAGATAGATCGACAGCTCGCGCTCCGCGATGTGCGCCAGCGGCAGATACGCGATGTTCTTCGCGTGCATGGGCGCGTCGTGCAGCAGCTGCACCGCGAGTCCTTCGTGGACGGCGTTGCGATGCGACAGCACGACACCCTTGGGGTCGCCGGTCGTGCCGGACGTGTAGATCATCGACAGGGGATCGTCGGGCTCGATGGGCTGCCACGTCCGGTCGAACACGCCCGGATCGGCCGCGAGTGCCGCACGGCCCGTTTCGCGCACTTCGGCGAACGAAACGAACCGGTCGCCGTCCGGCATCGCAGCGGCGTCCATCACGACGACGTGGCGCAGCGCCGGAAGGTCGTCGAGCACCGGCAGCCAGCGTTCGAGCTCACCCGCGCCGCCGAGCACGACCACGGGCGCCGCGCTGTGCCGCGCCACGTACCGGATCTGCTCGGGGCTAAGCGTCGCATACGCCGTGCACGGGATCGCGGCAAGGTGCACAGCGGCGAGGTCGGCGATGAGGTGGTCCGGACAGCTTGCCGCCATGATCAGCATGCGGTCCCGCTTGCCGAGGCCGAGCCCGGCAAGCCCGCGGGAGAACTCGGCGATCGCGGTGCCGAACTCGCGCCAGGTCAGCGTCGGGTGCCCGGCGAGATCGAGCGACGTCACGGCCGGGAGGTCGCCGAATTCGGTGACGTTGCGATGCAGCAGACGGGGGATCGTCAGACCCTCGGCTCGAGCGGCTGCGGACAGCGGGATGGTCAACGCTGATCCCTCCTCGCGATGGTGCGGATGAGCGACCACTGTAGGGCCAACCAGGCAGTGTGGACAGAGATTCGCGGCCAGACCTTGTGCCTGCCCGTACGTGGCCGGAGACGGGCAGAACCGGTGGTTGCCTGAACGCCGGGAGAAGATCGTCCCTGCTTCAATGAAAGCTCGCGCCCGGAGGGAGAATCGATGACCGCCCGTGACCTGCTCGACGCGATCCAGCGGGAGCTCGCGCCCCGTGACGACGACAACCGTCTCGTGCCTCTCGTCGCGGCGGGCCGGGAGCCGCGCGCGGTGTTCGCCGCGATCGCCGCCGAGGAACGGTGGATCGTGCGGAGTGACTGGCGCAGCTTCCACGCGCTCGCCGCGCGCACCGACGAACCGCGGGCGCGTGAATTCTTCGGTGGCCTCGCGCCGGGCGAGCGGCTCGCCCTCGGCAAGCTCGACGCACTCGCCGCCGCGGCCGGCGACGATCCGGGCACCGAGCTGCCGCGCGCCGGTTGCCAGGCGTACCCGGCGTACTTCGCATGGCTCGCGCTGAACGGTGAAGCCGCCGAAGTCACCGTCGCGATCTTCGCGAACTTCGCCGCCTGGGGCCGCTACTGCGCCGCCATCGCCACCGGGATGCGCGAGCACTACGGCTTCGCCGACGACGCGTGCGCGTTCTTCGACTTCTTCGCCGCCGACGTCCCCGGTCTCGAAGAGCAGGCCCTCGCGGCCATTCAGGCCGGGCTCGACGCCGGCCGCCTCGACGCGGACCGCGCGCGGACGTACGCGCGTCTCTTCCAAACCTACGAGCTGAGCTTCTGGAACACCCTGGCCGACGAGTTCCCCGCATGAGCCTGGAAACCGAAGCGGCTGCCCTCGACGCCACCGACCCGCTGTCCGCCAAGCGCGCGGAGTTCGATCTCGACCCGGCTGTCGCGTACTTCGACGGCAACTCGCTCGGCGCACCGCCTCGGCACGTCGCGGAACGGCTTGCCGCCGTCGTTCGCGAGCAGTGGGGTGGCCGGCTGATCCGGTCGTGGACCGACGGCTGGTGGGACGCGCCGCAGCGCGTCGGCGAACGCATCGCACCGCTCGTCGGCGCCGACCCCGGACAGGTCGTGGTCGCCGACTCGACGAGCGTCGACCTGTTCAAGGTGCTGGTCGCGGCGGTGCGTGCCAACCCCGGCCGCGGTGAGATCCTGCTGGACGCCGCGACGTTCCCGACCGACGGCTATGTGACCGACCAGGTCGCCCGGCTCACGGGACACGCCGTGCGCCGCGTCCCGGCCGCCGAATTGTCGGCGGCGTGCGGTGAACTGACGGCGGTGGTGCTGGTGAACCACGTCGACTACGTGACCGGCCGCCTGCACGACCTCGGCGCGGTCACCGCCGCGGCCCATGCCTCGGGAGCAGCCGTGGTCGCGGATCTCTGTCACAGCGTCGGTGCGATCGACATTCGGCTCGACGAACACGCCGTCGACTACGCGGTGGGCTGTACCTACAAGTTCCTGAACGGCGGGCCCGGCTCGCCCGCGTTCGTGTACGTCGCGCGGCGCCACCAGGCGGCGTTCGACCAGCCACTCGCCGGGTGGGCCGGACACGCCGATCCGTTCGCGATGGAGGCCGGCTACCGCGGCGGCGCCGGAATCTCGCGGGCACGCGCCGGGACGCCGGACGTGCTGTCGCTGCTGGCGCTCGACGCCGCGCTGGACGTGTGGGACGACGTGGACCTCACCGTGCTGCGCGCGAAAGGATTGGCACTGGGCGATTTCTTCTTCCGCTGCCTCGACGAGCTGCTGCCGGGCGCCGAGGTCCCCACCCCTCGTGATCACGCGCGCGGCCACCAGATCTCCGTGCGCCACCCCGCCGCCGAGCGGATCATGGCCGGGCTGCACGAACGCGGCGTGCTGGGCGACTTCCGCCCGCCCGACGTACTGCGCTTCGGGCTCGCCCCGCTCTACACGCAGTACGCCGAAGTGCTGCGCGCTGTCGTCACGCTGGCGGCACTGACCTGGTGATCATCGCCCCTTCGGGTGAGCGACGGGGTCCGTTGGCGCGGTTTCCCGGCTATGATCTATATCTGCTTTTCCGCTGGTGGGCGCACCGGGTCAGAGGGGAACGATCATGGCCGGCGCACGAATCCGCGCGATCCCGTTGACGTACCTCGGCACTCTCGTGATCGGGATGGTGCTCGGGGTGCTCATTGCCGAGTTCGGCGACCTGTTCTGGCGGTTCCCGGTGGAGTCCGTGCTCGTGGTCGTGCTGGTGTGCTCGGTGGTGGTCCTCGGCTGGGCGTGCCGTGAAATGCTGCTGGACCTCGTTCGGCGCGCTCGGGGGTCGGCCGAACCGGAGGAACCCGCTTCCGGAGCCGAGCCGAAGCTCGTGCCGCACCAGGCGGCCGAGATTCTGAAGCCGAACGGCGTTCGGCGCTGACCTCGTTCTCACGTCTGCTGACCGGGTGAGCGAGACGAATCGACGGCCAGCTGTGTTCGGCATCCTCTTTGGACGGTGTGGTGCACCGAGCTGATCCGGTCTTCGTTCGGCACGTCCGGACGGGATCGGTGCTGGTTCACCCGGCACGCGCCGGCCGACGGTACACCGGCCGCGACCGTCCGAATCCTGTTGCGCCGTAGCAAGTTTCAGGTACAGCGTGGGAATTCTTGAACGGCGCGGCCGGTCGTCGTGCAGCGATCCGGCGTCGCGCGGCTCTCGGTGTCACGCAGCTTTCGGTGTCACGCAGCTTTCGGTGTCACTGCCGGACCTTGCGGCTCAGCGCGAACGCACCCGGCCCGGTGACGGTGATCGTCAGGAAGATCCACGAGTACAGCGCGGCCGGCTCGCCCAGGTTCTGCATCGGCAGCAGGCCCATCGGTGCGTGGACGGTGAAGTAGGCGTAGGCCATCACGCCCGACAGCACGAACGCGGCCGGCCGCGTCGCCACGCCGATCATGATCAGCGCGGCGCCGACGACTTCGATGGCGCTGGCCCAGAATCCCGGAAAACTCCCGAGCGGCACTGCGGCGCCGTGGCCGTCGATGCCACCGAAGAGGCCGAACCCCTGCAGACCGTGCATCAAGAACAGCGCCGAGGTGACGACGCGGAAGGCGGCCAGTACGTACGGGCGCACGCGGTCGACCGATTTGGTCGTGGCGGTGGGCTGGGTGCGGGTGGCGGTGGTGGTCATCTCGGGCTCCTTCGTCGGTTGCCTGCTTTCACGAAGGCGTCGAACGGCATCGACGCGAATCGACATCGACCGCGAAGTTTTGTCGGTGGAATTCTTGTGGCTGGAAGTTCTGTCGGTGGCGTCTGGGAGACTCGTGCGATGGCTGCAAAACACAGCGCCGGCCTGCTGCTCTTCCGCCGGCGCGCCGAGGTCGAGGTGCTGCTCGCGCACATGGGCGGGCCGTTCTGGGCGAAGAAGGACGAGGCCGCTTGGTCGCTGCCGAAGGGGGAAGTGGAAGACGGTGAAGCCGCCGAGACAGCGGCGCGTCGCGAGTTCGTGGAGGAGCTCGGCCTGCCCGTGCCCGAGGGCGAGTGGCACGCGCTGGGCGACGTGCGCCAGTCGGGCAAGGTGGTCACCGGGTGGGCGGTGGAGGCCGACCTCGACCCCGACGCGATCGTGCCTGGCACGTTCGAGCTGGAGTGGCCGCCGAGGTCGGGGAAGAAGCAGGAGTTCCCGGAGGTCGACCGAGTCGGGTGGTTCACAGTGGGCGTTGCCGGCGAGAAGCTGGTGAAGGGGCAGCGGCCGTTTCTCGAGCGGCTTCTCGCGCTCGTCTAGTTCGGGTCTAGCTCACCAGGTCGAGCACTTCGCCGAGTGATTTGGCGGTGAACGACGGCAGGATCAGGTCAGCGTCGCTGAAGTCGAGCGTCGCCGTGATCGGGTTCGGCACGGCGACGGTCACGAGCTTCGCCGCTTTGGCCGCGCTGACGCCGTGGGGTGAGTCTTCGAACGCGATCGCTTCCGCGGCCGTCACGCCGAGGTCGTCGAGGGCGGCGAGGTAGGTGTCGGGGTGGGGCTTCGCGGCGTGCCGGTCGCGGGTCTCCACCGCGGCGAAGCGGGCCGCGAAGCCGAGGCGGTCGAGCTGGCCGTGAACCCATGCGCCGGTGGAGCTCGACGCGACGCCGAGCGCGAGACCGCGCGCGGCCGCGTCGTCGAGGTACGAGAGCACGCCTTCGCGCGGGCCCTCGGCTTCGAGTAGTTCCCGAATGCGGGCGCGTATGCCGGGTAGCAGCCGTTCGGGGTCGATGCCCGCGACGTGCTCGGCCAGCAGCCGGAACATCGTCGCTGGGGTGTCCTGCGTCCCGATCACGGTGAGCCAGACGGCCAACGGCAGCTCCACGCCGTGGTCGCGGAACATTTCCTGCCACGACTGCAGCACTGCGGCCTCGGTATCGGCCAGCGTTCCGTCGAAGTCGAAGATCAGCGCTCGCGTGGCCACACCCGTCAGCATGCCGTACGGTCGTCGCGCCTGTCAGTGCGGGCCTGGGTTGGGACTCGTGAGTGCGGGCGCCGGTTAGAAGCGGCCTACGCACTCACGAGCCTGAGCGGCGGAGGGTGATGAGGGTGATTTCGTTGGGGGCGAAGACGCGGAACGGCGGGCCCCAGAAGCCTGAGCCGCGGCTGTTGTAGAGCTGGGTGGGGCCGTGGGTGGTCAGGCCCGAGAGCGTCGGCTGGTCGAGGCGCACGAGCAGGTGGAACGGCCAGATCTGGCCGCCGTGCGTGTGGCCGGAGATCTGCAGGTCGACGTTCCTCTCGCGGGCTTGCGCGACCTGCTTCGGCTGGTGGGCGAGCAGGACGACGGGCACGTGCGCGTCGTGGCCGGCGAGCGCGGCGTCGAGGTCGGGGCCGTGGCCGGGCAGCCCGGAGGCGGCGCCGGTAGGGTCGTCGATACCGGCGAAGAGCACCGGGTCGCCGCCTCGTTCGACGAGCGTGCTGCGGTTGTGGAGCGTGTCCCAGCCGAGGCTCGCCATGTGGTCGAGCCAGGCCTGCGCTTCGCCGAAATACTCGTGGTTGCCGGTGATGTAGAAGCGTCCGAGGGCCGCCTCCACCCCGCCGAGCGGGTCGACTTGTTTGCGGCGAACGGCGACGGATCCGTCGGCGAGATCGCCGGCGTGGCACACGACGTCGGCCTGCAGGCGATTGAGCTCCGCGACCAGCTTCTCCGACCACTTGGTGCGGTCGAGGGGCCCGTAGTGGGTGTCGGTGATCACGGCGATACGGAGGCCGTCGGCGCCGGGACCCAGCTTCGGGACGACCACGTCGACCTCCCTCACCGGCGGAACGCGCATGGCGATGCGGTTGCCGGTAACGAGCAGCGCGACGGCCACCACGAGTGTCACCGCGGCGACGATACGCGGGCGCGCGGGGTCGGCGACGCCGGCGAGGAGCAGGACGAGGCGCAGGACGTGCCCGAGCACGCTCCAGGCGAACAGGACCCAGATCGTGCCGAGCATGACATCGCCGGTGCGGGCCGCGGCGTCGTTCTGCCTGGGGCCGTGGCCGAGGACCATGAGCGCCGGGAAAGCGAGCATCGCCGCGCCGAAGACCACGGTGCCGGCGATCGTGCCCGCCGCCGGCCAACCCGGGAGCAGCACGAACACCGACCACGGCTCCCCGAAGAGCAGAAGCAGGGCCGCGGCGAGGGCGGCGGCCCGACGAATCCAGCGCACCACGGTCGCCATCCCTTCGTTCCTGTCTACCCAGGGTAGCCGGACTTCGGGGTGACCGGTTCAGGCGTCGTTTGTGGACGGACGCGCGCCGCGGCGGGTGAGCACGAGCGGGCCGTCTTCGGTGACGGCGATGGTGTGTTCGGAGTGGGCCGTGCGTGAGCCGTCGGCGGACCGGATGGTCCAGCCATCGGGGTCGAAGACGATCCGGTCGGTCGTGCGGGCGAACCACGGTTCGAGTGCCAGCGTGAGGCCCGGCCGGAGTTTGAGGCCACGGCCCGGGCGGCCTTTGTTGGACACGTGGAGGTCCTCGTGCATGGTGCGGCCGATGCCGTGGCCGCCGAACTCGGTGTTGACGGGGTAGCCATAGCCGTCGGCGACGGCGAAGATCGCCGCGGAGATGTCGCCGAGGCGGTTGCCGACCTGAGCCGCGTCGATTGCGGCTTCCAGCGCTTCCTCGGTCGCGCGGGCGATCCGCAGGTCTTGTTCGTCCGCGGTCCCGACGATGATCGTGCGGGCCGAGTCCGCTGCCCAGCCGTCGATGCTGACGGCGAGGTCGGCTTTGAGCACGTCGCCGTCGCACAGTACGTAGTCGTGTGGCAGGCCGTGGAGGACGGCGTCGTTGACCGAGAGGCAGATGACGTTGCGGAACGGTCCCTTGCCGAACGACGGCGCGTAATCCCAGTAACACGACTCCGCGCCCCGCCTCTTGATCATGCCGCGCACGTGGTGCTCGAGGTCCATGAGATTGACGCCGACGTCGGCCCGCTCGCCCACTTCCGTGAGCACTTCGGCCACGAACCGGCCGGCCACGTGCATCCGCTCGATCTCGGCGGGGGTTTTCAGTTCGATCACTTCTGCTGCCTCGCGTCGGGGTACTCGGATACCGGCGACGCTAGCAGGTTCCGGTATAGAAATACCAGCCCAGGTCTCGAGCCGGATCGTGCTGGGGAATCACCTGGTTCGGCGACTGTGCGGTCGATCATCTGTTCGATACGGTGGTTTTCATGGGGCGGTCAGTGCGAGTCGGGCGAGTGGGAACCAAAGGAAATCTTGATGTGACCGGGCAACTGTCTCGTTGCCTGGCGTTGTCCGGGGAGGAGGTGGCGGCGTTTCGTGCGGTGGGGCACGCGTTGTCCGGTTCGCTGGACGCGCTGATCAAGGGGGAGGTGGACCTCGAGACGGCCATTGACCGGGCGGTGGTGGAGGGTGCGTTGCCACCCGAGCAGGCGAGGGTTGCGGTGGCGGTTATGGCGCCGGGGCGCAGGGAGTGGAGCTGGGTGACGTGAGTGCCCGTCGTCGGCCGTGGTGAGCCGATCGCGGTGGTCCATCCTTCGTAGATGGTCCTGTATAGAGAGTCCTTTGTGGAGGTTTGGTGAACTCGGATGGTGGGGCAGGTGGTGAGCTTGACAGCTGGTGGATGAGCCGTAATGGCAAAGCGGTGGCGTAGCGCAGCTGGATGAGCCCAGCTGGATGAGCCCAGCTGGATGAGCGCAGATGAATCGGTGCTGTCGGGGGAGTGCTGCTGCATCAGCGCTGTCGGATGAGCGCGGGTGAACAGTGCCTGTGGGCAACTGCTGCTGGACAAGCGGTGCTAAGTGATCAGTGCTGGGTGACCGCTGGTGGATGGGCGCTGGTGGATGGGCGCTGTCCGATGGGTCCCGGTGGATGGGCGCTGGTGGATGGGCAGTGGTGGATGAGCACTGGTGGATGGGCCCACGCCGAGTTCACGGACGGGAGGCGCGCCATTCCTCGGCGGTCTTGTCCACGTCCAGCGGCCGGGCTCTGAGCGGCGGCCCGACCTGTGGGCGCCGGTGGGTCTCGCGGATTCGCTCGTTGATGTCCTCGACGATCGCGCGCACGCGCTGCTCGGTGCGCACGCGGGCCAGTGTCTGCGGCAGGTCCTCGAGTTCGCGCATCAGCTTGAGTGACGGCGGCAGGAAGGAGGCCACCTCGAGGTCGCCCTCCTTGGCCTTGCGGATCGCCCAGTCCGTCGCCGCGTCCCGGCCGGAAGGTGGCGCCAACGGTCGACCGGAGCCCCGTAGGTCCTCGAACTCGCCGCGCTCCTGGGCCTCCGCGATCTGCCGATCCACCCAGGACACGATCGGCATTTCCCTCGGCTTGCGCTCCGTCACCTCGGCCACCTCCTCCGCGTCCAGCGTAACCGCCGCCACAGGCCGGACGGAGGGACGAAGGTCCCGATCTTCGTCCGCCGGACCCGGGCGCTGACTCACGGCGGACGGCGAGCTGTGCTCGGCGTGTGCGTCAAGGACCCGGTTCCTCGTACCGCCGCCGAGGTACCGCCGCCCAGATATCGCTGAGGGCGCGGTCCGATTCCGGCGACGGTGCCGGGAAACTCGGGCGGGCACGCCGTGGGCTCAGACCCGCGCGGCGCTCAGTGAGTACGGCGGGAGAGCGCACGGGCGATGACGTTGCGCTGGACCTCGTTCGTGCCCTCGCCGATTTCCAGAATCTTGGCGTCGGCGTAGAAGCGGGAGATGGTGGATTCCCGGATGAAGCCGTAGCCACCGTGGATTTGGAGACTTTGGCTGGCGGCGCGGTTGGCGAGCTCGGAGGCGTAGAGCTTCGCCATGGCCGCGGCGGTGCTGAAGGGTCGGCCCTGATCGCCGAGCCAGGCGGCGTGGTACACGAGCCAGCGGGCTGCCGCTATTTCCGTTGCCATGTCGGCGAGTTTGTGGCCGACAGCTTGGAAGCGGTTCAGCGGCTGGCCGAACTGTTCGCGCTCGCCGGCGTGGCGGACGGCGAGGTCGAGAGCCTTCTGGGCGAGTGAAAGGGAAAGCGCCGCGACGCTGATGCGGCCGCCGTCGAGAACCTCGAGGAACTGGCGGAGGCCGGCGCCCTCGTCGCCGATGAGGTGGTCGTCGGGGAGCCAGCAATCGGTGAACACGAGTTCGCGGGTGTCGAGGGCGTGCCAACCGAGTTTCTTCAGCGGGCGGCCCTTCGTGTAGCCGGGAGTCTCGTCGGGAACGAAGAAGGTGCCGTAGCGCTTGGCGCCGTCGGTTGAGGAGCCGGTGAGCGCGAGGACGGTGACGCCGAGGCTCATTTCGGTGCCGGCGTTGCTGATGAACATCTTCGTACCGTCGAGCAACCAGCCGCCGTCGGCGCGCCGGGCGCGGGTGCGGATGCCGGCGGCGTCGGAGCCGGCGGTCGGCTCCGTGAGGCCGAACGCGCCCAGCGCTTCGCCGGCGGCGAGCGGGCGCAGCCAGCGTTCCTTCTGTTCGTGGGTACCGAACGTCGCGAGGGGGAGCGTCGCGATGGTCGAGTGCGCATTCCACGCCGAAGCGATCGACTGGTCCGCCGCGCCCAGCTCTTCCATCGCGGCCACATAGGACACGAAGCCGGCATCGGTGCCACCGTACTTCTCGTCCACCAGCATGCCCATCAAGCCGAGCCGGCCGAGGTCACGAAACACCTCCGTGGGAAAGTGGCAGCGTTCCGACCAGTCCGCGGCGTGCGGTGCGATTTCCTTCGCGGCGAAATCCCGGCAGAGTTCCTTCAGCGCCAGGGTTTCCTCGGGCAGATCGAAATCCATCAGCGCTCCTCGGGGGTCAGCAGGATCTTGAGCTGGCCACCACGGTCGGTCGCGAGCTCGGCGAACGTGTCGAGGCCGGCCGAAAGCGGCCGTACCCCGGTCAGCAACGGCGACGCGTCCAGCCGTCCGGTTGCCATGAGGTCGAGCACCCGCGGAATGTCGAAGTTGTAGCCCAACGAGCCCAGCACGGTCCGCTCGAACGGGACGATCTGCGTGATCGGCAACGACGCGGACGCACCGCTGATCCCGCACAACACCGCGCGCCCGCCCCGGCGCACGGTGCTCACCGCCAGCTCCACCAGCTCGGGCCGCCCCGTCGCGTCCACCACGACATCGGGCCCGACGCGGCCGGTGCGCAGGAACACCTCGCGGCGCACATCGGCGCGGGAGGGATCGAACACCTCTGTCGCCCCGATTTCCGCCGCAATACGCGCACGGGCGGGCACCGGCTCGCTCACGTAGATGCCGGCCGCGCCCGCGAGCTTCGCCGCCATCAACGCGGCGATCCCGATCGGGCCGGCGCCCAGCAGCAGCACGTGATCACCCGGCTGCACACCCGCGCGCCGGATCGCATGCACCCCCACGGCGAGCGGCTCGGCCATGGCCGCCAGTTCGTCGGACACGCCCTCGGGAATCGGCACCAGGCCTTCGGTGGGCACGGTGACCTTCGAGGCGAACCCGCCGTCGGCGGCCAACCCGATCGAGCCGCCCTTCGCGCAGATGTGGTACTCGCCGCGCGTGCACCACCGGCACACCCCGCAGCGCAGACAAGGATCCACCGCGACCCGCGTGCCGACCTCCACACCGGGCACCGGCGAACCCAGCGCCACCACTGTGCCACTCATCTCATGCCCGAGCGTGAACGGCGGCTCGAGCCCGGTCAACGGATGTGGCCCGGTGCGAATGAGGTTCGGGCCGTGCGCATGCTCATGCAGATCCGTGCCGCAGATCCCGCAGGCCGACACGGCAAGAACCGCCTGCCCCGGCGGCGGGGCAGGCGGTTCCGGCACCTCGTCGAGGCGCAGCTCGCCTTTGGCGTGCCAGCGCAGCGCGTGCACGCGACCACCTCCGAACGGGAGTTGTTTTTTCGAACAGTCGGTACAAGAATCGTGGTTCCCGGCGCGATGTCAAGGGCCCCGGGCGAAAACCACTGAACGGCAAGGGCAGGAGCGTGATGACTTCCACCCGGGTGAGCGACCTGGCCACGGCATTCGACGGCGACCCGAGCACACTGGCCGGGATGTACCGTCGGATGCGGCTGATCCGTGAGTTCGAGGACCGGGCGGCCCGGCTCTACCGCACCAACGAGATCCCCGGCTTCCTGCACCTCTCGATCGGGCAGGAGGCGTGCGCGGTCGGAGCGTGCCATCCTCTGGACGACCGCGATGTCGTCACGTCCACCCACCGCGGCCACGGGCACTGCATCGCGAAGGGCCTCGACGTCGAGAGCATGTTCGCCGAACTCATGGGAAAGGAGACGGGCACGTGCCGCGGCCGTGGCGGGTCGATGCACATCGCCGACCCGCGCCGAGGCGTCTTTGGAGCCAACGGGATCGTCGCGGCAGGGCTGCCGATCGCCGTCGGCGCTGGCACCGCCGCCCAGCTGCGCGCCGAAGGCGGCGTGGTGCTGGCGTTCTTCGGCGACGGCGCCGTGGCCCAGGGCATGTTCCACGAAGCGGTGAATCTCGCTTCGGTCTGGCGGCTGCCGGTGATCTTCTTCTGTGAGAACAACAAGTACGCCGAGTTCTCGCCGATCGCCACGCAGACGCGTGCGTCGCTGGCCGATCGCGCGACCGGGTACGCGCTCGACTACCACCACGTGGACGGCAACGACGTCGTCGCTGTCGCCTCGCTCATCGGCGGGCTCGTGCGCGACTTGCGTGAGGGCGGCGCGCCCGTGCTGGTCGAGGCCGACACCTATCGCTGGCACGGCCACTACGAAGGCGATCCGGAGAAGTACCGTGAGCCCGCCGAGCTGGCGGAGTGGAAGGAGCGCGACCCGCTGGTGCGCCTGGCCGCACGGCTGCGCGAGGTGGGTACCGACGTTGCGCCGATCGACGCGGAGGTCGGCCGGGAGATCGATGCGGCCGTCGAAGCGGCGCGGCGCGCGCCGGAACCGTCGCCGGACACGTTGCACCACTACGTGGGGGTGCCGCGAGAACCGGTTCCGGAGCCTGCCGAGGCGACCGGTGAGGTGTTCCGCACGATGGACGCGATCCGGACGGCGCTCGATCACGAGCTGGCGGCCGACGACGCGGTGTTCCTGGCGGGCATCGACGTCGGCGCCGGCGGCAACGTCTTCGGCCTGACCAGGGGACTTGCCGAGAAATACCCAGGCCGTGTGCGGGACACACCCATCTCCGAGAGCGCGATCATGGGCGCCGGCGTGGGCGCGGCGATGGCCGGTCTTCGACCAGTGGTGGAGCTGATGTATTTCGACTTCATCGGAGTCTGCCTCGACCAGCTCATGAACCAGGCCGCGAAGCTGCGCTTCATGACCGGTGGCGCCGCGAGTCTTCCGATGGTGGTGCGCACGCAGTTCGGTGCGGGCAGGTCGTCGGGAAGCCAGCATTCGCAGAGCCTCGAAGCGCTGCTCGCGCACATTCCGGGGCTCACGGTCGTCATGCCGTCGACGCCGTCGGACACCTACGGTCTCCTGCGCGCCGCGATCCGCGACCCGAATCCGGTGGTGTTCGTCGAGAACCGCCTGATGTACGGACGCAAGGGGCCGCAGCCGCCGCCTTCGCATCTGGTGCCGCTGGGCCGCGCGGCCATCCGCCGCCCGGGCACCGACGTCACGCTCGTGTCCTACTCCAAGCTGGTCCACGACTGCGCCGACGTCGCCGACGAACTCGCAGCCGAAGGTATCAGCGTCGAGGTCATCGACCTGCGCACGATCGCCCCTTTGGACACCGAAACGGTGCTGCGCTCCCTCGCCAAAACCGGCCGGTTGGTCATCGCCCACCAATCGGCTACGACCTTCGGCGTCGGTGCCGAACTCGCCGCCCTCGCCGCCCGCGACGGCTTCTGGACCCTGGACGCCCCCGTCATCCGCGTCGGAGCCGAACACACGCCGGCGCCGTACGCCCCTTCGCTGGAACGCATGTGGCTGCCGTCGAAGGCGCGCATCGCCGCGGCTGTGCGGGAGTCCGCGCGCACCTGAGCACTCGACGGCGCGGGTCAAGCCGGGACGCGGGAACGGAACTCCGCGACCCGGTCCTCGAGATCCGCGAAGTCGTAACCCGGTGTGCAGAAGCCCGAGATCAGCGTCGCGCAGTATTCGCGGGACAGGAAGGTCGCGTCCCAGGGGCCGTCGGGGCGCGCCCATTGGTAGGTGTGGTTGTGGAGGTTCAGGAACTGCAGCATGGCGAGCCGTGGGTCGAGCTTGCGGAAGGCACCGGTGTCCATGGCCGCGGTGAGCAGGTCGAGGACGATGCGTTCGAATTCGCGACGCTGGCGCAGCAGGCGGGCCCGGTTGGCGCCGCGCAGGTGGCGGTAGTCGTGTTCGTACACCCAGATGTGGTCGAGACGCGCGAGGATGATTTCGAGCAGCGTCTCGGACAGCAGGCGCAGGCGCAGGACGGGGTCTTCGTCGAGGGCGGCAATGCGGCGGGCCGCGGTGAGCAGCGGGCGAAGCACGCGGTCCTGGATTTCGACGAGGAGGTTTTCCTTGGAGCCGATGTAGTAGTACAGCGCGCCTTTCGCGAGGCCGGCGACCTGGCCGATCTCGGCGATCCCGGTGGCGGCGTAACCCTGCTTGGCGAACAGCGCGGCCGCCTGGTCGATGATCTCCTGGCGCTTGACCTCGTAGCCGGGTCCGTGTCCCGGTGGTCTCGGCATGGTTCCCTCCGCGGCTCACTCGAACTGCCACTCTAGGCGTCGTCGCCGAACCGGGCCTTGCCCGGTCCGTCGCGCAGGAACGAGGCCATGCCGCGGTCGCGGTCGGTGGTTGCGAACAGACCTGCGATGAGTGAGCGCTCCAGCGCGAGGCCGGTGGCGATCGGTGCGTCGAGCCCGTGGTCCACGGCTTCCTTCACCGCCTGGATCGCGAACCGCGGCCCGGCCGCCAACGATTGTGCGTACTCCGTGGCCGCGGCGTAAGGGTCATCCGCCACCCGGTCAACGAGTCCCAGCGACAGCGCCTCCGCTGCGGAGACGCGACGCCCGGTCATCAGCAGCTCCTTCGCGCGTGAGGGGCCGATTAGCCGGGCGAGCCGTTGCGTGCCGCCGGAACCGGGGATGATGCCGAGCAGCACCTCCGGCTGCCCGAGCACGGCCCGAGGGGAGGCGACGCGGTAGTCGGCCGTGAGCGCGAGTTCCAGTCCACCGCCGAGCGCGTAGCCGTCGATGGCCGCGACCACCGGCATCGGCAGCTCCGCGAACCGCATGAACACCTTCTGCAGCGCCCGGTTCCAGCCGAGCACCTCCTCGAACGAGAACCCCGCCAGCTGCTTGATGTCGGCGCCCGCGGCGAACACCCGCGGGCCGCCGTAGAGCACCACCGCGTGGACGTCGGACGCATCGGCCAGTGCTCCTGCCGCCGTTTCGAGTGCGCGCCGCATCGCGGTGTCGAAAGCGTTGAGCGGCGGGTGGTCCAGGCGGACCGTGGCGACCTTGCCGCTGGTTTCGACGTGTAGCCGGTCCGTCATCACGAAGCTCCTCACCTCACCCGGTCCGGGCTTGTCAGGCCGCGATCGGGGTCCTACAGTGCTTTCCATCACGGTTTCTTAGACCGATTGGTACACGAAACTCGGAAGTGGCACAACACATCGGAGTGATGGCCCATGGACGCAGTCGAATCATCCGTCCCCGAAGGACTTTCGGTAGCTCGTGAAGAGGTCACCGACGCCGATCTGCAGGCGCTGGGCGTGAACCTCGACCGGGATTTCCCCGGCTCCACCGCAGCGGACTTCCGTCGCTACCCGGTGCTCTCGGAAGGCGGCTGGTTCACCGTCGTCAAGCACCAGAAGACGCTGGAATCGGTGAGCCGCGAGACGGGCCCGCTGCTCGGGCCCATCGTCCTCACCTCCGACGGCCTCGACGTCAACTGATTACGAAGCACCGAAAGGCGGGTAGTTCCATGATCGGAGTAGACGTCGGCGGCACGTTCACGGACGTGGTGGCGATCGCCGATGGCGAGATCAAGACCGTGAAGGTCGCCACGGACGTACGCACCACCGAACGCGGTGTGCTGCGCGGCGCCGAAGAGGTCGGCGTGCGGGATTCGGCCGTGTTCAACCACGCGAGCACCCACGGCCTCAACGCGATCATCACGCGGCGGCTGCCGAAGATCGCTTTCCTGACCACACTGGGTCACCGGGACATCCTCGACATCGGCCGCACCTGGCGTCCGGTCGAGGGGTTGACGAATCCCGCGTGGCGCCGCTCCTACGGCGACGCGAACCGTCCGCTCGTGCCCCGGTACCTCCGGCGCGGCATCCGCGAGCGGCTGACCGCCGACGGTGGTGTTCTCATCCAGCTCGACGAGGACCACGCGCGCGAAGAGCTGGCCGTGCTGCGCAAGTGCGGTGTCGAAGGCGTCGCGATCTGCCTCATCAACGCGTACGTCAACCACCACCACGAAGAGCGCTTGCGCCAGCTGGTGCACGAGGAGCTCGGCGACATCCCGGTGTCGATCTCCAGCGAGGTTTCCCCGCTGGCCAAGGAGTTCGCTCGCGCGTCCACCACGGTCATCGACGTCTTCATGCGCCTGACCTACGACGCCTACACCCAGCGCCTCGACGCCGGACTGCGTGAGCTGGGCTTCGAGGGTGACCTCAACTTCGCCGACTGCGCCGCGCAGCTCGTGCGTTCCGACGTCGCGATGGAACACCCGTTCCGCATCGTCTTCGCCGGCCCCGCCGCGGGAACGGTGTCCAGCGCCCACTTCGGCGGCCTGATCGGTGCGGGCAACCTGCTGTGCGCCGATGTCGGTGGCACGTCGTGCGACATCAGCATGGTCACCGACGGCAAGCCGTTCGTGAACACCACGTTCGAGCTCGAACACGACCTGATCGTCAACGCACTGTCCAACGAGGTCTCCAGCATCGGCGCCGGCGGCGGCAGTCTGGTCACGATCAACCCGGCCGGTGAGCTGAAGGTCGGCCCGGGCAGCGCGGGCGCCGACCCCGGCCCGGCCTGTTACGGCCTCGGCGGAACCCAGCCGACGACCACGGACACCTGCCTGCTGATGGGCATCATCGACCCCGACGGGTTCGCCGGCGGCCGCATGAAGCTCAACCCCGACCTGTCGCGGCAGGCGTTCGAAGCGCTGGATTCCAAGCTGTCGTTCGAGCAGCGCGTGAGCTACGCCTTCAACATCGGCATCAACAACATCGCCGAGGGCGTCGTGAACATCGCGATCCAGCACGGCGTCGACCCCCGTGACTACAGCCTCGTGGCCTACGGCGCGGCCGGCCCGATGTTGCTGCCGGCGGTGCTCGACCTGGTGCACGCGGCCGAGGTCATCGTGCCGCCGCACCCCGGCCTGTTCTCCGCGCTCGGCCTCGTGAGCTCCGACCTCGTCTACGCCGACAGCCGCAGCGCGTACACGCTGTTGACGGCCGAAGCCGCCGAGCAGGTCGACAAGGTCTACCACTCCATGGAGGAGCGGCTGCGGGAACGCCTGCAGGAGAAGGACCGTGAGGGCGTGGAATTCGTCCGGAGTTTCGACGGTCGCCTCGCCGGGCAGACCTGGGAGACACCGTTCATCGGCGTGCCGGCGGGCACGATCGACGCCGAGGCCGTCGCCACGATGGTGGCGAACTTCCACGAGGCGTACGCCGAGCGCTCAGGCAACAAGTTCGAGGCACTGCCCGTGCAGGGCGTCACCTACCGCGTGCAGGCGGTCGTGCGGGCCGACAAGGTCGAGTATCCGGTGCTGCCGGAACGCGCGGCGGGCACCACGCTCGAACCCACGCGCACGCTGCAGATCCGGTACCTCACCGAAGACGTGTTGCAGGCCGCCGAGTACCAGCGGGCCGATCTGCGCGCCGGTGACCAGGTGCCCGGGCCCGCGGTGATCCGTGAACCGCTGTCCACCACGTTCCTCGTCCCCGGTCAGGTCGCGACCGTCGGGACCCACGGCGAGCTGCGCATCCGGAAGGCGTGAACCCATGACCTCTCTGAAGGACCTCGACGACGCCCAGTTCGCCGAGCTGTACGGCGCCGACCGGTTCACCGCGTCGGTGCTCGCGAGCCGCATGCGCTACATCGTGCAGCACATGTGCACCGGCCTGCTGAACAACGCGTTTTCCCTGATCCTGCGCGACTGGTACGACTTTGCGGCGACGATCTCCGGCCCGCCGGAGCAGAACTACCCCATGTCGTCGGTGAGCAACAGCCTCGCGATGTTCCTCGGCACCATGTCCGAGGCCGTGCGCAACACGATCGAGGAGTACGGACCGGAGAACCTCAACCCCGGTGACGTCGTGATCTGCAACGACCCGTACCGCGCGGGCAACCACGTGAACGACGTCTGCTTCATCCGCCCGGTGTTCCACGAGGGCAAGCTCGTGTCGTTCGTGAACCTGCGGGCGCACCAGCTCGACATGGGCGGCGTGATTCCGGCTGGCTTCTCCGGCACCAAGCGCAACGTGTACGAGAACGGTCTCGTCATCGCGCCGATGCTGTTGTACCGCAACGACAAGCCGGTGAAGTCGGCGTTCAACCTGATCTTCGACAACGCCCGCTTCTGCGCGCTGCTGCTGCCGGACATCAAGACCATCTACCAGAATCTGCTGCTGGGCGAGAAGCTGATCCTGGAGAGTGTGGAACGTTACGGCGTGGAGGCCTATCTCGGCGCGATCCGGTACTCCACGGACGTTTCGGCTGAGTCCATGCGCAGTGCGCTGGCCGAGCTGCCCGACGGCGCGTACGAGGCCGAAGAGGGCATCGACTGCGACGGCGTCGACGACAGTGTCGAGTACAAGATCCGGCTGAAGATCACCAAGGCAGCCGACCGGATGGAGCTCGACTTCTCGGGGACCTCTCCGCAGGCGCGCACGAGCATCAACGCCGGCATCCTCGACACGAAGACCGCCGTCGGTGTCGCGCTGAAATTCCTGATCGACCCGGCGACGCCCTTCACCTCCGGCGCGTACCGGCCGATCGACATCGTGCTGCCTGCCGGCACATTCATCAGCGCCACCCCACCGGACGGCGCGGTGTTCCTCTACTGGGAGAGCACCGGTCCGGTGCTGCTCGCGGTGTTCCGGGCACTGGAGAAGGCGCTGGGCCGCAAGGCCGTCGGCGGCGACTACGGTTCGCTGAACATCCACAACGCCAACGGAGTCCTCGCCGACGGCACGCCGTGGGTCACGACCGCGCAGTGCGGCGGCGAACACGGGCCGTGGGGTGCGACCGAGCACGGTGACGCCGACAGTTACTCCGTCGTCTACCAGGCGAACAACCTGGACCCGGCGACCGAGGCGGTCGAGTCCGAGCTGCCTGCCGTGGTGCTGCGCAAGGAGTACGCGCCCGACAGCGGCGGCGCGGGCGAAAACCGGGGCGGCGCGGCGGTGCTCAAGGACACGCTGTACCTCACCGAAGCCGAACACTGGTCGAGCCCGTTGCACACGAAGATGGCCAGCGGTGTCGGCGTCTACGGTGGACAGCCGGGCGCCCTGGGTGCGACGTGGGTGTTCCACCCCGACTACAAGAACGTCCCGAAGGACAAGGACCTCATCGGGACCGAGGCCGGGGTCTACGCGGGTGCGACGCCCGTGGCCGGGATGCTGGACCCGGACACCAAGACCGTCGACCCGGACGGCAGGTACTTCTACTTCGCGAGCACCCCCGTCTGGCACACCAAGCCCAACGCCGTGTTCCGCTACCTCACCAACGGTGGCGGCGGCTGGGGTTCGCCGCTGCAGCGTGACCCCGAGCGCGTGTGCCGCGACGTGCGCGACGAGTACGTGACCATCGACGGCGCTTACCGCGACTACGGCGTGGTGATCACCGGCGACCCGCACCACGACCCGGAGAACCTCAAGATCGACCACGAGGCCACCGCCAAACGCCGCGCCGAGTTGGCCGCGAAGTAGGGAGGAACCCTTGTCGGACAACGGAACCGACGTCGACCGGCTGAACAAGCTGCGGGACAGCTTCATCAAAGAACGCGGATACTGGAACACGTTCTGGGAGGGGCTGCTGGCCCTCGACCCGGACTTCTTCCAGGCGTACCTCGACTTCTCGGCCGTGCCGTGGCGCAAGGGCGTGCTGGAGCCGAAGATCAAGGAGCTGATCTACACGGCGATCGACGCGTCGACCACGCACCTGTACGAACCCGGGCTGCGCCAGCACATCCGCAACGCCCTCGGATACGGGGCGACCAAAGAGGAGATCATGGAGGTGCTGGAGCTCACGAGCGTGCTCGGGATCCACACCTGCACCATGGGAGTTCCCGTGCTGATGGAGGAACTCGCGGCACACGAGCAGAAGACGACGGCGTGAGCTTCGGTGTGCTCGATCCGCGCGGCCCGGCTTCACTGGCCGGGTCGCGCGCGGTCGTCACCGGTGCGGCGCGCGGGATCGGCAGCCGGATCGCGGCCGAGCTCGCACTCGCCGGAGCGCAGGTCACGGTGCTCGACGCGCGGGATCCGTCGGGGACGGTCGAGGAGATCACCGAGGCCGGCGGGTCCGCGGCGGGGCTGGTCGTCGATGTCACCGACCGGGGCGCGGTCGCCGAGGCGATGGCGTCGGCGGCGGGCACAGCCCAGCGACTGGACGCGCTGGTGACCTGCGCGGCCGTCTACGGCGAGACGGTCCTGCTCGACGAACTGCCGGAGTCCGAAGTGGACCTGGTGCTCGGCGTGAACGTCAAGGGCGCCTTGTGGTCCATCGGTGGCGCATTGCCGTTTCTGCGGGGCCACGACGCGCGCGTGGTGTGTATCGGCTCGGTGGCGGGCAAGGTCGGCGGTGTGCTCGCGGGCCCGCACTACGTGGCCAGCAAGGGCGCGGTCCACGCCGTCGTGAAGTGGCTCGCGAAGACCGAGGCCCGCCACGGGATCATCGCCAACGCCGTGGCGCCGGGCGTGGTGGACACGGACATGATCAAGGGCAAGGGGTACTCCGACGACTACAACCCGCTCGGCCGGCTCGCCCGGCCGGAAGAGATCGCTCGCGTGGCGGCCTTCCTGGCCTCGCCCGCGGCGAGCTACCTGACGGGTGCGGTCGTCGACGTCAACGGGGGCTACGCGATGGGCTGAACGCCCGGCGGAAGGAGGTCCACTATGGACGCAACTGTGGACGGAACTGGGTGTGCGGTCGTCACGGGCGCGGGGTCGGGAATCGGCCGGGCCTGCGCGCTGCGCCTGGCCGAAGAAGGACGTCCACTCGTGCTGCTCGACGCCGACGGCGCCGCGGCCGAGCGGACCGCGAAGGAAATGGAAAGGGCGGCCGCGTTCGCCCTCGACGTGACCGACGAAGGGACGGTGGCCAAGGCGATCACCGAGGCGCACGAGCGATTCGGCCCGCCGAAAGTACTCGTCAACGCCGCGGGCATCATCATTCGCAAGAAGCTCCTGGAGTCCACGGTGGACGAGTGGCGGCGCGTGGTGGACGTCAACCTCACCGGTTACTTCATCCTGCTCAAGCAGGTCATTCCGCTGATGGCCGCCGGCGGTGGCGGATCGATCGTGCAGATCGCGTCGATCGCCGGTCACACCGGTTACGGCTTCTCGTCGTACACGGCGGCGAAGGGTGGTGTGCTGGCGCTGACGCGGCAGCTGGCCGCGGAACTCGCCGTGGACGGTATCCGGATCAACTCGGTGAGTCCCGGTGTCGTCCACAGTGGATTGAACCGGGACACTCTCGGCAACGAGACCATCCGCGCGGCCACGGTGGCCAACACCCCCCTCGGCCGGATCGGTGAACCGGACGACATCGCGTGGGTCGTCGCGTTTCTGGCCGGGCCCGGCGCGGACTACGTGACGGGAGCCGACCTGGTGGCCGACGGCGGCATGATCAGCACCATCCACTGGGGTGCGGCCGGAGGCGAGCTGCACAGCTTCCACGCGCAGGAGCGCTGATGTCGAACTTCGCCACGATCCTCGACCACAACACCGCCCGGTTTCCCGACAAGGTCGTGCTCAGCCAGGGGCCGCGGACGTTGACCAACCGGGAGCTGCTCACGCGCGTCGACGCACTCGCGTCCGGGCTCACTGAGCTCGGCGTCGGGCCGGGTGACGTCGTCGCGTTGCTGCTGTACAACCACTTGGAGTTCCTCGAAGCGGTGTTCGCCGTGAACCGCGTCGGGGCGGCGTTCCTGCCGCTCAACTACCGGCTCTCGCCGCAGGAGTGGCGCTATATCCTCGACCATTCGGGTGCGGTGGCACTGCTGACGGAGCCGGAGTTCCGGTCCGCTGTGGACGATCTCGAGCTGCCGGGGTTGAAACAGCGGCTCCTGCTGGGTGGTGCGGCCGCCGGCTGGATCGCCTACGAGGACGTGGTTTCCGCGCATCTCGGACGGTCGGTCGTGCCCGCCTCCGTGGGTCCCGATGACCTGCAACGGCTGATGTACACCTCGGGTACGACGTCGCGCCCGAAGGGCGTGCAGATCACGCACGGAAACCTGGCGTGGAAGAACCTGGGCCACCTCGTGGAGTTCGGGATCACCGCCGACGACACGACGCTGGTGTGTGGGCCGCTGTACCACGTGGGCGGGTTCGACCTGCCCGGCGTCGGGACACTGCACGCGGGTGGTTCCCTGATCGTGTTGCGGAAGTTCGACGCGGCCGAGGTGGTGGACACGATCGAACGTGAGCGGCCGACCAACATCTGGCTCGCTCCGTCGATGATGAACGCCGTGCTCCAGCGGCCCGACCTCCGTGAGCGCGACCTGTCGTCCATCCGGTTCATCATCGGTGGTGGCGAGAAGATGCCGGTGCCGCTGGTGGAAAGGATCCTCGCGGCGTTCCCGGGCGCGTGGTTCTCCGACGCGTACGGGCTGACCGAAACCGTTTCGGGCGATACGTTCAACGACGCGGACCACATGCTCTCGAAGGTCGGCTCGGTCGGGCGGCCGGTGGTGCACCTGGAGGTGCGGATCGTCGACGAGTCGGGTGCGGCGGTGCCGACGGGCGAGCTGGGGGAGATCGCGTTACGCGGTCCCAAGGTCAGCATCGGGTATTGGCGCGACGAGGACGCCACGGCGCGCGCGTATCGCGACGGATGGTTCCACACCGGCGATGTCGGACGTCTCGACGACGACGGTTACCTCTACGTCGAGGACCGCAAGAAGGACATGATCGTGTCCGGTGGCGAGAACATCGCGACGCCTGAAGTGGAGCGCGTGCTGTACGAGCATCCGGACGTGGTCGAGGCGGCAGTGGTCGGACTGCCGCATCCGCGGTGGGGTGAGGTGCCGCAGGCGTTCGTGGTGCTGCGAGCCGGGGCGGCGCGTGATCGTGACGCGCTGGTGGCGTTCTGCCGTGCGCGGCTAGCGAAGTTCAAGGTCCCCGCGGATCTCGTGTTCCTGGACGAGCTGCCGCGCACGCCGTCGGGCAAGGTGCTGAAGAGGAATCTTCGCGCATGACCTTCGATCTGACGGGCAAGGTCGCCTGGGTGACCGGTGCCGGCAAGGGCCTCGGCCGCGCGATCGCGGAGGCGTTCACCGCGGCCGGTGCGACGGTGGCCGTGACGGCCCGCACCGAAGCGGACTTGCGTTCACTGGCCGGCGATTCGCTGGTGCTCCCGGGCTCCGTGGCCGAATCGTCCTTTGTAGACCAGGCGGTTCAGCGGATCACCGATACCTTCGGCCGACTCGACGTCTGCGTCACCGCGGCCGGCATCAGCCCGACCTTCCGCCGCAGCGAACACAGCGGCGACGACGACTGGGCCCACGTCCTCGACGTCAACCTCACCGGCACGTACTACTGCGCACGCGCCGCCGGCGCGCGGATGCTGGCGCAGGGCTCGGGCTCGATCATCACCGTCTCGTCGATCCACGCGCGCTCCGGCTTCGACCGCATCGCCGCCTACGCCGCCAGCAAGGGCGGCGTCGAGGCTCTGTCGCGGGTGCTCGCCGTGGAATGGGCCCCGCGCGGCGTCCGAGTAAACGTGCTCGCGCCCGGCTACTTCCACACCGACCTCTCCGAGGGCCTCCTCGCCAGCAGCTGGGGTGACCGCCTCCTGTCCCACATCCCGCAAAACCGCGTTGCCACCCCACCCGAACTGACCGGCGCCGCTCTCTACCTCGCTTCCGACGCCGCGACCTACACCACCGGCGCCACCCTCACCGTCGACGGCGGCTGGACGGCCTAGCGGGCTGGCGACGGGCCAGACGAAAAGTCACTCACGGAAGGTCACCGACGGAGGGTCACTGACGGAAGGTCACTCCAACCGGAGCCCCGCGATCAGCTCGTCCTCGCCGAGCACCTCGTTGCCGTAGAGGTCGTGGAGCCAGTTCGTCTGGTAGATCGTGTCGAGGTAGCGCTCGCCCAGGTCGGGTGCGATGGCGACCGAGGTGAGGCGCTTGCGCTCGTGATCGGCCAGCCAGCGCATGGCTCCGCTGACGACGGTCCCGGTGGAGCCCCCGAACAGGAACCCCTTGCGGGCCAAGCGGTGGCAGCTGCGAACGGTGTCCGCCTCCTCGACCACGATCACCTCGTCCACGAAACGCTTGTCGAGCAGCGGGGGCGGCACGCTCGTGCCAAGGCCGGGGATCATCCGGCGACCCGGTTTGCCACCGAAGGTCACCGAACCGGCGCTGTCCACCGCGACGACGTGGACGGGCCGGGGCCACTCGCGAAAGTAGCGAGCGCAGCCCATCAGCGTGCCGGTGGTACCCGCTCCGACGAACAGTACGTCGAGTTCGGGGAACTGGCGGGCGATCTCCGGCGCGGTGGTCCGATAGTGCGCCCGCCAGTTGGCCGGGTTGGCGTACTGGTTGAGCCAGACATAGCGATCGTCGCTGGCGCACAGTTCACGCACCAGCTCGAGCCGGGCGCCGAGGAAACCGCCGTCGCCGGACGGCTGCGAGATCACATGCACGCGGCTGCCCAGTGCCTCCATCACGCGCCGGCTGGCGAGGTTGCAGCGCGAGTCGGTGACGCACAGGAACTGGTAGCCCTTACTCGCGGCGACCATGCTGAGCGCGACACCGAGGTTGCCCGAGGACGACTCGACCAGGATCGAATCCGGCTTCAGAAGCCCGTGCCACTCGGCGGCCTCGACCATCTGGGTCGCGGCCTTCAGCTTGATCGACCCGGCGAAGTTGAAGCCCTCGCACTTCAGGAAGAGCGAGTGCCCGAAGATCGGACGGAGATCGACGTAGAGCTCCTCTTCGTTGAACTCCGAGGGAACGGATATCACAGACACGATGATCCCCTCACGGTCAAGCTCGTCAGTGGCCGTAGCGACTCAGGTCGTGGAAGAAGTCCGGGACCAGGTTCAGTTCACCGGCCCGCGCGACCTCGTCGTGGACGTACTTGCCGACGGCGAGGTCGAGGACTCCGAGACCGAACGGGGAGAACACCACCGGTCGGTCGGCGGGCACCGGCACCCGCCCGGCGAGGACGTCGTCCAGCGTGCCGTTCAGAAAGTCCCGGTTTCCCGTGAGCTGCTCGGCCAGGTGCGGCGACGTGCCGGCTTTGAGGCAGTGCTCCACGTCGTCGACGAAGTTGGCCGTGCTTAGCAGGAGTTCGGGTGCGAGGTCCCGCAGCGACACGTGCAGCACCAGCGGGTTGTGGTCGAACCACGACCGGTCGGACACGTGCGGCTGGCCCGCGACCGTGGCGAACACGATCAGATCGCTCGATCGGATCAGCGAGCCGGGCTGATCGTGCACCGTCGTATTGGCCGCCGTCCCCGATCGCTCCAGGTAACCGCGGAACCCGGCGGTGCTTTCGGCCGACAGGTCGTACACACCGATCTCATCGAAGGTCCAGCCGGTGGCGGCGAGGTAGGTGTGCACGTAGCGCGCGATGAGCCCGGTCCCGAAGAACCCGGCTCGGGCCGGACGCGGCCGGCCCCGGCTCAGTGCCGTCGCGGCGGATGTCGCCAGCGCGGCCGTGCGGGTGGCGCTGATGATCGAGCTTTCCAAGCAGGCGAACGGATAGCCGGTCTCGTGGTCGTTGAGAATGAGCACCGCCGACGCCCGGGGGAGTCCGGACGCGACGTTCTCCGGGAAGCTCGCGATCCACTTGAGACCATCCACTCCAACCGGCTCGCCGACCGAGGCCGGCAGCGCGATGATCCGTGCCGACGGACGGTCGGGGAACCGGAGGAAGTACGACGGCGGGTTCACCGAGTGGCCGGCGCTGTGCAGCCGGTAGGTGGCCTCGACCAGTTCGACGATCTGCTGCTCCCGTCCGTCGAGGGCGCGCCGCACCTGGCCGCCGCCGATCACGGAGAACGGGCGGACGGCACCGTCCGAGTCGGAAGGAACCGGGGTGGGGCGGGTCGCGGTCATCTCGCACCCGCCTCGAACGTGGGCGCGACGTCGGTCACCCGCACCGGATCGGTCATTCCGACGAGCACTTCGCGGGGCCCCTCGAAGGGTTCCCGGCTGTGCGCGGTCCGGATGTTGTCCACGAGCATGAGGTCACCGGCCTGCCACGGTTCGCGGACGGTGTTGGCCTCGTACACCTCGTTCAGCAGTTGCAACACGTCTTCGCCGATCGGGTCGCCGCCGCCGAAGCGGGTGTTGAACGGCAGCCCGTCCGAGCCGTAGACGTCCACTAGGTACTCGTGGACTTCGGGATCCATCGTCCACTCGTTGAGGAACGCGATCTGGTTGAACCAGCAGCGCTGACCCGTGACCGGGTGGTGCACCACGGCGCTGCGCCGTTGCTGGGTGCGCAACCCGCCGTCGGCTTGCCACTCGCACTCGATGGCGTTGGCCTGGCAGTAGCGTTCTATCGCGGCGCGGTCGTCGGTGCCGAACGACTCGGCGAACGTTGCGCCGATCTCGTCGTTGTAGCTGCGGGTCAGCAGCCACCCTTCCCGCTCGAACCGCGCGACGAGGTCATCCGGCAGCGCATCGAGCACCGTCGGCGAGTCGGCCAGCGCGGTGGCGCCGCCCTCGGTGGGCGCGCCGAGGCAGGCGAAGAGCAGCAATCCCGGAAACTCGAGCCGGTAGCTCAGCTCGTGGTGCATGCACATCGGCTGGTTCTGCGGCCAAGCCGACGACGAGTACACCCCGGCCGAATAGGTTTCGCGCGCAGCGAACGCCTCCCGGTCGGGCATCAGGTCGGTGCCCAGCCTGGCGAACACGGCGGACACGTCGGCGGGGTCGTCGAGCCCGAGGCCCCTGATCAGGACCGAGCCGTGCTCGGCGACGATGGCGCGTACCGCGTCCCGGTGCTCGCCGGTCCATTCCGGCGCACCCCCGCGCGGTTCGGCCGCGAGTAGCGGGATTTCGCCGGGCCGCACGTGCGCTGCGACGGTGGACGTCGATGAGGAGGAAGTCATGGTGTGTCCCTTCAGCTGGTGCTTTCAGGTGGTGGGCACCGGTTCGACAGCGCGCAGCACGATCTGCGCGGTCCCGGCCGGATCGGTGCTGGGGAAGTAGTGGCCGCCGACGGCGATCGCCTGCAGTTCGACGTGCTCGGCCAGCAAGCGCCATTCGCCGTGGCGTTCACGAAAGCCCGCGGTGATCGGATCGTCGTCCGCGACGACGACGGTGACCGGAGTGGTCAGTCGCGGCGACGGCGGCTTCACCAGCGCGGACGCGAGGTAGCTGTGTGCGGAAACGCAGTCGTACCGGACCGCGGCTCCGACGCGCGCGGCGCGCTCCGGGCCGAGCCCGGCGAGCTCCGGGTAGCCGTGGTCGGCGGCCAGCGACGAGGCGAGCTCGGCGTCGCTCAGCCGGCCCAGCTCGCTGATCGCGGCCCGCCGCTCGTCGGCGGTGCCCAGCAGCTGTGCGCCCAGGAACAGCCGGCGAACGTTGAGCCCTCGCTCGGCGAGGCGACGGGCCGTCTCGAACGCGTAGGCGGCGCCCGATGAGTGCCCCCACAACAGGATCCGGTCCGGAGCCAGGCGGCCGAGCTCCGCGACGACCTGGCCGATCACCCGCGCCATCGGGGCGAACGGCTCGTCGCCGGCGGCCGGATCGTGACCGGGCAGTTCCACGGCGAGCACGCTGAGCCCGCTGCCCCGCAGGGCCTGTGCCAGCGGCCGGAAGTTCACCGCATTGCCGCCAGCGTAAGGAAAGCAGACCAGAACCGTGGCCGCCGGGCCGGGCTGCTCGGTGAGCGGCTGGAGCAGGTTCTGGCCGCGGCTGCGGGAGCGATCCTCGAGCAGCTTCGCCTGCTCGGCGAGCACCGGATGCCGGGTCAGGTCGGCGAGCGACACCGCGCGGTCCAGCGCGACGGCCAGCTTGACCGCCGAGAGCGACGTGCCGCCCCGGTCGAAGAAGTGGTCTTGCCGGCTGATGTTCTCCGCCGCGAGGCCGAGCACCTCGGCCCACGCCGCCGCGAGCCGACGTTCGGCCGGTGTCGTCGGAGGGTCGTGCGGCGGTTCAGCCGCTTCGAGTTCCCCGGCGAGCGCGGTCAGTGCCGACTTGTCGATCTTGCCGTTGGCCGTGAGCGGGAGCCGTTCCCGCCAGTGGAAGGCCGCGGGCACCAGGTATTCGGGCAGCGACTCGCTCAACCGGGCCTGCACGGCGCCGCCGGGCACCGGTCCGGTGGCCGAGTAGAACGCCACGAGGTGCTTGCCGCCGCCACCCCGCTGAGCGACCACCACGGCGCCGTCGCGGACACCGGGCACGCGCAGCAGCGCGTTCTCGACCTCGCCGAGCTCGATGCGGAAACCCGAGATCTTCACCTGGTTGTCGCGGCGGCCGAGGAACTCCAGCTTGCCACCGGGCAACCAGCGGCCCCGGTCGCCGCTGCGGTAGAGCCGGGCACCCGCCCGGTACGGGTCGGGCAGGAACGCCGCCCGCGTCCGCCGCAGGTCGTTCACGTAGCCCCGGCCGACGCACACCCCGGAAAACACGATTTCTCCCGGCGCGCCCAGCGGAACCGGCCGCAGATGCTCGTCGACCACGCCGACCCACACGTTGGCGATCGGTCGCCCCAGCGGGACCCGGTCCGAGTCCGGCGGCCGGTCCATCACCTCGTGGTTGGTGTCGTCGGAGGTCTCGGTGAGGCCGTAGGCGTTGACCAGCCTGACGTTCGGGTACGTCGCGAACCAGCGCTGCGTCAACTCTTTCTTGAGGGCTTCGCCGGTCACCGACACGCACCGCAGCTCAGGCAGCGGGCGCGGGTGGCTCTCGAGGTAGGACAGGACGACTTCGAGGTAGGACGGCACGACCTGCGCCACCGCGACTCGTCCATGGGCGATCCGGTCGACGAACCGTTCGGCGTCGAGGATCACCTCCTGCTCGACGATGAGCGTGCTCCCACCGACGAGCAGTGCCGCCAGCAGTTGCCACAGTGAGATGTCGAAGCACTGCGGGGCGGTCTGCGCGACCACCTGACCCTCGGCGATCCCCAGGTCGTCGATCTTCGCGAGCAAATGGTTCAACATCCCCGCGTGTTCGCACATCGCGCCCTTGGGCTCGCCGGTGGAGCCGGAGGTGAAGTAGAGGTAGGCGAGCTGGTCCACGGTGACTTCGACGCCGAGGTCGGTGTCCACCTGCTGCTCGGCGCAGGCCGCCCCGATGTGTATCAGCCGCACGCCGGGCACCAGCTGGAGCCCTTGTTCGAGGGTGGCGGTGCTGTCCGGTTCCGTGAGCACGAGCTCGCAGCCCGCCCGGCGCAGCGTCGTGGCGATCCGCTCGGGTGGAAAGTGCGGCTCGATCGGCAAGTACGCCCCGCCGGCCTTGAACACGGCGAGCACCGCGGCGAGCCAGTCGAGGTTCCGTTCGGTCACCACGGCCACCACGTCTTCCCGACGTACTCCGTGAGCGAGCAGGGCGCGGGCCAGACGGTTGGCCCGCGCATTGAGTTCGCCATAGGTGCAGCCGCGCTCGCCGTGCACGGCCGCGAGTCTTTCCGGGTGAAGCCGCGCCCGCTGCTCGAACAGTTCGTGCGCGCGTAGCCCGGGCAGGCGCCGGCGCGGCCCGGCGAGTTCTTCGAGCTGGCACCGGAGTTCTTCGCCGGAGAGCAAGCTCTGCCCGGCGTGCTCGGCATCCGGATCGGTCACCAGCAGCGCGAGCGCCGTGGCGTGGTACCCGGCGATCCGGGCAGCGGCTTCGGCGTCGAGCACGCCGCCGTCGTAACGCACCTGCACCGACAACCGACGGCCGCGGGCCACGAATCCGACGCGCAGCAGCGCGGGCCCGGTGAGTTCGTCGTCGCCGACGGGATCGAACACGGCTTCGGCGATCGGGCCCGGCACGCCGAGCTCTCGCCGCAGTTCGGCGACCGGGAAATCCCAGTGCGACAGCAACTCTGCCTCGGCGCGCGCGGTTTCGAGTACCAGCGCTCGCCAGGTGCCGGACTCGGTCGTGAGCCGACACGGCAACGGGTGACCTGCCGGGGTGATGTGGCCGGTCACCACCTCGGGTTCGCCGCTCAGCGCGGCGAGCACCTTGGCGTGGGCGGCGAGCAATACCGCACTGCGCGGGATTCCCAGCTCCCTTGCCAACCGGCGCACTCCCGCGGCCACTTCGGCGGGCAGCTTCCGGGTCCGTTTCCCTGCGCCCCCGGCCGCCCCTGGCCGCCACCGCGGGATCGGTGTGGCCCCTCCGGCCACGAGCACGTCCCGCCAGTAGCTCTGGCCGGGTCTGTCTCCGTCTCCCATGTGTCTCCCCTCCACTCACCGTCTGAACAGGCCGGCCGGCTTCTTTCCGTTGACGACGGTGAGACTCCCGCTCAGCCGCCCGCTGTCCGGCGGATCTCGGTGATGCCTGCCGGTCGATGCGGCTGCGCCGACCGGTTCCCCTCCCGGCCGGCCTGCCCGGACCTCCCTGGCCGGGTTGCCTTCCCACCGGGCGTGCGGCGGTACCTCTTCTCCCTTCATCAGGAAGGAATCCGCGGCGAGAACCGCATCCTCACCCAAGGTCGCTCCGTAGTGGACCCACGCGCCGACGCCGACGGTGGAGCGTGCGCCGAGGACGATGCGATCGGCCTTGAACGCGCCGTCCTCCTGCGAATGGCACTGGACGTGGCAGCCGACGTTGAGGGTGGCCTCGTCGCCGATCGTCACGAGCGTCTTCTCCGGCATCCCGGCGCCGTCGTCGAACACGCGCCGGCCGACCTTCACCCCCAGCAGGCGCCATGCGAGGTTCTTGAAGGGTGTGCCGTTGAGGGCTTGGACGTGCACGGTGGACGCGGCCGCCTTCCAGAACCGCTCGTGCCGCCAGAAGCGGCGGTCGTAGATCGAGCAGTACAACGGTCGCAGCGGGTGGATCACGATGGACGCCCGTTCCACGAGGGTGAAATACAGGGAGCTGAACAGCAGCGTGGCCACCGAAGCCAGCGCGACCGCCGACACTCCGAACTGCGGATACAGATCCACCGTGAGCCAGCCGAGCATCGTGATCCCGAAGAAGTAGATCCAGCGCACCAGCACGAACATCAGGGCGGTCACGGCGTTGTGCCGGTTCTTGCCCGCCAGCCGGCGGCGCAGCTCGGCGCCGGTTCTCAGGTGGTCGAACTGGCGGTCGCGCGCCACGGTGCGGGGGATTTCGAAGCTCGGCGAACCCAGCAGCCCGACGTTCTCGCGGACCGGGCCGTCGACGGGCACCAGTACTTTCGTGGCGAGCAGGCAGTTCTCCCCGGTCCGCCCCTGTGCCGGGTACACGACCATGTTGCCGAGGAAGTTGTGTCCGCCGATGGTGGTCCTGGACACCTTGAACGACGTGCTCGAGTAGGCGACGTCCACGACGGACAGCCCGTCCGCCACCATCGTGCCGCTGCCGACCGTGCACGGGTACGGCGTTTCGTGCTTGACCGCCGTGCCGAAGTTCGAGCCGGTCTGCTCCACGTCGGGCATGCGGTAGCCGAGGTAACGCAGGTAGTGCACGATCGCCGAGCTGTCGCCGAACACGGTGGCGAAGAACCTGAAATTGGTGAGCAATCGGATCGCCCGCACGATCGAGTACCGCAGGCTGTAGAGGCGGTAGACCTTGTCCTCCTTCAGCACGAGGTTCAGCACGCGCGGGACGATGGCGATGAGCAGCAGCCCGAGCAGTGAAACGCCGAAGAAGATCACGAACGTGGTCGCCAGCGCGTCACGGTAGAACTGCCAGCTGTCGAGGGAAGCCACGGGAGCGCTGAGGGGGGTCGTGAGCTGGGGGACGTACGCGAGCAGCAGATCCACCCCGCCGATGGCCAGTGGCAGGTACACCAGCAGCGCGGTCAGCAGTTGCGAGACGCTGTAGCAGAACCGGCGCACCATGCCGCAGCGGGCAGGGCCGACCCCGCGGTAGTCCGCCTCGGCGCGCAGCGCAGGCGACCCGTGCCAGTGCTCACCGGCGGGCACCGCCTGTCCGGGATGCAGCGACGACACATGCCCCAGCTGGGCCCCGTCCCCCATCGAGGTGTCGATGTCGAGCACCGACAGCTCCCCCACGAACACGTCCTCGCCGAGGGTCACCGGCCCCGTCCGGATCACTCCGGCCTCGGCCCGGTAGCCGGTGAAGAAGGAGTCCTTCCGGATCACCGATCCGGCGCCGATCGTCAGCAGGTCGGTGCACACCGGCACGTTGCGCGAGAAGATCGCGACGCCGGGGCCGATCTTTGCGCCGAGGGCCTTCAAATACAGGACGTACAACGGCGAACCCAGGAACAGCAGCACCACCGGGTTGCGCTGCACCAGCGTCTTGACGAACCAGAACCGGAAGTACCCCAGCGTCCACACGCGGATCTGCCGCGGCTTCCACCGGCCGATCAGCACCCACTTCGCCACGATCGGCAGGAGGCACAACCCGAGGAAACCGGCGCCGGCGAACAGTACCAGCCGGAGGTAGACCTCCAGCGGGTTCCGCGCGGCGTCGATCCAGAGCGCGCCGCGGACCACCAGGAACGCGGCGAAGTAGGAATAACCGAGGAAAGCCAGGAACTGGAGCAACCCGCAGAGGACGTACCTCCCGGTGCCGACCCGGGGGCCGCCGCTGTGCGCTTCGGCGTGCTCCGGGGCCCCCTCGTGCCCGGCAGGTACGGCCTCCGCCGCGGGCTCGTCGTCCGTGAGCGCGGTCGCGAGGCTGCGGGCCGTGGGGTTGGCGTAGATGTCTTTCATCGACACCGGCGGCACGTCGGCGCGCTTGCGCACGCGGGCGCAGAAATGGGCCATCACCAACGAGTTGGCACCAAGGTCTTCGAAGAAGTGGCTCTCCGGCGCCACTTGATCCACTTTGGCCACCGTCGCGAACACCTCGGTGTAAACCCGCTCGGTGCGAGCCGCGGTGATGGCGTGCTTTCCATACCCCGGTCGAGCTTCGGCCTGATCCTCCATCAGGTACCCGTCGGTATTTTCCGGGCTCCGGATCTGTGTTTTCCCACCACTTAGTCACCCACCTCTCGTGCAGGACCGGCCAGCCATGCCGGCGTTGTTCGGGTGGTGCGGACACCCATGCTAATACTCATGGACACGTCATCGAAGCAGAATCGGACCTTACGAACGCATTACCACGTTCGGACCAGTGGTGCCTGAGAGCGTTTTCCACGGTGTCGACCTTCTAGGTGGAAAACTACGTTCACCCGGTCGGATCATCCGGATTCGCTTGAGGCTCTTGGGATTTAGCCCAGCGTGGCGAGGTGGTCGCGGGTGGTACCGAACCGCCGTTCACCTCACCGCGCGGCGTCGCCGGCTGATCGCCGACGTCTATTCGATCGTGACATTATCGCAGTCTCGGCATCGGAATCCTGCACATTCCGACCTTGTCTCACTCATTTCGAAGCTTGGCCGCAGTGTGCGAGGAGCAGGCCGGGGGTGAAATACTCCAAACCCACTGCGGCCCGATTATTTCTTGACTCCGCGCGGTTTCGCCGCGGGGTCCGCCGGGTCGCGCGAACCGCGCACAGCCCGACACCGAGCGCGACGTCGAAATTGTCGATCGTGCACTCGCCACCTCACCCGGTTCGGCCGGGAACGAGCTGCCTGCCCGGGAAGGCAACTAGACGGCGAACTCGATCCCCGTCAGTTCCTCCGACCGAGTCCACAACCGAGCGGCGATTGCGGGGTCGCGGTCGGCCCGTACCGCGGACCGCGGTACGGGCCTGCCCACCGCGCCGCGCGATGGCCCGTAGACCTCGCCGCCCCGGGCCTCGGAATCCACCGCCGCGCGGACGGCCGGCCAGGCACCGCGATCCTTGCCCTGCGTGAACGGGGCTGCGAGGCGCAGCCAGGATCGCGGTTCGGTGATGTTCGCGCGCCGCGGGCTGGCGCGGTCGAGGCTGAAGCCAGGCTGCGCCAGAAGGCACGTGCATTTCGAGCCGGCCGCGCGGAGACGGCGGTCGAGTTCGAGGGCGAAGGACTGCACGGCGTGTTTGGAGGTGGCGTACGCCTGGGACTCGCGGTACCTGCGTTCGCTGAGCAGGTCGTCGAGCGCGAAGGGCAGCAGACGCGTGATCAGGCTGCCCATGGCGACGATGCGGGCGTCCGACGCGGCGAGCACGGGCATTGCGAGCGCGGTGAGCGCGAAGTGGCCGAGGTGGTTGGTGCCGACTGCGAGCTCGAAGCCGTCTGCGGTGGTGCGGCGAGCGCGGCCGGGGGAGGTCGAACCGGCGTTCTCGATCAGCGCGTCGACGCGGCCGCGGGCGACCAGCTCGGCCGCGGCCTCGCGCACGGAGGCAAGGTCGGCGAGGTCGAGGCGGATCGTGCTGACCTCGCCGTTTCCGGTGTGCTGCTTGATCGCCGCGACGGCGTTCGCGAGCCGTCGCGGGGCGCGCCCGAGGATGATCACGTGAGCTCCGGCGGCTGCGAGCTGCTCGGAGATGAAGTAGCCGATCCCGCCGTTGCCGCCCGTGACCGCGTACGTGCGGCCGCTGAGGTCGGGCAATGCTTCCGGATTCCAGGTCACGTCTGCTCCTCGCACTCGGGCCGGCGCCCAAACGCTACGCGAGCAGCTTCGCGCCGCGGGCTCGGCGGTTCAGCGCTCGAGAGGTGCTCGACGGTTCAGTTCGATGGCGGAGTGCTGGTGCCGGTCGGAGCCGTGGACGTGGTGGTCGTCGTGGAGTCCGGTGAGCTTCCCGGCGAGGTGGCCGGCTTCGTCGAGGTGGGCGGCGTCGAGGTGGCCGGCGGAGTCGCCGGTGCGCTGGAGCCGCTCGACGGCGGCGATGACGGCGCTGATGACGACGGCGCTGATGACGACGGCGGCGCTGTGCTGTCGGAGGCCGGCGGGTTGCCGCTCGTCGGCGTTGTCGGCGAGCCAGGTGCCGTCGAAGTACCAGGTGTCGTTGAAGTGCCAGGTGTCGTTGAAGTACCGGGCGGGGTCGAGCCCGGAGGCAGCTGCGTCGGCACGCCCGGCTGGGTCACGACCGGCGGCGCCGGGGGAGCCGTGTCGCCGACAGGGCTGCCGGCGGCAGCCGCGACGGCGCCCGGTCCGGGCGGGGCGCCGACGGGCACCTGGCTGTCGGGCAGGGTCGACACCCCGCGGCGATAGGCCGCCGCGTATGCCATGACAGTGTCTACATAGGACTGTGAGTTGTTGTACCGCCGCACGGCGATTTGCTGCACGGCTTCGGTCGAGAGGTCGAGTCCGCCGGAACACAGGTACCGCGCCGTGGCGAGGGTTTCGTCGTAGACGTTGTTCGGATCGGACACGCCGTCGCCGTTGCCGTCGGAGGCGTAACCGGCCCAGGTGGACGGGATGAACTGTGTCGCGCCGACCGCGCGGTCCCACACCGGGTCGCCGTCGTACTTACCGCCGTCGGTGTCGGGGATCGCGGCGAACGAGCCCGCGCCGTCCAGTACCGGACCGAGGATCGGTTCGAGCGTGTTGCCGCGCGCATCGACGTACCCGCCGCGCGCGTGGTTGGACTCGACCCGTCCGATGGCGGCGACGAGCTCCCAGTCGAGGTGACAGCCGGGCTGCTCACGCGCCATGATGTCCGCCGCGTTCTGGTACGCCTTGAGCATGCTGCCCGGAATGCCGAGCGGGCCCCCGCCCGTCGCCGAACCGAGGTCCGGTGCGAAGCCCGGCACCGTGAGGGGTTCGGGGTTCGGCGGCTGCGGCAGGCTTCCGTCGACGGCGATCGGCGGCAGAGTGAGGTCCGGCGGCAGCGTGATGCCCGGCGGCAGCCACGGCAACGCGCCGTGGCCTTTCGCGTCATTCGCGGGCGGGAGCGCGGCCGGCTGGGAGGACAGTCCCGATGCGGCCACCGTCGGCAACACCAGGAGTGCGCCGCCCGCGAGGGCCGCCACCGCCCGGTGCCGGACCGAACGCGGACGTGGCCGGAAAGCCGCCATCGTCACTCACCGTTCCCCTCGATCTGCTCCGATCGCCAAGCTAGCCCATGCGGGCGGAGATTGGTGAGGGCGCGAGTGGAATCTGTCCGAGACAGAGAAGTTTCGTCCATCCGGCACAAATCTTTGGTTGGTCGGTCGTTTGTTTTCACCGCGACTCGCGTATTTCCGACATTGCGCCGAATGGAGTAACCGAAGAATCGGGGCGGTGTCAGGCTCAGGCCGCCGGGCCGAAGCGCCGACCGGTGCAGCGAGTGGCGCAGACGTGCGCGAGTGCGTGGTGAGCGCCGGAAAGCCAGCGCGTGAAAAACTCCTCATCAGCTGCTGGGTTTCAGACTGAGACGGCGTATTCTGCGGGCCATGAAACGCACTTCGTTCGCGCAGTGGCCGTGCTCGATCGCGCGGACCATGGACCTGCTCGGGGACTGGTGGACGCCGCTGGTACTGCGCGACGCGTTCTACGGTGAGACCCGCTTCGACGGGTTTCAGTCGGCGCTCGGCATCGCGCGCAACACGCTCGCCGACCGGCTGCGGCGGCTCGTCGAGGAAGGCCTGTTGGAAAAGGTCGCCTACCAGACCGAACCCGTGCGCTACGACTACCTGCTCACCGAAAAGGGCCGGGATTTCTTCGGCGTGCTGGCCGCGATGACGGCGTGGGGTGACCGGTGGCTCGCCACTGAAGCGGGCCCGCCCATCACGACGCATCACGCAGCGTGCGGCCACGACACGCACGCCGAAGTGGTGTGCGCACACTGCCGCGAGCCACTCACGGCCGAGGACACGCGCATGCGCCGCGGTCCCGGTTTCCCCGAGCGGCTCGCGCACCGGCCGGACGTCGAGGAGCGGTTCTCGAAGCAGGAAGCGCCGCGTTGACAGCGTGGGTCTAGATACGAAACCATCGTGGTCAGAGGCATGGACGCGGAGGAGGACCCCGATGGAGTGGACTGGCGCGCGCTACGCGGACACGCCGACGGCGGAGGCCAGTACCTGGATCGACGGTGCTCCCGAGGCGGTCTGGCGGTTCGTGTCCGACGTGCGGCTCATGCCCGAGATGAGTGCCGAGCTGCAGCGCGTCGAGTGTTCCTGCGAGGGCTCGCCTTCGGTGGGTGGCAGCTGGGTCGGGTTCAACAAACACGAGGCGCTCGGCGAGTGGTCGACGACGTCGTACGTCGTCGAATGCGATCGGCCGCGCGTGTTCGCGTGGGCGGTGTCGGACCCGGAACGGCCCACGGCGACCTGGCGGTTCACGCTCACCCCGGAGAACGGCGGTACGCGGCTCACGCAGTGGACGCGGATGGGTCCGGCGCCGTCGGGGATCTCGATCGCGATCGAGCGGATGCCGGACAAGGAGCAGAAGATCGTCTTCGTGCGGCTGCGGGAGCTGGAGACGGCGATGATCGCGACCGTCGCGGCGATCAAGGACCGGGTCGAGGCCGCGCGGTGATGCGGACCGCCACCACGGTCGAGGCCTCATCGGGCTGGCCCGAAACGCTCGAATTCGTGCTGGAAGCCGAAAAGCTTGGGCTCGATGCCTGCTGGGTCGCGGAGGCGTGGGGTTCCGACGCGCCGTCCGTGCTCGGGTTCCTGGCCGCGCGCACCACGCGGCTGCGGATCGGGTCCGGCGTCATGCAGGCCGGGATCCGCACGCCCGTCGCGGTCGCGCAGGCCGCGCTCACGCTCGCGGACCTGTCGGGCGGCCGGTTCTCACTCGGGCTCGGCGCATCGGGTCCGCAGGTGATCGAGGGGCTGCACGGGGTGCCGTTCACCAAGCCGCTGACCCGGCTGCGCGAGACGGTGGAGATCGTGCGCAGCGCGTTCGCCGGAGAGAAGATTTCCTTTTCCGGCAAGGCGTTCGAGATCCCGCTACCCGGCGAGGCCCGCCCGATGCGGCTGTCGACCCGGCCCAATGTGGACATCCCGATCTACCTCGCGACGCTGTCCCCGAAGATGTTGGAGCTCACCGGAGAACTCGCCGACGGATGGCTCGGCACCAGCTTCGTGCCAGAGGGCGCCGGCGCGTACTTCCGCCACCTCGATGCCGGGCTCGCCCGCGCCGGCCGTGAACGCGCGGACCTCGACGTGTGCCAGGGTGCGGAAGTCGCGTTCGCCGCCGACGAGGACGAGCTTCACACGATGGTGGCCGGCCGTAAGAAGGAGCTCGCGTTCTCCATGGGCGGCATGGGTTCGGCCTCCACGAACTTCTACCACGACGCCTACAGCCGCCAGGGCTGGACCGAGGTCGCGGACGAAATCCGCGCGCGGTGGCAAGCCGGAAACCGCGACGGCGCCGCGGCCCTCGTCACCGACGACATGGTGCTCGCCACCACGCTCATCGGCACCGAACCCATAATTCGCGACCGCCTCCGCGTGTGGCGCGACGCCGGCGTCGACACCGTGCGACTCTACCCGGCGGGCACCACGCTCGAGGCGCGCCTCACGACCCTCGGCCGCGCGCTGGACCTCGTACGGGAGATCGGCTGATCCGGGACCGGCCGAAGCCGTGCGGGCCGCGTCCCGCCGGATGGGGCGCGGCCCGCCGGTCGGTCGCCGTTTCGGTCAGTTGACCTGCCGGTCGTGGCCGGCCCAGAACGGCTGGCGCAGCTTGAACTTCTGAATCTTGCCGGTCGCGGTGCGGGGGAGCTCGGTGAGGAACTCCACGCGTTTCGGGCATTTGTAGCCGGCGAGATGCTGACGGCAGTGGGTGATCAGGTCGTCGGCGGTCACTGCTGAGCCGTCCGTGCTGTCGGTGCCGTCGGTGACCACGAGCGCCGTGACGAGTTCGCCCCATTTCTCGTCCGGAATGCCGATCACGGCGGCCTCGCGCACGGCGGGGTGTGAGTTCAGCGCGTCTTCCACCTCGATGGACGACACGTTCTCGCCACCGCTGATGATCACGTCCTTCTTGCGGTCGGCGATCGCGAGGTAGCCGTCTTCGAACGTGCCGCCGTCGCCGGTGTGGAACCAGTTGCCCTTTTGCACGCGGGCGGTTTCCTCCGGGTTGTCCCAGTAGCCGTCGAGGTTCATGTTCGACTGCACGAGCACCTCGCCGTCGGTGTCCACGGACACACGCACACCGAGCGCCGGCGCGCCGGCGCGGCCGAGGTTCTTGGCCTGCTCGTGCGGGCCGAGCTCGGCCCACTCGGACCGGAAGCGGTTGACGGTGAGCAGCGGAGAGGTCTCGGTGAGGCCGTAGATCTGGATGAACTCCCAGCCGAGTTCCGCGCGGACGCGCTCGATTGTGCGGGTCGGCGGCGGCGCGCCGGCGACGACGATCCGCACGCGGTCACGGCCGGGGATCTCGCCGTCCCACTTCGCGGCACCGTCGAGCGCAGCCGTGACGACGGCGGGTGCCGCGCACATGATCGTCACCCCGTGTTCCTGCACGCGGCGGAGGATCTCGGTTCCGTCGACCTTGCGCAGCACGATGTGCCGCCCGCCGAGGCCGGTCACGGCGTACGGCATGCCCCAGCCGTTCGCGTGGAACATCGGGAGCGTGTGCAGCAGCACGTCGTTGTCGTTCAGAGTGGTGTGCAGACCGAACACGGCCGCGTTGAGCCAGAGGTTGCGGTGGGTCAGCTGCACGCCCTTGGGCCGCGCCGTCGTGCCCGAGGTGTAGTTGAGGGTGGCGGTGGCGGATTCGTCGCCCGCCCACGGCTGCGGAGTGCCGTCGCCGCCCCAGATCTGCTCGTCGTGCTCTCCGAGGACGAAGACGTGCTTCGCCGTGACGCTGTCCAGCAACGGTTTCAGCTCGGGGTCGATCATCACGACCTCGGCGCCCGAGTGCTCCACGATGTAGCGGACCTCGGCAGGCGCGAGCCGGAAGTTCACCGGCACGAGGATGCGGCCCCAGCCGGAAACGCCGAAGAAGGACGTGAGCAGCCGCGCGGAGTTGTGCGAGACGATCGCGACGCGGCCGCCCACCGGCACGCCGAGCGCGTCGAGGTTCGCGGCCTGTGCGCGGGCTCGCCGGGCGAGCTCGCCGTAGGTCACCGAGCCCCACGAGGTGGCGGGCTGGTCGGGTTCGTCCACCACCGCGATCCGGTCCGGGTACACCGTTTCCGCTCGGTCGAGGAAGTCGCGGACACCGAGGTCGTAGAACACTTGCCGATCCCTTCGCGTCGATCGGGCAGCACTGCCCGTGCGGGGATGATGCCCCGCCACAGGGGGCCCGGCCACCCCACAAAGTGGGTGGGTGGGTTCTCCTCGGCACCGTCAGCCGAGGAGGCCGGCGGCGCGGGCCCGGTTCACCGCCTGGATCCGGTTGGACACATCGAGCTTGCGCATCGCGTGCTTGAGGTAGGTCTTGACCGTGTTGGGCAGGAGGCCGAGACGGTCGGAGATCTCGGCGTTGGAACACCCTTCGCTCACCAGCCGCAGCACGTCGACCTCACGTGGCGAAAGCGTGATTCCCGGCGTTTCGGCGGGTTTGAGGCGCTCGCACACGGCGAGCAGACGGGCGCGGGCTTCGTCGTCGTGCATCGAGCCGGCGATGGCGAGCAGCTCGGCGTGGAGTTCGGGCTGGTCGGCAGGCGGAGCGGGTGGTGGTGCCGCGAGCCGGCGGCGTACCTGCTCCTCCACCTCGATGTCGCGTTCGAGCCGCGCGGCGACGGAGCCGGCAGCGCGCAGGACGCGGTCGCCGAAGGCGATCGAATCGCGGGTTGCCGCGTACAACACCGCACGCGTGGAAGCGCCGACGCGCACGGGCAGGGCGAGCATCGCCCGCAGCTGTTCCGGGGCGACAGCGCGGTCGTACTTGTGGGTGATGCCCTGCGCGCTGAGGTAGTCGACAACCGTGGAGGGCCTGCCGAGCGCCACGGCCTTGCCGCCGAGCCCCGCGCCGGTGTCCACGTGCAGGTGCTGCAGTGAACGTGTCGTCGTGCCGCGCAGCTGGTCGATCACGAGCGTGCTGGATCCCGCCGACACGGGTCCGCCCATGGCGACCGGCAGCCCGGTCGCCCGCTGGAGCGCACGCAGCGCGCCGGCGACCAGGGGGCTGGCCGCGAGCGCGAGCCTGCCTGGAGCCGTCATGGGTCCCGTCCTCGGTGTCTGACCTGTGTTGTCTGACCTGTGCTGTGTGACCTGCGGTGATGCTCCACGGTACGTGATGCGTCGCGCCGGGACTACCGGTGTGGTTCCGTGGTGTCGTGGCCGCACCGGATTTCGACACCGTCGCCGACGACCTGTACGCGGGGGAGTCCGGGGACTTCGTCGCGTCGCGCACCGCCGCGGCGCGTGCGGCGAAGCAGGCCGGCGACGCCGATCTTGCCCGCCGTATCCAGGCGCTGCGCAAGCCGACGAGCGCGGCGTTCCACGTCAACCGCCTCGCCCGCGCTGGTTCGACCGCTCTGAGGGAGCTCGCCGAGGTGGGCGAACAGCTGCGCGCTGCCCACGCCAACCTCGCCGGCACCGAGCTGCGGGAACTGTCCGAACGGCGGGCTCGGCTGGTGCGGGTGATCCTGCGCGAGTCCCCTGACCTGAGCGATGCCGTGGCCCGTGAGGTCGAGGAGACGCTCGAGACGATGGTCGCTGACCCCGCCGTCGCCCGCCTGGTGCTCGCGGGCCGGTTGACCTCGGTTGCGCACCAGGACGCCGACCAGTGGCTGTCGTTGCCCGCACCGGCCGGGCGGCCGGGCAAGTCCGCGGAGAAGAATAAACCGGCTGCCCCGCCGCGGAAATCGCCCGCTCGGGCGGCGCCGGAGAAGTCCGAAAAGGACCGCGCCGACCGCGAGGAACACCAACGGAAACTCACGGCGGCCAAGCGCGACCGCGCGGAGGCCTCACGCGCCCTCGTCCGGGCCGAACGGATCGCGGACCAGGCTGACGCCCGCCTGAACGACCTGCGTGAGCGCTTGGCCGACGCCGAGGAACGCGCCCGCACCGCGGCCGATGAGCTCGCGTCGGCGCGGTCCGCGTTCGAGGCGGCGGACAAAGCGTTGGGGGAGTTGGACTAGCGATTCGCTCGTGGAAGTGGTGCAGCTGTCGTGAGCTTGCTCGTGGTTGCTGAACCGTCCTCAGTGGACCCGGTACTTCAACAGGAGTGTGCCGTCGTCCTCGATGGCTGATTCGAGCGTGAGCCGGGCCGGGTCGAAGCTGCCGCCGACGGCGGCGCGGGAGGCGTTGCCCGCCACGAGGAACGGCGAGATCGTGAGCCGCAGCTCGTCGACAACGCCGGCGGTGAGCAGGGAGGCGAACAGCCGTGGGCCACCCTCGCAGTCGATGCGCGGGAGGCCCCGCCCGACGAGCGCGGTCAGTGCGGCGGGCAGGTCGACGTCGTCCGTACCGGCCACGACGACGTCGGCGCCCGCGGTGGTCCAGGCGGCGCGCAGGTCCGCGTCGGTCGCGGCGGACGTGATGACGATGGTCGGGACGGCGGCCTTCGTGATCACCGGCGCGTCCGGCGGCAGTGAGCGGCCGGTGGTGACGACGGCGACCGGTGGGATCGGCTCGAGCCCGTGGCGACGGCGGCGTTCGGCGGAGCGCGCGTCGGGACGCATGCCTTCGAAGCCTTCGGCGATGGCGGTGCCCGCGCCGACGAGCACGACGTCGGCGAGGTCGTTGCCGAGGCGGTACACCACCCGGTCGGCGGGCGTCGACAGCGAGGCCGAGCGGCCATCGACGGTCACGGCACCGTCGGCGCTCGACACGAAGTTCACGGCGAGCCACCGGCCCGGCGTCCGGTAGGCGTACCGCGCCTCCAGATCGTCTTCGGTCAGGTCGCGGCTGCCCGGGAAGATCTCGCGCATCAGACCGACCGCACCACGTGCGCGGGCGGACGGGTGCCGGCGATGCTGGCCACCATCTCGGCCACCTGCCGCGTCTCGCGCACCTGGTGGGCGCGGAACATGGCGGCTCCGTGCAGCGCCGCGACGGCGGTCGCGGCGAGCGTGCCGATCACGCGCTCCCCGACCGGCACGTCGAGCGTCTCGCCGATCACGTCCTTGTTCGACAACGCCATCAGTACCGGCCAGCCCGTGTCCACGAGCGCCCGCGTGTGCCGCATGAGTTCGAGCGACTGGTAGGAGTTCTTGCCGAAGTCGATGCACGGGTCGATCATGATCCCGCCGCGGGGCACGCCGGCCGCCAGCGCGCGCTCGGCGAGCGCGGTCGTGCCGTCGACGACGGCGCCGACCACGTCGTCGTAGTGGGGTTTCACGGCTTCGGTGCGGGGCGTGAGGCCGTTGGTGTGCGAGCAGATGTACCCGGCGCCGTGCTCGGCGGCGACGTCGAGGATCTCGGGTTCGTAGGCGGCCCAGTTGTCGTTGACGATGTCGGCACCCGCACGGCACACGGCGTCGGCGACCTCGGCGCGGTAGGTGTCGACGCTGATCACGAGGTCGGGGAACGTCTCGCGGGCCCACGCGACCGTCGGGGTCACCCTGGCGATCTCTTCGGCCGTGCTGACCTCGGGACCCTTGCCTGCCGGCACACCCCCGATGTCGATGAGGTCCGCGCCTTCGGCGCAGGCCCGGCTGATGGCCTCCTGCGCGCGGGTTTCCTGGAACGTCGCACCGTTGTCGTAGAACGAGTCGGGGGTGCGGTTCACGATGGCCATCACCAGCGCGCGATCACTGGTGAGGCGGCGGCCTCGGAAGACGAGGTCGGGCGTCTGCATGGCTTCTCCCGTGCCGGAACATCGAATGCCGCGATCATAGGCGAGCGGCCGGCCGCGGTTACCGTACGTCGGCCTGCGCAGGCCGGGCTGGAGCGCGCCGCACCGGCTACGCGAGGGCCAGCAGCCCCCGAACCGCGTCGACGAGCGTCTGCCGCCGTGCCGCGCGCGCCGCCGGCAGCTGCCCACCGAGTTCCGGATTCGTGCTGTGCCAAGCGGCCGACAGTGCCTGCACCAGCACCAGAAGCTGGACGGGTGAAAAGTGTCCGGGGATCTCCCCGTCGCCCTGCGCGCGCCCGATTTCCCGCAACCGCACGGCGTTCGCCTCGGCGACCGAGGGCAGCGGTGCGGACGCGGATCGTTCGAGCCGGTACCACGTGGAGATCCGCAGGTTCTCCGGGTGCTCCTCGAAGTAGTCGAACGCCCGCCCGAGATACCCCGCGAGATCGGCGGCGTCGAACGGCACGGCCTCGAAGAACGCCTCTGTCTGCTCGGCGAACACCGCATCGAACAGCCCGTCTTTGCTGCCGAAGTAGGCGTAGATCATCGCCTTGTTGCACCCCGCCGCGGCCGCGATCCGATCCACTCGCGCGCCGGCGATCCCGTACGCCGCGAACTCCTCCGTGGCGGCAGCCAGCAGCCGCCGCTTGGTCTGCTCCGCATCCCGCGCCATCCCGCGAGCCTACCGAGGCGACTGACCGGTTGGTTGGTCCCGACCTCCCCAGTCCTGGACGAAACACCCCGCCAGGTACAGATCCACCCGGTCCGCGAACCGGCCGAGGTTACGGCCGGTCAGCTCCGCGATGCGGGAAACGCGGTACCGCAGGGTGTTCACGTGCAGGTGCAGCGCGGCCGCCGTCTGCGTCCACGAGCCGGAATGCTCGAGAAACGATTTGAGCGTCGCCACGAGCTCGGAGTTGTGGGCGGCGTCGTAGGCGACCACGGGGCCGAGCACTTTTTCGCCGAAGGATCTGCGCAGGTCGGCCGGCACAGCGGCGAGGAGCAGCACGTGGGAGGCCACTTCGTCGCCCGCGAGGACGGTCGCACGGCCGGGCGCGAGCGCGGCCAGCGTGCGCGCGTGGCGGGCTTCGTGCACGGCCGAGCGCAGGTCCGTGGCGTCGGGCGCGCGGCTGAGGCCCACCGACAGCCGAGCGGAGCCCAGCGCGGGTTCGACGGCGCGGACCGGCTCGCGCAAGCTCTCCGCGAGCCGGCCGAGGTGGTCCGGTGCGGGGAAGAGCGCGTACGTCGCGCCCTCGATCGTGCCGATGAGCGTGGGCGAGGGAACGGCGGCGAGCAGTTCCTCCACCAGCACCTGCGCGAGGCCAGGGCCGCCACCCGAGACCTCCGCGGACAGGGTCACCACGGGCGCGGTGGGCGGGAACCCCAGCGCCGCGAGCCGTGAGGGTACCGACGCGGCCGAATCCGACGACAGCACCAGCCGCAGCAACGGTTCGGCCGCACGGTTCTCGATGCGCTTGGCCTCGTCGATGCGCGAGCGTTCCAGGCCGATCAGCGGCGCCAGCTCCAGCGCCAGCTCGCGGCGCGCGGGCGCCCAGCGGTCGACGTCGCCGTCGGCGACGAGGAACCAGCTGGCGACGCGGTGGCCGGAGCGGCTCGCGGCCGCCAGCAGCGTGACGGGCCCGCCGTCGGCCGCCACGGTCAGCGGCAGGCGTTCGGCGCGCAGGAACCGCCGCGCCAGTGCCGCGCGCCGGGACGGCGACGGCGGCGGCTGCGAGCCCGCGATCAGCCGGCCCGTGGCGCTCAGCACCCAGCAGTTCGCGCCCAGCTCGGCCGCACCTGCCGTGACCAGCGCGGACAGGCCGGCACCGCCGGTGACGGCCGCGACCAGCCGCCGGTGGGAGCCCTGAGAGGACCGTTCGTCGGCAAGGCCAAGGATCGCGCGCTCGGTCACCGTCGCGAAGGAAACCGACACCGGCACCTCGAACAGCGGCAGCCCGGCCCGGCGGCACGACTCAACCAGGTGCGCCGGCACCGGCCCGCCGACCTCGGCCGTCCCCGCGCCGAGCGCGACCACGCCGGCGGCAGCGAGCGTCTCCACGAAGCCCGACGCCTCGGCAGGCCCGGGCAGCCAGCGCAGGCCGCACAGCACGATCTCGCCGCCGGTGAGGTAGCGCGTCGGATCCTGCAGCGTCGCCTGGAACACCCGGCCGAACTCGCGCTCGAGCGCGTCGGTGCCCGTGAGCAGCGTCAGCCCGAGCCCAGGGGTGTCCAGCAGTGCACCCAGCCGCATCCGCCACCTCCTTTGGCCTCCAGTAGCGCACACGCCACCCGCGCCGTCGTTTGGAGGAACCTACGAAAAACGCCCTCCCGACCGCTCGTGGTTTCGGTGGATCTGCCGTGGTCAGCGCCACGTCACGGCGGGTGTACTGCTCGGCGAGCGAAGGGAAGGAACACGATGGCGATCGTTCTGGGCGACAACCGCTACGGCAAAGCGGAGAACCGGCTCGTCCGCGTCGACCGCGACGGCGACGAGCACCGGATCACCGACCTCACCGTCAGCGTTTCGCTGTCGGGCGACATGAGTGACACCCACCTCACCGGCGCCAACGACAAGGTGCTGGCCACCGACACGCAGAAGAACACGGTGTTCGCGTTCGCCCGCGACGGCATCGGCGAGATCGAGGACTTCGCGCTGCGGCTCACACGCCACTTCGTGACGTCGCAGGAAAGCATCCACCGGGCCCGCGTGCGCGTCGAGTCGTTCCCGTGGCAGCGGCTGACCGTCGGCGGACAGCCGGCGCACCACTCGTTCGCCCGCTCGGGCGGCGGCACGCGCACCGCCACCGTGACCTATGAACACGGCCACGCGTGGGTGGTCGGCGGCGTCGAGGACCTCACGGTGCTCAACTCCACCGGTTCGGAGTTCCACGGTTTCCCGCGCGACGAGTACACGACGCTGGCGGAGACAAAGGACCGCATCCTCGCCACGGCCGTCACCGCCGGCTGGCGCTTCGGCACCGCCGACACCGACTGGGCCCGCGCCCACGAAACCGCGCTGGCCGCCCTGCTCGACGCCTTCGGTGGCACGCACAGCCTTTCGCTGCAGCAGACGCTGTACGCGATGGGGTCACGCGTGCTGGAGGCCGTGCCCGAAATCGTGGAAGCCCGGCTGTCGCTGCCGAACAAGCACCACTTCCTGTCCGACTTGTCGCCGTTCGGTCTCGACAACCCCGGTGAGGTGTTCTACGCCGCCGACCGGCCCTACGGGCTGATCGAGGGCACCGTGCTGCGCGACGACGCGCCGCCCCCAGGCCCGGCCTGGTCCTGAGCCGGAGGCCGACGTGGAATTCTTGCGCCCGACCACACTCGCCGAGGCCCTCGACGCCAAGGCGGCCCACCCCGGCGCGGTCCCGATCGCGGGCGGCACCGACGTGATGGTGGAGATCAACTTCGACCGTGCAGATGGACAGCGTGGAAAAGAACAGCGTGGAAAAGAACACCGCCCGGAAGCGCTGCTCGACCTGAACCGCGTCCGCGAGCTGTTCGGTCACGACGTCGTCGACGGTCGTATCCGCATCGCCGCCGCGACGCCGTACGCGCGGATCATCGCCGAGCTCGGCGAGCGCCTGCCGGGCCTCGCGATGGCGGCCCGCACGGTCGGCTCGCCGCAGATCCGCAACCGCGGCAGCGTCGGTGGCAACCTCGGCGCGGCCTCGCCGGCAGGCGATTCGCATCCGGCTCTGCTCGCGGCGGGTGCGGAGGTGGAGCTCGCCTCGGTCCGCGGCACACGGCGATTGCCGGCGGAGGAGTTCTACACCGGGGTCAAGCGCAACGTGCTGGCGCCCGATGAACTCATCACCGCCGTGCACCTCGCGCCGGCGAGCGGACCGCAGCAGTTCAGCAAGGTGGGTACGCGCAACGCGATGGTGATCGCAGTGTGCGCGTTCGGCCTGGCAGTGCATCCGGTCGAACAACGCGTGCGCACCGGTGTCGGCTCGGCCGCGCCGACACCGCGGCGCGCACTGCGGGCCGAGGAGTTCCTGGCGGGTGAGCTCGCGGCCGAAGGCCAGTGGGAGCGTCCGCGCGCGCTCGCCGATTCGGTGAAGGGCCGCTTCGGTGAGCTGGTCGCGGGCGCCGCGGCACCGATCGACGACGTCCGCGGCAGCGCGGACTACCGGCGCCACGCGCTGGCCGTGCTGGCGCGGCGAACGTTGACGTGGGCGTGGACCGAATACTGCGAAGGGAGGCGGAGCGAATGCGCGTGAACGTGTCGGTCAACGGCGAGGCACGACAGGCGGACAACGTGTGGGAAGGTGAAAGCCTGCTGTACGTGCTGCGCGAGCGGCTGGGCCTGCCCGGCTCCAAGAACGCTTGCGAGCAGGGTGAATGCGGTTCGTGCACTGTGTACCTCGACGGCGTGCCCGTGTGCGCGTGCCTGGTCGCGGCCGGGCAGGCCGAAGGGCGCAAGGTCCGGACGGTCGAGGGGCTGGCCGACGGCGAAACCCTCGACCCGATCCAGGAGACCTTTGTGGAGTGCGGCGCCGTCCAATGTGGCTTCTGCACACCTGGACTCCTCGTGACGGCACACGATCTCCTGGCCCGCGCGACCGACCCGGGTGCACTGACCGATGCCGAGATCCGCGAAGCGCTGGCCGGGAACCTCTGCCGCTGCACGGGATACGAAAAGATCCTCGACGCGGTCCGGCTCGCCGCCCGGCGGAAGGAGCACGCATGACGCGCTCCGCCCCGGCCCGCGCCCCGCAGGACCTGGCCGACACCGTCACCGGCGGCATCGGCGCGAGCCCGCTGCGGCCCGACGGCACGCTCAAGGTACGTGGTGAATTCGCCTACTCCTCGGACCTGTGGCACGAGGACATGTTGTGGGGCGCCACGTTGCGCAGCCCGCACCCGCACGCGCGGATCGTCCGCCTCGACGTTTCACGCGCCCTCGCGCAGCCGGGTGTCCACGCGGTACTGACGCACGAAGACGTGCCGGGCGAAAACGCCTACGGCCTGAAATACCAGGACACCCCGGCGCTGGCCGAGGATCGGGTGCGCTACCAGGGCGAGCCCGTGGCGATCCTCGCCGCCGACCACCCGGAGATCGCGCGCCAGGCTCTCAAGGAGATCGTGGTCGAGTACGAGGTGCTCGAACCCGTCACCGACCCCGAGCGCGCGGCTCACGACGAGACGCTGCCGAGGGTGCACGACGGCGGGAACGTCGTGCGCCACCAACGGATCGTCAAAGGTGATCCGGAAGCGACGGCTGACGTGGTCGTGTCCGGAGTGTACGAGATCGGCATGCAGGACCAGGCGTTCCTCGGCCCGGAGTCGGGGCTCGCCGTGCCCGACGACGACGGAGGCGTTGACCTCTACCTCGCCACGCAATGGCTGCACGTGGACCAGAAGCAGACCGCGCGGGCGCTCGGCCTCCCGCTGGAGAAGGTGCGGCTGACGCTGAGTGGGGTCGGCGGCGCGTTCGGCGGGCGCGAGGACCTGTCGATGCAGATCCATTCGTGCCTGCTCGCGCTGCGCACCGGCCGTCCGGTGAAGATGGTCTACAACCGCGAGGAGTCGTTCTTCGGCCACGTGCACCGGCATCCGGCGAAGATGTACTACGAGCACGGCGCAACGCGCGAAGGCGACCTGGTGTACGTGCGGGCCCGGCTGTACTTCGACGGCGGGGCGTATGCGTCGAAGACGCCTGTGGTCGTCGGCAACGGCACCACGCTCAGCGTCGGGCCGTACAACGTGCCGAACGCGCACATCGAGGGCTGGGGTGTGTACACCAACAATCCGACGTGCGGCGCGATGCGCGGCCTCGGCGCGGTGCAGCCGACGTACGCCTACGAGTCCCAGATGGACAAGCTCGCGGCCGCGCTCGGCATGGACCCGGCAGACCTGCGGATCCGCAACGCGATGAGTGAGGGCTCCACCAATGTGACCGGCCAGCTCGTCGATTTCCCTGCGCCCGTGGCGGAGTTGGTGCGGCGGGTCAAGGCGATGCCGCTGCCGTCGGCACGAGCCGGAAGCGCCGATATCCGCGATCTGCCCGGCGGCGTGTCCAATGTGACCCACGGCGAAGGTGTCGTACGCGGAGTCGGCTACGGCGTGACCATCAAGAACATCTCCTACGCCGAGGGCCTCGACGACTACTCGACGGCCCGCGTGCGGCTGCAGGTGATCGGCGGCGAGCCGGTCGCGATGGTGCACACGGCCGCAGCCGAAGTCGGCCAGGGGCTCGTCACGTTGCAGCAACAGATCGCCCGCACCGAGCTCGGTGTCGCGCGAGTCACGGTGCACCCGGCCGACACGAGCGTCGGCGACGCGGGATCGAGTTCGGCGTCGCGCCAGACGTACGTGACCGGCGGCGCGGTGCGCAACGCCTGTCGCGCGGTGGCCGACGCGGTGTACGCGCTGGCATCTCGCCGGCTGGGCCGTCCGGCGACCGGAATGTCGTTGACCGGGGCCAAGATCGTCGCCGCCGACGGTGAGGTCGTGGCGTCCCTTGTGGACCTGCTGGGTGAGGACGTGCTGGAGGAGACACGTGAGTTCCACCACCGCAGGACCTACCCACTCGATCCCGAGACCGGGCAGGGCGACGCGCACGTGCAGTACGGCTTCTCCGCGCACCGCGCCGTCGTGGATGTCGACGTGGAGCTGGGTCTGGTGAAGGTCGTACGGCTCGATTGTGCGCAGGACGTCGGCAAGGCGATGAACCCACAGGCCGTGCTCGGCCAGATCCAGGGTGGCTCGGCGCAGGGCCTCGGCCTGGCCGTGATGGAGGAAATCCAGGTGACGGATGGAAAAGTACGGAATCCGTCCTTCACCGACTACCTCATCCCGACTGCCCTCGACGTGCCGCCCATGCGCATCGAGGTGCTGGAACACCCCGATCCGCACGCGCCCTACGGCGTCCGCGGTGTCGGCGAACCGCCCACGATCTCGGCGACGCCGGCGATCGCCAACGCCATCCGCGCGGCCACGGGGCTCGAACTGCCGCGCGTCCCGATCCGACCCGAGCACATCACCGGTACCTGAGCACGATTGGAGCGTCATGACCCTCTCGCTCGACACCGAACGCGATTGGCTCCTCGAAGCCGTGCGGATCGCGACCCGCAATGTCGCCGACGGCGGCGGCCCGTTCGGCGCGCTCGTCGTGAAGGGGCACGACATCGTGGCCACCGGCGTCAACCGCGTCACGCCGTCGCTCGATCCGACGGCCCACGCCGAGGTGGTCGCGATCCGCGCGGCCTGCCAGGCGCTTGGCACGTTCAAACTGGACGGTTGCGTGCTGGTGTCCTCGTGCGAACCGTGTCCGATGTGTCTCGCGTCGTCGCTGTGGGCACGGGTGGACCGCGTCGTCTACGCGGCCGACCGCCACGACGCCGCGAAAGCCGGATTCGACGATCGGGCCTTCTACGAACTGTTCGAAAAGCCCCGTGAAACCTGGGACGTGCCCGTGTCCGCGCTGCCGGTGAAGGACGGCTTCGCGCCGTTCGACGCCTGGCTGGATCGGGCGGACCGCGTCGACTACTAGGGGTTCGCGCTTACACCGGGAGCCCGCGCCCGGGCCCACCCCGGTGCTGACCGGAGCACCACAAAACCCGCACATCGTCAAGCTCGCCCGCGTCATCACCAGGCCGGGCGCGGGGCGAGCACACCCACCGGCAAGGGGACGACGCCATGACCCAGGTACACATCGCAGACGCTGTGACCCCGGCACCGGGACCCGTTCGACGGTCCATCTTGGACCGGCTGTTCGAGCTGCGGGCCCGGCAGACGACCATCGGCCGTGAAGTGCGCGGCGGGCTCACCACGTTCGTCGCGATGGCTTACATCGTGCTGCTCAACCCGCTCATCCTCGGCGCGTCCGCCGACATCACGGGCGCGAAGCTCAGCTCGGCCCAGGTCACCACCGCGACCGCGCTCGCCGCCGCGGTGATGACCGTCCTCATGGGACTCGTCGGCAACGCACCGCTCGCGCTGGCGGCCGGGCTCGGCATCAACGGCATCGTGGCGTTCCAGATGGCGCCGGCCATGACGTGGCCACAGGCGTTCGGACTCGTGGTGCTCGAAGGCGTGTGCATCGTCCTCATGGCCGTGAGCGGCATTCGGGAACGGATCATGAACGCGATCCCGGGCCCGCTCAAAATGGCGATCACCGTGGGGATCGGGCTGTACATCGCGCTCGTCGGGCTGGTGAGCGCCGGGTTCGTGACGCGGACACCGGACGCCGCGAACTCCACTGTGCCCGTGCGGCTCGGGCTCGACGGGCACCTCGACGGCTGGCCGATCGCGGTGTTCTGCTTCGGGCTGTTGTTGATGACCGTGCTGATGTCGCGCAAGGTGCCGGGCGCGGTGCTGATCAGCATCGCAGTGTCCACTGTGCTCGGCGTCGTGCTGCACGACGGGTTCGGCGTCGGCCACTGGGGATTGACGACTCCGACGCTGCCCCACAGCGTGGTGGCGGCACCGGATTTCGGGTTGCTCGGCCACATCGATCTGTTCGGTGGGTTCGCTTCGGCGGGCGCGCTGACGGCGACGATCTTCCTGTTCACGCTGGTGCTTTCAGGCTTCTTCGACGCGATGGGGACGATCACGAGCGTCTCGGCCGAGGCCGGGCTGTCGAAGGACGGGCGTGTGCCGAAGATGGGCCGCATCCTGCTCGTCGACGGTGCGGGCGCGATCGCCGGCGGGCTCACCGGTTCCTCGCCGAACACCGTGTTCCTGGAATCGGCGGCCGGTGTGGGGGAGGGCGCACGGACGGGGCTCGCGAGCGTCGTCACCGGCCTGTTGTTCGCGGCGACGCTGCTGTTCACCCCGATCGCCGGCATCGTCCCGGCGCAGGCCGCGGCTCCGGCGCTCGTGGTGATCGGCGGGATGATGGTGGCGCAGTGTCGCAACATTCCCTGGCAGGACACCGATTACACGATCCCGGTGTTCCTGACGGTGGCGCTGATTCCGTTCACGTACTCCATCACCAACGGCGTTGGCGCAGGCCTGATCGCGTTCGTGCTGATCAAGACGTGCAAGGGCAAGTGGAGTGAGGCCGGCTGGATCCTCACGGTGCTGGCGCTCGTGTTCACCGTCTACTTCGGAGTGGACGTCGTGAAGGCCGTGTTGTAGGGGTTGCTGGGATTGCCGGGAAAGGATTTTGTTGTGGCACTCATGTTCTTCAACGGCGGCGCCATGCGCGGCGAACCGCTGCACCACCTCCTCGACGGTGCTCCGCTCGTCGCCGCGACGAACACCGCGCCGAAGTATCGCTTCTATTCCGTCGGCGGGCAGTGCCCCGCGCTCGTCCCGGTCGCGCACGGCGGTGGGGCCGTGGCGGGCGAGGTGTACGACCTGACGCTCGACGCTTTGCGCGACCGCGTGCTGCCGGCCGAACCACCCGAGCTCGAACTGGGCGTGATCGAGCTGGCGGACGGGAGCTCGGCGTTCGCGATGCTGCTGCGGCGGCCGCAGACGTCGCACGTGCAGCTGCGGGACATCACGGAAATCGGGGACTGGCGGGCGTTTCGGGCGGCTTCGTGACCGTGCTGGTGGCGCCGGACAAGTTCAAGGGGTCGCTCACGGCCGCGCAGGTCGCTTCGGCGCTGGCCGGTGGCCTGCGCGCGGCCGGCCTTGCGGCGCGGGAGTTTCCCGTGGCCGACGGCGGTGAGGGCACGGTGGCCGCCGCGGTCGCCGCGGGCTTCCGCCGGGTGCCGGTGCGCGTGAGCGGCCCGACCGGCCGGCGGATCACGGCGTTTTTCGCGCTGCGCGGCGACGTCGCGGTCGTCGAGCTGGCCGAGGCATCCGGCCTGCACCGCCTCCCGGGTGGGCGGCCGGCACCGGTGACCGCGTCGAGCCACGGCACGGGCGAGCTCATCGCGGCCGCCCGTGCCGCCGGGGCCCGCCGGATCGTGCTGGGTGCCGGGGGCAGCGCCTGCACGGACGGTGGTGCCGGAATGCTCATGGCTCTCGGTGCGCGGGTGCTCGATTCGGCGGGCGCCACGGTCGGTCCCGGTGGACTGACCTCGGTGTCCACTGTGGATCTATCGGGGTTGCCCGCACTCGAGCTCGAATTGGCGTGCGACGTCGACAATCCGCTACTGGGCCCGTTCGGCGCGGCGGCGGTCTACGGGCCGCAGAAGGGCGCGAGCCCGGAAGACATTCGGGTGCTGGAAGCCGGCCTACGGCGGTGGGCGTCCTTTTTCGACCCCGGCCACGCGGCCACCGCGGGTGCCGGAGCCGCCGGTGGGGTCGGCTTCGCCGCGGTGGCCGCGCTCGGTGCGCGCGTCCGCCCGGGCATCGAGCTGCTGCTCGACCTCCTTGGTTTCACCGACGCCGCCCGCACCAGCCGGCTGATCCTCACCGGCGAAGGGTCCCTCGACCCGCAGTCCCTGCACGGCAAAGCGCCCATCGGGGTCCTGCGCGCCGCGACCGCGCTCGGGCGCCCGACCGTCGCCGTCGCCGGTCGCTGCCTCCTGACCGCCCCAGAATGGCGCGCGGCCGGCTTCTCCGCGGTCCACGCCCTCGCCGACCTGGAACCCGACCCGGAGCGCTGCATGGCGGACGCTCGCACCCTTCTGCACCGCACCGGCGAACGCATCGCCCGCGACCACACAACGATCGAACAGCGACAGTCAGTTTGACCGGTGATATCCGCTTTGCGAGCTTCCAGGTTGAAGTCCTGGTGAATTCCACGGTGATGGCGCCCGAGGGGCTCCTGTTTCTTCACTTTCCGCACGCATAATTCCCTCCCGGTAGTCCGAACGAGGGGCAGGAGTGTGGGCGTGCCGGGGTCTGTGCGTACCCGCTGGGTGGTCGGGGCCGCCGGCGTGGCGGTGGTTGTCGGGGCTGTGGTGACGGCGTTCGCGGTGTGGCCCGACGGCGCCTCTGCACAGGATCCGGAGATCCAGATCTCCCGCTCCGCCTGTGGTCAGGGCTGGACGGACCCCAAGCCGGGGCCGCAGACCTTTCGCCTGCACAACACCGGCGCCGTCACGTCCGAAGTGGACTTGATCGACCCGGTGAGCGGGGTGATCTACGGCGAGGTCGAAGGACTCGGCACCGGCACGACCCGGCCGATGTCGGTGACGCTGGGCAACGGCCCCTACGCTTTCCGATGCCTCCCCGAGGACTCCGCCGCCATCGTGGGTCCCACGACGACGGTTCACGGCGGGACCGACCGCGGCCCCGGCGTCGCGCCCGTGACGCAGAACGACCTGCTGGGCCCACTCAAGGTCTACGAAGCCAAGGTCACGCAAGGTCTCGACCAGCTGGCCACCGACGTCGGCGCCCTCACGGACGCCGTACACGGCGGCGACCGGGCCGGCAGCGAGAAGGCGTGGCTGACCGCGCACCTGACCTACGAACGCTTGGGCGCCGCGTACGACGCGTTCGGCGACTCCGACCGTGCGATCAACGGCACCACCGCCGGCCTGCCCGGCGGCACTGCCGACTCGGGCTTCACCGGCTTCCACCGCCTCGAATACGGCCTGTGGCACAACGAAGACCTGCGTTCGCTCGGCGGCGTCGCCGACCGGCTCGCCACGGACGTGCGGAACCTGCGCACCGCCTTCCCCCAGAGCCAGGTCGATCCGAACGACCTCGGCCTGCGAGCTCACGAGATCGTCGAGAACGCCCTGCAGTTCGAACTCACCGGCAACACCGACTACGGCAGCGGCACCAACCTCGCCACCGCCCGCGCGAACCTGGACGGTGTGCAGACCGTGCTCGATGTCCTGCGCCCCGTGCTCGCTCCGCGGTACCCGGCGCTGTCCCAAGTGGACAGCTGGATGACACGCACCGAGGCGACGCTCGACGCCGTCCGCCGCCCCGACGGATCGTGGCCGCCGGTGACCACGCTTTCGCGGGCGCAGCGGGAAAAGATCAACGCCGCCGTCAGCGAGCTCACCGAGCGGCTCGCCCCGATCGCGGCCATCGCCGAGCCCAGGAGGGTTTCGTGACCGTGCAGGAGCCTGCCGAGTCCTCCCGTCGCACGTTCTTGCGCCGCACCGTGGTCGGCGCGGGACTGACGGCCGTCGCGGGCGCCGGGGTGGGCACGGTCGCCGCGAGCGCCGCCGGGCCGGACCCCGACACCGTGCCGTTCCACGGCCCGCACCAAGCGGCGATCGTGCGCCGGTCGCCCGCGCAGTGCGTCGTTGCGTCGTTCGACGTGACCGCCGCGAACAAGGCCGAGCTCACCGACCTGTTCAGGCAGATCACCGACCGCGCGCGGTTCCTGACCAGGGGCGGCGCCCCACCGGCGCTCGGCATCACCGCCCCGCCCGCCGACTCGGGCGTGCTCGGCCCCGTCGTACCGCCCGGCGGCCTTGGCGTGGTGCTCGGTGTCGGCTCGTCGCTGTTCGACGACCGGTTCGGACTCGCGGCGAAGAAGCCGAAGAAGCTCAAGCCGATGACGATGTTCCCCAACGACTCCCTCGACGACGCCCAGTGCCACGGCGATCTTTCACTCACGCTCTCGGCCGAATCCACCGACACGGTGCTCCACGCGCTGCGCGACATCACTCGCGCCACCCGCGGCGGCATGCAGCTGCGCTGGAAGATCAACGGGTTCTCCTCGCCGCCGCGCCCGTCCGGTACGCCGCGCAACCTCATGGGGTTCAAGGACGGCATCGCCAACCCCGTCGAGTCCGAATACGACCGGCTCGTGTGGCTCGGCAAGGGCAACGGGGCGGATGACGGCGAACCCGCGTGGACCGAGGGCGGCAGCTACCAGGTGGTGCGGCTGATCCGGATGCTCGTCGAGTTCTGGGACCGAGTGTCGCTCACCGAGCAGGAGAACATCTTCGGCCGCCGCCGCGACACGGGCGCGCCCCTCGACGGCGCGAACGAGCAGGACGTGCCGCACTACGCCGACGACCCCATCGGCACCGTCATCCCGCTCACCAGCCACATCCGCAAGGCGAACCCCCGGAAACCGGAGACGGATTCCAGCCGGATCCTGCGCCGCTCGGCCAACTACGACCGCGGCGTGGACAGCAACGGCAACGTGGACATGGGCCTGATCTTCACCTGCTATCAGCAGGACCTCGAGCGGCAGTTCGAGGCGGTCCAGAAGCGGCTCGTCGACGAGCCGCTGGTCGATTACATCTCCCCGTTCGGAGGCGGCTACTTCCTGGCGCTGCCAGGGGTGACCGGCTCCGACGACCACTACGGCCGGGCGATGCTCACCTGACCCGTGGTGTTTCCCGAGAAGTCGCAGTTCCCACCAGAGCACTGAGATCAGGAGGATTCCCCAGTGGACAAAGGAATCGGCAGACGGCGGCGCCGCTCGCGGCGCCTGCTCGGCGCCGGCGCGATCGCTTCGGCCGCGGCGCTGGCCATCGTCACCGGCTCCGCGGCGGGTTCGGCGGACGCGCGGCCGCTGCACGCCCTTCCCGCGTCGTGGATGCCGACGCTCACCCCGATCAAGCACGTCGTGGTGATCTTCGGTGAGAACATTTCGTTCGACCACTACTTCGGAACGTACCCGAACGCGACCAACCAGGACGGCACTCCGTTCCAGGCCGCCAAGCAAACTCCGAAGGTCAACGGCCTCGGCAACCGGCTGCTGACCGACAACCCGAACGCCTACGACCCCAAGCGCCTCGGCCCCGGCCAGGCGCTGACCTGCGACCAGAACCACGCGTACGGTGCTGAGCAGGCGGCGTTCGACGGCGGCAAGATGGACAAGTTCGTCGAAAAGACCGAGACCGACAAATGCACGGGCCAGCCGATCCTCTTCGGCGAGCCGGGCCTGGTCATGGACTACTACGACGGCAACACCGTCACCGGCATGTGGAACTACGCCCAGAACTACTCGCTGAGCGACAATTCCTACAACACGAACTTCGGCCCCTCGACGCCCGGCGCGATCAACCTGATCTCGGGTCAGACGCACGGGGTCCAGGCGGTCACGTCGGTCACGCACCAGCCGACTTCGGACTCCTACGCAGTCGCCTCGCCCGACGCCGAGGGAGTCGGCACGGTCATCAACGACCCGGACCCGGCGTGGGACGACTGCTCCGACAAGAACCACACCGCCACCGACAACCTCGCCGCGATGCAGGGCAAGAACATCGGTGACCTGCTCAACCAGCGCCACGTGACCTGGGGCTGGTTCCAGGGCGGCTTCAGGCCGACCGGCACCCAGAACGGGTTCGCGGTTTGCGGTGCGCAGCACGAGAACGTCGGCGGGATCCCGGTGACGGACTACAGCCCGCACCACGAGCCGTTCCAGTACTACAAGTCGACGGCGAACCCGAAGCACCTCCCGCCGTCTTCGGTGCAGGCCATCGGCCAGACCGACCAGGCCAACCACCAGTATGACATCAGCGACTTCAACGAGTCGCTGAAGGCCGGTTCGATGCCCGCGGTGAGCTTCCTCAAAGCCCCGGCCTACGAGGACGCACACGCGGCCAACTCCGACCCGCTCGACGAGCAGCGGTTCGTCGTCGACGAGATCAACCAGATCCAGCAGTCGCCCGACTGGCGCTCCACCGCGGTGGTCCTCGCCTACGACGACTCGGACGGCTGGTACGACCACCAGAAGTCCAGCATCATCACCGGGTCGCAGGACGCCTCTCAGGACCAGTCGGTCTGCACGGGCACGAAGACCACACTGGGCCAGTACGCGGACCGTTGTGGTTACGGCCCGCGCCTGCCGCTGTTGGTCATCTCGCCCTACAGCAAGGTGAACTTCGTCGACCACACCCGCACGGACCAGACCTCGGTGCTGCAATTCATCGAGGACAACTGGTTCACCGGGCGCGTCGGCGACTCGTCGTTCGATTCGCGGGCCGGCGGCCTGTGGAACATGTTCAACTTCAAGAGGCCGCAGGCGGGCAAGCTTCCGCTGGACCCGAAGACGGGCGCGGTCGTCGAGAACGGTCATCACTGAGAGCTGAGCTCACATTCGATCCGAAGGCCACCGGGTTCGCACCCGGTGGCCTTCGGCCGTTCCGGGGGACGCCGAACCCGCCGGCGGGCCCGTGAGATCACGGGGGGAGAAAATGCCTCTTGCGCGAACGGGGCCCGCGCTGGTCAAATCGCCGCCATGTCGACGTGGGCCGAAACGGAGCGACTACGGTTGCGCCCGTTCACGCCAGCAGACGGCGAAGCGCTGGCGGCGCTGCACGGTGATAGCGAGGTGATGCGCTATGTCGATGACGGGCGGCCGGTGCCGCCTGAAGTCACGGTGACGCGCACGCTCCGGGCCTGGCTCGCCGAATACCGCGACGGGCCAAGGGGACACGGTTGTTTCGCCGCGGTAAATTCGACGACCGGGCAATTCGTGGGCTGGTTCTCGGTGCGGCCCGCGGTGAGCCGGGGTCTGGACGGCGCCGGAACGGAAGTCGGATATCGGTTGTTTCCGGCGGTGTGGGGCCGCGGATTGGCGACCGAAGGACTGCGGACGGTGGTCTCGAAGGCATTCGGGGAACTGGGTGCCGAACGGGTCGTCGCGAGGACGATGACGATCAACACCCGTTCCCGGCGGGTACTGGAGAAGGCGGGCCTCAAGCTGGTGCGTACGTTCTTCCTCGAGTGGCCCGAATACCTGGAAGGCGCGGAACACGGCGATGTCGAGTACGCGTTGACCAGACAGGAATGGGCGTCCAGCGCCGCCCGGTATTAGTCGACACGATATGGTTCCCCCAAGCACGTCCTGTAGAAGGTGAAGGTACGACGAACCATGGCGCAGAAGGTTCACGTCGAGATGGTGGACGACATCGACGGCAGCATTGCCGATCAGACCGTCCCCTTCAGCCTCGACGGTGTGAGTTACGAGATCGATCTCTCCGAAGAGAACGCCGCCGCGTTGCGTGATGAGCTCGCGCGCTACGTTGCCGCGTCACGGCGCGTGGGCGGGCGCAAGGTGCGGATGGTCGCCGGGCAGGCGCCGCGCGCGACGTCGTCGGCCGCCGACCGCGAGCGCAACCGCCTCATGCGGGAGTGGGCCGAGGAGAACGGCTTCCGGGTCTCCGACCGCGGCCGGCTCCCCGCCGAGATCGTGAAGGCGTTCGAGGAGCGCGAAGACGAGATCGAAGAGGAAGAAGTGCCGGTGAAGCCCGCCCGTAAACGCGCGGGCCGCAAGAAGGCGAATGCCTGAACCGAGCTCCGCGAAAGGGGGCCCGTCACCGCGGTGACGGACCCCCTTTCGGTTTTCGGCCGGTTCGTCGAGATCGTCATCAGCGCACGGTGTAGTGGCGATGACAGACGGCGAAGGTGGTGATCGCCACACGACAGCGGCGGTGCTCGGGAGGTGAGGTAGCCAAGCCTAATGACCTGGCGAGCAAAGGTAACCGATCCGTGGCCGACCGCCCCCGTCCGAGAAGTCTTGCGCTGACGGCGGGGCTCGTGGTGCTCGTGGCCGCGCTCGTGCTCGCCGTGGGGCTGAGCATCGCCGTCGGCGCTCGCGGCCTGTCGTTGGGCACTGTGCTCGACGCCCTGTTCCACTACGACGCCGCGAACCCGGATCATCTGGTGGTGCGCGAATTGCGCCTGCCCCGCACGCTCGCCGGGGTGCTCGCGGGTGTCGCGTTGGGACTGTCGGGCGCGATCATCCAGGGCACCACGCGCAATCCGCTGGCCGACCCGGGGCTGCTGGGCGTGAACGCGGGCGCTGCCCTGTTCGTGGTGCTCGGTATCAGTACGCTCGGTATCACCAGCGTCACCGGATACGTCTGGTTCGGCTTTCTCGGCGCCGCGCTCGCCGCGATCGTGGTGTACGGCATCAGCGCGCTCGGTCGGGTCGGCGCCACGCCGGTGAAACTCGCGCTCGCGGGCGCCGCGGTGACCGCAGCACTCCAGTCCGTGACGAGCGGACTGCTGCTCACCGATGCGACGACGTTCGACCAGTACCGCTTCTGGCAGGTCGGCTCCTTGACCGGCCGCGACGCCACGACTATCACGCAGGCCATCCCGTTCATCGCCGTCGGCCTCGTGCGCGCGCTGATTTCCGCTCGGATGCTGAACGCGCTCGCGCTCGGGGGAGGACACCGCCCGCGCGCTGGGCCAGAACGTGCCGGTGGCGCGGGTGATCTGCGCGCTCGCCGTGGTCGTCCTCTGTGGATCCGCGACCGCCATCGCCGGACCGATCGCTTTCGTGGGCCTCACCGTGCCTCACGTCGCGCGCCTGTTCACCGGGCCGGATCACCGCTGGCTGCTGCCGTATTCCGCGCTGATGGCGCGGTTGCTGCTGCTCGTGTCCGATGTGGTCGGCCGCGTGATCGCGCGCCCGGCCGAGGTGCAGGTCGGCGTGGTGACGGCGGTGATCGGCGCGCTGGCGTTCATCGTGCTGGTACGCCGCCGGAAGCTGGTGAAGGTTGACCGCGGGGCTGCCCGAGGCGCGCCGGGCCGTGCGAGCCGCCCGCCGCCGCGGCGCGACGCGCGCGCGGCTCGTGTCACTCGTGCTGTTCCTCGTGCTCGTAGCGGCGTTCGCACTGTCGCTCGCGGTCGGCGACTTCACCGTGCCACTGGGGGATCTCCCGGGCATCCTCTTCGGTGCCAGCACAGGTAACAGCACGGGCGCCGGTGCCTACGTCGTCACGGAACTGCGTCTGCCGCGCGCGGTCGCCGGGGTGCTCGTGGGTGTCGCGTTCGGACTCGGCGGCGCGCTCTTCCAGCGTCTGCTGCGCAATCCGCTGGCCAGCCCCGACGTGATCGGGGTGACGCAGGGTGCCAGCGCGGCCGCGGTGATCTGCCTGGAGCTGTTCGGGGTTTCCGGTGCCGTGCTGTCGGCCGCAGCGCTCGGCGGCGCGCTGATCACCGGCGCGGTCATCTACGTGCTGGCCCGCCGTGGGGGAGTGAACGGCTACCGGCTCGTGCTCATCGGCGTCGGAGTCGGCGCGGTGCTCACGAGCATCGTGTCGTACCTGATGACGTGGTCCGACGTGACGCTCGCCCAGCAGGCACTGGTGTGGCTCACCGGCAACCTCAACGGCGCGAGCTGGGACAAGGCACTGCCGGTCGCAATCGCGCTCGCGGTGCTGGTGCCCGCCGCGCTGGCGCTGTCTCGTTCACTCACGGGCCTGCAGCTGGGTGACGAGACCGCGGCCGGGCTCGGCTTGCGAGTGGAACGTGTGCGCCTGCTGCTGCTCCTCGTGGCCGCCGCCCTCACGGCGTTCGCGACCGCTGCGGCCGGCCCGGTGGCGTTCGTCGCGTTCGTCGCGAACCCGATCGCGACGCGGCTCGTGGGCGGCGCTCGCGCCGGCCTCGTCGCGCCCGCGCTCACCGGGGCGCTCGTGACCCTGATCGGCGACTTCGCCGCGCAGCACCTGCTCGGCGCTCAGCTGCCGGTGGGTGTCGTGACCGGGGCAGTCGGCGCGCCGTACCTGCTGTGGCTGCTCGCCACGGCCAACCGGGCAGGCCGAGTCTGAGAGGAAGATCGTGACACCGACACTGCACACCGAAGGCCTCGAGCTCGGCTACGGTCCGGTCACCGTCGTGAAAGACCTCTCGGTCCGCATCCCGCAGGGCAAGGTCACGATGATCGTGGGGACCAACGCGTGTGGGAAGTCGACGCTGCTGCGTGGTCTGGCGCGGCTGCTCGCGCCTTCGGCCGGCGCGGTCTTCCTCGACGGCCAGCGACTGAACTCGTTGCGCAGCAAGGATGTCGCGAAGATGCTGGGACTGCTGCCGCAGTCGCCGACGGCGCCGGAGGGCATCACGGTCGCCGATCTCGTCGGCCGGGGTCGGTACCCCCATCAGGGCGTGTTCCGGCGTTGGAACTCCGAAGACGAAGACGCGGTGGCGCGCGCGATGCTGGCCACCGACACCGTGGAGCTCGCGAGCCGGCCCGTCGACGAGCTTTCGGGCGGGCAGCGCCAGCGAGTGTGGATCGCGATGGCGCTCGCGCAGCGCACCCCGTTGCTGTTGCTCGACGAGCCGACGACGTTCCTCGACATCAGCCACCAGGTCGAGGTGCTCGACCTCGTCGCGGACCTCAACCACGCCGACGGCACCACCGTCGTGATCGTGCTTCACGACCTCAACCTCGCGGCTCGCTACGGCGATCACTTGATCGCCATGAAAAGCGGCTCCATCGCGGCGGAAGGCGCGCCCGCCGACATCCTCACCGCCGAGCTCGTCGAGGACGTGTTCGGCATGCCGTCGCGGATCATCACCGATCCCGTGTCCGGCACTCCCATGGTCGTCCCGATCGGCCGCCGGCGCACCGCCACCCCCACCACGGAGCTCGCCGAATCCTAGAAGGGACCCTCATGCCAAGACGGACCGCCGCATGGCTCAAGGTGACCGGCCTACTCGCCGCCGCCGCGCTCCTTGGCGCCTGCGGCCAGCCTGCCAAACCCACGACGTCGGGCGTCGGAGACAAGAACGTCGCGGCCGGTGGCCGGCTGTTCGCCACCGCCGACGCCGAAACCGCGAAGCTCGGCGCCGACGTCGGCCCCGGTGTCTTCCCGCGCACCGTGACCCACGCGCTGGGCAAGACGAAGATCGAAAAGGCGCCAACGCGGGTCGTCGTGCTCGACAGCGGCGAACTCGACGACGTGCTCGCGCTCGGCATCACCCCCGTCGGCATGGCCACGACCGCCGGGCAGACCGGCGTGCCGAGCTACCTGAGCGACCGCGTCAAGGGCATTCCGACGATCGGCGACATCAACAACCTGAACCTGGAGAAGATCGCCGCGCTCCGGCCGGATCTGATCCTGGGCAGCAAGTTGCGCGCCAACGACCTGTACCCGCAGTTGTCGAAATCGGGCCGACGGTGTTCAGCATCCGCCCCGGATTCCCGTGGAAGGAGAACTTCCTGCTCGTCGGTGCCGCACTGGGCAAGGAAACCGCGGCCGTCGCGGCGCTCAACGCCTACCAGAAGAAGGCCAATGAAGTGAAGGCCGAGGTCAAGGGCGACCCGACGATCTCCCTGTTGCGGTTCCTCAACGGCAACATCCGCTTGTACGGCAACAAGTCCTTCATTGGCGTCATCCTCAAGGACGTGGGCCTCAAGCGGCCGGCGAACCAGAACATCGACGAACTCGCCACGCAGATCTCGAAGGAACGCATCGACGAAGCCGACGCCGACTGGATCTTCTACTCCAGCTACGGCGCCGGTCCCAGCCCCGACCAGGTCGCCGTCACCAGTAGTGGGCTGTGGAAGGACCTGTCCGCGGTCAAGAGCTCCCACGCCATCCAGGTCGACGACGAGGTTTGGTTCCTGGGCCTCGGCCCGATCGGCGCCGACCACGTGCTGGACGACCTCAAGAAGTTCCTCGCGTGAGCCGGGCGCGGCGGCCGCGGGGCAGGTCGCCGCGCCGCCGGCAGCCGACTACCGGCCCAGTCGCGCGTCGAGGTCGATCTTGCCGCCCGCGGAGTCGAGGATCGCGCGAAGCGCGTTTTGTGTCGGAAGCTCGCTGCCGTGCTGGTCGGCGTGGGCGCGCATCAGGTTGCCGATGTGGCGCTCGGGGTTGGTCCATTTGGGCCAGCGGCGGCGTGCGATCGCGGCCAGGCCGTCGAAGTCCGGTGGGCCGGCGGACGCGGTCGCGTCGAGCAGCCAGTTGAGGTAGGTCCGCAACACGGCCACCGGGAAGCTACCGGGGTGGCTGAGGCCACCGTGCCCGGGCACGAACGTGCGGACGGTCGGGAACGTCTTGTCCAGCCAGTGCAGTGCGTCGAGCCAGCCCGGCACCGAGCCGTCGATCGCGAGCGGTGTGGACCCGACCGACAGCAGGTCGCCGGTGAACAGCGTGCCGGTGCGGGGCTCGAACGCCACCAGATCACCGGCCGTGTGCGCGACGCCGGGGAACGGCACGACCTCCACGACCACCCCGCCGAGATCGACCTCGCGGGGCGCGGTGACCGCGTGCACCGCGTCGGGCTCCGGCGCTTCGAGGGCGCCCCACGTCGTGCAGGTGAACGTGTCCTCGTAGCGTTGCGGGCCGGCGCGTACCGCCGCCACGGCCGATGCGGCGGCGAGGATCCGGCCGCCGTTACGCAGCGCCACGCCGGCGCCGTTGTGGTGCGTGCCGTGAGCGTGGGTGAGCACCAGGGTCAGCGGCATCTCGACGGTCGAGTACTTCCGCACGTCCGTGACGAGGTCGAGGGTGTCGCGCTCGGTGCCGCAGGTGTCGACGAGCAGCACGCCTTCGCGGCCGCGGATCCAGCCGCAGTTGGACACGAGCCAGTCGCTCGGAGTGCGGACGTAGGCCACCACGCTCGGGTCGGAGTACCTGAGCGGCACGATGTTTCGCCTGATGGCGGGCATGTGATCCCCCTTGTGGGCTGCGCCGCCGTGATCCGGGACCATCGCATCGTAGTGGATCACTGACCCTCCCAATGGTATAGACCAAATGGGCGTGTGTCAGCAGGCACGGGACGCCTACCGTGTGCTCCGTCGCACAGCACCCGCCGGCGCCCTCCGAACGCCGACGGCCCGACCCTACCGCCGGTCGCGCCGAGGTTCAGATCGGTGACGCAACCTAGCTCCGGCGGTCCTCGAACCCGCGGTCCTTGTAACCACGGTGCAAGGCGACGACGCCGCCGGTGAGGTCACGCCACTCCACGCGAGCCCAGCCGGCGCGTTGCAGGTCGGCGGCCAGCTCGGCCTGCGTGGGCCACGCGAGGATCGAATCGGCGAGGTAGTCGTACGCCGGCGCGTTGGTGCTCAGCGCTCGGGCGATGCGTGGCGCCACCTTCCGCAGATACGTCTGGAAGGCGGCCTGCGTCAGCGCGGACTCCGGGTGGCTGTACTCCGCGACGACCACGCGTCCGCCCGGCCGCACCACGCGGTGCATCTCCGCCAGTGCGCGCACGCGGTCGTTCACGTTGCGCAGGCCGAAGGAAATGGTCACCGCGTCGAAGGAACCGTCCTGAAACGGGAGATCCAGCGCGTCTCCGGGCACGAACCGCAGCTCCGGCACCCGCCGGCGCGCCACCGCGAGCATGCCGGGCGAAAAGTCGCAGCCCACCACCTCCACGCCGGGCCGCGCCAGTGCGCGGGCCGACGTGCCCGTGCCGCACGCGACGTCGAGTGCTCGCTGCCCCGGCCGCAGGTCCAGCGCCCGCGCCACCGCGCGGCCCCACCGGCCCATCTGGCCGAACCACAGCACCGAGCGGGTGCGGTCGTAACCCTCGGCCACCTGGTCGAACATCGCCGACACCTGGTCGGCCTTCTTGTCCAGCTCTGCGCGCATGATGAACCCCCAAGGTCCCCCTCAGCGTAGCGCGGCCCGCAACCGTCTACTGAGGACGGAACGAACGCGCGAGCGCCACCGCGCCCAGCGCCACGGCTTTCGCGCCGCCGCGGGCGAGCCGGACCTCCACGGGTGATCCCGACAGCAGTGGCTGCGCGAGCAGCGCCGCCCGCATCGGCGGGTCCAGCAACGCCCACGAATTCGTCACCGAACCGCCGACGACGGCGGTCGCGATGCCGAGGAGCCCGCACGCGTGGGTGATCGCCTCGCCCAGGAACCGTCCTGCGTCGGTGAACACGGTCAGCGCGGCTTCGTCGCCCCTCAGCGCAGCCTCGGCCACGGCTTCCGCGCGCAGTTCCCGCCCGGTCGCGAGCGCGTAGCGCCGGGCCAGCGCCCGGCCGGACGCGTAGGCCTCCAGATGCCCGGCCTGACCGCAGGTGCACGGTGCCGGCCCGTAGGTGCCGACGTGCCCGATCTCGCCCGCGCCGGTGCCGCCACCGTGCAGGAGCCGGCCGTCGACGTACAGCGCGCCGCCGACCCCGGTCCCCAGCGCGACGCCGAGCACGTGCCGGTCCGACGGGGCCAATTCGCCGAGCAGGAAGGCGTTCACGTCGTTCTCGGTCGTCACTCGCACACCGCCCAGCCGCGTGGAAAGGCCGGCGTTGACGGCTGTGCCCGCCCAGCCCGTGAACGAGTCGCCGGTGACCACGATCGTTCCGGTCTCCGGGTCGACGACCCCCGCCGCCCCGACGCCCACGCCGGCCAGCTCCGAGGCGGGCACCAGCGATGTCACCAGCGCGGCCGCGCGGTCGAGAATCGCCTGGCCGCCGAGGTGTGCCCCCGTGTCCGTCGACGCCGAAGCCAGCTCCCGCCCTTCGTCGTCGCACACGACGACCAGTGTTTTCGACCCGCCGATGTCGACTCCGGCCCACCGCGCGGTCATGCCGCAGGTCACTTTCACCATCCTTGAGGTAAGTCGGTGCCGCGAGGCTGCGCCTGATCTTGCTTGGCGGGTAATGTCGCACGCGCGTCACGAAATGCCAAGAGGCGGATTCCGCTCCCCACGGTCCGGAGAAACCCGAGCTGCCTTGAGTACCAGCGCGGTGAGGGCGCCGTACGCCAGGTGGTCGAACCATTGCGGCCACCGCGGCAGCGCGCGGATCGCGGGATGACGTCGACCGGCGATTTCCAGGTCCAGCAAGGCGATCACCGCCCCCGCGGTGATCCCGTCCCACACCGAAAGCGCACGCCGGCGATCGGTGTACACGAGCGCGGTGGTCCAGAACGCCGACACCGCGGCGTGCGCGACCGCGCCCCGCACGACGCCGGGACGGCCGCCGGGCAGCAGTGTGCCCGCCGCGCGCGTTGCCGCCAGGGGATCGCCGCCCGTGACCACCGCGTGAGCAGTCGACGGCACCCCACTCGCTGTCGCCGCGATCGCCCATGCCCAGAACCACCTGTTCACCAGTTGATGCTATGTCGCGGGTTGACATGCAAGTTGATACCTGCCTTACTGTGGGTGTGCAACCGGAGCTGGATCTTGTCTTCAAGGCCTTGGCTGACCCGACCCGGCGCTACCTCCTGGATCAGCTGCGCGAGAACAACGGCCGGACGCTCAACGAGCTGTGCGCCCGGCTCGACATGACGCGCCAGTCGGCGACGCAGCACCTGGCGGTTCTCGAGGCGGCGAACCTGGTCACGGTGGTGCGACGGGGGCGGGAAAAGCTGCACTACCTCAACCCCGTGCCGCTGCACGAGATGCAGGAGCGGTGGGTGGGGCGGTTCGAGCAGCCTCGGTTGCGCGCACTGAGCACCCTCAAACACCGAGCAGAGGAAACCATGAGTGACAAACCGAGTTTCGTCTACGTCACCTACATCGAGAGCACTCCCGAGCGCGTGTGGGAGGCGCTGACCGACCCCGACATCACGGCCCAATATTGGGGCCACCGGAACGTTTCGGATTGGCAGCAGGGTTCACAATGGACCCACGTGCGTGCCGACGGTTCCGGCGTCGAAGACGTACGCGGTGAGGTCGTCGAGGCGGTGCCGCCGAAGCGACTCGTCACCACGTGGTTCGACCCCCGTGGCCCTGAGGACCAGGTGCCTTCGCGCGCGGCGTTCGACATCCAGGCTTACGAGGGCATCGTGCGCCTCACCGTGACCCACACGGACCTCGCCGACGAGAAGGCGAAGCGCGACGTTTCCGGCGGCTGGGCGGCCGTGCTGTCCAATCTGAAATCGTTGCTGGAGACGGGAAAGCCTCTTTCTCTGGCGCCGTGGCACGCGCGCTGATTTTTGGATCTCGGCCGTCCGCGGACTCGACTCAGCACGGCTCGCCGCCGGAAACTGTTCCAAGATCGGTGTTTCCGGCCCGACACGGTCGGTGGGGTTCGGCGGGACGGGCGCCGTGAGTGATGACCTCAGACCTTGTGAACCTATGCGGACGGTCCCGATGGCGGCTTGTGTGGCGACGGTGAGCAGGGATTCTGCGGTGGCGGTGTGGGTGTGGGGGGTGAGCCAGTCGGGGGCGTGGGCCATGATCCGGGCGATTTCGGTGAAGTGCTGCTCGGTGATCTCCCCGGCCGCCAACGCCTTACGCGCCAACGGCAACTCCTGCCGGGCCTGCGCGAGCAACTCCCGCGCCTCCCG